>JAPKAY010000034.1 GCA_028825045.1 Halioglobus sp.
GCACCTGATGGCTGTTTTTGGCGGCCAGGTTGGCCGCCTCACAGGCAACAATTTTAGCGTGTGACACGGCGTGGGCGGCCAACTCCTGACCGTTAGCAATTGCATAAGCGGCGCGATGGGTCGGCGCCCTCGCATACTCCAACTGCACAGCAACGTTAGCCATATGGTGTTTCACCGCCTGGAAACTGCCGATGGGTTTGCCAAATTGCTGACGCTCACTGGTGTACTGCACTGAAAGATCGACCATACGTTGCGCCAGCCCCAATGCCTGGGCGGCGCAGCCAAGTGCCCCGCGATTGAGTGCGTTAGCGACACAGGTCGCTGCCTGCTCTCCCTCAGCAATTTGCTGCGCGCCTGCCTGAACTTCAACAGAGAAGAGTTTACGCGAAGGATCGATTGATTCGTTGTGCTGGAGAGACACCTGGTCGGCGGTCGCGGCGACCAGTGCATCGCCTTGCTGCAGTAATAACAGGTCTGCAATATGGGCGTCTTCCACCAATAGGCACTGCTGAAGACCCACGACAACACGGGCATCACCCGCGGCAATCTTAGGCAGCCATTCTGCCGCCAACTCTCCGCCGATTTCTTTCAGCATCGGCACAGCAACCATCACCGTGTGCACCAAAGGTTCGGGCAGAGCCACGTAACCGCACTCCTGTGCCAACAGTACAAAATCGAGCTCAGTCATGCCCAGCCCGCCGTGCTCTTCGGGCACCGTCATACCTGTCAGGCCCAACTCGACCAATTGATTCCAGAGCGCAGTATCGCGACCACTGTCCGTTTCCCAACTGGCGCGAATTCGCTCGCAGGTAACTTCGTTCTGCAAAAAATCGCGAACGGATTCCTGGAACAGTAATTGGTCTTCAGTAAAAGTGAAATCCATGAGCTACCTCGGCATTCCCAACATTCGTTCAGCGATGATATTGCGCTGCACCTCATTAGTGCCCGCATATATCGGACCGGACTGGGAGAACAACCACCCGTCCAGCCAGTTACCAACACCCTGTGCCGCGGGAGCATGGGGCAGTAGTTCCGCCCGGGCACCCAAAATACTCATCGCGGTGGCGTGCATGTTCTGATCCAGTTCCGACCAGAAGATCTTATTAGTGGAGGACTCAGCACCGATCTTTCCACCCTTGTTCAGGCGGCAGGCCGTTTGATAGGTGGTGAGGCAATAACTTTCCGCGTCAAGGTAGGCGCGCAGTACTGCGTCCTTAACCGCTGGGTCGCAATCTGCAGAATCTCGATTCGCCATATACAATTCCACCAGACGTTTTGCCGTTTCCTGAAAGCGCGCCGGTGAGCGCAGCATCAAACCGCGTTCGAAGCCCGCTGTTGCCATGGCGACGCTCCAGCCTGCGCCCTCATCACCCAGGCGGTTCTCGATAGCGACCTCGACATTGTCGAAAAAGATTTCGGCAAAGCCGGGCAGCCCATCCAGTTGCGCTATAGGCCGCACCGTGATGCCGGGGCTATCCAAAGGCACGAGGATAAACGTCAGGCCACGGTGACGTTCGGATTCAGGATCTGTGCGGAACATTCCGAAACACCAGTCAGCCCAAACCGCGCGGGTTGACCAGGTCTTCTGTCCATTGATGATGTACTTGTCGCCCTCCAGTTTCGCCGTAGAGCGGATAGCAGCCATATCGGAGCCGGCATTGGGCTCGGACCAACCTTGAGCCCAGACCTCTTCACCGTTGGCCATCTTCGGCAGAATGCGTGCTTTCTGTTCCTCGGTACCGTACTCCATGAGGGTGGGCCCGAGAAGGAAAATGCCGTTCTGGTTGACTCTTAGCGGCGCACGCGCCTGGTAATACTCTTCCTCGAAAATCAACCACTCGATAAGGTCGCAGGCGCGACCACCGAGAGACTCCGGCCAGGTCACCATGCCCCAGCGACCTTTGTTAAGGGTGGCTTCCCACTCGCGGTGCTGCTTAAAGCCCTCTGCGGTATCAAAGGTTTGCAATGGCTGATCGGGCACGTTGGCCGCCAACCAACTGCGCACATCCCCGCGAAAAGCGTGCTGCTCTGCTGTAAATTCAAGATCCATTCACTAATCCTTAAACGCTGCGTCGCGTTTTTGCACGAAGGCATCGCGCGATTCCTGGGAGTCGCCCATGGTGTAGGCCTCCAAAGTGAATCCCTGCTCCCAACGGTACTTGTCTTCCAGGTTCCCGTCCTCGATGCCGGTCAGCGCTTCCTTGGCCAGCTTGACCATGGCCGGTGATTTGTCGGCGATTTTAGCGGCGATCTCCCGCGCTGTTGGCAATAACTCTGCCAGTGGCACTACTTTCTCCACAGCACCCAGACGATACGCTTCCTGAGCGTCTATAAACTCACCGGTGAAATACATGTAGCGTACTTTCTGCACCGGGAACATGCGCTGCAGGTGAGCTCCGCCGCCCATCGCACCACGATCAATTTCAGGCACACCAAAGCGAGCACAATCAGAGCACAAGAGAATGTCCGCAGCACCCGCCATGCCAATACCACCACCGAGAACGAAACTGTGCAGAGCGACGATCACAGGTTTGGGGTTGCGGTGTATGGCGCGGAATGTTTCGTAGTTGCCTTTATTGACGTCGACGATCTTGTTGGGCTCCGCCGCCAACTCTTTGATATCTACTCCGGCGCAAAAGCCCTTTCCCGCAGCACCAACGATGATCACGCGCACCTCATCATTCACACCTAGCGCATCGATTTCAGCGGCAATGGCAAACCAGCCAGCGCTGTCAAAGGCATTCACCGGCGGGTGATCGAGAATCATCTCGGCAATTCCGTCTGCGATAGTCGTTTTGAATAGCTTGGACATGAATTTACTCCTGGGAATTTTCCGTGACGCGCAGCGACAACAGGGTTAATCGCCCTTCTGCTTCTTTAACAATACTTTCAATCAGTTTTTCACATGTGAGCAGTTCGTCGATGACACCGGCGACCTGTCCTGAGGGCAACACACCACGTGCGGGCTCTCCGTCTACCATCGCTTTCTGGATAATCATTGGCGCATTAGCCGACATAATCGTCTGCGCGGCAGTCATATCATCGTCTTTACTCATAGCAATCGCGGATTTCAGCAGGCTAAGAATAGTCGTGCCGGTATGCTTTCGAAAGGCAAGACCGTTGCGCACGGCGATGAAAAGCTTGCGCAGCGTACTGGCTTTTTCGAGCTCGGTGAGCAATTCGTTCATAATCATACGCTGGGGCAGACCATCCATCGCTCTGGAGACGATAATGTCACCGGGGTTCTTGCAGTCAATATAGCGCTGCAGTGTTTCCCGCGGCACCGGGCTTTCCTGGGTCATGAGAAACCGAGTGCCCATTGCGATGCCTTCTGCGCCCCAGGACAGGGCTGCCAGCAAACCGCGACCGTCCTTAAAACCACCGGCCGCAACTACCGGCACCTTATCACCCACGGCATCGACAACTTGTGGAATCAGCAGCGTGGTTGGCACTGCGCCTGTGTGGCCGCCCCCTTCTGCGCCCTGCACAGTAACGACATCTGCGCCGAGTTCCACCGCCTTGATAGCATGCTTGGGTAAACCGACGGTTGGCATACAAACCACGCCCGCATCTTTCAGTTTGTTGATGAACTCAGGACCCGGCGAACGAGAGTAACTTACTGCGCGCACACCGTGGCGAATCACCAGTTCGACTATATCCGCTGCATTGGGCTGGTACATGTGGAAATTCACACCGAAGGGTTTGTCGGTAAGCTCTTTTACGCGCAGAATATCCCGCTCCATCTCGTTCGCGGGTATAGTGGCACCGGCCAAAAAACCAAATGCACCTGCGTTACAGCTACCGGCCACCAGCTTCGGATCAGCCACCCACCCCATCGCGGTTTGCACGATGGGGTACTGGCAGCCCAGCAGTTTTGTTAACCGTGTTTCAAGCATACATCAGGCCTCAGTTCAGGCCCGGTTTCCCGGGGGATTGTCCTTGATTTGGTGCGCACGCTGGTTGTGGGGATCCAGCGCGGCAATGATATCCAGTTGTGCAGTGGTCGGCGCCTCGGTAGTGGGAACAGTGTCTGACATAGACACCGGATAGCCGGTATTTTCCTGCACCTGTTGCACCGTAACGCCTGGATGTAGCGACACCAGGCGAACCTGGTGGTCCGGACCGCCAAAGTCCATTACGCACAAGTTGGTAATCACCAGTCGAATATCAATATCGTCGAGACTGTGACCTCTGGGCAGGCGCGCAGGGTTGTAGCCGATCGATGAGACAAAGTCGCATTCACCGTCCATAAACACACGGGTGTTGTGATCGGGCACAAAAAAACTGTTGGGGTGCGAGATCGAGTTACCGGGAAATCCGCGCGCGCCAAGCATCATCACTTTGGGTTTGTCGTACGTGCCACCCAGTGCCGAGGTGTTTGACTGCCCGAACTTGTCGATCTGGGTCGGGCCGAGCATGGCGTGACGCTTGCCGCTCCACACATTATCGAAGATACGCGAAAATCCCATCCAGCTCTCAGTGGCGGGCACAAAATCAGCCGATCGCTTACCGACAGGATTGGGCTCGCTTAACATCCACGCTTCCGAGTCCGTCATCATCAGGTCGGGATTGGTTGTCTTCATCGCAAGGCTCGCCGCCAGGCGCGGAATGACGCCAATGCCCGTGCCCAGCGCTTCGCCTTCATCGGCGAAAGACTGACTGGCGGCTACTATGCACAGTTCAGCCAGGGTGTAATCAGTTGCTGCTGTCATGATTGTGTCTCCTTGGCCGATCAGTAAGAGGGTAGTTCAATGGCGCGGATGGCATCGAGGCCGCCCACATTGCGCTGGTACTCGTCTTCCGACGCACCGAGAAATTTATTCAGATAGCCCTGAATGCCCTCATCATCTTTCGCCGACGCGGAATACGCCTTGAAGTGTGGCACATCAAATCCGTAGAGCGGACTGCATGACGTGGGGTGCGCCCCACCGGCAATCGGAATGACCCCCGTTGTCATAGAACGCTCCCAGTGCACCATCCGCGCCTGCGCTGGGTCGTGGAAATAGTCTGTCTCTACCAACTCGTCGCAGGACACATAGGTTTTAGCGGCCGCTCTCGCAAACCAGTCATCCATGTAGTGATCGGGACCAGCAATCTGACAGACACCGCGAACGTCGGCCTTATCCGCATGTATGAGTGACGCATCCAGCTTCAGCGCGGGCATCGCTACCCACTCCTTGTCATCGTAAGGACTGTCGATCACTTTGATATCGGGGTTCTGAGTAATGATATCTGTACCCAAGCCGACCTCAGTAGGGATAAAGGGAATACCCCAGCTCGCAGCGCGCAGGCCCAATAGCATCATGCCTTCGTCGATTTCCATCACTTCAATGGACCCACTCTGGCGCGCTTTGCGAAAGTATGGCTCTAACGGTATGAAATCCAGCGAGACAAACGCGAACACAACTTTTTTTACTTTCCCGGCCGCACACAACATGCCCACGTCGGCGCCACCATAGGCAACCACTGTGAGCTCTTTGAGATCAGAGCGCAGAATTTCACGGACCAGTGCCATAGGCTTGCGCCGCGGGCCCCAGCCACCGATACCGATGGTCATGCCATCGCGCAGTTGCGCAACGGCTTGTGCCGCTGTCATTTGCTTATTCATCACGTTTTTCCTTAGTTGTGCCTTGGTTAACTGACGATCCGCGCCATGCGGTAGTCGTGTTTTACAAAATTCACACCGAGGGTACTGCGTGTGCCCCGCACACCCTCGACAACACTAATATGTTGATGTAAAAATTCCGCCAGGTGTTCGGCATTGCGCACCATGGTAATAGCCAGAATGTCGGCACGCCCGAGCATCACGCCGACAAAACCCAACTCCACAATAGCGGCCAGTTTTTCTGCCACTACTTTTGTCTGCCCGCTGCGTTCGACTTCGATCCAGATGTACGCAAGCGCAGCATCCTTGAAGCGGTCGATATTCGTCACCGCGGTAATACGAATGAGTTTCTCTTCTTCCATGCGTTTTACCCGGGCGCGCACGGTGCCTTCGGTAACGCCCAGTTGCTCCGCGATTTCACGGTTGCTGACCCTGGCGTCTCGAGACAAGCGCTCGACGATCGCCTGGTCCGCTTCATCAAGATTACGCCGCATGGAAAGGCACCCAGTCGGGCTGGTTTTTCAATACATCAAGCGCCAGCGCCGGCGTCAGGCGACGCACCCCCGGCACGGCACCGAGCTTGTCGGTAATCAACTCATTCAGCGCAGCCTGGTCGCGGGACACTACCAATATTTCGATATCCTGCGCCCCCACCACAACATTCACCGAAAACACCTCGGGAAACGCCGCCATCTCTCTGGCCACCGTTTCGGGTGAACGCCCCTCCACCTGCACGCCAATGGCTAACAACATGCCATAGCCCGCGGCTTCAATATCAGTGACTGCCACCACCCGCATCGTGTCGGACTCTTCCATGCGGCGCACACGGGCCCGCACTGTGTTTTCTGCGATATTCAGTTCGCGCGCAATCGCCCGATACGGCATACGACCGTCTTTGCGCAGCAGGGCGATAATGGCCTGATCCATGGTATCCAGGTCAATGGGGCCAGACGCGGCACTGGTTGATAAATCGCTCATCGTCAGCTTCGCAACGCGCGTTTTACCAATTCCGCCTTATCGACTTTACCGCCGGCGTTCATGGGAAATTCTTCCAGAAAGACAACCGAGCGAGGCACCTTGTAGTTGGCCATATTGTCGCGTGACCACGCAATAACCGCAGCCTCATCTACTTGTGCCTCAGTGTCTTTTACCAGGTAGCCCTTGGCGACCTCTCCCATACGCTCATCAGGTACACCCACCACGGCGGCCCGAGCGATGCCGGGCATATCACAGAGAATATTCTCGATCTCGGCGGGATAGCAGTTGAAGCCACCCACAATGAACATCTCCTTTATGCGCCCGGTAATACGGACATACCCTGCTTCGTCCATCACACCAACATCGCCGGTCCTGAGCCAGCCGTCGCCGCCAAGCGCTTCCGCCGTGGCCTCTGCATTATTGAAATAATGCTGCATTACGTTAAATCCACGACACCAGATTTCACCGTCGGCACCCGGGTCTACAGTATTCCCCTTGGCATCTACACACTTTACTTCCACGTCATCCATCGCGCGTCCACAGCTGTGCGAAATACGTTCGGCACTGTCATCCGCCCGACAAATGGTCATCACGCCACAGCACTCGGTAAGGCCGTAAGCTGTAACCACGACATCGAACCCCAACTCCTCGCGCATCTGCCGCACCAACTCAACCGGAACGGGCGCTCCACCGGTGGACGACAATCGTAGACTGGATAAATCAAAATCCTTGCGTCTTGGGTGAGCCAGGATCGACTGATAAATAGTGGGCGGCCCTGGCAGCATAGTGATTTTTTCGCGCTCAATCTGCGCCAGCACAATCTCCAGATCAAAATTCGATACCGGCAGTATGCGCGCACCGCAAATGATCGCCGCCAACCAACCCGCCTTGTACCCAAATGAATGAAAGAACGGGCTGATGATCAGGTAGTTATCATCGCCACGCAGGCCAATAGTGCTACTCCAGTTTTCGAAGGTGCGAATGTTCTGACCATGGCAGGTCACCACCCCTTTGGGGTTGCCGGTGGTACCGGAGGTAAAAAGAATATCCAGCGTATCGAGGGGAGTAACGTCACCAGCGCGGCGGGTGACCTCCTCCACGGGTACCGATTCTCCCGCCGCCAAAAACTCGTCCCAGGATGAGCAGCCCTTCGCATCTCCAGTAAGGGTAACGGTCTGCTCAAGGTATGGCAGGGATTGGTCGGCGAGCATCTCCGGATAACGTGTGCCGAGAAATTCACCCACAGTGAATAACATTTTCGCGCCGCTGGCGTTCAGCACATAAGCGGCTTCGGCACCTTTGTATCGCGTGTTCAGGGGTACCACTACGCCACCAATGCTCTGCGCACCAATCGCAGCGAGGATCCACTGATAAATGTTAGGTGCCCAAATAGCGACGCGCTCGCCTTTTTTCAACCCAGCAGCGACAAAGGCGCGCGCGGAATGAATTCTGGCCTGATCCAACTCTGTATAAGTGAGCTGCACCGACCCATCGGTGATGGCTATCCGGGGGCCGTGGTCGGCAGCCGCATCTGCCACCACCTGTGGCAAGGTTCGCTCTGGGTTGTGCTGTGGGGACATTGCAGTGCTCTACTCGCAGCCAAGTTATGCCGGAAGCGTTATATTAATCACATTTTTAATCGATTAAAACTGTATTTCGTAGTTTTTTTACAGTTTTTTTACGAATAGTTAAATTTAGCACCCATTCGGCGACAGCTGGAACCCTGAGGAGTAAAGCGTCGTCCGATGGGTATCAGTACGGAAGCTATTGGGGGACTGGAATCTGCGGGCGTGAACTCACCCATCGAATAATTTAATGCGCGAGCTACCTAAAGGGCACTAAACAGGGAAGGCGAAATCCTTGTAGATCTCTCGCAGCTTGACCTTCTGTACCTTACCCGTAGCCGTATGCGGTAACTCATCCGCAAACTCCACCGCGTCTGGTGTCCACCATTTGGCAATCCTACCCTCGAACCAGGCCAGTATTTCCTCCGCAGTCAGGTCTTTGCCCTGGGGCCCGCGCACCACAATCAATAATGGTCGTTCACTCCACTTCGGATGGTAATGACCAATGACGGCGGCTTCCGCAACCTTGGGGTGATCAGTGGCGACATTTTCAACCTCTATGGAAGAAATCCATTCGCCGCCCGACTTGATGACATCTTTTGTACGGTCGGTGATGGCCATATAGCCATCCGGGTCGATGGTAGCCACATCCCCGGTTTCAAACCAGCCCTCTTCGGCGTGAGCATCAGAGCCTTCCAACTTGAAATAACTGGAGCACACCCAGGGACCTCGAACCTTGAGAGAACCGAAAGCCTCTCCGTCCCAGGGTAATTCGCTACCTTCATCATCGACGATTTTCATTTCTACGCCGAAAACCTGCCGCCCGCCTTTGAGCCGGACTTTTGCAAAGTCCTCCTCACTGTAATCCTCTCTCGCTGCCTGACTGGCGTTGACTGTGCCCAGCGGGCTCATCTCAGTCATACCCCAGCCCACCTTCGATTGCACACCATAGGTATCGAGTTCTTCCATAATGGACAGCGGACAAGCTGCTCCACCAACTACGATCCGTTCCAGCGATTCAAACCGTTGACCGGAAGCTTTAAGATACGCCAGCAAGCCAAGCCAGACTGTCGGAACGCCTGCCGACATGGTGACCTTCTCTTCATTGATCAGCGCAGCGAGCGTTTCGCCATCACCCATCTTGCTACCGGGAAGCACCAGCTTGGCCCCGGCCATCGGACAGGAATAAGGATTGCCCCAGGCGTTAACGTGGAACATAGGCACGATGGGCAGCACTACGTCTTTGCGGGCAATTCCCAGTGCATCCGGCATCATGGTGGCGTATGCATGCAACATCGTTGAGCGATGGGAATACAGTACGCCCTTGGGATTACCGGTAGTACCAGAGGTGTAACACAAAGCGCATGCCGCGTTTTCATCGAGTGTCGGCCACTGAAACGCTTCACTCCCCGCAGCAACCAGCGTTTCGTAACAGAGGGCATTCGGTAGGGTAGTTTGGGGCATCCGCTCAGCGGTCGTCAGCACCACCCAGCCAAGCACACCGGGACACTCCGCCACCAAGCCCTCTGCCAGCGATACAAAGTCAGGGTCGATGAATATGTAACGGTCTTCCGCATGATTAATGATGTACACCAACTGCTCGGGAAACAGCCGCGGGTTGATGGTGTGGCACACATAGCCACTGCATGCTGACCCGTAGTAGGTCTCAAAATGCCGGTAATCGTTCCAAGCAAGCGTGGCGATTCTGTCGCCCTGTGCCAGACCCCAGGTAGATATTCCGTCTGCCAGCTTACGGGCGCGAGCGAATGCCTGTTGGTAGGTATAACGATGCCGCGGGTTGTCTGCGGTGACAGAGACAATCTCTGCATTGCCATTGACACGTTCTGCGTGCTCAACAATTGATGAAATAGACAGTTGCTGGCGCATCATCAAACCATTCATCGATAGAGGTCTCCGGTTTTATTGTGGGTAAAGCACATGCGCAGGAGCAACGTGCTCATGTTCATGTTCATGTTCATGTTCATGTTCATTGGTAAATCAGGGACTCAGAAGTTCCCAGCTTTCATCATCGGCGTACGGCCGGGCTCGCTTGTCATGCTGCAGCTTGATCAGGTGAGCACTGAGTGACAGCCTGGCCATCTTGTGCAGACTGGAATCAACATCGTCGTAGACGACTTTTACCAATTCATCCAGCGATACTCGTCCCGTCTTTTGCAAACCCTCGACCACCTTCTTCTCGCGCCCCAAGCGGTGGTTAACCAGCCAGTCCACCGCCTCCGTGGGTTGGTCCATTAGCTCGCCATGCCCTGGCGCAATAAACTGCAGGGGGTACTTCAAAAGTAGTTGCAGAGACTCGATGTAGGCTTTCATATCGCCGCTGGGCGGAATAATCACGACTGTGGATCCATTCATAATATGATCACCGGCGAACATCATTCCCTCCTCCTCCAGGAAGTAGCAGTAGTGATTCCCCACATGCCCGGGTGTGTGGACTGCGCGCAGGGTGAATTCTGGTGTGGATAGAACATAGTCGTGCTGCACTTCAACTGTCGGCTTGAACGTTTCGTCCTGAAACATATCATCCGGGGGCGAGGCGCCAATGACTTCTGCCCCGGTCGCCTCGGCGACAGCCTGCCAGGCAGGCGAATGATCAGGATGAGTATGGGTGCACACTATCCAACGTATACGGTCACCAGCAGTATCCAGTATCGCGTCGATGTGTTCCGGCAGAGCAGGGCCGGGGTCTAACACTGCGACCTCGTCATCCCCTAACAAATACGTGTTTGTGCCTGGGCCTGTCATGACGCCAGGATTGGGCGCAATCAGCCGCCGAACGCGACTATTGAGACGAAAGGGTATTCCGGGATCCAGCATAGTCTTAAGCCATATTGTCGATGATAACTTCAGGGTTTACATCAGCATCATAGTCGACGCCTTCCACCTCAAACCCAAATAGTTGCAAGAACTCGCGCTTGTAGCCCTCAAAGTCCGACCGTTCGCGCAAATTTTCAGTGTTAATGCCTTCCCACAATTTCCCCACAGCTTCCTGTATCGCCGGATCCAATTCTTTTTGGTCGGCGCGCAGTCGTCCTTCCTCGTCCAGGTAGGGTTCACTGTTATAGAGGGAATTCCGGAACAATCCGTCGATCTGCTCGATAATACCCTCATGGCAGCCCTGTTCCTTCATCACCTTGAACAATAGCGCGAGATAGATGGGCATAGCCGGTATGGCCGCACTGGCTTGGCTAACAACTGCTTTGAGTACTGATACCCGGGCATCACCGCCAGACGCCGCCAGACGTTCGCGAATCGCAACCACCCGCTTGTCCAGATCCTTCTTCGCAGCACCGATGGTACCGTGCCAGTAAATATCCCAGGTCAACTTGTCGCCAATGTAGGTGTATGCCGTTGTCTTCGCGCCCTCGGCCAATACACCAGCATCGTCCAGCACATCGATCCACATTTGCCAGTCTTCGCCGCCCATTACCGCCACGGTATTGTCGATTTCTTCCTGAGTGGCCTCTAACAGTTGAAAATCCTTCACTTCCTCTTTGTCTGTGTTCACACCCTTTTGCACCACATCACCGCCAATCGGTTTGAGGGTAGAGTTGTGAACCACCCCCGTGACGGGGTGCTGCCTACGCGGCGATGCCAGGCTGTAAACCACTAGGTCAACCTGTCCCAAATCGGCCTTAATCGTAGCAATCGTTTTTTTCTTGATTTCGTCGCTGAACGCATCGCCATTAATACTCTTCGCGTACAGACCATCCGCCTCGGCATATCTGTGGAAGGCGGCAGAGTTATACCACCCCGCAGTAGCAGTTTTTTTCTCTGTACCCTCCTTCTCAAAGAACACGCCGAGCGTAGCGGCGCCGCTGCCAAATGCTGCTGTCACGCGAGACGCCAGGCCGTAGCCGGTGGATGCACCTATTACCAGCACACGCTTGGGGCCATCCTCAATTGGCCCCTTTCCTTTGACATATTCCATCTGCCGCCTGACATTGGCATCGCATCCAGTGGGGTGGGTAGTAATGCAGAGAAATCCGCGTACGCGTGGTTTGATAATCATCGGTCAGTTTTTCCTGGAGTGGGATTCAATGTCGGATTGCTCACAGCAGAACACGACAGGCAGCGACTGCGAAGTTTAGCATAGGGATAGCACACTGCCACGAGTTGTGAGGGGCGGATGAAAAGTCGATATCGAGACTGACGTAGCCTGGGATATGTACTCATACTGCGCCAAAAAGCTAAATATCATACTGAGTCTATACCTTAGCGTTTGAATCTTGTGTTCGCCGCTCACTTACAGTTCAATAGCACCCCGCTCCCTTAACACTGCCAGTTACCATCATGCCGGATACACCGTTACGTTACGCCACCCCTACCGCCTGGACTGACGCCGTACTGGCAGACTTTGACCGCTTTTTGCTAGACCATGCCACCGCCGAGAAAAAGGCCTCCGGGATGGCCATCTCCATGTTGTCGCACTATCCCGATCGGACGGAACTGGTCACCGCGATGGCTGATCTGGCCATCGAGGAGCTAACCCACTACCGTGAGGTGCTCAAGTGGATACACCAGCGCGGATTGACCACTGCACCGGATCAAAAGGACCCCTACGTGGTGGCATTTCGCCAATCCCTTCGACAGGGTCGGGAAGTGTATTTTCTTGACCGACTGCTGCTTGCGAGCATTATTGAGGCCCGCGGCGCTGAACGCTTTGCACTGGTAGCCAACGCGCTGGAACCTGGCCCGCTGAAGAAATTTTATCAATCCATCGCTCGCTCTGAAGAGCGTCACTATGAATTGTTTCTGGATCTGGCGAAGAAATATTTGCCCGACGATATGATCGATCACCGCTGGAAGGAACTGTTGGATATAGAAGCGAAGATCGTCGTCGACCTACCCATTAGAGCAGCCCTGCACTAATGGCCCGGCCGCAGTAATGCGCGACAGTGTTGCGCTCTCACGCTACTTGCAACGCCACATAGAACCGGGGCTCCCCTGCTACAATTTCGCAGAGTCGTATTGGCACCATGTGTTGGTAATACCGGCTTATCGAGAATCTCCCGAGTTGCTGCAGACGTTGGCACAACTGCCACTGGAAAGGGGCAGAGCCCTGGTGATTCTGGTGCTCAATCGCCCCGACTCGGACCCGGATGTTCACGCAAACGCTCCAATACGAACTGCTCTGGCGAGTGACGAATTTGTGTGGGTAAAACGCGGGGCCGTATCGGTTCAAATCATGAACACGCACTGCGATTTGTATGTCCATGACCTCGAGTCCCTGTCCGGTCCTACACCCCAAGCACTGGGCGTTGGTTTGGCGCGTAAGACAGGATTCGATCTGGCGTTGCAGTGGATAACCAGTGGCGGAATCGACAGCCAGTGGATTTGCACTACCGACGCAGACGCGACACTGCCAACGGATTATTTTGAGCAATTGCAGAGTGCTGCGCCTGATGCCGTAGCTGCAGTTTTTGGATTTCACCATCTGCTAACCGCTGACCGCGACTGTGACAGCGCCACCGCACTGTATGAACTCCGTTTGCGCCACTACGTACTGGGGCTTGAATATGCAGGCTCCCCCTACGCTTACCATGCACTGGGGAGTTGCCTGGCGATTCGAGCGAGCGCCTATACCCATGTGCGAGGTTTCCCAAAACGCGCAGCAGCAGAAGACTTTTATGTGCTGAATAAATTGGCGAAGCTCGGACCTGTTGCACGACTGCAAGGCAGCCGCATTGAGCTACAATCGCGATACTCGTCCCGGGTTCCCGTTGGCACGGGTCCAGCCGTGACGGCCATCGCCGCCGCGGACGATCCCAGCGAAGTTGCACTCTTTTATCATCCCAACTGTTATGAGGCACTCAAAGTCCTGCTCGCAAGCCTGCCAGAACTCGGACAAACGCCGCAACAGGAAATTGCACTTCTACTAATCGACCATGGCCTGCAGCAAACCCTTGCCGAACAGTCCATGTGGGCATTGCATAGTCTCGGAATCGCAAAAGTACTCACTCACTCTCAGCGACAGGCAAACACCAACGCGCAGTTTGAGCGCCAGTTCCATCAATGGTTTGATGCCTTTCGCTCCCTCAAATTTATTCATGCACTGCGGGATATCGCATGGCCGCAACAAACACTGCGGCAACTCGATACGCTACAGCTGGACCTTTGGCAGAGGGAAACGCATGCTCCAGATAACATCGAAAAATTGCGAAGTAGAGCACTAGGGTTGGATTGAAATAGAGCGCGGCGCCTGGCCATCAAAAAAGATCTGGTAGACCTGCTGATAAGCCTCTTCAATGTGTTTCGTGAACTGTGCAGTATTAAACAGCGGCGTCGTGAGGCGGTTATCCTCGAGCTTTGCTTTGAGGACAGCAAGCCGTTCCGGATCTTGTGCCAGTTCGAGTGCGAGTTGTTCGTACTCGCTTTCTGTTTGCGTGACTAATTCCTCTAGCCCAATAGCATATAACAAACTTCCCGCCACACGCGCAGCAAACCCTTCACCCAATTTAGTGACAACTGGAAGTCCCGCCCACAACGCATCGCTTGCGGTAGTGTGTGCATTGTAACTAAACGTATCGAGGAACAAATCGGCCAGCCGATGCCGTGCGAGGTGCTCGGAATGCTCTATTTTTTCGGCAAACACAAGACGCAGGGGATCTACGCCTCTTTTCTGCACTTGCTTGCGCAGGTTTTCCTCCGCCGCCATGTTCGATCTGAACAGCCAGAGTACGCTGCCATCTATTTGTCGTAGCAAGCGCATCCACACGTCGAACTCAGCATATCCAATCTTGTAGTTGTTATTAAAACAACAAAAAACAAACCCATCCTCTGGCAGGCCTGCTTCATTACGCGAGGTGACCTTTTCTGAAATTGTGCGAGCATCGTCATTCACTTGATAGCTATGCGGCAAATAGATAACCTGCTCAGAGTAATGCTGCGCCTGCTCGGCAGGAATAACACATGCATCGGCAATCAGATAGTCCATGAACGGTGCGCCCATTGTGCCTGGATATCCGAGGTAGCTGATCTGCACAGGCGCGAGCCGATAAGAAAATAACTCCACGCGGTTGAATTGCGTATAACCCTTCAAATCGATAGCGATATCAAGTTTTTGCCCACGGCATAGCTCGACGACTTCACTGTCAACACTTTCGCTAATATCGAAAAACTTGTCGACCGCCCGGGTGACTCGGCTCCGCATAATACCGCTATCATTGATGCCGTAGGAGTACGCGTAGACTTCAAATAACTCACGATCGTGCAATTCAAACAATTTCGCCATCAGGTACATGGTAGCGTGGTCATGAAAATTGGCGGAGAAGTAGCCAATGCGAACACGTCCGGGCTTTTCTTCAGGGCGCTCTATCAGCGAATCGACGTGTTGCTCGTAAGTCTTTTTTGCATACACCTCCGAACGCTGCCTGTGGCGTGCAGGATTATCTTCAAGGACTAATAGGGACCATGGAGCGACTTTTTCTGTCGACACACCAAGTGCTGAAATCCCAGAAGCGCATGCTTGAAGCTCATCCCAGTCACATATATGAGCTAACTGGAACACTCTCATGGCTGAGGCTATCGCGTAGTCGGGCTTGATTTTGATTGCGGCGCCGTAGCTGGCAATAGCGTCATCCAGCTTGCCTGCATCTGCTAATGCATTACCCAGGTTGTAGTAGGCCTCGAAAAAACCGGGCTCAAACTTAATGGCATTACGGTAGCTTGCAATCGCCTCTTGATGCCGACCAATCTCGTTCCAGGCAGCACCCAGATTATTGTGAGCCTCCGCATAGTCGGGCTGTAATCGAACTGCGATAATGTAACTGGCAATCGCGCGCTCATAATTTCGAAGACGCGCGTAAGTCGCGCCCAATAGGTTGTGAACCATTGGTTGAGCGGGGTAGCTCGATGCTAATCTTTGTCCCACGTCCAGTGCTTGCGGCAAATGACTCGCGTTGAACAATCCGAGCAGGTTTTGCAACTCATGCTGAAGCACCGCCGGATCACCCACCACCTTGGATCGCACTTGCTCAATTGACGCCAAACCCTTGGCGGCCTGTCGATTTTGGGGATACGCCTCAAGCACAGCAGAAAACAAGCGTATTGCTGCCTCTAGCTCACCTTTATTGACCAGACTTTTTGCTTTCAGTAGCGTTTTATTGACATTCATTACAGATGCCAAAGACGTAAGCGCATCTACAGGCTTAGCTGGCGGATATCGCTGAGCAGGCTAACCAATTGCGTCAAGAACCGGCCACCGTCACCGCCGTTGACGGCTCGATGATCGTAAGACAAGGCCACCGGCAGTAACGTACGCGGCGCAAAATCAGTACCATTCCACACCGGCTTGATGGCCGCTTTTGAAACTCCAAGGATACCTACTTCCGGCGTATTGACGATGGGAGTAAACCCATTACCGCCAATGCTACCCAGGCTGGAAATCGTAAAGCACCCCCCCTGCAGGTCTCCGGGGCTCAACTTGCGATTCCTCGCCCGCGACGCCAGATCGATAACTTCCGCTGCCAGTTCCCAAATCGTTTTACGATCTACATCGCGGATAACCGGCACCACCAATCCAGCGGGTGTATCCACGGCCATGCCGATATGTATGTATTTTTTGTAGACTAGATCCTCGCCACCTCGCGACAGGGAACTGTTGAGCCTGGGGTTGTCCCGAAGTGCTACCGCACAAGCTTTAAGCAGGAACGGCAGGGGTGTAATTCGAGTACCGCGCTTTTCCGCTTCGACTTTGAGCCCTTTACGAAACGCTTCCATATCGGTGATATCCGCTTCGTCAATTTGGGTGACATGCGGCACGTTGAGCCAACTACGATGCATATTGTTGGCCGTCAGCTTGTCGACCTTACTGCGCTGGGTCACCTCGATTTCGCCAAATTTTCCGAAGTCGATTTCAGGTACTGCAGGAATGCCGGCACCGCCACCAGTCGTCGCAACTCCGCCGCTCAAGGACTTCTGCACAAACTGCTGTAGATCTTCCTTGAGAATTCGGCCTTGTGGCCCTGTGCCCTCCACCTGCCCCAGTGGAACGCCAAATTCCCGGGCTATTCTGCGCGCCGCCGGACCGGCGTATATGTCTGCAGTGTCGCTCTCTATCGAGGCCGAAGTTGCAGCAGGAGGAGAAGGCTCTACCTCCGTTTGCGGTTCGGAGTTCTCTCGCTTCGGTATTGCAGGCGTCTCGGCAACCGGCTTTACTACATCTTTCAGAGCCGGCTGAGCTGCCTGCTGGGTAGTTTCCTGTATTGGCGGTACATCATCTTCTGCAACCGCCTGCCCAGTGACTTCGACTTTCACCACGGGCGACCCTTCTGCCAGCTGATCCCCTTCCGCCACGAGCACTTCAACAATCGTACCGGCGGCCGTGGAAGGAATTTCCATCGAGGCCTTATCGGACTCCAGCACGATGAGCCCCTGATCCAGCTCAACCTTATCGCCAACCGCTACCAGCAGCTCAATGACCTCGGCGTCTTCGGCTCCGCCGATGTCGGGGACTGTGACTTGTTCTACTGACACGTCGTATTCCTTATTTATCAGACGGTTAAGGGGTTCGGCTTGTTCGGATCTACACCCAGCGAAACCACAGCGGCGGCGACTTTAGCGTGCTCTATCTGCCCTTCATCTGCCAACGCTTTGAGGGCCGCAAGAACGATAAATTCGCGGCTCACCTCGAAGAATTCGCGTAATTTGCGACGCGTATCCGAACGGCCAAAACCATCGGTGCCCAATACCGAATACGTACCCGGTACAAACTCACGAATTTGATCGGCATAGAGCTTCAGATAATCGGTCGCTGCTACAACCGGACCACCATTTTCCTGCAACATGCGGGTAACGTAGGGTATCCGTTGCTCAGCGTCAGGATGCAGCATATTCCAGCGTTGTGCGGCTTTTCCCTCGCGCTGCAACTCGTTAATACTGGTCGTGCTCCATACATCGGCTGCCACCTGAAAATCGCTTTCCAGAATCACCGCCGCCGCCTCAACTTCGCGCAAAATGGCGCCACCTCCGAGAAGCTGTACCCGTAATTCACTGTTCACGGTAGATGCCTTCAGCTGGTACATACCTTGAATAATACCCTCTTCAACACCCTGGGGCATTTCTGGCTGGAGGTAGTTTTCATTCATGGTGGTGATGTAATAGAAACGGTTTTCTGCCTCGTGGTACATACGGCGCAATCCATCCTGAATAATCACCGCCAACTCGTAGGCGTAAGCAGGGTCGTAGCTCACACAGTTTGGAATGGTGCTGGCCAACACGTGACTGTGTCCGTCCTGATGCTGCAGACCCTCACCGTTAAGAGTGGTTCGTCCGGCGGTAGCACCAATGAGAAAGCCGCGCGCCTGACTGTCGCCCGCTGCCCAGGCTAAATCTCCAATGCGCTGAAACCCAAACATGGAGTAAAAAATATAAAACGGCACCATGGGATACGCACTCGTACTATAAGAGGTAGCCGCCGCAAGCCAGGCAGAAAAAGCACCCGCCTCGTTAATACCTTCTTCCAGAATCTGGCCCTTGATGTCTTCCTTGTAGTACATGATTTGGCCGGCATCCTGTGGCGTATATCGCTGCCCCACCGACGAGTAGATACCCAACTGACGAAACATACCTTCCATGCCAAACGTGCGCGCCTCGTCGGGCACTATCGGCACAACCCGCTGGCCGATATCCGCGTCTTTCACCAGACTGGACAGTATGCGCACAAACGCCATTGTGGTGGAAATTTCGCGTTTACCACTGCTCTTTAGCAGATTGCCAAAGGCCGTCAGGGGCGGGGTCTCCAGCGACTCCAGGGCAGACCGGCGTTTGGGTATCAAGCCCCCGAGTTCCTCGCGGCGCTCGCGCATGTAGCGCATCTCCGCGCTATCCTGCGGCGGCTTATAAAAAGGGACGGTCTCCAGTTCTTTATCATTAATGGGAATATCGAACCGGTCCCGGAACGCTTTCAGGCTGTCCATGTCCAGTTTCTTGAGGGCATGGGTTTCATTATTAGCCTCGCCCGCCTCTCCGGTGCCGTAACCCTTCACCGTCATCGCCAGGATGACTGTAGGTTGTTCGTGTTCTCCGACCGCCGCGGCGTAAGCTGCGTACACTTTGTAGGGATCATGTCCGCCACGATTGAGATACATAATGTCATCGTCGGACAAGTCGGCGACCAGTTCGAGTAGCTCCGGGTACTTGCCAAAGAAATGTTCGCGGGTATACGCCCCACCGTTGAATTTGTAATTCTGCAACTCACCGTCACAGACCTCGTCCATGCGTTTCTGCAACAGGCCGGTTTTATCTTTCTCGAGCAAGTGATCCCACTTACGGCCCCAGATCACCTTAATCACATTCCAGCCAGCACCGCGAAAAATACCCTCCAGCTCCTGAATGATCTTGCCGTTACCGCGCACCGGGCCGTCCAATCGCTGCAGGTTGCAGTTAATGACAAAGTTGAGATTGCCCATGCCCTCGCGACCCGCCAGTGCTATTGCGCCCAGAGATTCAGGCTCATCACTCTCACCGTCGCCCATGAAACACCAGACTTCACGGTCGCCATGATCTATCAAACCGCGATCTTGCTGATATTTCATCACCCTTGCCTGATAGATCGCCTGTATTGGGCCAAGGCCCATGGATACGGTGGGGAATTGCCAATAGTCCGGCATCAGCCAGGGGTGTGGATAAGACGAAAGACCGCCGCCACCCACTTCCCGGCGGAAATTGTCTAATTGCGCTTCGTCTAACCTGCCTTCCAGAAAAGAGCGCGCATACATTCCCGGCGCACTGTGCCCCTGATAAAACACAATGTCTCCGGGGTGACCGCCATCCGTTCCGCGAAAGAAATGGTTAAAACCAATGTCATACAAGGTGGCGCTGGAGGAAAAGCTGGAAATATGGCCCCCAAGCCCGTCGTCATTATCATTCCCCCTCATCACCATGGCCATCGCATTCCAGCGCACCAATGAACGAATGCGACGCTCCATGAATACATCGCCGGGCAACATCTTTTCTTCGGCCGGTGCAATGGTATTGGAAAACGGCGTAGTTGTAGCAGACGGGAGACTCAGACGAGAGTCTGTCGCATGTTTGGACAGCTCCATTAAGAGAAAGGATGCGCGCTCCGGGCCTTCGTGTTTAACCACATCATCCAGCGCTTCAAGCCACTCGCGAGTTTCGGGGGGGTTCGTATCTTCCTTCATTCCTACGCAAACTCCTGCGGGAAAAACAATGCGATAGCATCGAATGTAATACCTGATTCTATAATAGAACTTATTAGAATTTATTAGTCCAATTACAAAAAACGGGCCCAGAAAATATATATGCCATCGCTAAGCTGGCGTGGGCTTATCGACAGTATCAGCAGCGATATTACGCGAGCAGAGAACACAAATCTATTAAGTTCTATTCAGTTCTATTTAGGAACTATATTGCCGGCGTATTTCAGCGCGCTAATCATACTGTCATCTCGCCAACGCACCATGCAGCCTAAGCGCTACTCTATGCGGTAAGACTCATGGCCCCGCTTGATTGTCACCGCCGAATCATATTGACGGTATTCGCCTTCGGGAAGAATCTCCCAGCGGCCAGGCGCGACAACCTGCAGTGAGTGCCGCTTATCAAGGAAGACCTCCTGATAATAGGCCTCCCAATCCTGAAGCGTGAGCGCCTCCACGGTATCAGCCATCGTCTGCCGTGCAGCGAAGTCCCATTGTTTACGCGCAATTGATTGCCAATAATATTCTGCGCGCTCAAGTAGATTCTTATCCGGCCTGAGGATATCGCTAACGAGCGCGGTCTTGTGGCGTTCAAACTGCGCGGCATCCAATTGAGGCTGAACCTGTAACATATATGCCTCCATCGCCTGCACGACTGCATTTGCGTCGGCAACTGGCGACTGAATCAACATCACCAGTGCGGGTACATCCTGTTTTGGCCAGGCGAACGCGCTAACCACATAGCCCAGCTGTTGCTCAGTGCGCAATTGCTGGAAGAACCCGGAGCTCATGATCTGAGCAGTGAGTGCGGTGGCCGCCCTGTCTTTCCAAGTGGTATCTGCACCCTGCAGATACCAGACCACAACAGAATCGTCATGGGGAATGTCCACTGCATACTGCAGCGATTCCCCGGCAGCCAGTTTCAGTATTCGGCGTTCAGGAAGGACCGGCGCCGGTTGATCGGAGACCACGGTACTCAGCATGTCTGATAGCTGCTGTGCTTCTGTAGAGTCATAGTTACCGAAGATCAACGCTTCTGCCGCCGCTGTCTCCCAGAAACGGCGGACGTATATTTCCAACTCGGTCAGGTTTGCTGCTTCCAGAACGGCAATGAGCGCTTGTTCGCCCCACTCGCCGTAAGCCACTGCTTCGCTAAGATCCCGCATAGCCTGCCCACTAGGCCGTCCTGCCACGGCGTTTTCAAGAGATCGTATTAAGTCACTACGGATATTCTCGAAGCGCTGTTGACTGAAAGAGGGGTCCAGCATGTCCTGTAACAACCGCTCCAACAAGATGGCCTGCTTATCGCTATAGCCACCCAGGCGCAAACTAATTCCCTGCGCGTGCTTGTAGAAACCAAAACTCAAACCAGCTAATCGCGCCGGGTAGGAGAGTTCATTCACCCGATCCTGAAGTAACGTCGTATACAGCGCTGCCAGTGCTACTTGTGTGACAGTCTGACCAGCGTTCGGTGAGCGAAAATTAATGTAGGTGGCACCCTTTGGAATTCTGAATTCATCATCAGGCATAAACCAAATGGTCTGCCGGGGTTTCTCCAAAACTATCGTGGGTATCTCCGCAATACTGCTGGGAAGATCCACTAAGGAAACATCTTCGGCAATAAACTCATTTGGCATTGGAAGATAAAGGGCGCCAGCTACATTGTCATCCACGCCAACAACACGCTCCACATCCAATGCCTGCGACGAATAGGGCACCTCGTAATACCGCGAGGCCCGGTCACCGCTTACGTCTTTGTCGCTCAATACCACCAGGGCGTTGTCGGGCCTGACTTGCCCCAACAAATCAACCAGAACTGATGCGTCGTAACTGTCCATCATATAGGGACCGCGCAATATGTCCTCGGGTAGAAAGTTATGCATGCTTGAAGCCAAGCCACTCACGTACCCCATGGGGTTAGCGGGTTCACGATAGCGAAAGGCAAGTTCCGCTACTCTTGACTGCTCCTGGTAGAGCCAGTCCTGAGGGCCCTCCTCGCGCAACATATCGATGTAGGCAAACAGTAATTTCAAAACCTGGTGCGGATTCGCCGCTCCTTTTTCTGTCAGTGAAATACTCACGCTAAAAAGGGCGCCTCCTCGCCAGCCCAGCCCGGCGCCAGCCGAGAGGCTCTCAGCCAGCCCCTGGGACTTCAGCTGAGACAGCAAACTGCCGGGGCCCTCATGTCCAACCAAATTCCCCAGGTAGACATCAGGCTTGATACGGTATTGGTCTCTGTAATCTCGAATGGGAAAAGAAACCTCAAGCTGCCTTTGAGTGGCCAACGGCTGCACCTGCACTAACATCGGCAGATCATCGGGCGCAAACAGAGGCGCCTCGATATCGGAGTGCTCGAACGCTCTGTTAGGTACCTCACTGAACATGGGTACGACCAGCGATTCGAGCTCATCAAGCGATTGCGCGCCGAACACCACCAGGCGCATAACGTTGGCGGAGTAGTGTTTCTCGTAAAACAAAATCAATTCGTCTCTGATCGGCACACCTGGTCGATCAGCCAGACTATCCAGGCTACCGACGGAAAACTGACTATAGGGGTGATCCTGATTCATGACTTCCTGCAGCACATCGAGCCCGCGGCGCCCATCACTCTTGAGACCCATTTGGTATTCGGCTTGAACGGCGTTTTTCTCTCGGTCAACATACTGCTCATCAAACTTTGGCGCGATGAAAAACTGGGCAAACCGGTCTAGCGCCTCTGGTAAATAAGCCGCATTGATCTCAAAAAAATAGTTTGTGTGCTCAAAACTGGTGTAGGCGTTGTGACTGCCCCCGTGCTCAGAGATAAATTGCGCGTACTCTGCCGCTTCGGGGTATTTATCGGTACCCAGAAATAGCATGTGCTCCAGAAAATGGGCCAGTCCACCTAATCCAGGCGGATTGTCGCCACTGCCCACCATGACATCCAAAGCAGCTGCCGCCTTGGGTGCGTCAGGATTGGAAATGAGCAGAACTTCCAGGTCATTGTCGAGTGTCAGCAATCGGTACTGGTAGTCGTCATTCGGGCTTTTGAGCGGCTGTACCCCGGAAGAAGGCGTGGTGGCACAAGAGACAAGGGTGAAAGCAACGAACAGGCATAGAAGGGTCCTGATCCCTTGCGGGGCAGACATCTGGAACATCAAAAACTCCGTAAGATTTGTAGTAATTACCCAGCGTCGGGAGCAATCAGCTCCTCGGTAGGCCAGGCACTAATGACCGCTTTGATCAACGTCGCCAGCGGGATAGCAAAAAACACGCCCCAGACACCCCATATTCCGCCAAAGAAAAGCACCGCCAGAATAATAGCAACGGGGTGCAGATTCACCGCCTCCGAAAACAAAAAAGGCACCAGCACATTGCCATCGAGGGCCTGAATGACAAGATAGACCCCAAGCAAGTAATAAAATTCAGTGTTGAGCCCCCATTGGAAGAATCCGACCATCGCCACTGGCAGTGTCACCAATGTCGCGCCGATATAGGGGACAATCACGGAAAGCCCCACCAGCAGGCTCAGCAGCGCTGCATAATTTACCCCCATAAAGGTGAACGCAAAGTACGTCACCCCGCCGACGATCAAGACCTCAAGCACCTTACCCCGAGAATAATTAGCAAACTGCTGGTTCATTTCTGACCAAATGCGCCGCAACAGGGGCCGCTCTGCGGGCAGGAACCCTCCCAGCCAATCCAAAATTTTCTGCCTGTCTTTAAGAAAGAAAAATACGAGAAGTGGAATGAGGATTAAATACACCATCACCGTGAGAATGCCTGGAATAGAGGCCAGCGAGCGCTTGACTACAGTCTGGCCAAAGCCGGCAAATTCAGATTGCGCAATGGTCACCAACTCCCCCACTTGCTCTTCACTAAAAATGTGTGGATATCGATCCGGGAGCACACCGAGAAACTGTTGCGCCTGCTCAAGCATATGGGGCATTTCGCTGACCAGGCTCAGCATTTGCCGCCATACAAGTGGTAATAATGCGAAGCTAAAACCAAAGAAGATACCGACAAAAACAAAATACGAAACGGCAACACCCAACCATTGTGGCAGGCCAAGGTTTTGCAATTGTCCGGCGAGGCCCTGCGCGAGATAGGCCAGAACAATGGCGGCAAGCACCGGTGCGAGAATATCGCCAATGGTCATCAACAAAACCACCGCTAATACCAGCAGCACCAGCAGTAAAACTGACTCCTCTTCGAACAGGTAGCGCGTATACCATTTCTTGAAAATATCCAGCATATATCGCCCAGGGTAGTGTCAGTGCTGCGTCTTTATAGGTGACCTGCGTCGTTTTCGCCCAGTACAAAATCGCCGTAACTGGAATTGCTTAAGCAGGAGACGCATTCTGACGATTTTCGGATGCAAACGGAAGGTAATTAAGCGTAAACCCCTGTGATGCCTGGCAGAAGGCTTTTTTTAATGGTTCAGGTTCTTAGCGAGGTTCAAGGGTTCTGCGCGCCTGTCACACTCCTGTTCGCCTAACTAGGCTGGCAGTCTCACGGTTATGGCAAGACCAAATACTGAAGGGGGCCTCTTCGTCCGCGACCATTGCCGACGAGAAAACCATCGGTTCCGTCGGCATCGTGATCGAATGAGACAACAGCATCCCCGCAACCCCGCTGCACATCTGGCGGATCAATCGCAACGAACGTCCCGCCGCTGCTGAGCGCAACAACATCGGGCAAATTCTGTTCAATCTCCGTTCGGCAACCTCGTTGCACAAAATAAGCATCAGGCGTGCCGTCACCATTAATATCACCGAACGCGACGGTACGCGGATGGCTTGCGCTCTGCAGAAATACCACCCCGTCATCTACGCCCTGGGCAAGACGATGTATTTCAAACCCTGTTTCGGAAGCGATCGCCATGTCAAGATCACCATCGCCATCAATGTCGGCAAATGCAGCATCCAACAACCGCTGCGAGAAGCCAAGTGACGCGGAGACATCCAGGAACCCTGCCCCCGCCTGATTTTCGTACATGCGCACACGGTCACTACCACAGACAACCAAGTCATCGTCGCCGTCATCATCAAAGTCAGCCGTCAGCGCGCAAAAGCTGGCCAATTCGCCGTCAACGCCATACTCTGGTGCGGCAGAGAATGTGGTCCCACCGTTGTTAATAAACAGTTGATTGGAAGAAACATTCCCGTCAGTCCGTGGCCCCCAGTTGCTGACAAAGAGATCGGGGAGAGAATCATTGTTGGCATAAAGGAAGACGACGTCGCGTCCTCGACCATAGGAATCAGTGACTCCCCAAGAGGCGGCCTCATCGATATAGCTTCCGTCCGCTTGCTGTATCCAAAGATTATTGTCACCTGTTCCGGAGCCTGCACCTGAACCTACCGAGCAGTAAATATCGGTACGCCCGTCATTGTTTACATCAGCGCTGGCGCATTCGTGCCTATCCGCCCCATTCATCTGGGGACTAATATTCAGGCCACTCCCATCACCCAATAGGAACAATTCCTGGGTAGGCTCATGTCGGATAAACAGTACATCTTGGAAGGTATCATCATTCAGGTCTTCGACCAGAAGACCGGCGGAGCCTCCATCGGCCAGAGGCAGGCCAATCGAACTGGCAATATCAACCATATCGGCAACCGGGTCCGGGTCTGCGACCGTTAGACACGTGGTGCATGTCTGCGTCGTTCCACTACCGGGCCCTGGTCCTCCTCCGGCAAATTTCATCCAGACCGGGTAATTGTCATTAACAACCCAGGCTTCCGTCGACATCGTCGCGGTGATAGTGAAAGAATTCAGCACCAGGACATTGCTGAACGTAATACCGCTAGCGCCGCCTGGAATCCAGATAGTTGGCGCCGAACCATCAACGCGGAAGCTTTTACCCGTAATTGTCACCGTTGTTACTGTACCGGCTTCCACTTTGCCTGGAAAAAACGACCAGGGCTCGATGCGGGTCGTATAGGCGAACCTTGCATAGACATCAGATAGAGCGTTCGTATCGGAGTCATCGAGTTGAGCAATCGAGTTAAAACTTGCATATGCACCGTCGCCACTAATGGACACGTGCGTGGCAGGCACAACATTATCTGAGTTGCCCAATACGGAGATGGCGTTAATAGTAAAGTCAATTAGATCGACAGCAACAGCGATTAGTCCAGTCGACTGTCCAATATTGCTCCCATCGGTCAGGAACGCGACTCGGGTGGCATCCGAATTGATCGAAGGCGCCGCAGATTCTGCAGAGAATTGGGTTCCAGATAATTTCACTATCCGCTGGATGTTGGAGCCAGGGGTATGGACGAAAATATCGACCACCGCATTGGTATCGCCGACAACCAGATTGCTGGCCGATGAGGAAAAACTGATCGTGTTTGATCCTGAGGCCATAGAGGGTTGGCCCGATGGAGCATCGCCCTCTCCCAGTACGCCATGCGAAATACGTTCGATGGTACCGCCGGCGTCGACGGAAAATACATCAGCTACACCGTTGCTATCACCCAAAACCAGATTAGTGGCCTCAGACGTAAAAGCGATTATTGTTCCGTCTGCATTACTACTGGGTTCAGTGGATGCGCCATCAGGAACTCCCCCCCCTGCCGCAACCGAACGGCGGCTTACCGAGCCTCCGCCGATATCAAAAGAAAACACATCGCTCACACCATTAGTATCGCTGGGATCGAGATTGCTCGCGTGCGAGGAAAATGCAACTGTAGAACCATCCGCAGACACCGAGGGACCTGCGCTATCAGCATTGCCCACAGGAATCGTTGCAAGCTGAGTCGTCCCCGCAGGAATATTTCGAATATAAATCTGTACTTGGCCGTTTGAGGCTGAGCCCAAGTTCGTGGCCGCCGATGCAAATGCGATTATCGAACCATCTCCAGAGATGGAGGGCTGCTTCGACCCCGCATTACCTCCGTCGCCGGAAGGCGCCACTGAAACAAGCAAGATAGTGGAGGTGGTGGTGTCGAATCGGTATATATCGTCGATTGAGTTGGTGTCGGCGGGCACTAATGCGGCAACTGTGGTGAAGGTGATGTAGCGGCCATCGCTGGAAATTCCGCTGTCGTCCTCGACCGCTCCCGCCACCAGACCGGTTGATGTGACCGAGACAGGCTCCATCCACACACATGCGGCTTGAGTCAGACAAAAGACAACAATCGCTGCAAGGCGCTGATTAATATAGTCTTTTTTTGAAGGTATTTTTGACATGAATAGCACGATACCACCTAATTACTGCGCTGTATGCCAGAAATTTACAGAGTTGGTACAGCCACAGAGGCCAGAAATTTCCCCCAGATCAAGGCGCTCGCTCGGTTTCGGGCACACCGGAGTGTGCGCAGCTCTTTGATAGCGCCGCAGAAAATTTGTAAAAACGCGTGATAGTCACTTGATAGTGCGCGAATAAAGGCGGGACATCACACTACCTTACATGCCTGTTTGCACCGATAAGCCGCGCAGTCTGACCATTGAAGCGATGGCGCCTTGTTAACCCAATCCCATTTTAGGGGACATTGCGAATCCTGGAAATCGGGCGCACAGGCGCCCTCCCTGAGTTAGCGAAATCGGTAACTCATCTTTTTTCCAGCAGGTAATTGTAAACGCCGTCCGCCTCTGTGCTATCGAGCAGAAGATGCCCGGATTGTTCGGCAAATACCCGAAAATCCCTGACTGAACCCTGATCCGTCGCAAGAACACGTAATTGCTGCCCCACCTGCATCGCATTCAATGCCCGCTTGGCTTTCAACAAAGGCATAGGGCACTGCAAGCCAGTGGCATCCAGTACTATTAGTTCCAGTGCGGTCATCCTGCCCATCGTCCGGCTATGTCAGCGCACAAGTATACGGGAAAGAACAGAACCGCCTAAACGTCCTCCATCTCTGGATAGTTCTGCATTTCGAGCAAAACGATTTGGTCCGATGCGGCTACCATGCAGTACAATACGAGACCAATGCATTTGTACTCTAACGGTTCTATTCTGTGCTTAATTTTACCAGGCTGACAGTGAGTGCGCGGCGCGCGATAGTCACTTTTACGCTATTAATAATGCTGGCAACGACCAGCTTGTCGACAGCCCAAGAGCTAAAACTGCCGAACCTCGGTGAAGCCAGTACCAGCATGTTTTCATCGGAGTTCGAATACCAGTTGGGGCAGGCGTGGCTGAGAATGTTCCGCAGCCAGGTTTCTACTGTAGATGATCCGCTGCTTTTCGATTATCTGGAAAACCTTATTTATGAGTTGGTCCGGCACAGTAAACTGGATGATCGCCGCATCGACCTGGTCGTGGTCGAGAATCCAACCATCAACGCTTTCGCTGTACCAGGGGGTGTCATCGGCGTTCACAACGGACTTTTACTTTGGGCCCAGAACGAGGATGAATTGGCCACGGTGCTGGCCCATGAAGTCGCTCACCTGAGTCAACGCCACTTTTCCCGTGGCGTTGAGTACCAGAAAAAAATGCAACCCATTGCACTGGCGGCGATGCTTGCCAGCTTTGTGTTGATGGCCACCACAGGTTCGGATATTGGATTAGCCTCACTGTCAGCGACGCAGGCCGCCGCACAAGATTCAGCCCTGCGTCATAGTCGAGGCAACGAGCAGGAAGCGGACCGAGTCGGCATGCAAACCCTGGCTGATGCCGGCATGGACCCTTACGCCGCGCCGGAAATGTTCGAGCGCATGATGCAATCTTCCCGCTATGCAGAAGGCGACCAGGTACCTGAATTCCTGCGCTCGCACCCCCTGTCTCAAAACCGTATTGCCGATACACGCAACCGGGCTCGGCAGTATCCCAGAAAGCCCAGAGATAATGACCTTAGCTACCAACTGATGCGATCTCGCGTTATCACCGAGCTTACGGAAACACCCGAAATGGCCGTTGAAAGGTTTCGTGGAGAGCTGGAGGGCACACCGCGTTCACAGGAGGCGACAATTTATGGGCTTGTACTGGCACTGACTTCTGCGGGGCGACCTGATGAGGCCAGCCTGGAACTGGACGCCATCTGGTCAACCAACCCCAACAGGCTGGAATATATCCTTGCCGATACCGACATTGACATGGCGCGCAATAAACCCGGGAAAGCTGCAAAAAAGCTGGCAAAGCAGCTACAGACTACGCCAGGCAACCACCCCCTTGCCATGAGCTACGCCAAAGCACTAATGAAAAACCAGCAACCCCATATCGCTGAGGAAGTCCTTGTGGCGCAAAGCAAACGCCGACCCAAAGACCCGAGCCTGTGGTATCTATTAGCAGAAGTGCAGGGTTTGGCGGGAAATATTCCCGGCTTACACCAGTCTCGAGCGGAATACTTCATTCTCAACGGCGCTATGGATCAGGCGAAAAAGCAACTCGAATATGCACTGAAGCTAGCCAAGAGCGACTACCTGGCATCGGCAAAAATAAACCAACGGCTGGCGGATCTCACTCGCATGCAAGAACAGATGGAGGAACTCTAATTTACCTCACCGAATCTACACCGATATAGGAGAACCTGAGGCAGTAGTGGCTCGGTATACATTTTGGTTGGGTTACCCAGCAGGAGACGGTCTGCATCTTCTCCCGTCTCAGGTTTTGCGTACCTCTCAGGCGTTACCCTTGACCGCCACCTGATTAAGCTCGCTCGCGAAGTCGAGCATACGACGAAGTGGAACCATGGCCTGCTCACCGACGGCAGGGTCAACGAAAATTTCATTGTCATTGCGCTCGAACACCTGCGCCAGGGTTTCCAGCTCATTCATCGCCATCCAGGGACACTGCGCGCAGCTGCGACAGGTCGCACCATTACCGGCAGTCGGTGCAATAATGAATTCCTTGTCCGGGGCCTGCTGCTGCAGCTTGTAAAATATGCCCTGGTCGGTCGCAACTATAAACTGCTTGTTATCCATTTCGCAGGCGGCACGAATAATTTGCGAGGTCGAACCGACCCGATCAGCCAGCTCTAGCACGGCGGCTGGCGACTCCGGATGAACCAAAACAGCCGCATCGGGATAGACACGCTGCATATCTGCTATTCCACGCGCCTTAAATTCCTCATGCACAATACAGGCACCGTCCCACATAAGGATGTCTGCGCCCGTCTGGTCTCGCACATAGTTACCCAAATGTTGATCCGGGGCCCAGATTATTTTTTTGCCTTGATCGGCCAGATGCTCCACAACATCAAGGGCGATACTGGAAGTGACGACCCAATCGGCCCGAGCCTTTACAGCAGCTGACGTATTGGCATAGACCACTACGGTGCGATCAGGGTGCTGGTCGCAAAAAGCAGAAAATTCCTCGATGGGACAGCCAATGTCCAGAGAACAGGTTGCCTCCAGCGTTGGCATTAGGACGCGCTTGTTCGGTGTAAGAATTTTGGCGGTTTCGCCCATGAATTTTACCCCGGCGACTACCAGCGTGGTAGCGGGATGATCGCGGCCGAATCGCGCCATTTCCAGGGAGTCTGAGACGCAGCCGCCGGTCTCTTCAGCCAGCGATTGGATCGCAGGGGCAGTATAGTAATGCGCTACGATGACGGCATTTTCTCGTTCCAGAAGAATCTTGATCTGATCCTTGAGCGAGCGCTCCTGCGCAGGGCTAAGCTGTTTCTGCTCAGCGTTATCCAGGTGAAATTGCACCTGTTCGCGGATACTTTCCAGTTTATCAGATGCTAGACTCATACTCGGACAAAACACAGCAAAAATGGAAGGCGAGTCTAGCATAAACTGGTTCGCGATTGCGCCCAGACACTCGCCAAAACCACGGTCACAGCGGAGAAAACCTAATGGTGGAATACGATTACGTCACAAAAAAACGCGCCAACGTCCGCACCATTAAAGATTCGCAAGTGCCCACCATCCGCTTTGTAATGCGCTGGGTAACGAAACTCAACGTTGCTGTTTTCAGGGCCAGCAAGGGTCGCCTGATGAACAAATTCATCGGGGGTTATGCGGTGTGTATCGTCACGGCCATGGGCGCCAAATCGGGAAAAATACGGCGCATCGCGCTAATTCATTTGCCACATGGCGACAACAAGCTGCTGGTTGCCTCACAGGGGGGCATGGATAAAAGCCCGGTGTGGTACCACAACATTGTGGCCCACCCTAAAATTCAAATAATGGCTGATGGGGAAGAAAAAACGTACATCGCCCGGCAGGTTGATGACGAAGAGAAGGCCACGCTGTGGCCAAACCTGCTATCGATGTATCCCGACTTCGATGAGTACCAGGCACGCACCGACCGCAATATTCCCGTGTTCAGCTGCAGGCCAGAAGCAGGCTAATCAATTCTTCAACCACGCGGGCCAGTCCTCATTGATACTGGCAGTCCACTGGGCCGGGCGGCGCTCAAAATAGGCCATCCCTCCCTCAACCGCATCGGCTGTGGACATAGTGTGGTTCAGGGCACGACTCTCCAGGTCTGCCAACTCACCCAGTTGCATCCCTAATCCACGCCAGAGTAATTGTTTGTGCAGACCCACAGGCAGAGGCGCGCAATTGACACTAATATCGCGGGCAATTTCCAAAGCCGTGTCCAACACATTCTCCGACGCCACGCAGCGACCGGCTAATCCCCAGGCAACCGCTTCCTCCCCGGAGAGTCGCGGGGCGCGGACTAAAAGCTCAAAGGCACGTTCAAAACCAACCAGCCGGGGCAATACAAACTCCATCGCAAAGTCGGCCACAACCCCGCGGCGAGACTGCAGGAATCCGTATTTCCCCTCGTTGGCAAATACTCGCATATCCGCCTGCATCGCCACGCCTAAACCGGCCCCAATCGCATGACCGTTACAGGCTGCTATGACCGGCTTACGCAATTCCCAGGCCTGCATGCTAAGCGGGCAGGAGTTAACCTCCACACTTTGTGCAGCACCATCAAACGTACTCCCTCCCCCACTCATATCCGCGCCAGCGCAAAAGGCCTTACCAGCGCCGGTAACGACCACTACCCGCACCTCATCGTCCTCATCGCAGCGGCGATAGGCCAGTCCCAAGCCTTCAATTAGCGTACTTGAGAGGCTGTTTAGTACGTCAGGACGATTGAGTGTAATCAGCGCGATGCCGTCTGTGATGTCGAGTTTAAGCTCTTCGTTCATAAATTTAACACCTGATGAGGAAGTCGTAGCCTACTTCGGAGGTCGCGGCAGGCAATAGTGACTGCGGCCACGAAACGCTATCACATTGTGGCCACTGCAATCCCGCGGAATTTCACATAACCAGAGCCCGGCGCACTGGAGGCAGAGCGGAGCCAGTCGATTGGTATTTTTAAATAAACAATTACTAGAATTCCGATAAGTAATTCCGTATAACCTTATGTTATATAAAGAATAAGCCCCGCTAGGCGAACTAGCCAGCAAAACAACGACAGGGTGACGGATCGCACCTCAATCTCCCCGGTCAAGGGTTAAGCAGCTAGGAAGCAAGAGTGGACCAGCACACAATACTAATCATTTCCGACGACAAGACAGACCACCTGATTATTACGGCCTGTCTTGAGCGCGCGCTGCCTGCGAGATTCCACCTCGCGCCTGCGGCTGCGATGGAACGCCCGCTCGAAGCACTTCTGGACCCCAAAATAGACGCTGTCATCATGGCGCATGGCCCCGAATCAGAATATCTGCTGCGACTCGCCAACAAAAACAAGGCCACGGCACCTCTAATCCTCCTGCTCGACAAAGCGGATCAGACCCAGATTGAGCAACTGCGCGAACTGGGTGCCCAGGATTATCTGATTCGTGGGCAACTACAGGATGCGTTGGTACACCGTGTGCTGGACTACAGTATTCAGCTCAAACAGGCGCGGGAGCAAATCCGGCAACTGTCCAATCGCGACCCCCTGACGGGTGTGCTCAACCGGGCGGGATTCCGCGCCCATATGGAACGCGCTATGGGTCGCTCGGAGCGATACGGCTTCAACACCGCGCTTTTATACATCAACATCGATCAGTTCGCCAATATCAATGATCACTATGGTGAGGCCGACGGCGATGTGATGATCAAATCGATCTCTCGGCGTCTGGTCAATAAAATGCGCAACACCGACAGCATCGCACGGCTTGGCGGCGACGAATTTGCCGTGGTGCTCGAGGATGTCAACTCACTGGCGGACGTTGAGCTCATTGCGGGAAAAATGCTCAAGTCTATCTCCGCCCCGATGATCCTGAGTGAACAACAAGTCGCGGTGGAAGCCAGTATCGGCGCCGCCATTTTCCCAGAGGACGGAACTGAATTTTCCGACCTGGTAGAACATGCCCGCAGCGCCATGCAGCAAGCAAAGAGCATGGAGGGCGGCCGCTTCATTCGCTTCTCTGAAACACTCACTTTTGACATTGCCGGTAACAGCTCCCTGGCGGGAGAATTGCGAACCGCTGTCCGCAAAAACCAGTTCGAACTCCACTACCAACCGCGCATAGACCTCTCTACCGGCCAATTGGTAGGACTGGAGGCCCTCTTGCGTTGGAATCATCCAGAGCGCGGCTTGGTACTTCCGGGTGAATTCATCTCTGTCTGTGAGGATATGGGGCTAATGAAAACCATTGGTTACCAGGTCATTCAACACGCCTGTAGTGCGCAGTCCTGGCTCGCTGAACAGAACATGCAAAACGTAGACGTTGCCGTCAATATTTCCTTTTCCCAGATCCAGGATGATCGCTTTGTGAGTATCGTCAAAGACATCATCGCACGCAGCGGAGCAGACGCTTCGCGTATTGAGTTTGAATTGACAGAATCGACTATTCTGAAAAGTTCGTCTGGGATCAAAGACCGCATGGATAGCTTACGCGAACTCGGCATTTCCTTTTCTCTGGACGACTTTGGAACAGGTTTTTCACAGCTTTCTCACCTCACCGAGCTACCGATTTCTGCGCTGAAGATCGACGCCTGCTTTGTGCGTGAACTCCCCAACAACGACCACCAGGCAGCTGTATGTACGATGATCATCGAGATGGGTCGACGGCTGGATATACTCGTGGTGGCAGAGGGAGCCGAAACTCATGAGCAGATTGAATTCTTGCGCGAACATCACTGTCAGCAAGTACAGGGATTTTATTTCAGCCCCGCAATTCCCCTGCAGCAGCTCCCACGTTTTGTGCAGGAGCAGGGCCTGAATCGTCGCGGTCAGTTGTAGTCCTTCGCCCTATTCCATTTACGGCTAATGGGCCAGACGGTTTCTGCCCGCTTTTTTTGCCTTATAGAGATTTTTATCCGCTGCTCCGATTACATCATCCGCCTCCGCGCACTCACCACCGCGTTCAGCGATTCCCCCGCTAATAGTGACTGACACCTGATCGCTGCGCAGTCTTGTCGCACCCCGTTTTCTGGTACCTTCTTTTAACCCCGTCGGACGAAATTTCTGGTCCCGGATAGACATGATGTAACCTGCAATTTCTTCTCGCACATGCTCCAGTGGCTCAACCGACTCCTCCACCGTCCTGCGTGGGAACACAACACAAAATTCTTCTCCGCCGTATCGATAAGCTGTGCCGCCGCCCCCAACCTTGCGAATGCGAGAAGCGACGAGTTTGAGCACTTCGTCTCCCACATCGTGCCCATAGGTGTCGTTAAAACGTTTGAAGTGATCCACATCCAGCATAGCAATAGCGTAATTGCCACCCAACATTTTCAGCCTCTCGTTCAATGCGCGCCGGCCCGGCAGTCCTGTGAGGTCATCCAGGTAGGCCATCGCATGGGAGCTGCGCAAGCTGCCCCAAAGCAAACACAGGGCTGCCGCAGTGCACATTGCCACGGAGATGTGCTCGAGATGCAGCAAGGCGAGCACCAGGTAGAGGGAACTAAAAGTGCCTATTAGGGCCGCATCTACCTCTTCATTGCGCGTACTCAGCAGCACTACCCCCACCACGACAACCAACCCCGCTAATAAGGTGGCCCCAAAAGAGAGAACATAGCCATCCACCGGGCGCGGCGCATAATAGCTTTGCGCCGCCTCACTCACCTGCGGTAGCCAGGGGCCAAGCTCAACACAGATCAACGCAAGCGTAATGAACGCCAGGGAGAAAACGAAACCGTAGAGATTCCAAATTCCACGTTCAGGCAAGAGCAGCAAATAGAGTATGAGTATCGGCAATGCCAGGCTGATCGCCAGAAACCGACCCCACACAATGGGGTCGGACAGACTGGCCTGTAAATAGTTCTGAACAACCCAGTAAAAAACCACCACACCGAATGAAGCAAGCATCAAACGGCTGCGATTAAACTGATAAGCCATAAACAGAGCAACCAGGCAAAACAAATAGGCGAGGTTGTCGAGAATGACCCGTGCGTCACTGCCTAGCTGGTCGATATATAGTCGACCCAAAAGGGCCGCACCGATCAGCGTTAGGGGCACTAACATCTTCATCAGTGCTGCCGAATAAAATTGCATCGAGCGTACTTTCACTCCCTGAGTAAAGCTCACGGAAAAATGGCCTGCGTAGTCCGCCTGCCCCCCTATTTTTCTTTTCGCACTAGGCGCGAGGTCCCAGTAATGATAGCCTACGCGGCCGGTTAGAAGCATTGCCTCCGCTAGTAAAATGACGAGTACAGATCCCATACGCCACCAAGCAAAAATACTTGTTGTTGACGATGATCAGACTGCACGACTACTGACGCGCCAGTGTCTGGAAGCGGAGAATATGTTGATTGTAGAAGCCTCCAACGGCTTTGAAGCGCTCGATATCTTTGTGCGCGAGCGACCGGATCTGGTCTTTATGGACGTAGAAATGCCGGTTATGACGGGTCTGGAGGCCTGCAAGCGTATTCGGCAGCTTCCGCAAGGAGCAACGATTCCCATCATTATTGTTACCAGTTCGGATGATCGCCAATCTATTGATGAAGGCTTCGATGCCGGTGCAACCCAGTACAAGACCAAACCCGTAAATTGGTCACTACTGGGCCGGGACATCCAGTACACGCTCCGCGCCAGCAACGCGTTCAACTCGCTGAAGCGGCAGGAGGACCGCCTGCGCTACCTGGCATACTACGACCCGCTGACGAACCTCCCCAACAGACGCAGTTTCAATGAACATTTGAACCGATTGCTTAAGCGCAGCCAGCGCCAAGGAACGCCCGCCGCTCTGCTATTCATTGATTTAGATCATTTCAAACGCATCAATGACTCGATTGGTCACGCCCACGGCGATAGCCTGTTGGTAGAAATTGCCAAACGACTCACCATTGAACTGCGCGAAGAAGATGCCATCAACTATTTCTCCGAAAATAATGCCGAGCCAGACAGTGACTCAGAAGGGGCAACAGAGATTGCACGACTAGGCGGCGATGAATTTACCGTAGTGTTGTCCGACGTCGCAAACATTGCGGATATAGAGAAAGTCGCGAGACGTATTCTCGAAAGCCTGTCTGAGCCGATCGCATTACAATCGCACAATCCAGTAGTGACCCCGAGCATTGGCATCGCAATCTATCCACAGGATGGCTCGGACCCCGACACCCTGAGCCGAAATGCTGACACCGCAATGTATGTTGCAAAGGCAGAAGGACGCGCCTGCTACCGCTTCTATAATGAAGAGATGAACTCTCAGGCAGTAGAACAGCTCAAGATGGAAGAAGAGCTGCGCGAAGCCATGCAAAATGACGAACTTGAGTTGCGCTATCAACCACAGGTTGAAACTGCAACGGGTAGAGTGGTCAGTATGGAAGCGCTGGTGCGCTGGAAGCACCCAACCCGCGGCATGGTGTCTCCGCAGGAGTTTATCCCCCTAGCCGAGAGTACCGGACAAATCATTGAGCTGGGTGAGTGGGTGATGGCCGAAGTCGCCAGACACTGCCTTTACTGGGATACGCTAGGACTGGATTCCTTCCGCGTGTGTGTCAACATTTCGCCCCTGCAATTTAACCAGCACAATTTGCCCCAATGGATCGCTAAATTTATTGATCAAGCCAGGTTAACACCAGAGCGCCTGGAACTGGAACTGACTGAAAGCGCTATCATGAATGATGCCGAGACGAATATCGGCAAACTACGAGAGCTAAAAGCACTGGGCATCGATTTGGCAGTTGACGACTTTGGTACCGGTTATTCTTCCCTGAGCTATCTCAAGCGCTTTCCCATCGACACATTAAAAATCGACCAAAGCTTCATTGCAGACCTGGACACGACCGATGGCGCAGCCATAGTCGACGCCATACTTGCGCTGGCAAAGACGCTCAAACTGCGCGTAATCGCCGAGGGCATCGAGAACGAAGACCAATTGTCCTACCTGGTGAAACACGACTGCGGCTTTTTGCAGGGCTTTTACTTTGCACGACCGATTTATCCAGAAGATGTGCCCAATATGCTGCAGGAGAACTTCTCCACACAAATTCAAGCAGCACTTGGCAAGTAGTCCGGTAAAAACCCTCCCTCGGATGAAGAACTGCGCACTTACGGCAACACTCTCAGCCTACCTACTCCTATCCCCCGCCGCGTGGTCAGTTGAGTCCGACGAGTTGCAAGTCTTGCTCCAGGGCTCGTCCGCCGACGAAATTTCGAAGCTGGTTGAAAATGCCGGGGGGACGGTCACCCACGACCTCCATGTCATCAACGCTGTGGGCGCAAAGCTAAGCCAGCAACAACTCGATAGTGTAATTAAGTCTCCGCTGGTTACGCGGCACATTGATGACCTTGCTGATATTGATAAGCCAGTCGAAAAACCCGACGAGGAAGAGGGATGCAAGGTAAGGGGCCATATCGAACTAGACTTCACTCCACAGGGTTTTCTTTGGCGCTTATACAACAAGCGCGCCACTCCCGCCCGGCTAAAGAGTCTAGAGCTTACATGGCCACCCTCAATGGGAGCCGTCACGGCCATATCAGTAGGCGGTAGAGCCGTAGCGCCTAGCCTGTATCAAGATGCCTCATTAGGCTCGTTACATGTAGACTTCCCTGCCACCCAACAGCCAATATTACGTGGAAGAGCAGACCTGAAAGTCAGCTTTGAGTCCCCAACTCCCGCGAGTGGTGAACAGCCTCCTCGACAGAGAGATTTCACTCTCAAGATGAGCTTTGCGGAGAATTGCGCTGCTACCCTGGTGACTGGCTATGAGAATAATCACGACAATTTTTACTACAACACCGTCGCCGAGATAGACTCCTTCCATCAGCAAGGCATCACTGGCAAAGGCGTCACGGTGGCCGTCATTGATTCTGGGCTTTGGGACCACGAAGCGCTGGAGAAGGACACTACCGGAAAACCTCGCGTGCTCGCCAGATATGATGCCCGTAATGGCGCCACAGGTTCCGGGGTAATCGATGAGAGTGGGCATGGCACCCATATGACCAGCATCATCGCGCATAGCGGCAAGACCATGCACCAAGGCCGCCCAACAGGTGCATATAAAGGCGTGGCACCTGATGCCAGTCTCGTTTCGGTGAAAGTATTGGACCGCGGCGGGTTTGCCCATATTCTGGAAATTGTTAGTGCTATTCAATGGGTCGTCGACAACCGCGAAAAATACAATATTAGGGTTCTCAACCTCTCCATTGCCCAGACACCGCGATGGCCCTACTGGGAAGACCCGGTCAATCAGGCGGTAATGAGGGCGTGGGAAGATGGGATAGCGGTGGTTGCCGCCGCCGGCAACGAAGGCCCGGAACCCATGACTATTGGGTCACCCGGCAACCAGCCCGAGATTATTACGGTTGGAGCGGTTACCGACTCCTGGACGCCCAATACGCGCGACGACGACTATATACCCGACTTCTCCTCCCGAGGCCCGACACTCGCAGGCCATATAAAACCAGACTTCGTCGCTCTGGGCGGGCATATGACCGGTCTCATTCGCCCGGAATCAGACCTGGCCACGGAGCAGCCCGAAGATATCCTCAGAACTGGAGAATTTGTCTCTACCGGGTCCTCACAAGCGACTGCGCTGGTCTCCGGGATCCTGGCACTTTTAATACAGCTGGAGCCTGACCTCACGCCCGATGAACTCAAGTGCAAGCTCATCACCAGCGCGGAGCCGGCCATAAACCGCGACGGGTTGCTCGCATACAGTCCCTTTGAACAGGGGCATGGTTACTTGAGCGCCGCCAGGGCAGTAACTCTGGGCGAAAAAGCGTGTGGAGACAATGACTCAGCCGAGAACACAGGCCACTCAGAGGCTGACGACCGATATGGACCGGCTATCATTGATGCGGATGGCGACGTCTCACTACCAGGGCTGAAAAGTATGGTTTCGGCCACAAGCAGCGAGAAAGGCCTCAGCGAAAACCGCAAATGGGGTGTAAAAGATTATATCGAACAAGCAGAACTCATGCCTTCCGGGCAGGACCCGTCCAGTAAGCCGCCTTTCGATTGGCAGGGACTCTATCTGTTGGAACGAGGCATCATTGAGAATCTGTCTCGGGGAAAGCCAACGGATACCCCAACGCCACCCTAGAAACCCAAGCGCATTAGTAGCCCTGTAACCCTAGAGGGTCAGCGACTGACTGGATCGACCCGATGTACTGAATTAGCATCTACACCGTGGCTTTACTGGGCAATCCGATCTTCAAGGCCACGCACCATCCGAGACCCTCCCCACCTACCCCATAAAGGGCATAACGGTCCCTTCATTTCCCCAACCCCACCCCGTATAACTAAATCAAGCATAGCCGGATTAGAATGCGATCAGAGTCCCGGGAAGGGGCTGGTTTAGAGAGCTCGGTCACAAATTAGTGTGACTGAACAAAAGAAACGCAGGTAAAAACATTATGAAAACACTTAAAAAAATTGGTTTCGTAGGACTTGCCAGTGCCGCACTCCTTGCCCTGACGCCCTCTCTGACGGTAGCAGCTACACCGGAAGACAGTGCCGATACATCAAGCAATGCGGTACATCGGATCAGTCATAAACTCGCTTCATCTGAGCAGTACACTGGAAGCACTACTTCCGGGTATAAGTGGGGCAAAAAAGCTCCTGCGGCTGAATCTAAAACGATTTGGGCTGGTTCCAAGGAAGCTAAAAGTGGCTACAAGTGGGGCAACTCCAACTCTACAAAAACTATCACACCGGTAGCAGCTTCTAACCAGGCAACGCAAGCCGGAAGCCGATGGCGTCGTGACTTTTCCGAGCAAGCCGGAAGCCGATGGCGTCGTGACTTTTCCGAGCAAGC
>JAPKAY010000080.1 GCA_028825045.1 Halioglobus sp.
CAATTGCGATTCGATCAACCCGAAGAAGCGCACGTAGCGATATCGCTGAATGGCACGGTCATCTGGGAAGATGAGATAGAAATACCCAGTGACGGGAGTATCTATGATGTTACGATTCCTTCGACGGTGTCTGCGAAAATCGGCGACTCAGTGGAGTACCACATGCACAATCACGGCTACAATATCTGGATATTGCTGACACTCAATGTTGAGCGGGTGGGTGGCCAGTAGGTGCTGTATGGGGAGGTTTTCACAGTGCCTGCTGCCTGTGCTTGCATCGTTGGTCCGGTAGATTTTGCTCGCGCATTCACTACAACAAATAGCGGCCCATTTCGCTAAGAGACACTTTTCTTTCAGCCAGCAGCGCCAACCCACATAGGGTTCCGAGCGATTCTTCTATTGAGCGTCAGGCACAATAAGAGCCTTGCCATCTCTGCCAGATTGCGCGGTGGGTTTGACCGCCTGTTTAATCTCACAAACGGTAGAACGCGAGTCAACATTCGCTTTGAGCACACCCTCGCGTCCCGCCGAAACAGAGCCTGTTGGATTAGGGGTAACAGGGAGAGGATGATCAGTGCTGCTCAAGGACGAGGCCGGTAGGATAGGTTGCGGGCCGGAAAGCCCAAAACGCTGAATTGGCCGCTGCACCATTGATTTATGTTTAATTGCTGCACAGCTGAGTATTAATAATAGCCTATCGATTGCCGGTAACTAGGATCTTGTAGTAGATTAAGCGATATTAGGGGGTATTAATCCTTCCTACACTCCAGCGAAAGCTATGGTCAGACTCTGGTAGAACTTGCCGGATCGCACTTGGTTGATCACCGCGTATTGTTGGATGGATGGCGCCGTTCTCAACCCCCATACTTAAAGCTGGACACTCACTGGACTGAAGAATTTGGTGTACTCGCGCTTAACCAGCTTTTTGAGCAGCAACCGGTGGTTGGTTCTGTGCTGCGTAATTTCGAGACTACGAGGCGATGGCGGGTCGGCGACCTAAGCACCATGTTCCAGCTCGGCTGGGGCGAGCTGGAACCCGTGGTGTCTTCCAGCAAGGCCACAGAGGCGGCACCCCGAAACGTATTGTTTCTCCAGGATTCTTTCTACAATCGATTGATGAGCTATATCAAGGATCGCCCACCAGGGGTGGAAATAAGGCATATCAAGACGCTTGGCAGCTTGGGTCGCTCCTTGCGAAGGGCTGACTTTGTGGTGGTTTCCAGTGTCGAGCGGGAGATCCTTGAACGGGTCCTGAGTAGAGATGGACCGGGTTGGGGTGGGACCTTTGGTAACTGGTTTTTGCAGCAATCTGCTATGTCGGCCGCCAACTGCCGCTGGGATCGCGGTACAGATCTACTTAATAGCCAGCACCCGATGGCGGTTGAACTGCGCAATCTCCAAGCCATCGAACCGGGTCTCTGGCGCTCTTCTGGAAAGGATTCACAGATTATTATCCGGCCGTTCAAACATTTGCCTGGAAGGGCAGTATGCCTGCGCATGGAGTTGGAGAGCTCCGTTGCTTCCCAGCTAACGCTGTCCTTGTCTCACCCTGGGCGTGATTCAGACTGGTACAGAGAGGGTCACAGTATTGTTGTCGATATTGAGCCTGGCCTGAACCGGTTCGCGGTGGTACTGCCGGTCGGGTCTGGAGACCGGGCTATGCGCCTGAAGCTGATTCAATGCGAGGGTGATCTTGCGGTTCGCCGTTTTGAGCTTGCACAGCGCTGAACCCCGCCTGCCTCCGCAGCCGGGGGTGCTGCCACAGATGAGCTCAGTGCTATGATGGCTGTGATGCCAATTCTTTACACACTCTTTTTTCTGTGTGTGCCAGCCGGGATGTTATATCTGGCCCATCACCAGCTTTGGGCTCAAAAGCTCGGAGTGATCCTGCTGTGCTATCTCGCCGGTTTGTTGGTAGGTAATGCTGGGTTGATGCCGGAAGCGGCAGGTGGTGTACAGTTGGCTGTCTCCGAAATAACGGTCGCCCTGGCGCTCCCCATGTTGCTGTTTACTGTGGATATTCGTCAGTGGAGCAAAATGGCAGGGAAGGCACTCTTGTCCATGCTATTTGCTACGACCTCGGTGGTGACATTGGCCACTGTATGGTTTTACCTCTCCCGTGAAAACGGGGTGGAGGCCAGTAGTCATCTGGCGGCAATGTCCGTGGGCTTGTATACCGGGGGTACCCCTAATCTCGCGGCGATCAAAACTGCGCTGGAGATTCCCCATAGCCAATACATCATCTTTCATAGCCTGGACACCTTAATCGGTGGAGCCTATCTTCTGTTCATGTTGACCGTGGGCATTCCAGTGTCTCGCTGGTTTCTGGGTAAGCCTCAGAAGCAGGACAGTATTGAAGCCATCCAAGCCCAGGCGTTTGATGAAGAAAACTATACTCCGCTATTTCGACGGGAGAATCTGCCGCAGGTGCTGCAAATTCTTGTGCTTGGCGCCCTTGTTCTAACGATATCGCTTGTTCTATCTGAGCTCACCAACATGTTTTTCCCTGCTCGAAGCACCTCAGCTTTGACCATTATTCTTCTCACCACCCTGGGTATGGCGTTGTCTTTTGTTCCAAGGGTGCGCGCACTGGCATTGTCCTACAAGACGGGCATGTATCTTATCTATGTGTTTTGTTTTTCTGTAGCGACGATGGCGAGCCTGAATGATTTGGCTGCGGTTAGTTTCAGTATTGCCATGTTCGTGCTTGGCACGGTAGCAGGCAGCCTCTTTTTGCATGCGATACTGTGCAAGTTGGCAGGCATAGACAGTGATACCTTCGTGGTGACCTCTGTTTCGGCAATATGTAGCCCGCCCTTTGTGCCCATGATAGTAAAGGCGCTGGGTAATCCTGGCGTCCTGTTGTCAGGCATGACGACAGGAATCATTGGGTATGCGCTGGGTAATTATCTGGGCATAAGTCTGGCACTGTTTTTACAAGCTTGAGGCAAAGTCAATGGACGAAAAGGCAAGTCAGCAACTGCATAAACCCATGCCGGACATGGGTCAGGATAGCGCCAATATTCTCCAGCAACTTGATGCCTTTAAGGAGCACGATCCGAACTATAAGGATGGCAGGGTGTGGAGCCTTGTTTACTACCTGAACGAGGATCACTCGGATTTTCTAAAAGAGTCCTATCATCGATTCGCCTGCGAAAACGGGCTTAATCCCACCGCGTTCAAAAGCCTGAAAAAGTTCGAAACTGATGTTATCAGCGCTACCGCCGATATTCTTAATGGCACTAAAGACGTCTGCGGCGTTGTTACCTCGGGCGGTACCGAGAGCTGTTTGATGGCAGTAAAGACCTACAGGGACATGGCCAGAGATAAGCGCAGGGTTAAACGCCCTGAAATGATTATGCCCGAGTCGGCACATGTTGCCTGGTTTAAAGCGTCCGAATATTTTGGTGTCAAAATCCGTCTTGTTCCCCTGCTGGATGACTTGACTCCGAATCTTAAAAAGCTAAAACGCATGATCAACCGCAATACGGTAATGATATTAGGTAGTGCGCCGGAGTATCCTCATGGCACCATCGACCCCATTGCGGCCATGGGAGAGATTGCTCAGAAACGGAAGATACCGCTACATGTTGATGCTTGCGTGGGTGGATTTATTCTTCCCTTCATGGAGATGAATGGCGAAGAAATTCCCCTGTGGGATTATAGGGTGCCGGGAGTGACGTCTATTTCTGCTGATATCCACAAGTATGGCTACGCCGCAAAAGGCGCCTCAACCATTACTTACCGCAACATGGATTATCTGCGATACCAGATGTTCGTATACCAAAACTGGCCTGGCGGTGTGTTTGCTTCATCCGCATTGTTGGGTACGCGCCCGGGTGGTGCTTACGCCGCAGCCTGGGGAGTATTACAGTATTTCGGCAAAGCCGGTTATCGGGCGCTGGCAAAAGACACGCTCGAAGCCGTGAATCGGCTGAAAGCGGGGGTGGAGGAAATTCCCGAACTGGAAGTGATGGGGAATCCCCGGGGCCCGCTTTTCGCCTTTAAATCCACCAGTCCTGATCTCAATATTTATGCTGTTGGCGACCAGATGGATGCTTTGGGCTGGCAGGTTAACCGTAACCAGTATCCATCAGGGCTGCATGCCATGGTGACTGCACAGCATTTGAAAGTGGTCGACCAATATCTGGAGGATTTAAAAAAATCGGTGGAGATTGTCAGGGCCAATCCGGAACTAGCGGGCGAAGGGGGCGCTGCCACTTATGGCATGCTCGCCCATGTACCTCTGCGTGGGATGGTGAAAAAGAAAGTACTGGAAATGTATTCTGAACAGTACAAAGCCGGGGGCGGAGAATTGGATATGTCTGCTGAGCAGACGAATTCAGGCACAGGTAAAGGTTTGGTAGACAGGATGCTGGCATGGTGGGTTGCGCGTGAGACCCGCAGGGGTTCCGGCGGTTAATACACCGCAATGGTGGCGAGCCGAGGAAGATCGTTACAGGCAAACTGCGGAGTTATGGTGTCGCTCATCGTGAGGAGATTCGGGAGCCTATTCATAACACATCTCAGTTTACCCCGACAAGCCCAACGATTTTTGGGAGTTCATGCTTCCGTTTACAATCTGTTCAATCTCGGGAGGCACTTGGTTTCTGCCGGCCACTAGCGGAGTCTCAGGGTAAGTGCGTTCTCAGAATGGAGCAGCGTGGTTGCATGAGGCTACACACCTGATTTTCCAGGCTTAAAGAAGTTAAGTTGTCAGTGCCTTATTAGGGGGTATTAATCCTTCCTATACTCCAGGCTTATTGGTAACCCCGTTTCTGGTTATACTTGATCGCAACGGCAGCGTCCCGCAAAATGCGGCGAGTGGCACCCCATTCTTTTCGAGCGATTGAACTCAAGATATCTCTGATGGACAAAGCGTTATACCTACATTTAGGAATGAGTAAGACAGGGACCTCGGCGATCCAGAAATTTCTGTATCAGAATCGAAACCGGTTTTACCGAGACACGCAGGTTCACTACCCGGATACGGGGTTGTGGAAGGATTTCTCGCATCACGAAATTGTTTTCTCGGTTCTAGAGAATAATACCGCCCTATCGAGCGAGCTGACCAACAGTTTTGGTAGGGGCCGCTTGGAGCAACAAATTGAGGCATTTAGAACGGAGTGTGCTACCAAGCCCAAGGTTTTGCTGTCGTCGGAGCTTCTCTTTAAGTCGTATCAAATGCCTAATTTTAAGATTCTTTTCGATTTCCTCGCCGACTACTTTTCTAGCATCAAAGCAATAGTGTATCTCAAGCGCCAGGATCTCTGGGTTGAGTCTCGGTACAAGCATTCGATTATCAGTGGTAACGAAATACCACTCGCACAGTTACCGCGGGAAAAATACTGTGACTACAAGACACCGCTTAACGCATGGGGAGCGTTACTGGGAACGGAAAATGTTATTGTTCGGGTGGCGGAGAAGGAGCAGCTGGTTGACGGAGATCTCTATACTGATTTTCTGGCGATTTTTGATTGTGTGATGAGTGATCGCTATGAAAAGCCCGTCGGCTCTGTGAACGCGTCTCTCGAAAGAGACGAAATGGAGCTCAAAAGAGTGTTGAATCATCTGAACCTTGACCCGAAAAATTTCCAGACGTTGAACATGTTGCTGATTGAGCAGTCGAGCGCTGATTCAACTAAAGGGATATTCAGCGAGCTATTCACATTGGATCAGCGCAAGGAATTGCTCAAACGTTATGAGAAACTGAACCAGTCAATCGCATCGGAGTATTTGCCGGCAAAAAAGGGTCCCTTGTTTAGGGGAAAGCTCATGGCTGATTTTGTCGAGTATCCAGGGCTATCGGAACGATTTGTTGAAAATACTTTTCGCCACGTTAAACGACAGGCACCGGCGCTATACAGTGCAATTTGCCAGGCATTGGAAAACGGCACTACCGATGCCAGTGGACCTACGTCAGACTACTATTCGCTAATAGGCCGTTCAGTTAAAAAAATTGGTACGGTAACGTCACTCTGATCTCACGATTGGAATACTATCGCACTAGCTACTCCAGCAAATATCGTTCAAAGTGGAGCCTGGCAATGGATTCTTGGTCACCTGAGCCTGGTTCGTGTAGAGCCAGCTCATGACCTCAAGTTAACTTGTCAGTACCCTTATAAGTATTCATCCACCGATTCTATCAATTTCTGCGAGTTAAGTTGGCGGTACCCCTCGGTGCTTTCGCTTCAAGCGGCTGGTATAGATGGCCCGAATTTAATGCACCAGAGACGAATCGCTTCGCGACTTACCGTGATGCCGCGTTCGGCTAGGAGATCTTCAATATCGCGATGGCTCAGATTGAATCTGAAGTAGAGCCAGACGGTCGACACCAGTTTAACGTTCCCAATAGCGGTCGGGCTAAAAATAATACCCGAGCGTAACGCCATACTCCATTCCCTCATTCGGCGAGGCAGTGAGCGCCGGTGGCAGACTCGGATCTCCATTTTCGGTATTGAAGGGAGTCTGAATATTTTGTTGATCAGTCAGGTTTTTTCCCCAGACTGTTACAAAAAATTCGTCTTTGGCCATCCCCACGTTAAAGTTAACGAAGCTTTGCGGATCGTTGTATCGATTCGTGACGATGCTGTCGATCGCAGCCTTGGAACGCCAGGTCCAGGATAATGTGGAATAGAGAATCCATCCGGTGTCCAACGGCCGAAAATAGATTAGCTGAGTATTGGTATTCCACTTCGGCAGTTCGGATAATTCAGACCCAGATTCGGCGGGACAGTAAATACCATCATCCGGCGCATCAAAACCTGCTTCGCACAGTCTGTCCTGCCACTCTCCGACGGTCGCATCGAAATAGGCAGAGCGGAATTCCACGCTCCATCGCTCCGAGATTACGTAGGTAAGGTCAAGCTCTATACCTTGTGTTGTCACTTCTTCGGCGTTGACAAAAACCAGGGTATACAATCCACCGAGTATCTCCAACTCGGGAGAACTCGGATCATTTTGCCTTATGATATGGTCATCAAATTGTTGATAGAATATTGACACACTATAGCCCAGTGTATTTTCCCAAAGACTACCCTTCATACCAATTTCATAGGCTGTTGAGACCTCTTCATCGTACAGAAGAAAGGCCTCAGCGGTTTCCGCAATCGCCTCATTATTGAGCACCTCTCCCACAGCGGCCATACCCGGTGAATAGGCGTTCAACCCTCCCTGCCGATAGGCATTGTCAATTGCCAGGTATGCGGTAGCGTTTTCGGCCACGAAATGACTGAGCTTCAGGCTCCACGACAAATGATTAAAATCCAGTGTTTGGTCAATGTTTCCATCAAACCCGACGATATCAACAAAGCTCTTATAGTCTTGAGAGTTATCCTCATAGCGCGCACCCACACCAAGGTCCCACTTCTCTGCAATATGGAAAGTAAAGTTCCCAAATATCGCGGCTCCGGATGTTTTCTGTGAGACTGCGGAGGGGATCTGGGCACCATCGATATCTATATCTGTATCCGCATCCCCTTTAGAGTCGCTCAAATAGATACCCGCGACATAATCGAGCGACTCCCGGTTATCGGAGGCGCGCAGCTCCATTGATGTCTGCTTTGCAGTCAGGGCGAGGTCTACACGACCAGGATCGGTTGTCGGATAGGGCGTTTGATTTTGAAACAAAGTCGTTTCGAAATCCTGGTAGGCAAGAATGAAATCGATATTGGTTAGCTCGCCATCCCAAAGGTATTTCAAGGCTATATCTTTCACTTTTGTCGTGGACTCACTGCGCTCACCGCTAAAGTCTGCTCGATCCGAGAACTCTGTGTAAATGGCATCGACCGGGTTAGTGCCGCCCGTCGAGGGAACAAGACCATCGTATAGTCGCCACGCATAATTGTCCTCTAGATCCTGATAGTTACTTATGATGTGAAATCGTGAAGTCTCGGTCGGTTCGTACAGCAACCGCAGACGCGCCGACTGGTGATCTTTACCACCGGATGTGTCATCGGATGCGAACGGACTTTCCATCTCAGACCCGCCATTGGAATCCGCGTATACGCCCGCCAATCGAGCGGCAAAGTTTTCGGTAATTGGCAGGTTAACGGCTCCACGTACGTCCACGGTGGGCTCACCACTGGTGTCCCATTGTGCATAAGTAGTGTTTACGAAGCCTTTTACCTTATCGAAGCTAGGCGCAACCGTCGTTATATTATAGGCGCCGGAGGGAGCATTCTTGCCATAAAGCGTGCCCTGCGGCCCCCTGAGTAACTCCACACGTTCAACATCCACCATAGTGCTAAACGCTGCTCCCGGATGCACCACGGGTATTTCATCCACAAATATCGGCACGGCTTGCGCTGTCGGAGCGAAGAACCCCGGCCCGACTCCTCGCACATTGATTGAAGCGAGGGCTGCACTCCCTTGGCTCAAGCTCACCCCGGGTGTGAGCTCTGCCGTATCCCTAAAATCAAATATGGAATTTCTGAGCATGTCATCCGCACTGACGACACTAATAGAAATGGGCACGTTTTGAATACTCTGTGTTTTTCGCTGCGCAGTGACCAGGACTTCTTCAAGAACGGCCCTTCCTGCTGATTGTGCAGCTGTATATGATGAGGCAAGAGTCAAACCAAAAACCGCTATACGAACGCCTATCATTGGTGTCTCCAAAACAATATTTCCCCCAAGTTGTTCAGCTGCGGTTTTCGGATTGGTCACTGCTCAGCAGCGAGCACCAAATCAACCGCTCGATACCGCGTCCTAACCCGTATTGCGCATACCAGCCGCAATGCCCGCGATAGTCACCATAATGGCATGCTCCATGAAAGACTCAGACTGCTCTCGATTACGCTGTAACAGTTTAGCCTGTAGATAGTTAAGCGGATCCGTATAAATATCACGCAGCTGCATCGACTGCTTTATCCATGGCTGATCATCCAGCAGCTGATTCCTGCCCGCTACTTCCACACCGAAGTATAGGACATACAAACGGCTTGTAGAGGTTATATTTCCTCGCTGATCATGCTGACTGGACTTGCCGAGCTATGGAAATTTGCG
>JAPKAY010000081.1 GCA_028825045.1 Halioglobus sp.
GGTCGTCAGGGCGATCCTGGGGTATCCCGATTCTATCTTTCCATGGAAGACAACCTGATGCGTATTTTTGCCTCTGACCGGGTGAAGGGTTTTATGCAGGCGCTGGGTATGGAAAAAGGTGAGGCGATCGAGCACCGCATGGTGACCAATGCGATTGAAAAAGCACAGCGCAAGGTCGAGGGCCGCAACTTCGATATTCGTAAACAGCTGTTGGAATATGATGATGTTTCCAACGACCAGCGCCAGATCATTTATCAACAGCGCAACGATCTTCTGGGCGAAGCCGAAATTTCGGAAACGATAACCGCCATTCGCCGTGACGTCGTTCAGGAGGCCATCGATAGCTTTATTCCGCCTATGAGCGTGGAGGAGCAATGGGATGTCCCGGGCCTGGAGCGACAACTGGAAGCCGAATTCGCGTGTGCACTGCCGCTGCAGCAATGGTTGGAGGAGGACAATAAGCTCCACGAGGAGGCTTTGCGGGAGAAAATAGTTGATTCCGTTCAGTCCAGCTACGAGGCCAAGAGCGCCGAGGTTGGCGCCGATATGCAAAAGCTCGAAAAACAGATCATGCTGCAGGTACTGGATACTCTGTGGAAAGAGCACCTGGCCACGATGGATCACCTGCGACAGGGTATTCACCTGCGTGCTTATGCGCAAAAAAATCCCAAACAGGAATACAAGCGGGAGTCCTTCGAGTTATTCGAGCAACTGCTGGTGAGCCTCAAATACGAGGTAATCAAATTTCTCAGTCATGTAGAAATTCAACGTCGCGGCGAAGCAGAAGCGCTGGAGCAACAACGGCGTGAGGCAGCGGCGCGTGAACAGTTAGCTTTTGAGCATGCGCAGGCATCCGGCCTGGAAGGGGACGCGAGTGCATCCCCATCCAAGGAAGCTGAGATACCGCAAACCTATACGCGGGAGCAACCAAAAATTGGCCGCAATGAGCCCTGTCACTGTGGCAGTGGCAAGAAATACAAACAATGCCATGGCAAGTTGTGAGTGGTGTGTCTGTCCCGCTTAACTAGAGTGCTTTACTGATATGGCAGTGGGTGAAGACACATTGGGACTACTGCATCCGGTGGCGGGTGTGCGTTTGGCTACGGTTGCTGCGGGCATAAAAACCCTCGGTCGCAAGGACCTGGTGCTGATTGAGGTGAGTGATAAAACGCGCTGTGCCGCCGTGTTTACCCGCAATGCGTTTTGTGCCGCACCGGTCACTGTGGCCAAAGAAAATTTGCAGAGGTGTGATCACCAACCACGCTATATGCTCATCAACACGGGGAATGCCAACGCGGGAACAGGACGTCCCGGGATTGAAGATGCGCGGGATTGCGTGCAGGCGGTGAGTGCTGTAGCCGGTGTTGATGCGTGCGCTGTATTGCCTTTCTCCACGGGTGTTATCGGTGAGTCGCTGCCGGTTGCCCCGATAGAGCGGGCGATACCTTCTGCCTATAGCGCGCTGACGGATACGGGTTGGACGGCTGCCGCTGAAGGTATCCTTACCACTGATACACGCCCCAAAGGGCACTCCGTGCGATTTGACTGCGCGGGCCACCGCTATGTGGTCACCGGTATTGCCAAGGGTGCCGGCATGATCCGGCCCAATATGGCCACCATGCTGGCCTATGTCGCCACAGACGTGGCGGTGGAGCAAACCGTACTGCAGGATTTGTTGTCGGAACTAGTGGACGTCTCTTTCAATCGCATCAGCGTTGACGGAGATACCTCGACTAATGATGCCTGCCTGTTACTGGCGACGGGAAAGGCCGGTAATGTTCCCGTCGAAAAACCCTCCGGGCCACTCTATCTCGCGTTGCGCGAGGCTGTGGAGGAAGTCTGCATTATGCTCGCCCAGAGTATTGTTCGCGATGGAGAGGGCGCCAGTAAATTCGTGACGGTGCAGGTCAACGGTGGCCGCGATGAACGCGAGTGCCTGGACGTCGCCTTTACTATTGCCCACTCGCCGCTGGTGAAAACTGCGCTGTTTGCCAGTGATCCTAACTGGGGTCGGGTATTGGCTGCCATTGGTAGGGCTGAAATCCCTGAATTGGAGGTGGAGCGAGTGACGCTGTTTCTCAATGAGGTTTTAATTGCCGAGGGCGGCTGTCGCGCCGGTGCTTACACAGAGCAACAGGGCGTAGCCGCGATGGCACCGGAGGAAATTGTCATTCGGGTAGAGCTCGATCGCGGCAAAGCTTCCACCGTGGTGTGGACCACAGATTTTTCCTATGATTATGTGCGCATTAATGCGGATTATCGTACCTGAATGACAGTCGTGCACGTCGCCGTCGGCGTTATTCTCGATGCGGATAACCATGTCCTGATTACCCGGCGCGCGCGGGACGCACACCAGGGCGGGTTGTGGGAGTTTCCCGGCGGCAAGGTAGAAGCGCACGAAACGCCTCTGGCTGCACTGGCTCGCGAACTGCGTGAAGAACTGGGCATCGCCATTGGCCGTACCAGCGCGCTGCTGGACATTCGCCACGATTATGGCGACAAGACGGTACTGCTGGATGTTCATGTGGTGTGGGAATTTACCGGTGTAGCGCAGGGACTGGAGGGTCAGCCGCTGGCCTGGGTCACGCCGCTAGAGTTGTCCGACTACGCGTTTCCCGAGGCGAATGTACCGATTGTTGTGGCCATAGGAAAGTTGCTGGCGTAGTAGTGGAAATCTCGCTTTTTTTTTACACGAAATACGCAATCGATGTGCCCCCAATTTAATCGCCTAAGCCCGAGCGCGCTTCTAATGTTCTGGATTCACAAGCCGCAGAAATTCCCCATGCAATTCTTCTACCCGGCGGTCCAGGTCATCCAGGGATCCGCTATTATCGATCACAATATCCGCACGTTCCACTTTGTCTGCACGTGCCATTTGCACCGCCATGATGCGCCTGATCTGGGCCTCGTCGTTATCGTCTCGCTGCATGGCGCGCTGTAGTTGCACCTCTTCAGGCACATCCACAACCACCACGCAGTTGGCCAGTCCTTTCTGGCTGGTCTCCAGCAGCAGCGGTGAACTGAGTATCGTATAGGGGCTGCGCGAAGCGTCCAGTTGATCCAGTATTTCCTGCCCGATCAGCGGGTGGGTTAGTTGTTCCAACCAGCGCCGCTCGTCCTCGTCCAAAAAAACGCGGCTGCGCAGAGCGGCGCGGTCGAGCGCGCCATTGTCCAGCAGGATGTCATCACCGAAGTGCTCTGCGATGGCCTGCAGCGCAGGTTTGCCAGGTTCGACGATGACCCGCGCGGCTAAGTCAGCATCCACCACGGTAATGCCGTGTTGTTCAAAGCGCTGGGTCACGGCAGATTTGCCGCTGCCAATACCACCTGTAATGCCAATTATGAGGGACATGTCAGCCGGCACCCATGGCGCCCATGTAGCGGGCCATGATGTCGTCGCCCCAGAGGAGGGCAATCCAGCCGGCCATGGCCAGATAAGGACCAAAGGGAATAGGAATATCTTTGCCGCGGCGTTTAATCACCATTAAAGCGATGCCACATATTGCGCCTACCAGCGACGACAACAAGATGATCAGGGGCAGCTCTTGCCATCCCAGCCAGGCGCCGAGCGCCGCGAGCAGTTTAAAATCACCGTACCCCATACCGTCTTTTCCGGTGAACAATTTGAATAGCCAGTAAACGCTCCACAAGATGAGGTAACCCGCCATGGCGCCGATAACGGCATCGGTCAGGCTGACGTAGGTGCTGTTCAGATTAAACAACAGTCCCAGCCAAATCAGTGGCAAGGTAATGTCATCGGGTAGTAATTGATGGTCTACATCGATCATGGTCAGTGCAATCAGTGTCCAGGTGAGCAACACCGCACCGAGCAGCCCGAATGAGAGATCGAAGTAAAAGGCAAGGGCCATGGTCATCAAGCCGGTCACCAGCTCGATGATGGGATAGCGCGGCGAAATGGGCGCTGCGCAATGACCGCACTCCCCACCCAGCAGGAGGTAACTGATTAGCGGAATATTGTGCCAGGGCTTGATGGCGTTTTTACAGTGCGGACAGTGGGAGTTGGGGGTGGCGAGATTGAGGGGCGATTCTGTTTTTTCCTGAGCGAGTTCAAGCAGTTCGCAGCAATCCTGTCGCCAGCGCGATTCCATCATCAGCGGCAGACGATAAATCACTACATTGAGGAAGCTGCCCACGAGCAGGCCGAGGCAGAGAAGGGCCAATGGTAAAAACCAGCCCAGTTGTAAGATGGTGTCTGACATGGATCAACCGCCCCAGCGGTGGCGGGTTGCGTTAAATAACTGAACCCAGCATGAAGATAGGCAGGTACATTGCAATCATTAATCCACCCACCAGCACACCCAGAACAGACATGATGATCGGTTCCATCAGTGAACTCAGACTGTCGACTGCGTTGTCGACCGCCTCTTCGTAGTGGGTCGCGACCTTGTCCAGCATTTCGTCCAGGGAGCCCGATTCCTCACCAATGGACACCATCTGCAACAGCATATTAGGGAATAGACCGGTGGATTTGATCGAATTATACAGCGTTGAGCCCGTGGTGACGTCGTCGCGAATGCGGCGGATAGCCTTTGCATAGACCGAGTTGCCCGCAGCGCCTGCGGTAGAATTTAGAGCGTCGACCAAAGGCACACCCGCAGCAAAGGTGGTTGACAGTGTGCGGGAAAAGCGTGCCACCACCGCGTCGTGGACAATGCCACCCACCACTGGAACGCGCAGCGCCGCCTTATCGATAAATTCAGCAAACTTGACCGAGCGCAGTTTGAACTCACGGATGGCGAATACTATCGCGATAATTCCAATCAGCATTACGAACCACCACGCAATGACGAAATCTGAAATATTCATGACAAACTGGGTGAACGCCGGCAGCTCCGAACCAAAATTTTGGAAAGTATTGGCAAAAACGGGTACCACTTTTATAAGCAGAATGCCGCACACGATTAGCGCGACACACACGACTGCGATCGGGTAGGTCATGGCCTTCTTTATTTTGGCTTTTAGTTGCTCCGTTTTTTCCTTGTAGGTCGCCACACGATCCAGCATAACCTCCAGCGTACCTGAATCCTCGCCCGACCCCACCAGGCTGCAGAACAGATCGTCGAAGTGTCGAGGATATTTCTCGAGAGAGGGCGCCAACCCGCTGCCGGACGCCACATCATGCTTGATAGACCTGACCAATTCCGCCATGCGCGGCTTCTCTATCCCTTCCTCGACAATTTCAAAGCCTTGTACCAGCGGGACACCGGCCTTGAGCATGGTGGCCAGCTGCCGGGTAAATATCGCAATGTCTGCGGCCTTAATCGCTTTTCCCTTACCGCCAAACAGGGGTTTGGCCTTTCTGCGCACTGTTTTTGGCTTGATGCCCTGCTGGCGCAATTGTGCCTTGGCCATCGCCTGACTGGCGGCCTCAATTTCCCCTTTGCTGGTATTCCCGGTTTTGTCGGTTCCGCTCCAGGTGAAAATGTCGTACTTAATTGCACTCGTTGCCATTGTTTTATCCGCTCCAGTTTGTTGCGCTAATCAATTCAAAAATCAGTCCACGGTGATTCGGTTGGCCTCTTCGAGGCTGGTCATGCCCTGGGCGACTTTTTTCAGGGCCGCGTGACGAAGATTGTAAAACCCCTCTGCCCTGGCCTGTTCTCCAATTTGCAGGGAGTTGCCCTCTTCCATGATCAGTCGAGCAATTGAGGGTGTTATTTTAACCACTTCGTAGATGCCGACACGGCCCTTATAACCACCATTGCAATCCTCGCAACCCACCGGACGCTTGATGGAGGCCTCTTCCAGCATTTCTTCAGTGAACCCCTCCTCCAGCAGTGTGGCCTGGGGAATGTCATCGGCGGGCAGGCTGCAAACTTTACACAGTCTGCGTGCCAGTCGCTGAGCGATGATCAGGTCAACCGAGGAGGCTACGTTGAACGCCGGTACGCCCATATTGAGCAGACGGGTGATGGTTTCTGAGGCGCTATTGGTGTGCAGGGTGGACAATACCAGGTGACCTGTTTGTGCCGCCTTGATGGCGATTTCTGCCGTTTCCAGGTCACGAATCTCCCCCACCATGATGACGTCCGGGTCCTGGCGCAGGAATGAGCGCAGTGCCTCGGCAAAGTTGAGTCCTATTTTGGCGTTGACATGGACCTGATTGACGCCCTCGAGGTTGATTTCAACCGGGTCTTCCGCGGTGGAGATATTGCGCTCGGCGGTATTGAGGATATTGAGGCCGGTATACAGCGACACGGTTTTACCCGACCCTGTTGGCCCGGTGACCAATATCATTCCCTGTGGTTGATCCAGAACTTTGGTGTACATCTCTTTCTGTTCTGGTTCGTACCCCAGCGCGTCAATACCCATCTGTGCACTGCTGGGGTCCAGGATACGCAATACGATCTTCTCCCCGTAGAGGGTGGGAAGCGTATTGACCCGAAAATCGATAGCCCGGTTGCGCGACAGCTTCATTTGAATGCGGCCGTCCTGGGGCAGTCGCCGTTCAGAAATATCCATCTGAGACATAACCTTGAGACGCGCGGCCAATCGTGGGGCAAGATTCCTCGGCGGGTTGACCATCACCTGCAGTACACCGTCAGTACGAAAGCGTACCCGGTAAGAATTCTCGTAGGGTTCGAAGTGAATATCTGAAGCACCCTGCTTGATAGCGTCTATTAAGACTTTATTGACGAAACGCACGATGGGGGTTTCATCCAGGGCATCTGACTCATCGTCCCCTTCGCTCTCTGGGCTTCCGCCGCTGATGTCAATGTCGTCGAGGTCGGTGGAATCAAGGTCATCCAGTCCGTCCGCGAGGGAATCCTGAGCATTGATCCACTTGAGCAGTGCTTTGCCCAGTGCCTGTTCTGCCACAAGGACCGCGTCTGTATTGATACCGGTGTGAAACTTGATCTCATCCAAAGCTGCGAGGTTGGTAGGGTCCGATACCGCTATAAAAAGGCGATTACCGCGGCGGAACAGTGGCAGCGCGTGGTGCTTGATCACTAATTCCGGCTCGACCAGGCCGATAGGGAGTGTCTCACTGTTCAAGGCGTCAAGGTCGAACAGGGGCACGCCGAATTCGTGCGAGGCGACTTCCGCCAGGCGGCGGCCATCGACATTTTTTTTCTCCACCAGGTACTGCACAAAAGGCATCCGCGCCGCGGCGGCCTCCGTTTGTGCGTCGACGGCGTCCTGCGTTTGGATCAACGACTCCGCCACAAGGCGTCCAGCCAACCCGCTGAGTTGCCCGATTGCTTTACCGTTCATCGACTCCAAACTCCTGTCACAGCTGAGAATTCAGCTATAACCTACTGTTTTAGTTAGGAGAAAGAGTATAGCTCTCATTTGGCATCTCCGGCAGCCTCTGATTCGGGTTAAATTGTACAAATGTGCACTTTTCTGTGAAAAGCATAGCGCGTCTGTGAAAAGCACAGCGCGCCCAAAGAAAGGGCATTACCCACCGAGGCCCTTATTTCGGCCTCGTCACCTTATGGTGACGAAAAACGTCACTTTTCTCCCCAAAGCGACACTATTGTGACCTTACTAAAACTAGGCACTCGGGTGAGCTGGGGGTAGAAAAATGTAATTAACTAATTGAAAAATATAAGTATTATTTTTTTTAGTCGGAATTTTTATAAGGTTGGCACGCTAGCTGCATTGAAGACCATGCATTCGGCATGTTGGTGAGACAACAGTATTCCACCACAGCATGTTACAAACTTGAAACGGAGAAACACCATGACTATTCAAAAGAAAGCACAACAGGGTTTTACCCTGATTGAACTCATGATCGTGATCGCGATCGTCGGTATTCTCGCGGCCATCGCCTTGCCCGCTTATCAGGACTATATCGTTCGTGCCAAGACGGCTGAGCCCATGGCTGCGCTGGCTGAAGCCAAGACAACTGTGGCAGAGTACGTGGCCGGCAATGGCCAGTGGCCTACCGCACCAAATTCAGCTTTTGGTATCAACACCGCGTCGCGCATAGCACAAAGCGAGATCATTAACGTGATAAAAATCACGGAGACACAGCTCGCTGCTGGGGACTCTATTTACATCACCGCTGTCGTCGAAGGCTGCGTTTGGGACGGCTCTGCGTGCACAGACACCGCTTCCACCACACTGGCTGAATTTAGTCTCTCTGGTTCTACCAACAGCGATGGCAGCATGAGCTGGGACTGTATCCCTGGTGGTGGTAGCGGCACAGCAATGCAAACCAAGTATCTGCCCGCTAATTGCCGCGGATAATCAAACGTAGGTATTTGCGTTGATGTGAAAGCCCGGTTAACACCGGGCTTTTTTTATTGTGCTATAAACCCAGTCCCGATAGCTTATGATTGAGCTGCAATGGCATTGATGAGTGTGAAGAAGGGCAGCGGCGAGGTTTACGCGCTCGCTGCCGTGGTTGCGCTGGCATGTATGCTGGCCTACGGGCAGGCCCTGAACGGGCCGCTTTTTTTTGATGATGTGCCCAACCTGCTGGACAATCGTTTAGTGCAGATTGACGGTGGCGCGCTGGATGACTGGCGTGTTGCCGCGCTCAGTTCAGGTGCGGGACTTTTTTATCGTCCCGTCTCTATGCTGTCATTTGCAATCAACCATGCGGTTTCCGGTGCCTTATCCCCGTTTAGTTTGAAAGCAACCAACTTGGCTATCCACCTGATGATCGGCGCACTGGTGTATTTTTTTACGCTCGCCTTACTGGCTGCGCCGGCACTGCGCATACATCGTCTGGCAGCTAACCAGAGACCGATGGTCGCCGTCATCGCCGCGTCGATCTGGTTATTACACCCGATTCACGTCACCACGGTTTTGTATGCTGTGCAGCGTATGGCGCAGTTGTCGACGCTATTCACCCTCGCGGGTCTGCTGGTGTTTGTGCGCTATCGTTTGCGCTGGGCCGGCAGTGGTGCCAGCCCGGGGGAGGTGATTGCGGCCTTTATCTGGCTCGTCTTGCTGGGTTTACTGGCCGTGCTTTCCAAGGAGAACGG
>JAPKAY010000035.1 GCA_028825045.1 Halioglobus sp.
CCAAAGCCAAAGCTAAGAAGAAGGCTAAAGCGAAGCCCAAGTCTAGAGCCAAGCCCAAAGCCAAAGCTAAGAAGAAGGCTAAAGCTCGGAGAAGGTAGGCCTAAGGGTTCTACAAACCCCCCGCTGAAGCTGTTTTCACCGGGGGTTTTGTTAGGCCAATGTTCTGCGTAATTTTAGGTCGAAGGTGGACCTGGCGAGCGTTATGCCAATGTGTTGAAGTTGGTGAAGCTCGACGGTTTATCTGAAAAGTCGACGCTGATAGAGCGCCTACTTGCAAACCAGTCGCGAACGGCCCTATGACCCTCGTCAAGATAAGGCGTTAGGGAGTTTAGGCACTTCCCTCGTACTGCTGCACACAAATATTGTGCCCTTATGCCATCGTGCGCATAGCTGATTTCGGGCGAAGACACTTGTTTGCTCCAAAGGGGCGCGATCAAACGGTCAACCAAATCTGCCGGTAATCCGGGCATGTCACAACCAACGACGACTAGAAATTCCGTTTGCACATGGGCAGACGCTGCTTCCAGCCCGGCCAGGGGTCCTTGAAAGTTTCGACGAGTGTCAGCAATCGTTCGGTCGGCGTATGCCTGATATCGAGCATGGTTGCGATTGCAGCTGATCAGAATTTCTGCGACCTGTGGATTAAGGCACTGTTGGACGTGGGCAATCAGTGGCTTTCCTTGCCACGGTACAAGACCTTTGTCGCGACCATTCACTCGCCGTCCGGCGCCACCAGCGAGTATCAAGCCAGTAATGTTTGATTTCGACACCATGGAGAATCGCGACTAATTGAGTTTTTGGTCAGCGGGTAGTACTTACCCGAACGGGCTGTGTGATAATTGCAGCTTGTCACAGTAGCAGCTTGGCGTTGATTAGAGTAGCACGCCGTAACCTACAAACCGGAGGCGTATGACTGGCATATTGGCTATCGAAACTGCGACAGATGCCTGTTCAGTTGCCGTTTTCATTGATGAGCAGATAAGGGAGTGTCATCAAGTTGCACCGCGCCAGCATAGTCAATTGCTGTTTGCGATGCTTCGGGAACTTCTTCCCAGAGGCAATCTGCGCGAGCAGGGCATTGGTGTTATCGCGTATGGCAGTGGCCCGGGCTCCTTTACTGGGTTACGAATTGCGGCGAGTGCCGTGCAGGGCTTGGCCTATAGCTGTGGTCTGCCTGCAGTTGCCGTCCCAACGTTGGCTGTGCTCGCACAGACTGCCCTGAGACAGGGTGTTGCAAGCCCTGAGGACACGGTTTTTTGTACTCTCGATGCGCGCATCAATGAGGTCTACAGTGCGGTCTATCGCTATGAGGATTCACTCGCTGTTTTACGTGACGGCCCCTGGGCTTGTTCGCCTGGTGACCTTCAGTCCATCGGTTCTGCAAGCCTATTAGCGGTGGGGAGCGGCTGTCATTTTGCGGATCAGTTTCCTCCCTCCCTGGGCGAGCGCGTTCGGGTCTGCCATCCAGATTTACTGCCATCGGCCCGCGATATCCTCCCACAGGCTGCAGCTAGTTTGAAGCGTGGCGATACTTTAACGCCTGCGGAGGTGCAGCCGGTGTATGTGCGCGATGAGATTTCCTGGAAAAAGTTGGCGGAACAGGGCAAGCGTTCATGATCGATGTATTACAGGTTGTCTTTTTAGCTCTGTTACAGGGCCTGACGGAATTCTTACCGATTTCCAGTTCAGCACACTTGGTAATTCCCTCTTTGATACTGGGCTGGGATGATCAGGGTCTGGCTTTTGATGTGGCGGTACATGTCGGCACGCTTGTCGCTGTCGTTGTGTACTATCGAGCGGATTTACTGCGAATGGCTGACAGTTGGTTCCGCTCAGTTGCGGGCGCTCCTGTGTCTGCGGACAGCCGCATGGTCTGGTACCTTGGATTGGCGACTATTCCGGCCGGTCTCGTGGGGCTGCTGGCAGGAGATTTTATAGAGGGTAATCTGCGCACAATACCCGTCATTGCCACCACGACGCTGGTCTTTGGGCTTTTACTAGGCTTTGCCGATCGTCGCGTCGTGGGCACGGGTTCGGGCAAGCCATTAGGTCTGCTCATGGCACTTGTTATTGGATCGGCGCAGGCCCTTGCCCCAATACCCGGTGTTTCCAGGTCCGGAATCACTATGACGGCCGCGTTGCTATTGGGTATGGATCGGCAATCGTCAGCGCGGTTTTCCTTCCTACTATCCATTCCTATTATTGCCAGTGCTGGCCTGTTGAAGGTATGGGAGCTTGGTAGTAGCCCACAGGTCGTCGATTGGTTTTCTTTGAGTCTGGGGGCGCTGGTATCCGGCGTGGCAGCCTATCTGTGTATCGATGTGTTTCTGCGCTTACTAGACCGGGTGGGCTTAATGCCTTTCGTCTACTACCGGATAGCTCTGGCCGCTCTGTTGTATTTTCTTTGGCTGGCTTAGTCTTCAATCCTTTGGAGAACGTACTATGAATATTGGCTTTGTTGGACTGGGTGTCATGGGCTTTCCCATGGCAGGACACCTGCAGGCCGGTGGTCACAGTGTAAGGGTTTACAATCGCACTAAGGACAAGGCTATTCGGTGGGTCCAGAGGTACGGCGGTGAATTGGGCTCAACGCCAAGCGACGTCGCCAACGGTGCCGATCTTGTGTGTCTTTGTGTCGGCAACGATGACGATGTTCTCAAAGTGACGATGTCACAGGATGGCGTTCTGGCTGGATTGCCTGCCGGTGGCGTAATCATTGATCACACTACCGCCTCAGCTGAATTGGCCCGGCAGTTGAGCGCCGATGCAGCGAAGTGCGGTGTGATGTTTCTTGACGCGCCAGTCTCAGGTGGGCAGGCGGGAGCAGAAAAAGGGGCGTTGACGATTATGGTCGGTGGAGACCGCACCATTTTTGATCGGATCGAGCCGGTACTGCAAAATTATGCAAAGTGCGTCAAATTGCTCGGTCCGGTGGGTTCTGGGCAACTCGCAAAAATGGTCAACCAGATTTGTATAGCAGGTGTGATCCAGGGTTTGTCAGAGGCGCTGACCTTCTCTGAAAAGGTGGGGCTGAATACCTCTGCGGTCATGGAGGTTGTATCGCAGGGGGCTGCACAGTCGTGGCAGATGGACAATCGCCATCGAACGATGGTGGCGGGAGAGTATGATCATGGATTCGCGGTCGACTGGATGCGCAAGGATCTGGCGATGATTCTCGCTCAGGCCGGCAAGTTGGGCTTGGAGCTACCGATAACATCCCTGGTAGATGGCTACTATCGAGAGGTTCAGGAAATGGGTGGTGCTCGCTGGGACACATCGAGTCTTTACGCACGCATGGTGGCGCGCGATATTTAGTATTCGCGTGGCTACTCACAAAAGACGTTGGAAAGGAACAGGCAATGAACCAGGATGAGTTTAATCAGCAGCTGTGTCGCTTTTTAAAAGCTTCAACCACGCCATTTCACGCTGTGGCAGAGATGGCTAAACGGCTATCGACAGCCGGTTATACCCCGCTTGCAGAGGATGCAACATGGAATATTGAGGCTGGCGGTAGGTATTTCCTGACTCGAAATGGTAGTTCAATAGTGGCCTTTGGCGCCGGGCAGGACTCTCTTGTGATGGATGGGGTGCGCATGGTCGGAGCGCATACTGACAGCCCCTGTCTGATGGTGAAGCCAACTCCCGAAGTAGTCCGGCATGGACTTTTACAGGTGGGAGTGGAGGTCTATGGAGGCGCACTGCTGAATCCCTGGTTTGATCGTGACCTGTCACTCGCCGGAAGAATTAGCTTTCAATCTAAAGACGGGCAGCTGCGCTCGGCACTAATCGATTTCCATGATGCCATCGCCACCATTCCCAGCCTGGCTATTCATCTTGATCGCGACGCCAACAAGAACCGAAAAATTAATCCGCAAAAAGATATTTTGCCGGTTATATGCCATACCGCTGCAAGCGAAAAAGCAGATTTACGTGAGCTGCTGCACGCGCGCCTGCAACAGGAGTGCCCGGAAGCCGATGTAGAGCGAGTTTTGGACTACGAGTTGTCCTTTTATGATACGCAGCCACCGGCGCTGATCGGTCTCAAGCGGGAATTCATTGCGTCGGCTCGATTGGACAATTTGCTAAGCTGCTTTACCGGCTTGCAGGCCATGCTTGAAAGTGATGGTGCGGCCAGTACGCTACTGATATGCAGCGATCATGAAGAGGTGGGGAGTACTTCTGCGGCGGGTGCCGGCGGACCCCTGCTGATGTCTGTTCTCAATCGCCTGGCCGGAGATACCGCCAGTTACGCCGCACTGGCAGAGCGATCCATGATGATATCGACTGACAATGCCCATGCTATTCACCCCAATTTTAGTGCCAGTCATGACGAAAATCACGGCCCGTTGCTCAATGGCGGGCCGGTTATCAAGGTCAACGCCAGCCAACGCTATGCCACCAATAGTGAAACCAGTGGTTTGTTCCGAATTATGGCTGCTTTGGAGGATGTACCGGTGCAATCATTCGTTGTGCGCAGCGACATGTCTTGTGGCAGCACCATTGGCCCCATCACCGCCGGTAACACGGGGATTCGCACCTTGGACATCGGTGTTCCCACCCTGGGGATGCACTCGATACGCGAAATGGCCGGGGCTCGTGATGCCTGGGACCTCTGTCGCGTATTGAGGCGCTATTACAATCATCGCGAGGCGCTCTGGACGGCCTGATTACGCGCTGTGAAAGTTCTTCTGCTTTCGGCGTACGCGGCTCACAGCCATGTGCACTGGCAACAGACGCTTCAATCAATGTTTCCCAGCTGGGAGTGGACTGTGCTGGATCTTCCGCCGCGCCATTTTAGTTGGCGTGTGCGGGGCAATCCTCTGTATTGGTCTATGGTTGAGCGCGACACGCTGGAGGATGCGTACGATCTTTTGCTGGTTACATCGATGGTCGATTTAGCAACCTTGCGTGGCTTAGTACCAGCACTAAGTCGATTGCACACCGTTGTATATTTTCACGAAAATCAATTTGAGTATCCGCAGACCAAACAGCAACACAGCCTTTTAGATACCCAGATATCGAGTATTTACACGGCCTTGTCGGCGGATCGAGTGCTGTTCAATTCACGCTATAACCGAGATTCCTTCATGTCCGGTTGCGCAGCACTTCTGAACAAATTGCCCGATCGCGTGCCGCCAGGTGTGGTGTCTGTTTTGCAAGCTCGCTCTGCGGTACTGCCGGTTCCTATTAGCATCGACAATTTTTCTGTGACAGACCCCCAGTGGCCGGGCGCGGGAAATCAATCTGCTGGCACACCATTGCGGCTGTTGTGGGTGGGCCGGTTCGAACACGATAAGGGAGGAGACGGGTTGCTGCGGGTATTACACTGCCTTGAGCGCACAGGACTGGATTTCGAGCTCGCGGTGATTGGCCAGCAATTTCGTCACTCGCCGCAGGTTTTCAGCGAGATTGAGTCCGCCTTCAGTCAGCGCATCGTACAGTTTGGTTATTTGGAGTCAGCAGGTGAATATCGAGCGCTGTTGCGCGCTGCTCACATTGTATTATCGACCGCCTTGCACGAATTTCAGGGGTTAGCTGTAATGGAGGCAGTGGCCTCAGGTTGTTTGCCAGTGGTGCCAGACCGGCTGGGATACCGCGATTTCTATCCGGCCAATTTTCGCTATGCGTCCCATCCGGATAATTTAGAGCGAGAGGCGGAGTCGGCGGCTGAACACATTCAGCAACTGGTCCTTGATCTTCAGGCCGGGACTGCCCGGGTGCCGGACATGTCGGCGTTTGGTTCGTCGCATCTGACGCCCCAATACGCGCTCGAATTCCAAAGTCCGAGCCGTGCTGACGATAGCTACTAACCGTGAATCCCCGTATCATTGGCGGCTTTTGCGGGCGAGTGATAGTTCATGGTTAAACAACGCATACTCACCGGCATCACCACTACCGGCACGCCACACTTGGGGAACTATGTTGGCGCTATTCGTCCGGCCATTCACGCGTCGCTTGATGACGCGGTAGAGTCATTTTTCTTTCTTGCCGACTATCATGCATTGATCAAGTCGAGCGATCCGCAGCGGGTACGTGAATCCAGTAAGGAGATTGCGGCAACCTGGCTGGCGCTGGGCTTGGACACTGATAGGGCCGTATTCTATCGCCAATCTGATATTCCTGAAATCACCGAACTGACCTGGGTATTAAACTGCAATGCCGCCAAAGGCTAGATGAATCGCGCACATGCCTACAAAGCGGCCGTGCAGGCCAATGAAGAGGCGGGCGAAGATCCGGATTTTGGCGTTACCATGGGGTTGTTTAGCTACCCTGTATTGATGGCGGCAGATATTTTGATGTTTAACGCCCAGAAAATACCCGTTGGCCGTGATCAGATACAGCACGTCGAGATGGCTCGAGATATTGCACAGCGCTTTAACCACAACTTTGCTGAAATCTTCACTCTGCCAGAGGCGGTGATTGCTGATGACGTTGCTGTCCTGCAAGGTCTCGACGGCCGTAAAATGAGCAAAAGTTACAACAACACGATTCCCCTGTTTCTGACGGAGAAGCAGCTACGCAAATCAATCAACAAAATCAAAACGAATCTATTGGAACCGGGGGAACCCAAGGATGCGGATGGGTCTACCGTATTCCAGATTTGGTCAGCCTTCGCCTCAGCCCAGGAGACCACTCGAATGCGCGGCGAGTTTGAAAACGGTATCGCCTGGGGCGAAGCCAAGAAGCAGTTATTTGAGTTGATCAACGCTGAACTCGCCGCTGCGCGGGATCGCTATAGTCGTATTATGGATGACCCGGCCTATATCGAATCGGTACTCCAGCATGGCGCTGAGCGTGCTCGCGAACACAGCGGGCCACTGATGCAAAAAGTACGTGCCGCTGTGGGAATAGGGTCTCTCACTTAGGTGCGGCGGCCAGGTCTTCCCGCAAGGTTCGCGCTGCCAGGAAAAAGTGAATCATAGACCAGACCCCTGCTGCAGGTAACAGATAGAGCATTGCCTGGCGCAGAGAATGAACGCCGAATGTCGGCGCCAAGTGATCACTAAGCATCCCGATGAGAAGGGGGCCGAGCCCCAACCCTATGAGGTTTAGAACTAGAAATAGAATGGCTGAAGACAGGGCGCGCATGCGCAGCCCTACAAGATTGTGCGTCGTGGCTATAGTGCTGCCCAGATAAACGTTATGTAGTAACCCCGGAATGATCGAAAGGGTCAGAGCCATGTAGGCACTCTCAGCCAAATACACTGACACGACAAACGGGAGAGAGATTAATCCCGCCGCTGCAGGCACCCACATGTACCAGCGTTTGTCGCGGACCCCGAGTTTATCCGCCAAGATCCCGCCCAGGAAAACACCGATAGCGCCACCTGCACCCGAAATTAGCGCCAGCCATGTGCCCAGTTCACCTGTTGTCATTTCGTGACTGCGAATCATAAATGAGGCCGTCCAGCTGGCGGTGCCGTACCCGGCAAATGCATTGAGTGCTGCCGCGAGGGCCATGTGGCGGAATGAGCGTCGGCTCCAGAGCGTGGAGACGACGGTTCCAAAAGCAGGGGGCGCGCCTTCGGCAGATTTATTTTCCATCAAACCACGTATGGGTTCTTTCAGGCTCACTCGAACGAGAACCGCAAGTAATATCCCTGGGGCGCCAACAACCATAAAAGCGACACGCCAGCCGAAGAATTCATTGAGCCAGCCTCCCAGTAGAAACCCAAATAAAATCCCGATATTAACTCCCGTCGAGTACAAGCCCATCGCAGTGGCTCGCTTTTCAGGTGGGAAAATATCGGAAATGATGGAGTGAGAAGGAGGGCTCCCACCGGCTTCTCCAACACCCACACCGATACGAGCGAGTAGTAGTTGGGCATAGTTTTGAGTAAACCCGCTGATAGCGGTCATAAAACTCCATATAAACACGGAGCCGGCTACAATATTTCGACGATTGGATTGGTCTGCCCAGCGCGCAATGGGTATGCCTGCGCTGACGTAAAAAACAGCAAAGGCGAACCCCGCAAGCAGGCCCAGTTGGCCGTCTGTAAGATCCAGATCAGCCTTTATTGACTCCTGAAGAATCGCCAGTAACTGCCTGTCAATAAAATTGAAGGCATAAACGACGGTGAGCAACAATAGCGCGTAATAGCGCGCCCTAGGGGTATGGTAGGGGTTGGGAGTATCCGTTTTCATAGTGCCTGTGGGTCGTCCAAAGTCTATTTTGTAGTTATTAATAGTGACTTGATTCACAGATTCTTGCGATTCTGCCGCCGAGTGCTTCAGGTGGGCCTCAAAAGCTTTTTTTTCCGCCGCTAATATGTCATTGTCAGTCCAAAGGGCGAGCCAAATATGTTATTAATAATGCCAGCAATAGTCGAACTGAAGTGGAGGGTGTGGCTCCCTGCGGCTATTGGGCTATCAGTAAGCACAGAGATTTATAATACAGTAACGACTGGTAAAAAGAAGGAGGTTCGATAACCGATGAAACGCCAAGTTCGAGATCACCAAATCCTTTCCGCCGTATTCGCCAAAATGGACGTTCCGGCGATGACCTTTTCAGCTGGAATTCTGGGTTCTTTGATCCTGTTTCTCGCCACTGCGATACTGTTACTGCAATCGGTTCCCGCAGATTACCCGGTTGGTGCGCACCTGAGTGCTCTTGCGGATTACCTCCCTGGTTATAGTGTCAGTTGGTCTGGCACCATTGTCGGCGCTTTGTACGGGTTTTTGGTGGGCGCAATCGCGGGTTTTGCTGCGGCTGTATACTGGAATCTTGCGCATTATGTTGCACTCGGTGTAATGCTGATCAGTTCTGCGGAACTGGCGGATTGATGTCGTAATTCACGTGGGGAACTACCAAAAAATGCAAGCAGCCAATCACAATGTTAATGGAATTAATCTAAAACTCCTGCATGCAGCCATCAGGTTCAATGCGCTGATACTAGGTCTTACCGCAGGAACGCTTGCGGCAGTGGTTATTTATTTTGCAACTCAAGCTTCTATTGTGAAATGGGGAAGTGAATCCGGAAATTACCTGGGCTTACTAGCAATATTTTTCCCCGGATACTCCGTGACTAGTAGCGGCGCCTGGGTCGGTGCATTCTGGGCTTTCGTATATTCCGCGGCTCTATCATCGTTGAGTTACCGGTTTTATGGGCGTGTATTGGGTACGCGCATTGCCGACATACTACTGAGTACCCAGCCCTCCGAGAATCCAGTACTAAAACCATCTGTTCTCCGCCTGCACGGCGTTAGCCTGGGGTTGGCTATCGGTGCCATCGCGGCCTTAGGGCTCTTTCTATCAACCTCTTGGTTGGTTGTTCGTGGTACAGCATCGGACAGTGTACATGCGGCTTTATTGTCGCACTATATTCCAGGGTATAGCGTCAGTATTTTTGGGGGTTTATTGGGCGCGATAGAGCTGTTCTCGTTTGTTTTTGTCGGCTGTTTTTTACTAGCCATCGTTTATAACAAAATTGTGGAGATTCGCCATCGGCAGTCTTAATGGCATCATTGATATGAAAAACAAAGAACATGTAGTAATACTTGGAGCGGGCCCAGCAGGGTTAGCTACTGGACATGAATTAAGTGTCAGCGGGGTGAAGGTAACAGTCTTTGACCGTAATAATTTTGTTGGCGGTTTGTGTAATACCAACGTTTACAAGGGGTATAAGTTTGATCTAGGTGGCCATCGGTGGTTCAGCAAGAATGAAGATTTGAATAATTGGTTCCGCCGGCTAATGGGCGATGAGGTCGTCTGGGTCGAGCGTATCAGCCGCATTTATTATGACGGCGGATATTATACTTACCCAATCAGCATTCTTAACGTCATCAAGAATGCGGGTATCTTTACCATTATGTACGCCGGTGTTACTTATCTATTGTCCGCATTACAGTATTCGATTTTCAATAGGCCTATCAAAAACATGAAAGATGCCTATGTCGCCCAGTTTGGCACCAAGCTGTACGATATGTTTTTCCGCCGTTACAGTGAAAAGGTCTGGGGCCTACCGTGTGAGAAGCTGTCATCGGACTGGGTGTCTCAGCGAAGTGCTGGATTGTCGATTTGGACAGTAATCCAGGAGTCGCTGTTAAAAACCAAATCAGACAACGAAAGCCTCATAGAAGAGTTTATGTATCCTCGCGACGGATATGTGCGAATTCCGCAACGCATGGCCGAGGATATTTGTGTCAATAGTGAGTCCAATTCCGTGTTGCTGGAGTCTACTGTAACGGGAATAAAATACCGCGGCCCGAACGATTTTGAGGTTACTTATAGCGACAAAGAGGGTAACAAAACTGCCGTCAATGCGAGCACGGTCGTCTCCACAATTCCGCTGGGTATATTGCCCCGAATTATGGAGCCAGCTTGCGATCAGAAAGTAATTGATGCAGCAAAAGGACTTACTTTTCGAGCTCTGATTACCGTTAACGTTATCCTGAAAAAGGATAGGGTGTCGATTGACACTTGGCTCTATGTTCAGGATGAGGACATCTTGTTTGGTCGGCTGCATGAACCCAAAAACTGGAGCCCTGCAATGGTGCCGGATCAATCGACAACCTCGCTGGTCCTGGAATGTTTCTGCACTAAAGATGACCATATCTGGAGTATGACGGATGAAGAAGTAGGGCAGCGTTGTGTGGAGGATCTGGAGCAGAAATTAAAGTTTATTGACCGATCTGAAGTCATAGATTTTTCCTGTGTTCGAACTCTACAGGCATACCCTGTCTACGATCTCGAATACGGCGAAAAAATTGCTACTATCCATGAATACTTGGCCGGATTCGAGGGTTTACATATCGTTGGCCGAGGTGGAACCCACCGCTATAACAATGCGGATCACTCGATTGAAATGGGCTTACTACTAGGCCGTAAAATCCTCGGATACGATGTTGATTACATGGGTGTAAATACAGAGCCGGAATACCATGAGATCAAAAGTTCGACAGATCCTAAGCGTGACTCCTATAAGTTGGAGGAGGAGTGCAATTAGAGGCGTAGGTAGTGATCTACAGGAAAGGCCTCCTAAGATAGATACCAATAAGACTATTCTGATCCGGTGAGATTTGCCTCGCAAGAACAATAATAAGGGTGTTACAAGTGAACATTGGCATTGACGCTACCTGCTGGTGGAATAATCGCGGGTTTGGTCGATTCACCCGTGAAGTCCTCACTGCCATGTTTGAGTTGGAATCCAACCATATTTTTTATCTCATTGTGGACCAGCCGTTAACTGAACTGGTGCACTTTGAGAACGTAAAAGTGGTACAGGTTCAGTCGTCACGACCAACCACCGAGGCGGCCGTTGCCGATAGCAGCCGGTCTCCTATTAATATATTCAGACTTTTTCGCGCCGTGGCAAGCTGTCCCCTGGATATCATGTTTTTCCCTGCTGTTTACTCTTGGTACCCGGTACCTGCAAAACTCCCTACTATGATCACGGTCATGGATGCGATCGCTGAGCACTACCCCAAGCTTATTTTTCCGAGTTGGAGGAGTCGTCTGTTCTGGGCTATTAAGATGAAGTGTGCCATTTGGACGAGCCAGCGGATATTGACCATATCTAATGCGGCAAAAGAAGAGATCGTAGAGTATATTGGAGCAGATCCTGAGCTTATCGACGTCACCAGCGCAGCGCCCAACCCGGAATTTCAAAAAATCAGTGATGAGGCGCGTAATATTGCCGTGCGAGAGCAATATAAGCTGCCATTGGATTCCCCGATAATTGTGTTTGTTGGGGGACTGGCGCCGCACAAGAATCTTCACGGATTGATGGATGGCTTTGAGAAGTCAGTTAGTGAAGGGTGTATAGGAGAGGTTTGCCTGGTGATTGTAGGGGACTTCAACGGGGCTGGATTCTATTCCAATTACGATAGCCTGCACGAACGGGTGCAAGCCAATCCGGAACTCCGTAAGCGGGTGTATTTTACTGGCTACGTATCAGACGAGGATTTGATCGTGCTGTACAACGCAGCTATCGCTGTGGCGATGCCATCCTATTCTGAGGGCTTTGGGTTACCTGCAATTGAGGCTATGGCTTGTGCTTCGCCGGTACTATCCAGTGACCGCGGCTCCCTCCCGGAAGTCGTCGGAGACGCCGGCATTTATTTTGACCCCTTCGATGCGGCTGATATTTCCCGGGCTATTAACGAAATGATAGGAAACGATGCGCTCAGAGAACAGCTTTCACTCAATGCTGTGGCAAGGGCAAAGGGCTTTACATGGCAGAGGGCAGCACAATTGACACTGACCCATCTCGAAGCAATGAGCCAAAGATGAAAATGGAAGGTGCAGGACAAGGTTTTGACCCGAAGCAGGCCGATACCCTGAGCACTTGTATCAGTGTAATTATGCCCGTGTATAACGGCACTGAATTTTTACCCAAGAGTCTGCCACCGCTGATCGATATGATGGAGCGCGGTGAAGTGCTGGAAGTCATTGTCGTTGATGACGGCTCGACAGATGGCAGCGATCGGGTGGCTCAGGAGATGGGTGCACGCGTGTTGTCTTCTGGGGGCAGATTGGGCCCGGGAGGCGCAAGGAATCAGGCCGCCGAGCTGGCCCAGGGCAACGTTCTATGGTTCGTTGATGCGGATGTTGTGGTGCATGCCGATGCAGCCCAAAACCTGATCAGTGGATTCGACCATCCACAGATAGTTGCTGTATTTGGTTCGTACGATGACCATCCCCCCGCACAAAACTTTTTTTCGCAATATAAAAACTTGATACATCACTACTATCATCAGCGGGCGAATGATGAGGCCCATACATTCTGGTCAGGCTGCGGGGCGGTGCGGCGCGAACCCTTTCTTGCGCAAGAGGGTTTTGATGTTGAGCGCTACAAATACCCCTCGATCGAAGATATAGAACTCGGTCATCGTTTAATAAAGGCTGGCGGACGAATACGTATGTTGCGAAACGTGCAGTGCACGCACTTGAAGATCTGGCGATTTGGAAACCTTATTCATACTGAAATATTTCGACGCGCGTTACCCTGGTCGAGGCTCATCGTAAACTCCGGAGAGAGGATACCCAACGACCTCAACGTTGGGACAGCTGAGCAAATGCGTGCGGTTGTCGCGGGGATTCTGTTACTTTCGATATTGGTTTGTTTGACTGGCTTTGTGAGCCCTGCTTTGCTGATATTCCCAGTGGCTTTGATGTTGTTTGCTAACAAAGATCTGTCAATATTCTTGTATAGAAGGGGCGGGTTTTTGTTTGCGATAGCGGCATTACTCTATCATCAGGTTTACTACTTATACAGTGGCTCAGCATTTGCTTGGGTTATCTGCGAGAAATTTTCGCTTAAGCTCTTGCGCAGAAAGTAAATTCTTATACGCAGCGTATCTTCGATTCATTAGTCCCTGGGGCTACTCGGTTCTGGCAACCTAGCTTCTGGGGGAGTTGTGTTTGTCTGCAATTCTCCTAAAAGCGTATACTGTGCGCTGGTTTTTCCATCGATTGAAGTAGGTTTTTCTTCGCCAGTGAAAACGCTATCCCGAACAACGCTAGGCGAGCTACTGCGGTTGTCGCTGCCCATGATGGTGTCGCAGGGCGCCTTCGCAGTAATGGTGTTTACCGATCGTCTGTTTATGTCATATCTCGATGCTACCCATATTGCAGCGACATTGGGGGGCGGCGTGGCAGCCTTTCTCTGTTTTTCTCTTTTTATTGGCTTGATCACCTATGGCAATGCGCTGGTGGCGCAATACTACGGAGCCGGCCAGTTCGCCAAGTGCCCTTTAGTCGCTACCCAGGGGGCCCTCATTGCTCTGTGTAGTACACCTTTATTGCTGATAACGGCGTACTACGGAGGCAGTGCTTTCGAGCTAATTGGGCACGATCCCGCACAGGTGCGGCTTGAGCGAACGTATTTTACTATTTTAATGGCGGGTAGCGTCTTCACTTTGCTTAAATCCGTATTGGCCAGTTACTTTTCCGGTATTGGTCGGACTAGAGTCGTCATGGTGGCCGATCTTCTGGCTACTGGTCTTAACATTCCGTTGTCGTGGATGCTGATATTCGGCAAGTTCGGCTTTCCAGCGATGGGAATCGCCGGGGCCGCCTGGGGCACTATCATTGCAACAGTATTCGCGATCGGCGTATTTCTACTTTTTTATCTTTCAGGGGATCATCAGCGCCAATTTTATGTTGGAAAATCGCTGCGTTTTGATCGCGGGATAATGCGCCGCTACCTGCGCTTGGGAATGCCTTCCGGGTTGGAAACACTGATGAACGTTTCTTCCTTTAGTCTATTCCTGCTGCTATTTCAGTCTTATGGCGTGGTGCAGGGGGCTGCTATGGCCATTGTGTTCAATTGGGATATGTTTTCTTTCATTCCAATGATGGGCTTGAATATCGGCGTCATGAGTTTGATCGGTCGATTCGTGGGGGCAGGGGACATACGACGCGCAGATCAGGTGATTTCTTCGGGGTTTTTGGTCGCCCTGGGCTATTCCGGCGTATTGGCAATCTTGTTCCTGATCTTCCGTGACTCTCTGGTAAACGTATTCGATACCCAGGAACCCAATTTTGCGGCCATCAGTGAGTTGGCCGGACACATGATGATAGGTCTGGTGACTTACATGCTGGCGGATGCGGTCATTTTGATTAGCGGAGGTGCGCTTCGGGGCGCAGGAGATACACGCTGGTTAATGGTCACGTCGATCTCTGTGCACTGGCTAATGTTAGTAGCCCAATACTGCGTGATAGTGGTGTTCGGGTATGGGCCGAGGGTATCGTGGTGGGTCTTTGTAGCGATGTTGATCATACTGGCGTTGCTGTACCTCGGGCGCTTGTTCGGCGGTACCTGGCGCCGTCCAGAGCGGCTGGCGCGAGTAATGTTGGAGTAATACCGTAGCTAGAGAGTAAGAAGGCGGCGTAACAGACTATCTGATCCCTTGTGTTGCTCTCTTTTGGGCAGCAACTCGGTCAGCTGCGTTTCAATCTGTTGGGCTACCTTTGCGCGAATGTTTTTTAGGGATTTCTTCGACAAGGTTTGTCCCTTGAAGCGGTCGAGTTTAATGGGTTGTCCGAAGCCGAGGTAGCAACGCTGCGGTTTTGGAAATGGGGTCCCCAGACTACCAATTGGAACAGGGGGCAGAATATCAGAACGGAAATTCTCATCCAGTAGGCCCAGCCGAGTGGCCAAACGACCCACTGCTGAATGGGGTAGTTCCTGTCCCTCCATGATATGACCGTAAAATTCATCGGGCCCCACTAGGCCAAAGGGCATAATAGGGTAGCCATGACTGGCTGCCAGCTTTACAAATCCGTAACGCTCCTTCCATTGCAACTCATAGAGTTCACTGGCAGGTTTAACCGATTCATGGGCTCCTCCAGGAAAGACCAACAAATCCTGGCCATCATTCATCAGTGCGCTGCAGACTTGTGGGTGGCCCATCACAGCGCCATTTCTGATTAATATGTCCGCGCTCAGTTGATTGCTGAACAGGAACTTATCACCCATACTTCTGGGAAATCGTCGTAATTTTTTGAGTAACACAGGCATGATTACCACACCGTCCAGGGCGAATAAGGAGTGATTGCCGACGAAAAGGCAGGGTCGATCAGGAATATTTTCCATACCCAGTACCATTGGGTTGAACAAACCTTTGACCGCTCGATAGGCGATTTCAATCTCCAGGGTGGAGGGCACTTTCACTGCCAGCGCACGGTCAATGTGCTGTTGCAGGGCTAGCTCATCGGCCAGGGGTTGATTGTCTTTATTGAATACGCTCATGGTTCTCGCAGCCTGTGAAAAAACGCGTCATTATAGCGCCGCGGTTTGCGCAATTGTAGCGCGTCCTATAACTTGTAACATTCAACGTCTGGCGCTGGCTTAGCCCAGATGACGGTTTGATCGGATCCCTTGCGGCCAGGTTTCTACCGGAGTTGAGGCGTTCACTGGAGGTAATAGATGCAAGGTAAGCGGGTAGCGGTTACCGGTCCCACGGCGGGAATTGGCCGCGAAGCGAGCTTGGAATTTGCGCGGAGGGGCGCCCAATTGACCCTTTTTTGTCGCAATGCACAGAAGGCGGAAGAGTTGCAGCAGGAAGTTGTGGCTGCAGGCGGCCTTGAACCTACAATAATCCTAATGGATATGGCTGACCTCAACAGTGTGCGCCGGGCCGCCGAGTCCTTTCTCGCTTCAGGTGGCGTATTGGATGTACTGCTCAATAACGCCGGAGTGGTGAATACGAGCCGTAAGGAAACGATAGATGGATTTGAGGAAATGCTGGCAGTTAATCATTTTGCACCCTTTTTACTGACTGGACTGCTGTTGCCGCGCCTGCAGGCGTCATCGGGCGCTCGAATCGTGAACGTGGCATCACACGCTCATGCTTTTGTAAGAGGTATGGGTTTTGATGATATGCAGGCGAGCAAAAAATTTAAAACCTTTCGAGAATATGGACGCTCAAAATTAGCCAATATTTTGTTTACGCGGCGGCTCGCTGTACTCTTGGACGGACAAGACATTACCGTCAATTGTCTGCATCCGGGAGCCGTTGCAACGTCATTGGGTACTCAAAATGGTGGGTTTTTCAGTCGAAATTTGCCACGCTTATTGAAGCCCTTCTTCCGCACTTCGAAAGAGGGCGCGCAGACCTCTATCTACTTGTGTTGCAGTGACGAGGTCGCGGCGATCAGTGGAGAGTATTTCGCCAATTGCAAGCAGGGTAAAGCCAAACCCTGGGCGCGCGATGATGCAGCCGCGGATCGGTTGTGGACTTATACTCAAAAGTGCCTCGGTTATGAGTTCCCCACCTAGTGGGCACAACTGTCGTGATAATCACAGCAGTTTGAGACGTCTTTTTTCGCATAATCCCCTATCAATATTGTCGTAATCAAAGGACAAGACCTGTGCAAATTGTACTAATTTTGGTTGTGTACCTGTTTGTTATTCCCGCTTTCGCGGCATCACAGGAGCCTCGCCAACTTCAATTTACCTATGAGTTATTGCCACAGGATTTCCCTTCTGATGAAGCGGTGGACATCTATATTCCGCTGCCCGCGCAAAATGACGGACAGCGAGTCAGAGTCGAGTCGCTGCAGTCTTTTGTGCCGGCAACCCTTGGGGAAGATAACGTTCATGGAAATACCTTCCTGCATCTACGCCGGCCGGCGAACAGCAATACGCCCCTCACTGCAACGCTGAGTTGGACAATAGATCGCGATGTCGCAGAGGCCAGCGGTGCGAGTGAGCTTGCTGCGGCTGAAAGAGAGCAGTATCTGGCACCGAACGCATTGGTGCCGGTGGATCACGAAATACTTCAGCCTATACTGGCGGAGATTCATCAACGGCGCGTCGATGATTCGCCTGCCGCTACTGCGAGAGCAATTTACGATTGGGTAGTAGACAATGTCGAGTATAAAAAGGTCGGTACCGGTTGGGGCAATGGCGATACTTTTTGGGCATGTAATGAACGCTACGGAAATTGCACAGACTTCCATGCGCTATTTATTTCACTCGCACGTTCCGAAGGCATCCCGGCCCGTTTTGAAATTGGGTTTCCAATTCCACAGGACCGTGAAGCGGGGGAGATTGGTGGATATCATTGCTGGGTTCAGTTTTATCTACCAGAGCGAGGATGGGTTCCCATCGATGCTTCTGAAGCTGCCAAAAACCCTGAGCTCCGCGACAAATTATATGGCGGGCAGCCAGCAGATCGGATTCTATTCACCACCGGTCGTGACTTAATAGTGTCAGAGGTCAGCGGCAAGGCGCCGTTGAACTACTTCATTTATCCCTACGTCGAGGTTGGGGGCAAGCCTTGGAAAGGGACCATGCCGACCCGGTTTTCATTCGTAGAGCTTTCGTCTTCTTAGCGAAGGTGTTGTTAGCACAGCGACCCCTGTATAGACATCAGGTCCACACTACGGGCAGGCCACTGAGCCAGGGGTGCAGATAGACCATCACCGTAACAGTAACAGTAGCGATAATTACATTTACCATTTCTGTGCTCCAGTCTGGAGCATCCTCCTTGACCCAGGCACCTTCGCGCTTGTTAATGGCGATAATCTCTATAACAGCCCAGAGAGTTAACCCAGAAAATAGCATCACAGAGCGATTATCACCGTTCATCAGCAGGTGGCTGATGCCCCACAGCGCCACCCCTGAAAGCTGAGGGTGACGGATGAAGCGTCGGAGTCTGGACTTTCGTGAACTCACCGCAAGGAGCAAAAATGCAAATAGCACCAGCCCTAGCGCAAATTCATGTAAAACGTCTGGAGGCATATAAATGACCTCTGGAATCGCACTGCGCCAGCCAAATATTATGAGTGCAAAAGAGCCCAGCAGCGCTAACGAGAATATGCCTTTGTAGCCCCCTTCGCCCATCCGCTTTATAGCGTTGGCTTTGCTATTGGGTGCCATAGAGGGGACAAAATGGACGAGTGCGAAAATCAGGATGCCCAGTGTGAGCAGCGTCATGCTTGTAATCCTTAGGGGTCAGTGAAAGATCGCCCAAGCATAGCAGTCTGTTATTTGAACACCACATTTGGCGACCATTGGCGGTGAATTTGACTGCCCCTAGACCACATTCGTAGCGACCACACCCGCAAACTGACCCGCACAGGTTAGCTGAATTCGTAGCCTGGGAGACCTGGCTCCGTTAAGATTGTGCCATGTATGCCGACGAAGTCAGCCATCTTCCTATCTACGAGGTTCTCTACCAGCTAAAGCTGCGCATGAACGTGGTAAATGAGGTGGTATTGCAAGCAGCGCCTGGTGCGGGGAAAACCACAGTAGTGCCCCTGGCATTGCTGGATCAGGACTGGCTGGGCAAGCGTAAAATCCTGGTGCTGGAGCCGCGGCGAATGGCCGCAAGGGCGGCAGCGGCAAGAATGTCCTACCTATTGGGAGAGCCCCTGGGCCAAACTGTCGGGTATCGAATACGCATGGAAAGCTGCGTGAGCGACAATACCCGCATAGAGGTGATTACTGAGGGAATTCTCACCCAACAGCTGCAGAGGGATCCGGGGCTGGAGAAGGTTGGACTGGTCATTTTCGATGAATTCCATGAGCGAAACCTGGATTCCGATTTGTGCTTGGCGCTCTCGCTTCATGGTCGCAACCTGTTTCGGGAAGGGCCGCCCTTAAAGTTGTTGGTAATGTCAGCGACCCTCGATGGCGAGGCGGTCTCGAAGCTGCTGGGCGACGCGCCAGTGATTCGCTCCAGTGGCCGTCAGTTTCCGGTTGAAACACGCTACGGCGAACCCCACCAAATACAAGACTCGATCACCGCTCCTACGGTCAGGGCTGTGTTGGCGGCTCTTCGAGATCAAACCGGGAGTATTCTTGTTTTTTTACCGGGCCACCGGGAAATTAGCACTGTAGCGCGGAGTCTGGCGGCATCTCTCAAGGGCCATCATGAGCAGCGGATTCAGATCGCACCCTTGTACGGCGGTCTGTCACTGGATCGGCAGCAGCAGGCCGTTATGCCTGCTCCCGAGGGCGAGCGGAAGGTCGTGCTGTCCACCAACCTGGCTGAAACCAGCCTGACCATCGAGGGAATATCCGTCGTGGTAGATTCCGGTCTGGTTCGGGAGGCAATATTCGATGCGGCCAAAGGGATGACTCGCCTGACAACCCGCCGAATATCCCGTGCATCTGCTGAACAGCGACAGGGTAGAGCAGGGCGGCAGGGCCCCGGTCATTGTTACCGGCTGTGGAGCGAACAGCAGCAGCGGCGTCTGGTCGCCCACACTACACCAGAGATACTACAAGCTGATTTGGCTCCAATGGCCCTGCAACTATTATCCTGGGGTGTTGAGGACGTCACTGAATTGCGCTGGCTGGATCCACCTCCCGCCGTGCCTTTCGAGCAAGCGATTTCTGTGCTGGAGCGATGCGGGGCTGCCTTCAGAAACAATACCGGCCGTGCTCAGCTCTCCCCCCATGGGGTGCGCCTGGCGCAGATGCCCCTGCATCCACGTCTGGCTCATATGTTGTTGGTGGGTTGTGATATCCACGCCACCGAAACCGCCTGTTTGTTGGCAGCAATTCTATCTGAGCGAAATCCGTTGGCAGATCGGGGGGTCGATGTTGTCACCACGGTAGCGGTGCTAATGGGTGAGAGCCGCTGTCCGCCGCAGCTACAAAGCTGGTTCAAGCGGGTCTGGCAACAGACTCGTCGTTACGCTGCATTGGCGAGTGACATTCATAAGCCGCGCAAGTTTGCCATCGACGTGGAGCAACCGGACGTCATTGGGGTGCTGCTTGCCAGTGCCTATCCAGACCGGATAGCGCGATTGCGCACGGAGGGTCACGACGGTCATTATCAGCTAAGCAATGGTCGCAGTGCGCAGCTGCCAAAAAGTGACAATCTTAAGGGTGCTGAGTGGCTGGCGGTGGCTGACCTAGGCGGGCAGGTAGGCGAGCCTGTGGATCGAATATACAGCGCTAGTGCGTTGAACCCGAATAGCTTCCGTGAAATTCTCTCGTTTCTCGTCAGTGAAGATGAGCACGTCGAGTGGGATTATCGTAAAGAACGATTTCTTGCGGAAAAGCGCAGATCGGTTGGCAGTATTCTCTTGTCGACCGATAGCCTGGATCATGTCTCCGACGAGGCACGCGCTGAGGCACTGTTACACGTGGTGCGCAAGAAGGGACTAAAACTAATTCCCTGGAGCAAGAATCTGACCCAGTGGCGTGCCAGAATCATGCTGTTAAATCGCTCTGCTCCTGACACTCAATCCAATCCCTGGCCGGATTTGTCAGATACAGGCCTTCTGGAGACGCTCGAAACCTGGTTGCTGCCCTTTCTCGGCCAGGTGACACGTATTGAAGATTTCCAGAAGCTGGATCTCAAGCCAATGTTACGCGGATTGCTAACTTGGCCATTGCCCCTTGAGATGGAACGCATGGCACCGGAGCGATGGGCCGCGCCCTCAGGCTCCAGCGTTGAGATAGATTACAGTCAGGATCCACCGGTATTGGCGGTCAAGTTACAGGAAATGTTTGGCTGTGAAGAGACACCGACCATTGCAGATGGCCGCATTACCCTTGTGCTACACCTGTTGTCGCCATCGCAGCGCCCCCTGCAGATAACGCAGGACCTCGCGGGTTTTTGGCGGACTGGTTATCAGGAGGTGAAACGCGAAATGAAGGGGCGCTATCCAAAACACCCCTGGCCAGATGATCCTTTGCGAGCTACGGCTACACGCCACACCAAAAAACGCGCGGGCATTAATTGATAGCGTTCTTCTGCAGGTCCGCTGCCAATGAGTCTCTAATGTCGGCTGACAGTTGCTCACCTGCAATCGAGTAGGCAGCGTGCTCTATCCCGGCGCTGATGCAGGCGCCCGCGTGAACGGCAGCGATCATCACAGGCGTTAGTTCAAAACGCAAAAAATGCACCGAAGACGTCTTGAGAGCATTATCCCTCTCCAGGTCTTCGTCGGCAAAGGGGTAGACCCGTTCGCAATCCTCTACCTGAACCCATATTTTGTTTTCTACGCCAATAAGAAGGGCCAGTTGTCGGCCTCTCTCATCGGGATCCTCGTATTCGATCATGAACGTAGCTTTCCAGTTGTGACCGTCGGGAATCAACGGGTTGTAAGCGTCCAGTTCTTCGGTGATGGCGGGAGCCTCGAACAGTTTTTCGATGCGTAGCATTTCCTGAACCTGGTACTTGATTGTGAGGGAATCCTCAAAATAGAGTCTGGCGTGATCGCCAAGCGGCACTTGCCGGTTCTTCTTGTGGGCCATTACTTTGGCCCGAAAGCTGGGCCTCTGTTCTGAGTATTCTTCCAAAGACCACAGATCAGCGCGCGAAAGTGCGGACATTAAAACCTCCTGACTAAAGTCCATAGGCCATGCGCAACAGCGTCATGGGGTGTTCTGGTTTGTCAACTTTTTCCGCCAGATTGGCGATGTGAGTAGCGGCCATGGGGCAATCGCTCATAAAGTAATCCGGCTCTTGCTGATCTACTTTGCGGACGACTGGCCGCGCAATTTTGACTGATTTTGCGTGTGTTTCTTTTTTGACTGCGTAGGTGCCATCATGTCCGGAACAGCGTTCCAGCGCAGTGACTTGCGTATCGGGCACCAGGTTGAGTACGTCACGGGTTTTCAGCCCAATATTCTGAACTCGCTGATGGCAGGCGACCTGGTATGCGATGTCGCCCAGTGCATTTGGAAACTGTGTGTTTAATGCATCACCCCTATGGCGCATCCACAGATATTCAAAGGGGTCAAAGAATGCCGCCTGCACTTTCTTTACATCCTCATCGTGGGGATAAAGCAGCGGTAGTTCCTGCTTATACATCAAGACGCAGGATGGAATTGGAGCGGTAAGATCGTAGCCTTGATCAACCAACTTAGCTAGTACCGGAATATTCGCTTCCTTCAGACGAGCGACTGATTCGAGGTCCCCCAGTTCCAACTTTGGCATGCCGCAGCACTTCTCTCGAGGCACCAAATCTATGTGAATGTCATTGTGTTGAAAAACCTTCACAAAATCGGTACCAATGTCAGGGCTGTTGTAGTTACCGTAACAAGTAGCGTAAAGCGCCAGTTTCCCGGTGGTTCCTCCAATGACTTTGGGGTCTAACTCTCGAAGTAGCGGTTTAACTTGTTTGCGGAGAGTTTTGCTGTGGAATTTCGGAATGGGTGCCTCGTGATGGATGCCGGCGGTAGATTCCAGCACCTTGCGAAATCCCGCGTTGTTGTTCAATGCGTTGACCGTGATATCCACCAAGGGTATCGAGGTCATACTGAACACTGCATCGGTGCTCGTGAGCACACGGTCCCTTAGTTTGGCGCCTTCCTCTTTAAACTTTACCGCCTTGGCCCGCAGCATCAGGTGCGGGAAATCCACATTCCATTCATGTGGTGGGACGTAGGGACACTTGGTCATGTAACACAGGTCACAGAGGTAGCACTGGTCTACCACTTTGTTGTAATCGGCCTTGTCGATGCCATCGACCTCCAGGGTGGGGGACTCGTCCACCAGGTCAAATAGCGTCGGAAAGGAATCACAGAGACTGACACAGCGACGGCAGCCGTGGCAGATGTCATAGACCCGCTCCAATTCCTGCTCCAGGCTTTTTTTGTCCCAAAAGTCATCCGACTGCCAGTCTATAGGGTGGCGCGTTGGCGCCTCCAGACTTCCTTCTTTCACAGTTTTGAGTCTCCGTAGATAATTCGGGGAAGGGGGTAGGTTAGCCGAGCGGCCAACCTACCGGAGGTATGCTCAGTCGTCCAAGGTATCCAGCGCTTTCTGAAAACGGTTGGCGTGGCTCCGTTCGGCTTTGGCCAAAGTTTCCATCCAGTCAGCGATTTCATCGAAGCTTTCGTCTCGAGCGGTTTTCGCCATACCCGGGTACATGTCTGTGTACTCGTGAGTTTCGCCTGCTATAGCGGCCTTCAGGTTGTCTGAAGTAGCGCCGATAGGCAGTCCTGTGGCCGGGTCTCCTGTTTCTTCCAGGTATTCCAGGTGACCGTGGGCATGTCCCGTTTCACCTTCTGCGGTGGAGCGAAAAACAGCGGCGACATCGTTGTAGCCTTCGACATCCGCCTTCGCGGCAAAGTAGAGATAGCGACGGTTGGCCTGTGATTCTCCGGCGAAGGCATCTTTAAGATTTTGTTCGGTCTTGCTGTTCTTTAAGGACATTATTAAGTCTCCTGGTACGTACGCTTCATCACCTTATGCGGTGTGTGCTAAAAGTAGCCCAGTGGCCGGTATCTGACAAATCAATTAAGGCTAATAGGTTGATAGAGTTTATCTATTTATAAGAAGCCGCATTTACTGACCCATTTGGCGGGAGTTAGCGTGCGTGTTTCTTGCTGCGGCGCGCCTGGCGACTGATATCCTCGAGTACCAAACAGAGGCAAGGTACGAGGAATAGCGTGATTAGGGTGCCGAACAGGACGCCAAAGCCCAGTGATACCGCCATGGGCTTGAACAGGGACGTGGAGATCGTAGTATCTGTCATCATGGGTACAAGCCCGACGAAGGTGGTGATACTGGTCAAAATAATGGGTCGGAACCGTACACTGCCTGCATGGGCCACTACCGTTTCAAGGCTGCTGTCATCAGTGCGTTGCTTATTGATGTAATCGACAAGGACCAGGCTGGAGTTCACTACCACGCCTGAAAGAGCAACGATGCCCAAGAGGGAGAAAAACACCAGATCCATGTCGAGTATGTAGTGGCCGATAATCGCGCCGACGACACCAAACGGAATCACGCTCATTATAATTAGCGGTTGGAAATAGGATTTGAGTGGAATAGCAAGCAGGGCGTAGATAACCAGTAACGCCAGCAGAGCACTACTGAAAAGGGCGTCCATGGACTCACTGCGCTCCTCGGCTTCACCCGATAGAGCGTAGCTTACACCCGGATGACGCGCCAGAATCTCAGGAAGAACAATGTTTTGCATATGGCTGATGATAGCTTCCGGTGTTGTTACCGTTCGATTGACATCTGCTGTTACGGTGACCACTCGCTGCCCATCGACGCGCCGAATAGTTGTGTAGCCCCGTCCCAGGGTAGCTTTGGCGACACTGCTAAAAGGCACCTCCACGCCCTGGGCGGTCCGTATCCGCATGCCCTCGAGATCGCCGAGTGAGCGACGCTCGTTAGCAGGGTAACGTACCATGACCCTGATATCGTCCTTGCCGCGCTGGATACGTTGGGCCTCATAGCCGTAAAATGCCTGCCTGATCTGTTGGCCGAGGTCGTTGAGCGTAAGTCCCAGGTTGCGTGCGTCCGGTAATAACGTGAGTTGTACTTCCTGTTTGCCTCCACGAAAAGAATCGCTGACGTCCATAACACCATTGAATGTTTGCAGTGCCACGCGCAGTTCCGCGGCTGAGGTCCTTAAGGCATCAAAATTTTTGCCATACAGTTCAATGGAGACTGCCTTGCCGAAACCAAAAGACTCGGAAGTAAACCCAAGCTCTACCGCATCAGGGATGCTTCCGGTGAGTTCCCGCCAGCGATTGGCGTAATTACTGGTCGATATGCCCGAGTAATTTCGCGGCAAATTGAGTTCGATTCCAACTTCCGCGAGATTGCTCGCCGATACGGCTCTACCACTAATGCTGCCCTTGGCGATGAAGGCCCCGATGCTACTAATGACATGGGCAATCTTGCTGGGCGCGCCTTCTGCCAACTCCGCATCCAGTTCCAGGCGCAACCTCTCAGCCGCAGCCTCAATACGTTCTACCGCGTGGGAGGTACTTTCGATAGGTGTGCCTTCCGGCATGGTCAATGTGGCATAGAGATGGGTGCCTTCAACAGCGGGGAAAAATTGAAACTGCATACGCCCGCTGGCAAACATGGATAGCGTGATTGCCAGAACCACGATACCGCCTGCGATTGTCAGATAACGCCATTCCAGCGCCCGAGTGACTGCAGGAAGATAATATTGGGTCGCGAGCACTCTCAGTGAACTTGAAATTCGATCCTGCAAGGCGAGCCAGCGATTAATGATGCCATTTTTACCACGCGCTCTTTCAACGGAGCGGTGTGCAAGGTGAGAGGGCAGGATTAACTGCGACTCGATGACGCTAAACACCAGTGCGGCAATCACAGTGTATCCCAGCGGCTTGTAGAAACCGCCCATTGGGCCGGGAATGCTCAGTACCGGAATGAACGTCGCCATGGTGGTTAAAACCCCGAATATCACCGGCAGTGAAACATCCAGGGTGCCATTCTTGGCCGCTTCCAACGGTGTACTTCCGCCCTGCTCCAGCGCGTAAACGCGTTCACCGACGACGATGGCATCGTCCACCAGGATGCCAAGTACCAGTATGAAGCCCATCACTGACACGGTACTGATAGAAATGCCCACCACCGGGAATATCGCCACTGTGCCCAAGAGCGCCACGGGGACCCCCGCAGCAACCCACAGCGCGAGACGGAAACGCAGAAAGAGAGTGAGTACCAGTAAGACTAGAAACAGACCACTTCGCGCATTTCGCGATAGCGCGGCCAATCGGTCCACGAGGTCCTGGGACTCGTCTTGCCAGATGGTGATAGCAATTCCTTCGGGAACTTCACTGCGCGCTTGCTCCAGGTAGGCTTTGACCCGGTCGGCAATTTCAATGATGTCCTCTTCGCCGACCCGCGATACTTTCAGTGATACAGCCGGATTGCCATCGAAGCGTGCCTGGAGATCACTCTCTTCAAACCCATCGACTACATTCGCAATTTCTCCCACAGTGACGCTGGTGCCGTCGGCGCGCGTCAATACAACGATGTCCTCAAATTCTGCGCCGCGGTAGGCCTGTCCTTTGGTGCGCAGCAGAATTTCGCCCGCGTCTGTTTTGATGGAGCCACCAGGAATATCAATAGAGGAGCTCTCAATGGCCTTGCCAATGGCTGCCAGGGTCAAGCCATGGCGCCTTAACGTCTGCTCTGATACCTCTATCGAGATTTCGTAGGGGCGCGAGAATTGCAATACCACCTGCGAGACGCCTTGCAAGGCAGCGATATCGTCCCGCATGCGCTGGCCGATAATTTTGAGCGTGCGCTCATCTGCGGGGCCGGAGATGGCGATTTCAAATACGGTGGCCAGGATGCTTACTTCAGCGGTTATCGGCTGCTCGGTTTCCGCTGGAAAGGCGTCAATGGCATCGACTTTACTCTTGATGTTATTTGCGATTTTGGTCTTGTCGACACCCGCCACCAGTTCGATACTCACCGAGCAGAATCCCTCTGAGGCCTGCGAGGTTACTCTGTCGATGCCCTCACTGCCTTCGATGGCTTCCTCTACGCGCACGCAAACGGCTGCCTCCACTTCTTCCGGAGCTGCTCCAAGGTAAGGTACCCGCACCTGCACCGCGTCGACATCCAGCGTGGGAAACTCTTCCTGATGAATAAGAGGTAATGCGAGAAGGCCACCGCAGACGAGGATCATCATTAGCAAATTGGCGGCAACCGAATTATCGACGAACCAGACAATAAGTTTCTGCATGCTGGTGTCTAATTACTCAACAATGGGTTTGACCGACATACCATCTACGACAGTCTGCAGTGGTGAAATGCAAACCAACTCCCCGTTACTCAAGCCTTCGCTGACCAGGACATCGTCGTGCTCCAATCGGAAAAGCGTCACCTGCCGAAAGTGAAGTTGGTTATTTATATCGACGATTAGCACTTGATTGTTATCTCGCATCGCAGAGCGGGGCAGGCGAAAGACGTTCTCAACTTTGCGTCCACGAATGTCGGCCTGTACAAACATGCCTACAGGGAGAAGAGGGCTCTCGTCATCGTCCTCGAGATGTAACCGTGCCACGCCGTAGACCATACGCGACTGCTCGTCGAACTCGGCCTCCAACCTCACCATTTCTCCATCCCACACCAGTCGGGTGTCGCCGAAGTCTGCTGCGACGGTTACCCGGGGGCGCAGTGGTGGGTCGATCATTCCACGGGTGGAAATCGGGAGGCCAAGGTAGCTGAGTTGGTCCGCCGAAATCGGCAAACGCACTTCGACATAATCCGTGGCGTAGATCGTGCCAATGCTTTGCCCGCGGGTGACGAATTGCCCCAAATCGACGTGCTCGTTGCGCACCAGGCCATCAAAGGGGGCCTGCAGATGCGTGCGCGCAAGGTCCCGACGCGCTTGTTCCATATTGGCCCTGGCTTCAACCGCGTTGGATTCATTGATCTGGGCGACGCGACGCGCATTATCCAATTGTTGCTGGCTGGCCAGTTTTCGTTGATGCAGACTCACCCGTCGTTTGAGTTCGTCACTGGCGTGTGTGTATTCAATCTCTGCACGCTTGAGAGCGGCTTCACTGCGTTCCACCTGTGTCTGGTAATCCGCATCGTCTATACGCAGTAACACATCGTCTTTGATGAAAGCGCCCCCGTTGACCAGTGAGGGCGATATCCAGGTGATGCGCCCCGTTACTTCTGGAATCAACTCACTTTGGCTGCGTGGCTGCACGGTGCCTTGAGAGGCAATGCTCAGGTATTCTGCCGTGGCTTGCACCGGCATAACGCGGACCGTGGGCACAATGTGCTCGTACTGCTCCACTATCAGCTCTGGCTTATTGATGCTGATAAGGAATGCAATAGCAAAGCCGGCGAGGAGTAGACCTATGGGATAGACAACTTTCCTGTTCATCAGTTATTGACTGCGCGCAGGCTCAGTAGCTGATCAAGGCTCGATAGCAGGGTAGGTAACACCACCTAATCGTCTAGATTGGCACGAATGAGTTCTACCGTTGCTGCCATCTCTGCTTTGCTTAGGGCTTTCGGTGTAAAGAATTTCACAATCCCCTTGTTGTTGGTAACCAGGAGGCCTGTTCCGGCGTCACCCAGGTCCCAGGTATCTACCCCGCTACCGTTATCATCCAGCACCATTGTGGCCTCGGGGTGCGCCTGTTTGTTCTTCTTGAGTTCGGATACCACAAACCCTGTTGTGCCCCACATCGCCGCGTCAAGATTGAGTACCGTGGCGACATGAATAGTGCCGGCCGCAAAGCTGGCCTGTAACAGGTCGGTAAATGGTTGGAACGTATCCCGGTCGCCCATGTTGGCGCCAAAGTATTGAATCACGTTGACTTTGCCAACGAGATCATCGGAGTTCCAGGGTACGAATTTAAAATCATCTTCGGATAAGGTGAGCTCTCCGCGTTCGCTGATATTAAGGGTAGGTAACGGCGCGTCTACCTGGGGTGGAGCAGCCATTGCCGGGGTGTAGGGCAGCGTTAATGCAAGAACAAAAATCAAACGAGATAGGGCCATAATTATTTCTCCATAGTTTTTGGGATGATGTAACTTGGCCGTTGGCAAGGCCTAACGTCGGGATGAGCGCTTTGTCCTGTTGGGCACGCTCACTACACCGTTGTGCTGCGTGGCGAAGGGTTGCGAACCCGGCGGGACCACCGGATGCTTCTTGGCGGGCTGTCGGGAGGGAATCAGATGCCGTGAACCATTTCCGATAAGGTCGGATCGGCCCATCTTTTTGAGCGCCTGTCGCAACATTGGCCAGTTGTCCGGATCATGGTAGCGCAGAAATGCTTTATGCAGCTTGCGCTGCGACATACCTTTGACTGTAGGCATACTGTCGCTTTTGTGGGTGACACGTTTAAGGGGGTTTTTCCCACTGTGATACATGGCTGTAGCCGTGGCCATCGGTGATGGATAGAACGTTTGCACCTGATCGGCGCGGTACTTGTTGCTCTTGAGCCACACAGCCAGGTTCATCATGTCTTTATCGGAAGTGCCCGGGTGTGCGGCGATGAAATAGGGAATGAGAAACTGCTTCTTGCCCGCTGCGCGGGAGTACTTTTCAAACATGGACTTAAATTGCTCGTAGGAGCCTATGCCCGGCTTCATCATTTTTGAGAGCGGGCCATCTTCGGTGTGCTCCGGGGCTATCTTAAGGTAGCCGCCCACATGGTGAGTAACCAGCTCTTCCACATACTCGGGAGTTTGGACTGCCAGGTCATAACGCAATCCCGATGCGATAAGAACCTTTTTGACGCCATCTACGTTGCGAGCGCGTCGATACAGGCTGACCAGTGGTGTTTGGTCGGTGTTCAAGTTTTTACAGATACCCGGAAATACACAACTCAGCTTGCGGCATTTCGCCTCGACCTCTTTGCTGTTACAGGCCAAGCGCCACATATTGGCCGTTGGGCCTCCCAGGTCTGAGATCACCCCCGTGAACGCAGGGGATGTATCGCGAATTTGCTCAATCTCCCGGATGATCGAATCTTCAGAGCGGTTTTGGATAATTCGCCCTTCGTGCTCGGTAATAGAGCAGAAGGTGCAGCCGCCAAAACAGCCGCGCATAATGTTAACGGAGTGGCGGATCATCTCAAATGCGACAATACGTGCGTCGCCGTAGCTGCTGTGTGGAAGACGGGTGTAGGGCAGTTCAAAAACCTGATCGAGTTCTTCCGTTTCCAGAGGGATGGGTGGTGCGTTCATCCAGAGTTCGCGGTCTCCGTGGGCCTGGACAAGGGCTCTGGCATTGTAGGGGTTCGTCTCCTTGTGCAGCACCCGAGAGGCATGCGCATAAAGAGCAGGATCATTTCGTACCTCCTCAAAAGAAGGAATACGGATGACTGCCTGCGCTTCTCGGTCCTGGAGGTGGCCTATGAAGGTTATCGGTTCCGCCGCCTCCGATACAGTGTCTTTGGTCGCGCAGGCTGCGCTCGACGTGTCTACATAAGGGTCAATGGGCGCTGCAACCGGACCTACAACATCGATACTGGTAGAATCTATAATTCGCCAGTTATCGGGAATACGCTTGCGCACAAATGCAGTTCCGCGCAAGTCGCGAATAGTATGAAGGTTTTCACCCGCTGCCAGGCGGTGCGCGAGTTCAACGATGGCGCGCTCTGCATTGCCATACAGGAGTAGATCGGCACGGCTGTCCAGCAGAATAGAGCGCCTTACTTTGTCGCTCCAGTAGTCGTAGTGAGCGATGCGGCGCAGACTAGCCTCGATGCTGCCGATTACCAACGGTACTTTCCCGTACGCTTCTCGCAGCCGCTGGCTGTATACGATCACAGCTCGATCCGGGCGCTTGTCGCCGGCATTACCCGGTGTATAGGCGTCGTCATTGCGGCGTTTACGGTCCGCTGTATAGCGGTTGATCATGGAGTCCATGTTGCCGGCAGCCACGCCAAAGAACAGGTTGGGCTCACCCAGGGCCTGGAAATCCTCTGTTGAGGTCCAGTCCGGTTGCGCGATGATCCCGACTCTGAAGCCCTGAGCCTCCAGCAAGCGCCCTACGACGGCCATGCCAAAGCTGGGGTGATCGACATAGGCATCGCCGGTGACAATGATGATGTCGCAGCTGTCCCAGCCCAGAGCATCCATCTCGGCACGGGACATAGGCAGTTCCGGGGCGGGGCCGAAGCATTCGGCCCAGAACTTGCGATGGGAAAAGAGGGGTGTTGCCATGAAAATCGCGTCTTTGTAAAAAACGCGCGGATTATAGCATGAGCCCGTCGAGCTTACAGGCGCGTTGTTCAGTGGAATCTATAAATCCCAGCACAGGTTGGGCCATCAGGTTGGAGGCTCTTTGTAAGACGCTATAAAGCGTCCGGGCTGTGCAACGGCAACGGCCATGGTGGAGGTAGTCTTGGCGTCGAACACATTACGGCCCCAGAAGGTCAGAGTAGTATTCCATGGTTAAGCACACTCATGACCGGGTTTCGGCAACGGCGAGCCGCAATTTCGGCAATAGTGAGCTGTGGAGTCTTTTTCTACTGATGCACAATTTGTGCAATTGCGGGATTCACGTCGGTCCTTGTCCTGGCCTGTTTGTTGCGACAAAGTCAGCTCGGCTGTGATGATGCCGGTGGGAACAGCAATGACAGCGTAGCCTATAAGCATGCCTATTGCGGCTATGCCCCGGCCAATGGCGGAGTGAGGCACCACATCGCCGTATCCCACCGTTGTAATCGTCACAACCGCCCAGTAGATACTGACCGGGATATTGTCGAACCCGTTTCGACCTCCCTCTGCAACATAGACCAGGCAGCCGAAGATGGTGGTTAGTATTATCATCATGGCGAAAAACACGAACACCTTGCGCGCCGAACGCTGCAATGCTCCGGCCAGAAAGTTCGCTTCCCGTAACAGCGATAGTAGTCGCAGAACCCGAAAGATTCGCAGAATGCGTAATAGGCGGATAATAAGTAGCGGCGCAGTTTGAGGTAGGAGTATGGAGAGGTAGGTCGGCAACAGACACAACAGATCGACGATACCGTAAACGCTGAGTACGTAGCCTTTACGATTCGTCGTACACCAGATTCGGACTGCGTATTCAACCGTAAAAAGGAGGGTGAAAGCCCATTCCAACTGGAGGTATATATTTCCGTATTCCGAATCCAGTTTGTATACGGAATCCAGCATGATGACTACCACGCTGGCAAGGATGACGAGAATCAGCGCAATGTCGAACCATTTTCCGGCTGGAGTCTCCGTACCGAATATGACGTCATAGAATTGTTTTTGAAGTGCGGATTGTGGTCGTGTAGACATCGAAAATATTCACCGGGAAGTGGCCACTCGGACAGTCGCCCACTATATTAGACAGTGCGCTTTTTGTACAACATGGTCAGCTCCTAATGTCAGGAGGGTATTATCGCGAAGCTATAGTTGCGCCACCACATCAACCATCGCCGCGGTCAAAGTAGCAACATCAGCACTTTCCATTACATACGAGGGCATCACATACACCAGTTTGCCAAAGGGTCGTACCCAGGTCCCGCGGTCAACAAACATAGGCTGCACAACCCGCATATCCACCGGTTCCTTCAGTTCAATCACGCCAATACCCCCAAGCGTGCGCACGTCAGCGACATGTGCTAACTCTTGCGCGGGCGCAAGACCGGCGGCCAGCTCAAGCTGCAATCTTTCCACGGTGCGTTGCCAGGGCTGAGAGAGTAGTAGTTTGATGCTAGCCGTGGCAGTTGCACAGGCCAAAGGGTTAGCCATAAAGGTCGGTCCATGCATGAAGGCGCCTGCCTCACTATTGCTGATTCCGCTGCTGATTCGTTCGTTGCATAAAGTTGCAGCCAAGGTCATATAACCCCCTGTAAGCGCCTTGCCCAGGCATAGAATGTCAGGCTCAACGCCTGCATGTTCCAGTGCGAACAATTTTCCAGTACGGCCAAAACCGGTAGCGATTTCGTCAAAGATAAGGAGGATGCCGTATTCTTCGCACAATGATTTTAGCTGGATGAGGTATTCAGGAGAGTAAAAGCGCATGCCGCCTGCACCCTGAACAATGGGTTCTACAATAACGGCGGCTAGTTCATTGCAGTGAGCAGACAGAATCGTCGTCAGCTCGCTTAAATCGCTGTCGGTGCAGGGCTCATTGAATCCGCAACTGGGTGCAGGTGCAAAAAACTGCTTGGGCAGAGCGCTGCCAAACAAGTGATGCATGCCGGTGACAGGATCACAAACAGACATGGCACCAAAGGTATCACCGTGATAGCCGTTGCGCAGAGCCAGGATCTTTTGTTTCTCGGGTTTGTTCACGCCATGCCAGTATTGAATCGCCATCTTGAGCGCCACCTCCACTGCCACGGAGCCTGAGTCGCTAAAAAAAACCCGCTCAAGACCCGGCGGAGTGAGCTCTACCAATAACTGCGCCAGCGTCGTTGCCGCAGGGTGGGTTAGTCCTCCAAACATGACATGTGACATTTTCTGAATTTGCGTTTCGACGGCGCGATTAAGAACCGGGTGGTTATATCCGTGAATGGCGCACCACCACGAGGCCATACCATCAATGAGCTGCCTGCCATCGGCCAGTTCCAGTCGTACCCCGCTGGCGCCAACAACGGGATAGACGTCTGGCCCGCCTGATGCCGGGGCATAGGGGTGCCAGATTGTGGATCGATCAGCGCGCTGGAGTGCGTCCCAGGTTTTTTCATCCATTAGTCAGTCAGTTCCCTGAGGATTGTGGGGAGAAGCGTGTCGAGCATCAGGGGCTGTGCTTCGACAGTGGGATGGATTCCATCTTCCTGCACCAGCGCGGGATTGAGTGCAACCTGCTCCAAAATAAATGGCGCTAGCACTGAGCTGGTTTTCTGCGCCACCTGTTGATAGGTTTGGAAAAACCCTTTTGTATAGCGAGAACCATAGTTTGGAGGAATACGCATTGGCAGCAGGATCACTTTGGCGTTGTTTTGCTGAGCCAATTCGACCATCTGAAGCAGGTTTTTTTTCAGGGTTCCAAGGGGGTATCCCCTCAGTCCATCGTTGGCACCCAGTTCAATAATAACGATAGTGGGTTCGTACTCACTCAGTAGTGCAGGGAATCGTCTCAGGCCGCCTGCAGTCGTTTCACCGCTGATGCTGGCATTGATAACGGTATAGGGTCGGTTTTGTGCCTCCAGCACTTCAGCCAGTTGTGCTACCCAGCCTTGTTCCAGAGACATACCATAGGCCGCACTGATACTATCTCCAAATACCAAGATATTCTGTTCGCGCTCATTCGAATGTGCCGATTGCGCGAGCGACAGCCATAAGACTATGAATGAAGCGCGAATTACGCTGTAAAGGAACTGCTGGATGATCAAATGCGAAAACCTCCAAAAACGGGTGCCCATGGCGGGCGCCGAGCTGGAGATACTGAAAGGGATTACGCTGGAAATCAAGTCGGGGGAGGCGGTGGCCATTATCGGTGCTTCCGGTTCTGGCAAATCGACCCTCCTGGGCCTGCTCGCGGGCCTGGACGAAGCGAGTGCCGGGTCAATTGATATCGATGGCACTGACCTGGGTGCATTGAATGAGGATGGCCGGGCACAGTTTCGTGCGCAAAACATTGGTTTTGTTTTTCAGTCATTTCAACTCCTGCCGGCCCTCACTGCGCTTGAGAACGTGATGTTGCCACTGGAGTTGCAGGGTCAAAGTAATGTCTCGCAGCAGGCAGAATCTTTCCTGGAGCGAGTGGAGCTAGGTGACAGAATGGGCCACTATCCGCTGCAATTGTCTGGCGGGGAGCAGCAACGGGTGGCTATCGCACGTGCGTTCGCGAATAAACCGGCCATTCTCTTTGCTGACGAGCCAACGGGAAATCTCGACACCCGAACCGGTGAACATATCATTGACCTGCTTTTTGAGCTAAACCGGGAGGAGGGTACGACCCTTGTTTTGGTGACGCATGATGCTGCTCTGGCAGGGCGATGTCAGCGGCGAATCCGCCTGGATGGCGGTGCGCTGGTGAAGGAGTAAAGCCCGGTGTCGATGACGGCTACAAAAATGTTGGTGCGGGATTGGCGCGGTGGCGAACTGGGCGTTCTGGTCATGGCTTTGGTACTTGCCGTGGGTGTGGTTTCGGGGATCAGCGCGTTCACTACGCGATTGCAAACCGCACTGGTGCAGGAGAGTCACCGGTTCCTGGCAGCGGATGCGGTGGTCCGTAGCGGCCGGGAGCTGCCTACGGAATGGCTGGAGGAGGCCACGCGGCAGCAAGTTCCGCACGCGCTGACGCTGCAGTTTCCCTCTATGGTCTATGCGGGCGATGATCGTATGTATCTCGCTTCGGTAAAAGCGGTGAGTAGTGCGTATCCACTGCGAGGTGAATTGAGCTACAGCCGCGCGCCTTTTGGTGACGTGTTACCGGCTACAACGGGGCCTGCTCGCGGAGAAGTCTGGCTCGACTCACGGCTGTTCCCCCTCTTGGACACTGCTGTCGGGGAGAAAATAACCATCGGCGAGGCAGAGTTTGTGGTCACCGCCGCTGCACGCACTGAACCTGATCAGGGCACTTCATTTTATGGTTTTGGCCCCCGCGTGTTAATGCATTACGACGACATTCCAGCGACCAGCGTAGTGCAGCCCGGCAGCCGCGTGGAGTACAGGCAGCTTTTTGCCGGACCCGCTCCATCTCTGGACGCATTTACCCAATGGCTGGAACCCAAGTTGCAGGATGGGCAGAGACTCGTGAATGTGGATGAGGGACAGCCTGGCATCGCCAGTGCCCTGGCCCGGGCGGAGAGCTTTCTTCTGTTGGCGGGCAGTCTGGCTGTCGTGTTGGCCGGCGTTGCTGTAGCGCTGGCAGCGAGACGTTTCAGTGAGCGGCACCACGATTATGTGGCGATTATCAAAAGCCTTGGAGCGACCTCGAGCACGGTGAATCAGCTCTATGGGCGGAGTTTGTTACTCCTGGGTTGCATCGCGACCTGCCTGGGATGCTTGCTCGGATGGGGGATACAGTCAGTCTTCTTTCAATTGTTCGCTGAGCAGTTGCCGGTGCAACCGGGCCCCAGTGGCATCCGGCCCTACGCCATAGGTGCGGCGACATCACTGACCTGCTTGCTATGTTTTGCCTGGCCGCCTCTGCGTCGGTTGGCACAGGCCAGCCCATTGCGTGTCTTGCGCAGGGACTTGCCGCTTGAAAACCGCAGGGCGACAACCGACTACGCGATCGGCCTGGTAGCGATCGCCCTGCTCATGTGGTGGTACAGCCAGGACTGGAAATTGACCTTGGCTGTGCTCGCCGGACTGGCGGTAACGGCGGGGCTCGGTTTTTGCCTGGCCCTGACCTTGCTTCGAGGTGGTCGCCTGGTGGGTATGAGCGCGGGCAGCATTTGGCGGCTTGCGCTGGCAGGCTTGCAGCGTCGTGGGGCGACAAATGCGCTGCAGGTCGTCATTTTTGCGATGGCGATAATGTTGTTGCTAGTGATTATCCTGGTGCGAACTTCCCTCATTGATGAATGGAAAACACAGATGCCCGAGGATGCGCCGAATCACTTTATGATCAACATCGGCCCGGACGATGTGCAGGCGATCGAACACTTGCTGCGTACAGAAAATATTCCCAGCGAGGCATTCTATCCAATGATTCGTGGTCGAATTATGTCGATTAATGGCGAGTCCTTGCCCAGTACAGACGATGTTGAACAGAATAGGCGGCAGCGCGAAACCAATTTCACCTGGTCTGATGCCGCCCCAGCTGCCAATGAACTGGTTGCTGGTCAGTGGTGGACCTCTGGCACGGATCGAGCAGTGGTTTCATTGGAGGAGGAATTTGCCGAGCGGCTTGATATCACCGTTGGCGATACGATGGGCTTTCTGGTGGGCTCTCAACCCTTGGAGGCAGAAGTGACCAGCATCCGCCAACTCGACTGGCAGTCGATGCGGCCGAACTTTTACCTCGTATTTCCGCCAAAGTTATTAGCGCCTTACCCTGCAACATTTATGACCAGTTTTCATCTCGATGCTTCGAACAAGGTATTTCTCAATCGATTCATCCGGCAATTCCCGACGGCGACAGTGATCGAAATGGACATTGTGGTCGAGCAAATTCGGAACATTATTAATCAGGTGTCCGCCGCCATTGAGTTGGTATTAATGGTGATACTCGCTGCCGGCGCTCTAGTGCTGATTGCCGGCGTGCAAGCCAGCGTCGACGCCCGTATGCATGAAAGTGCAATACTGCGCGCGCTGGGGGCGCAGCGTCGGCTGATCTTGGGAGGGTTGTTGATTGAGTTTGCTACGCTGGGTTTATTTGCGGGTTTATTGGCGACGGTGGCGGCAGAACTGTCGGTCTTCATCCTGCAAACATTTGTGATGGACATGGCCTACACACCGCAGCCCTGGATCTGGCCGCTTGGGATTTTTGCGGGGGCGTTAATTATTGGTGGTTTGGGTGTGTTCAGTTGTAGGCGGGTAGTCTCAACGCCACCTGTTTTGGTGTTGCGGCAGCTTTGAGTTGCGTGTTTTTTGTTGGTCGTTATTCAGCGTCAGGCATCGGGGTATTAGCATTGAAAGAGATCAACGGGCAGCGCCGTCGGCGCGTTTAACGCTCACCCCATCCAAAAAGATCTGCACACCAAGGTCAACCTGCCGCTGCAAATCGATGTAACGCTCGAACAACCCGGGGGCATCAACCAGCAACGTAGCTAATCCGTAGATACTGGACCAGGCCGCGTTCGCTAGATAAGTGATGTCATCCACCGGGCGAAAAATCCCTCTGTCCAGGCCGCGTTGCAAAATATCCTGCACCAATTGCAACGTATCCCGACTGGCCTCGCGCAGTTCTGGATAATTTAGGGTCGGTTGTACCGCAGGCCCAAACATCAATTTGAAAAGCTGTGGATTGCGAGCGGCGTAATCCACATAAGCGTGAGCAAAGGCGAACAATTGGTCTGGGGGGGAGTCCAGGGTCGTCGATCCGGCTTGACGCAGTTCCTTGAGCAGGTCGCGATAGCCCTGCGTCGCCATGGCCGCAAGCAATCCATTTTTGTCTGCAAAATGCCGGTAGGGCGCGGTTTGCGATACGCCAATCGCTCGTGCAAGTGCGCGTAGGCTCAGCTCTTCGATGCTGGTTTCGCGCAGCTGCGCCACAGCCGTGTCCAGCAATTCTTTGCGCAAATTGCCGTGGTGATAGCTTTTTGAGGGGGCCGTTTCGGTCATGGTCTAAGTTTAACCCAATAAAAAGGGGGCAGAATAGCTTTAACGCCGCCACCTTACATCGTGTTGTTGTCTAAACTCGTCAAGCACTACGGCAGAAGGTGTTTCACGGCGTCGCGCTCTTCGGTTAGCTCCTGCTCGGTCGCTGTCATTTTGGCCCGGCTGAAGTCGCCGATCTCAACGCCTTGCACGATGCTCCACTCGCCATCGGCACAATGACAAGGGAAAGAGTAGATCAGCCCTTCAGTGATACCGTAAGATCCATCGGAACAGACACTCATCGAAACCCAGTCGTCGCTCTTGGTACCCAGAGCCCAGGAGCGCACGTGCCCGATGGCAGCGTTGGCAGCGGAGGCGGCAGAGGACGCGCCTCGCGCCTTGATAATAGCAGCACCGCGTTGCTGTATCGTGGGAATAAATTCGTTTTCATACCACGTCTGATCAATCAGGTTGATCGCGGCCTCACCGTTAACTTTAGCGTTAAAAAGATCTGGATACTGGGTCGCTGAGTGATTGCCCCAGATAGTCATGTTGCTGACGTCGTTCACGGTTTTGCCCGTTTTAAGGGCGATCTGGGTTTTTGCCCGATTGTGGTCCAGGCGTGTCATTGCCGTAAAGTTACGTGGACTGATGTCCGGAGCGTTACGCTGAGTGATCAGTGCGTTGGTGTTGGCGGGGTTACCGACTACCAGTACTTTGATGTTCTTGTCGGCGTGGTCGTTGATGGCCTTGCCCTGAACGGAAAAAATTTCAGCGTTGGCTTCCAGTAAGTCCTTGCGCTCCATGCCTGGGCCGCGGGGTCGGGCACCGACTAAAACCGCATAGTTGGCCGCTTTGAATGCGGTGTTGGGGTCGTCTGTGCAGACGATACCTGCCAGGAGTGGGAAGGCGCAATCTTCCAGTTCCATTCTCACACCTTCAAGCGCTTCCATTGCGGGTGTGATATCCAGCAATTGCAAAATGATGGGTTGGTCTTCACCGAGCATGGAGCCGGAGGCAATTCGAAAGATTAGTGCGTAGCCAATTTGGCCCGCGGCGCCGGTAACAGTCACGTGAACAGGTTTTTTCATGGGGGAATAGTCCTCACAAGTAGTTCGAAGCAGTATTTTGCGGCGCACATTGTCTCGGCAAACTGTTGAAATTACAAGGTAGTGGAAAATGGGTTAGTGCCCCGATTAGATATTCTGTTTCGAGGCTGGGAATGGGGCGTGGACTCGCCTGCCTCCTTCAGACAACACATCACTTTTCAAACTAAGCCCATACCCACAACCGACGGGGATCAGTGCAGTGAGGCACCCCGCCGGTGACCGCTGGCAGAGAACAAAACCTGCAGCAAATGCCATGCTCGATGTATAGCCCCACGTAAAGCCACAGAAATTCACGCAGCGACAACTGGACGCGAGTCACCCCTAGCAAGTAAAATGCCCGCCAAATCAAGTACTAACGGCCATCATCGTGCGCGAGCTATCCCGTAAAGAAAGACTGGAATTCAACAAGCTGCAAAAGCGCTTGCGCCGGAACGTGGGCAAGGCTATCGCCGATTACAATATGATTGAATCGGGTGACAAGGTGATGGTGTGTGTCTCGGGAGGTAAAGATTCCTACGGCATGTTGGATGTCCTTATCAATCTTCGACAAAGCGCACCTGTGGATTTCGATCTAATTGCGGTAAACCTGGACCAAAAGCAGCCGGGGTTTCCTGAAGAGGTGCTTCCCGCTTATCTCACTGCGCTGGATGTCCCTTATTACGTCCTCGAAAAAGACACCTACAGTATTGTGAAAGAAGTGGTGCCCGAAGGTAAAACAACCTGTGGCCTGTGTTCACGTTTGCGGCGCGGTAGCCTCTACGGGTTTGCTCAAGATATCGGTGCTACCAAAATAGCCCTCGGCCATCATCGGGATGATATCGTCGAGACGCTGTTTCTGAACATGTTTTTCAACGGTTCGCTCAAAGCCATGCCGCCGAAACTACTCAGTGATGACAAGCAGAATGTGGTGATTCGGCCACTGGCCTATTGCAAAGAAACAGATCTCGCGCGATACGCAGCCTACAAAGAATTCCCCATTATTCCCTGCAATCTGTGCGGATCTCAGG
>JAPKAY010000036.1 GCA_028825045.1 Halioglobus sp.
AATGTCTACGCGAGATGTGTTACGCACTACGCTGGACAGCGCACGACAGAAAGCCCGTCAGGATAAAGATCTGGCTCACCAGGTCGCCATGCGGCATCAATCGCTGGATACACAACTGAAGGCGATGCGTGACTCCATAGAGCGCACGGATCATCAGGTGGCACAACTGCGGGAAAGAAAAGAGAGCCTCTCGCTCGCTAAAAATGAAAACGATAGTCCGTTGTCAGAATTACAATCCGAACTAGAGCAGCAGCTTGAGCTGCGCCTGCAGGCTGAGAGCGAATTGGGGGCGGCCAGGCAGTTGGTCGCGGAGATAGAACATCAGTTGCGTGAGGCAGAGCAGCAGCGAGCGGCTATCGAACAGCGAGCGGAGATGACGCGCAGTGAGCTGGAGCGGCAACGACTAGCAAATCAAACGGTGACGGTGCAGCGGGACAGTATTCACAAGCAGTTGACTGAAGGCGAACATGTACTGGATGAAGTTTTACAGGGCATACCCGAGGATGCGAATGAGCCCGAATGGCAGCGCTCTCTGGAGCGAGCGGCTAATCGTATCGCACGGTTGGGGCCAATCAACTTAGCCGCTATAGACGAGTTTACGCTACAGTCAGAGCGCAAAAACTACCTGGATGCTCAAAACGAGGATCTGGTGACGGCACTGGATACACTTGAATCGGCGATTCGTAAAATTGATAAAGAAACGCGAAATCGGTTCCGCGATACGTTTGAGCAGGTTAACACCGGACTTAAGGAGCTTTTCCCGCGGGTGTTTGGGGGTGGCAGCGCTTACCTTGAAATGACAGGAGATGACTTGCTCGATACCGGAATCAGCATAATGGCCAGGCCGCCGGGCAAAAAGAATGCGACTATACATTTGCTGTCAGGCGGTGAGAAAGCACTGACGGCGATTGCTCTGGTGTTTTCTATCTTCCAGTTGAACCCGGCACCCTTTTGTATTCTGGACGAGGTAGATGCCCCTCTGGATGATGCTAATACCGGACGATATGTACGGTTGGTAAAAGAGATGTCTGAGCAGGTGCAGTTCATTTTCATTACCCACAACAAAATCTCGATGGAATTTGCCGATCAGTTGATGGGCGTGACCATGCACGAGCCCGGTGTTTCTCGTTTGGTGTCGGTCGATGTGGAAGAGGCCGCTGCAATGGCGGCTAGTTGATCGGGTGGACAAATGAGCGATTTGGAATTGATGGAATTAACAATACGAGATTGGATGGTCATTGTCGGGGTACTGTTGATAATGACCGTATTGCTGGATGCCTGGCGCAGGGTTCGAGTTGATAAACAAGCCAGGGTCAAAATGAACCTGATTGACCCTGAGGCGATACCCGCAGAGCCTGTGGATGATGTGTCCCGATTCAGAGAGTTACCTAATGGTGGCGCCCGGGTGGTAGAGAGAGGGGATATCCTCCGCGCTGCTGGCTTACGATCTGATGCAAGAGCATCCGCGGGGCAATTGGCTGACGGCTCGAAGCAGCGCGGGCCGCAAGAAGAGGGCGAGTTAATTGCGGGAATGACATCCATTGTCTCCGGAGATGCTTCCGAATCTCTGGATTGGCTTGATGGCATAGGCAGCGCCGAAGATCAGCCCGCTGCAGCCTCCACAGGCGGAAAGCTTCCCAACGATGAAGATCTTGAAGTTTTCATGCTCAATGTTGTCGCTCGCAATCCTCAAAACTTCCGGGGAGAAGATATTCTGCACATTTTATTGGCCTGTGATCTCCGGTTCGGAGAGATGGACTTTTTCCATCGGCATGAGTTTGAGGCTGGTCGTGGCGCCATACAGTTCAGTGTTGCCAATATGATGCAGCCTGGCGTATTCGACATAGACAACATGTCGGACATGGTCACACCCGGGCTGGTATTTTTTCTCACGCTGCCGGGGCCTGAAGACATGATGAAAGCCTTCGATTATATGCTTGAAACGGCGCAGGCGGTTGCCCGTAACCTGGGAGGCGATGTGCTGGATGAGTCCCGCAGCGTTTTCACCAAGCAGGCAATGGAACACAGCCGACAGAGAATTCGCGAGTTGGAGCAGCGCCTGCTCGTCAAGGCGCACTAAGCTTTCCCATGCCAGCGGCAAATCCTGTGCAGGAACTTGAATCCCTGCGAACGCAACTGGATGCCTGGAATTATCAATACCACGTGCTTGACCAGCCCACCGTGCCGGACGCGGAATACGATCGAGTCATGCAACGTCTGTTGGCGTTGGAAGCAGCACACCCCGAACTACTCACTGCCGATTCCCCCTCCCAGCGTGTCGGTAGCCGGGCCATCGCCCAATTCAAGCAAGTTACTCACGATATGCCCATGTTATCCCTGGAGAATGCATTTAGCGCTCAGGATATGGAAAACTTTAACCGACGCCTGTTAGAGCGATTGGGGGACGTTACTGAGCCACTGGAGTTTGCCTGTGAGCCCAAACTCGACGGAATAGCCGTCAGTCTGCTGTACCGGGCGGGCGTGTTAGAGCGTGGCGCCACCCGTGGTGATGGTGCCACGGGAGAAGATATCACTCACAACGTTCGTACGATTCGCTCAATACCGCTTCGTCTGCGCGGGGAGGGGTTCCCGGACCTGCTGGAAGTGAGGGGCGAGATTTATATGCCCAAGGCCGGATTTGAGCAACTCAATCAACGTGCACGCGAACAAGGCGAAAAGGAATTCGTAAATCCGCGCAATGCAGCCGCCGGTAGTTTGCGGCAATTGGATGCGCGAATAACTGACCAGCGGCCGCTGGAGATGTGTTGTTACAGCGTGGGATTGGTGGAAGGCGGTACTCTCCCTGTTCGGCATGCCCAGGTGTTGGACTGTCTTAGTTCCTGGGGCATGAAGATCAATGCTGATTCCGCAACTGTGCTGGGCATAAAAGCTTGTGATGCTTATTACGAGTCTCTTGCTGAGCGCCGTAACAGCCTTAGCTACGACATTGACGGTATCGTATTTAAGGTCAATGAGATGGATTTACAGCAGCGCCTGGGTTTTGTTTCACGTGCACCCCGTTGGGCGATAGCGCGAAAATTTCCGGCTCAGGAAGAATTAACGACACTTCTGGATGTTGAGTTTCAGGTGGGCCGTACGGGCGCCATTACGCCGGTGGCCAGATTGAAGCCGGTGTTTGTTGGCGGTGTCACCGTGAGTAATGCCACGCTGCATAACAGTGATGAGGTTGATCGGTTGGGTGTGCAGATCGGGGATACGGTTATCGTACGCCGGGCGGGAGATGTTATTCCCCAGATAGTGTCTGTCGTTCCTGATCGACGCCCCAAGGACGCCCGTCCAGTCAGCTTTCCAACGCACTGCCCGGTGTGCGAATCGGTTGTTGAACGCGAAGAAGGGGAGGCCGCCTTGCGCTGCATGGGGGGGCTGGTGTGCGCCGCCCAGCAGAAGGCAGCTATTAAGCATTTTGCGGCGCGCCGGGCGCTGGATATTGACGGCCTGGGCGACAAGCTCGTAGAGCAGCTGGTCGACGAATCGTTGGTTGAAAATGTAGCGGGCCTCTATTCGCTGACGAAGGATCAATTGCTGCTGTTGGAGCGTATGGGAGAAAAATCAGCAGAGAACTTAATGTCCGCGTTACAGACGAGCAAACAAACATCCCTGGCTCGTTTTGTGTTCGCGCTAGGGGTCCGCGAGGTCGGCGAGGCGACAGCGCTCAATTTGGCACGACATTTCGGTAGCTGGAAGGCAATTGCGGCTGCATCTGAGGATCAGTTACTGGAAGTTGCTGACGTCGGCCCCGTTGTTGCAGATCACCTGCGGCAGTTTTTTGATTCTGCCTCAAGTATGGGGGTAGTACTCAAGCTGATTGATGCGGGCGTAAATTGGCCCGACCTACCGGTCGCACCAGAAAATAATCTGCCCTTGGCCGGTGAAACCTGGGTGGTTACGGGTAAGTTGGAGACCCTGAGTCGTGACCAGGCCAAGGCCTGTTTGCAGGCACAGGGAGCGAAAGTCGCGGGCAGTGTTTCTGCTAAGACCACGTGTCTGGTCGCAGGGCCTGGTGCCGGATCGAAGCTTACCAAAGCCGAGGACTTAGGGGTAAAAGTGATTGATGAGTCATCATTAATCCGCTTGTTGAAAAAGTGTGGTGTCCAAATTTGAATCGGCTTGTATTGCTTTTTTTAGTGTTGGCCTTGGGCGCATGTACTGCCAGCACTCCCAGAGACATTAATAACATATGCTCGATTTTTCGCGAGAAAGACGACTGGTATGACGAAGCTGCCGAGGCACAGGAGGAATGGGGCAGTTCAATTCCGACCATGATGGCCATTATTTATCAGGAATCAAAATTTCAGGCGGATGCGAAACCTCCGCGCAAGAAAATTCTGGGTATCATTCCCTGGTTCAGGCCATCTAATTCGTATGGCTATAGCCAGGCCAAAACAGGTACGTGGGAAGACTATGAACGCAGTGCCGGAAGATTCGGGGCAGACCGCGATGACTTTGCTGATTCCGTGGACTTTGTCGGCTGGTACAACTATCAATCTAAAAAGCGCAGTGGAATATCCCTGCAAAACACCTACGGACTTTATCTGGCATACCATGAGGGACATGGGGGCTATAACAGGGCAACTTACCGACAGAAGCAATGGCTGATAGGCGTTGCGCGCAAGGTTGAAGCCCGCGCGGGTACCTATCGGGCGCAGTTGGTAGCCTGTGAAGAAGAGTTAGAAAATAGTGGAGGCTTGTTCGGATGGTTTTAGTGATCGCCGGGAATCGGTAGTTCAAGATGAGGCACCAGTCTCACTAATATATCTAAGTGTCGGAAAAGTAACGTAAATTCCCCTCTCGCTTTAATGAAAAAGCATTTGACTTGTGAAACAATCATAGGCTTGTATGCGCGCGCTGCTAAGGCAGCCGGTTAATGTCGTAGACCACTAGTGAGCAAGGCCCCGTGAAGCCAACTGATATCAAGAACCCAGAATATTTCCACAAGGTAGTGGATTGCCAGCATGCCTGCCCGGCACATACGCCGGTTCCGGAATACATACGACTCATTGCGGCTGGACGTTACACCGAAGCTTACATGGTCAATTGGCATTCCAATGTTTTTCCCGGGATTTTGGGTCGAACCTGTGATCGTCCCTGCGAGCCAGCGTGCCGTCGCGTCCGAGTGGAGGAGGAGCCCGTCGCGATATGCAGGCTCAAGCGTGTTGCAGCAGACAACAAGGAAAATATTACTGCGCTCCTGCCTGCGATACCCAAAAAGAAAAATGGTAAACGCATCGCCATGATTGGTGCAGGCCCCGCCTCGCTCACTGTTGCGCGCGATCTGGCGCCACTGGGTTATAGCATCGATATCTACGATAACCAGTTTGCCGGTGGCGGTATGATGCGCAGCCAGATACCGTCCTTTCGACTGCCAGTTAGTGTGCTGGACGAAGAGGTGAACTACATCCTTAGTATGGGGGTAGCCGCTACCTTTGACGTTCAAGTCGACAGTCTCAAGGAAATTCTTAACAAAGATTATGATGCCGTGTTTGTCGGCACCGGCGCGCCCCGCGGTAAGGGTCTGAATTTGCCGGGGCTGGAAGACGCTATGGATAACGTGTACCTGGGCATTGACTGGCTGTCCAGTGTGGCCTTTGAGCACACTGAATCCATAGGAAGACGAGTCATCGTGCTCGGTGGTGGGAACACTGCTATGGACTGTTGTCGCACGTCCAGGCGTGTGGGTGGAGAGGACGTGCGTGTGGTCGTGCGTAGTCCCTTCGAAGATATGAAGGCCTCGCCCTGGGAGAAAGCAGATGCCGCACACGAAGGCATTCCGATTTATAACAACCATGTTCCCAAAGAATTTGTGGTGGAAGAGGGTAAGCTCAAGGGTATGACCTTTGAGAAGGTTGAAGCCATATACGACGACGAGGGTGCTCGCAGTCTGGTGCCCACCGGTGAAGATTTGGTATTTATGGAAGCTGATGATGTGCTGATGGCTATCGGGCAGGAAAATGCCTTCCCCTGGGTAGAGCGCGATCTGGGTATCGAATTTGACAAGTGGGAAATGCCCGTAGTGAACAAGGAAACTTTTCAGTCCACGAATGAAAAGGTCTTCTTCGGTGGAGACTCTGCCTTTGGTCCGGAAAATATCATCACTGCGGTCGCCCATGGCCATCAGGCCGCCGTGAGCATCGATTTGTTTTGTCGAGGTGAGTCAGTGCAGGACAGGCCTCCGCCTCATGTCACGCTGGCCAGCCAGAAAATGGGCGTGCATGAGTGGAGTTATGACAATGCCGTCGCGGTAGATGAGCGCTATATCGTGCCAATGGCCCCTCTGGCGGAGACGTTGAAAGATCGAAAGGTGGAAGTTGAGCTTGGGTTTGATGCCGCCACCGGTTATAAAGAGGCCGAGCGTTGCCTCAATTGTGATGCGCAGACTGTATTTGATGAGGTGCGTTGTATCGAGTGCGATGCGTGTGTCGATATTTGTCCTACCGATTGCATAAGTTTCGTTTCCAACGGCGAAGAGGAGGAGCTGCGGGCTCGCTTGGCCGCGCCTGCGAACAACCTGGCGCAAGATCTCTATGTCTCCGCCGACCTTCCCACTATGCGTGTCATGGTTAAGGATGAGGATGTGTGTCTGCACTGTGGGCTATGTGCCGAACGCTGTCCTACCACTGCTTGGGATATGCAGAAGTTCTTATACAATGTCAGTCAGGCGGGAGAGCGCGGATGAGCCGCTTGGAGTCCGTCAACGACTTTGTTATAAAGTTTGCCAATGTCAACGGCACCGGTTCTGCCAGTGCCAACAATCTGTTTGCCAAAGCTATATTCCGGATGGGTATTCCGGTATCACCCAAGAATATCTTTCCCTCCAATATTCAGGGGTTGCCCACCTGGTATGAAGTTCGAATAAACGATAGGGGGTATCTCGGTCGGCGTGGAGGCATAGACATTGCGCTCTCGGTAAATCCACAAAGTATGGCGCAGGATATTCGCGAAGTTGAGCCGGGCGGCTACTTTATCTACGATAACACGAAGCCTTTGGATCTTCGCTTGCTGCGCGATGATGTCAATATTATTGGCATACCGCTGACACAAATTTGTAACGAGCAGTATGACGACCCGCGGCAGCGACAATTGTTTAAGAACGTAATATACGTTGGTGCTCTTGCGGCGCTTCTCGATATGGACTTCAAAGTATTAACCGCCTTGGTGGGAGATCAGTTCAAGGGTAAGAAGAAACTGGTACTGCCCAACATCCACGCATTGGAGCTGGGGCATCAATACGCACGCACGCATCTGGATTGCCCCATTGGTATTCGCGTAGAGCAAAGCGATAAGGTCGGCGACAAAATCTTGCTTGATGGAAATACTGCCCTGGGGCTGGGAGCGCTTTACGGGGGTGCCACCGTGGCAGCCTGGTACCCAATAACGCCCTCTACTTCTGTGGTGGAGGCGTTTGAGAAGTACGCCAAGCGGGTTCGAATCGACCCAGGTACCGGTCAGCGCAATTACGCGATCGTGCAAGCCGAAGACGAGTTGTCTGCTATCGGCATGGCGATTGGCGCTAGCTGGAATGGCGCTCGCGCCTTTACTGCTACTTCCGGCCCCGGCGTGTCACTTATGAGTGAGTTTTTAGGCCTTGCCTACTTCGCTGAAATACCCACGGTTTTGTTCAATGTACAACGTGCAGGCCCATCCACAGGCATGCCGACCCGAACCCAGCAATCGGATATTCTGGCCTGTGCCTACGCTTCTCATGGCGATACCAAGCAGGTGCTGCTATTTCCCTCGACGCCAAAGGAGTGTTTCGACTTTGGTGCGATGTCATTTGATTTGGCAGAACGACTGCAGACGCCCATCATCCTTATGACTGATCTGGATTTGGGCATGAATGACAACATGTCCGAGCCCCTGGCCTGGGACGATGAGCGGAAATATGACCGCGGTAAAGTCATAACGGCGGAGCAACTGGAAAGCGGTGTGGAGTTTGGGCGTTACCTGGATGTGGATGGTGATGCCATTTGCTACCGAACGTATCCGGGCACTCATCCTACGAAAGGCGCATTTTTTACCCGTGGCACCTCTCGGGACGAGTATGCGGTTTATACTGAAAAAGGTGAGGCCTACGAAGCCAATATGCTACGGCTTCTGCGTAAGTGGGATACGATTAATGAGCACGTCCCGCCACCCATCACACATGATTGCGGCCGGGAGACTGATACGGCTGTGTTGTTCTTCGGTACTAGCGAGGAATCATCCAGGGAGGCATTGGACTCTCTCGCCGCAGAGAATATTTTCATGAATGCGATGCGGGTGAGAGCATTTCCGTTCAATGATGAAGTTCAGAAGTTTATTGAGCGGCATAAGCAGGTTTTCGTAATAGAGCAAAATCGAGATGCACAATTTCGGACCCTGCTGATGGCGGAGTTTGAATTTGGGCCAGACATATTGAAGTCTGTATTGTGTTTCGATGGAACCCCCATCAGCGCCCGCAATATTCGCAAACAAATCAAAAAACATCTTAATGGTGACAATGTCTTGCCACTACACCGCAAGATCGCCTCGATTCGGGCGGGAGAATCACAATGAGTTATCAGGTACCCAAATTTCGACACCCCGGGCTGCCCCTGAATGAATTGGGCTATACCAAGGCTGATTATGAGGGGGCTATCTCCACCCTGTGTGCAGGTTGTGGCCACGATTCAATCAGCGGGGCTATTGTGCGGGCTTGTCATGAGATGTCTATTGAGCCCCATAAAATTGCCAAACTCTCCGGAATAGGGTGTTCCTCAAAAGCGCCGACCTATTTCTTGGGAAATTCGCACGGATTTAACGCTGTCCATGGGCGCATGCCCTCGGTGGTGACGGGCGCAGCCCTGGCTAACCGGGAACTCTTATATATGGGTGTCTCTGGCGATGGGGATACGGCGTCTATCGGGATGGGGCAGTTTGCGCACGCCGCCAGACGTAATCTCAACATGGTCTATATCGTGATGAACAACGGTTGCTATGGACTGACCAAGGGGCAGGATTCGGCTACGGCCGATAGAGGATCGGCCACCAAAAAGGGTGACCCCAACATCTATAGCGCCATTGATCTGTGTGGTACCGCACTTCAAATGGGCGCGACCTTTGTGGCCCGAAGCTTTTCCGGAGACAAGGAGCAGTTGGTGCCATTAATCAAAGCCGCCATTTCACACCGCGGTTTTGCCCTTATTGATGTGGTCTCTCCCTGTGTCACGTTTAACAACAACCCTCAGTCCACCAAAAGCTATGAATTTGTGCGTGAGCATTCCGAGGCAACCGGAACCATCGACTTTGTGCCCTTGAAGAAGGAAATCACGGCTGAATACCAGGCCGGCCAAAGCTATGAAGTGACTATGCACGATGGATCGTCCATTCATCTGTATAAGGTTGATGAAACACTCGACCCGTTTGATCGTCGATCAGCTATCTCTACGCTTGAGGAGCATCGCTACACCGGCAATATACTCACTGGCCTGATCTACATGAATAAAGACTCTCGTGATTTGCACGAAGTGATGGATACTTCCCAGCGGCCGCTGAATCAGTTGGATGAGGCAGATTTGTGTCCGGGGAACAAAATGCTACTGAACATCAATGCAAGTTTGCGCTAGCCTGGCGGAGATGCCAACCAGTCCAAGGCCGACGCAACGTCGGCTTTTTTATACATTTTTATTGTATCGAACGCGTCTCTTTTCATGTGTGTGGCGTCAGCCACCTTGGCACAAAATGACCTGACTCACTAAGAGAGACTGCTGCTACTTTTAAACTGAAGCAGAGCAGTCTCGATATGAGGATGTCCAGCACCGAAAAGACGGTCAGGGATATCCGTGCAATGCACATGGCACTGTGTGCAGGATGAAGCGGTTAATAGGGGAAACACAATGAAGAAGGTACTTTCAGTAGCAGTGGCCACTATCTTGTTTGGAAGTGTTGCTGTGACGGCGAGCGTTCCCGAGGCAGAGTGGGAGCAGTTTAAGGCGCAATTTGCAGCTATGAGTAAACGCGTGAGCGCGCTGGAGGTTGAAAACCAGAAGTTGCGAGACGTCAGCAAGCAGACCGTAAAGGTGGAAGATCTCGCGGCAACCAATACCGAGCTGAATACACTGAAAAAGCAAAACTCTGAAACATCCTGGGCCGAAAAGATTAAATGGAAGGGCGATTACCGGTTCCGTTACGAAACTACCGATCAACAGGGCATGGATGATCGTGAGCGCTGGCGTATTCGAGCTAGACCAGCCCTGGTCGCCAAAATCAGCGACACTACCGAAGTGGGTTTTGGCCTCGCTACCGGCGGCGACGACCCCGTATCGAGTAATCAGACTTTGGGCGACGGTAGTACCAGTAAAAAGATTAATCTGGATCTTGCGTATGCCACCTGGCGGCCAATCAAAAACACGTATGTTACGGCTGGTATTTTCTCCAATCCCTATTATCGGGTGCAGAAGAGTCAGCTGGTTTTTGACGGGGACTACCGTGGGGAAGGTATCGCTATAGGCTGGGCCAACGACATGTTTTTTGCCAATGCGGGATACAATTTTATTGAAAGCGACAGTAGCGAGGGAGATTATGGGGTATGGCTTGCTCAGCTTGGGGCCACTTTCACACCCTTTGACGGTGCCAGTTTGACTGCATCTGCGGGGTACCTTGATATACCCACCGCAGGAGAGGCAGCCATATTCGATGACGGATTCTTTGGAAACTCTTTCGTGGTTGAAAATGGTGTGCAGGTCTATGAATATGACTATAAGCTGACAACTGCCTCATTAAAGCTTGTCTTAAGCGTGTTCGACACGCCCCTGGCGTTTTACACCCATTACGTTAGAAACAGTGACCCGGATGATCTCGATACCGGGTATTTAGCGGGTCTTCAGCTTGGTAGCGCAACGAAGAAGGGTAGTTGGCAGGTGCTCTATCAGTACGAGAAGCTGGAGGCGAACGCTACTCTCGGGCTTGTGACTGATTCAGACTTTGCCGGTGGTGGTACCGATGGTAAAGGGAGCCGGATCGGCGCGAAGTATGCGATCGACGACAAATGGTATGTGGGGGCAACGTATTTTGATAATTCAACCGGCTTTGATTTGGGTGACAATGCAGATTACAAGCGGCTGCAGGTAGATACCGGGTTTAAATACTAGTGGTCTGGTGACTGGCGGGGTGCAGAAGCGGCCGGGCGCTGGCTCTACTAAGTATTTGCATCAAAGTGAAGCTCCGGTACAATGCAGCGGCTTTTGTTGCACGTCTAAAAGCGCTGCGTCCCCTTCGTCTAGTGGTCCAGGACACTGCCCTTTCACGGCGGTAACAGGGGTTCGAACCCCCTAGGGGACGCCATTTTCTAAAAAAGCCCGGTACTTCTCCGGGCTTTTTGTTTTCATCAGCCGGCACGCTGAATTCGCTGTAAGGGTAGGGCATATCATGAGTCGCTACTGGAGTGATTTGATCAATAAGCTGACGCCCTACGTACCGGGTGAGCAGCCGCAGTTAGAGAAACTGGTCAAGCTAAATACTAATGAAAGCCCTTATCCGCCGTCTCCCAGGGTGATGGAGGCGATTTTAGCGGTTGACGCGAACACATTGCGACTATATCCCGACCCGGAATCCGTAGCTCTTCGGAAAAGTATTGCGGATACGAATGGATTGCAGCTGGAGCAGGTCTTCGTTGGCAATGGCTCCGATGAAGTGATTGCTCTTGCGTTTACTGCACTGCTCAAACACAAGTTGCCCATCTACTTCCCCGATATCAGCTACAGTTTTTATCCGGTATGGTCGGAACTATCTGGAGTCGCGCACAGGACTATTCCCCTGACGCCGGATTTTAGCGTTGACCCTGACAGCTATCCTTCTGACAACGGCGGTATTATCGTCCCTAATCCCAACGCGCCTACGGGGATATTGATGAGCCTTAGCACTATCCGGATCCTACTAGAAAAGAGTGCCGGCTCGGTAGTTGTCATCGATGAGGCCTATATCGACTTTGGTGGCGAATCAGCGGTGTCGCTTATCGATCAATTTGATAATTTGTTGGTAGTACAAACCTTGTCAAAATCCCGGTCGCTGGCAGGCTTGCGAGTAGGGTTCGCTATGGGTAACGCCGAGCTTATCGAGGCCCTTGGGCGCGTTAAAAATTCTTTTAACTCCTATCCTCTGGATGTTATTGCCCAGCGGGCTGCGCTGGCAGCGCTGGAGGATGAAGACTACTTTCGCGATAGCTGTCAGCGGGTCGTCAATGGGCGTGAAAGTCTAGTTGTTGAGTTGACTGCCCTGGGGTTTAAGGTGCTGCCTTCCGGCGCGAATTTCATTTTTGCCACCCATTCGACAGCCTCAGCGAAGACTTTGTTTGATCAACTGCGGGAGCAGGGGATTGTCGTGCGCTATTTTAATAAGCCAAGAATCGATAATTTCCTGCGCATCAGTATTGGAACGGAGGCTGACAACAGCGCCCTCGTGCAAGCGCTTAGGGAACTACTGGAAAGTTAGGTCATTAGCCTTAAAGTACGCCTTCTAGGTCTTTTGGAGTACCAGACTTCCAATACTGTACCCTGCGCCAAAGGAACACAGCACTCCCAAATCCCCACTAGTCAAATCTGCCCGATGTTTGTGAAATGCAATAATCGAACCTGCGGAACTGGTATTGGCATACTCATCGAGAATGGTTGGCGCTTCCTGAGGACTTGCATCACGGCCGAGTACCCGGCGGGAAATGAGCTGGTTCATGCTGAGGTTCGCTTGATGTAGCCAGAGACGCTTGAGCTGTTCTGGTGCGATTTTCAGACTCTCCAGTTGCGATGATATTTGCGCAGCAACTGCCGGGCAGACCTCTTTGAAAACCTTGCGTCCCTCCTGCATGAACAGCTTGTCGGCAGAACCGGCGTTGGCTTCATCGCCCCGATTGAGAAATCCAAAATTATTGCGAATGTTGTTGGAGTAGATTGTTTGAAGCTTGCTGTCCAGGATGAGGTATTGTTCAACGCTATTGGTCGTGTCGACGCTTTCCACGATGACGGCTGTGCAAACATCACCAAATATAAAATGAGAATCCCGGTCTCGAAAATTCAGGTGCCCGCTGCAAATTTCCGGATTGACCATTAGTACGCATCTGGCGCTACCAGAAAGCACGGCGTCTCTTGCCTGTTGTATACCAAAAGTGGCAGAGGAGCAGGCCACATTCATATCAAAGCCAAAACCTTTTATCCCCAATGCATCCTGGACTTCTACTGCCATGGCCGGATAGGGGCGCTGCATGTTGGATGCGGCTACGATCACCATGTCGATATCTGCAGCAGACTTGCTCGCCTGTTGCATGGCTTCGCGAGCTGCGGCTACCGCCATTTCGCACTGGATGGACTGGGCCTCATTGGGGCGGTCATCCAGTTGAGGCACCAGACGATCCGGATCTAAGATGCCATCCTTATTCATGACATAGCGGGACTTGATGCCGGAAGCTTTTTCTACAAACTCTGCTGACGACGGCTGTAGTGGTGTAAGTTCTCCGGCGGCTATTTGAGTAGCGTGGTCGGTGTTGTAACGTTCAACATAGGTATTGAAGGAATCAACCAATTCTTCATTGCTGATGGATTCAGAGGGAGTGTATAGGCCGGTTCCGCTAATAACGATGTTGGGCATGATGGGAAATTCCAATAATTAACGAGTCCTGGCAATCAGCGCCGAGAAAAAAAGGCCGCAGGGCGGCCTTTTTATTTCAATGGATATCCCACTTTAACGCCGATCCAGTGGTATAAATTCCCGCTTGGTATAGCCTGTATATAGTTGGCGAGGTCGCCCAATACGATAGCTGCCGCTGATCATCTCGTTCCAGTGGGCAATCCATCCGACGGTGCGCCCCACGGCAAATATGACGGTGAACATACTTGAGGGAATCCCAATCGCTTTGAGAATGATGCCAGAGTAAAAGTCGACATTGGGATACAGCTTTTTGTCGATGAAGTATTTATCTGAAAGGGCAATCTCTTCCAGGCGCTTGGCAATATCCAGCAGGGGATCGTTTTCAATGCCCAGTTCCGCCAATACCTCGTCAGCGGCTTGCTTCATCACTTTGGCGCGCGGGTCGAAATTTTTGTATACGCGATGCCCAAAACCCATTAGGCGGAATGGATCTTCCTTGTCCTTGGCCCGGGCAACAAACTCGTCGATTCTGGACACATCGCCTATCTCTTCCAGCATTTCCAGTACCGCTTCATTGGCTCCGCCGTGAGACGGGCCCCAAAGAGCAGCAATGCCGGCTGCGATACAGGCAAACGGGTTCGCGCCAGAGGATCCGGCCAGGCGCACGGTAGAGGTCGATGCGTTTTGCTCGTGATCTGCATGTAGAAGAAAAATCCGGTCCATTGCCTTGGCGAGAACGGGGCTAATCTTGCTCGGCTCGCAGGGGTTACCAAACATCATATGCAGGAAGTTCTCTGCGTAGCCGAGGCTATTGTCCGGGTACATGAAAGGCTGACCGGTGGAGTACTTGTAACTCATAGCCGCAAGAGTGGGCATTTTGGCGATTAGGCGAAAGGCGGCAATCTGTCGATGGTGTTCGTCGGATATTTCCAAGGAGTCGTGGTAGAAGGCAGAAAGAGCGCCTACAACGCCACACATAATGGCCATCGGGTGCGCATCGCGCCGGAAACCGTTAAAAAAAGTACGAATTTGTTCGTTCACCATGGTGTGCTTGTGCACGGTACCGACAAATTGTGCCTTTTGTTCTTTGGTAGGAAGTTCACCGTAAAGCAGGAGATAGCAGGTTTCCAGGTAGTCGGACTTCTCGGCTAATTCATCGATGGGGTAACCGCGGTGCAGCAGTATTCCCTTGCCACCATCGATATAGGTAATCTGGCTTTCGCAAGAGGCGGTAGAGACGAAGCCCGGGTCGAAGGTGAACATGCCTTCGGCGGTGAGTCCGCCGACGTCAACGACATCCGGGCCAAGAGTTCCGGAGTAAATCGGGAGCTCGATGGGATCGTCTACTCCGTCGATTTTCAGAGTGGCTTTTCTATCGCTCATTTAGGGTCCTAGGATGTGTCTAACCGGGGGCCACCACTATAAAGTTTCGTAGGTTTTTGTCAATTGAACTCGCGCCTATTGTGCTGATTTTCGGGCAACGGAATGGATTATCGCTGATCTTGATCGGCGGAGTTTGATGCCGTTAATGGAAGATCAAAAAATACCCCGCGCTGAGGTGCCTGGTTTGTATTTGTGTCCGTAAATGCCTATAATTCGGCGCGTTTTGGTTGTAGGACCACAGTGGTAGACGATATGAAACCAAACCGCCTGCTAATTCGATTAATCGCCAGCACTGCGTAACATAAACGGTATTCAATTGTGAAAGATAAACGCCCCGTAAACCTAGACATCGGGTCCATGCGGCTCCCCATTACCGCATGGGCATCTATAACGCATCGCGCCACTGGCGTATTCCTGTTTGCCGGCATCGCCGTGCTGCTGTGGGCTCTGGATAGCAGTCTATCCGACCAGGCAGGCTTTGATGCGCTGGGAGAAATGCTGTCCCATCCCTTATTCAAGTTGGTGATCTGGGCGGTGGTGTCCGCCCTGATATATCACTCGCTGGCAGGAATAAAGCATCTCGTCATGGATATGGGCATTGGTGAAACAATGGCGGCAGGCATACTTGGTGTTCGTATTGTCGTCGCCCTGTCGGTAGTGCTGATTTTGTTGGCGGGGATTTGGATATGGTGACTCCAGTAACAAGTTTAGGCCGTTCCGGACTCTACGATTGGTTTGTGCAGCGGGCGAGTGCCGTCATTCTGTTAGCCTATTTTCTCTTTGTGGGTTGGACACTGGTCTGCGGTGTCGACTACGAAGCCTGGGATGCCTTGTTCTCCCAGACCTGGATGCGGGTGTTCAGCTTACTGGCATTGGTTTCCCTGTGTGCCCACGCGTGGGTTGGTCTTTGGGCGGTGTTTACCGATTATTTGACCGAGCGCATGCTGGGCGCCGCTGGTAACGCGCTCCGGCTGCTCGCAGAAGCGGTGAGCGCAATCATAATGTTTACGTATTTTGTCTGGGGCATCCAGATTTTGTGGGGTTTATAAAGATGGCGGCTCTTCGTACTATTTCATTCGACGGGGTTATTGTGGGCGGAGGCGGTGCGGGTCTGCGCGCGTCTTTGCAAATGGCCCAGTCTGGCTTTAAGACAGCGGTGATTTCCAAAGTTTTCCCAACGCGGTCACACACCGTGTCAGCACAGGGTGGCATCACTTGCGCTATCGCGTCATCAGACCCCGACGATGATTGGCGGTGGCATATGTACGATACGGTAAAGGGCGCTGATTATATTGGCGACCAGGACGCGATCGAATATATGTGCAGTGTCGGCCCCGAGGCGATCTACGAGTTGGAGCACATGGGTCTGCCATTTTCTCGTACCGAAGAGGGCCGTATCTATCAGCGCCCCTTTGGCGGGCAGTCAAAGAACTATGGTAAAGGTGGTCAAGCCGCGCGCACCTGTGCCGCAGCCGATCGTACCGGTCACGCGCTATTGCATACCCTTTACCAGGGTAACATCAAGAATCAGACCGTGTTTCTCAATGAGTGGTATGCCACCGATCTAGTTAAAAATCAGGACGGTGCCGTAGTCGGTGTTATCGCCATTTGTATAGAGACCGGTGAGACCGTCTATGTGAAATCTAAAGCTACCGTGCTCGCCACCGGAGGAGCGGGCCGCATCTACGCGTCTACCACCAATGCACACATTAATACTGGTGATGGTATTGGCATGGCCTTGCGGGCCGGTTTTCCGGTGCAGGACATTGAAATGTGGCAGTTCCATCCGACCGGAATTGCCGGGGCTGGGACGTTGGTCACTGAGGGCTGTCGCGGAGAGGGTGGCTACCTAATCAATAAGGACGGGGAACGTTTTATGGAGCGCTATGCGCCCAATGCCAAGGATCTGGCGGGACGTGACGTTGTTGCTCGTTCGATGGTAAAGGAGATACTAGAAGGTCGAGGCTGTGGTCCCAATGGCGATTACGTTTATCTCAAGCTGGATCACTTGGGTGAGGAAGTTCTGGAAAGTCGCCTACCCGGTATTTGTGAGTTATCTCGAACCTTTGCCCATGTGGACCCGACAAAGGAGCCAGTGCCCGTTGTGCCCACCTGCCACTATATGATGGGAGGTATACCGACTAATGTGCATGGACAGGCCCTCAACGTTGATCAAAATGGCGAAGACGCTATTATTCCCGGTCTGTATGCCTGTGGCGAAGTGGCCTGTGTCTCTGTTCACGGCGCTAACCGCCTGGGTGGAAATTCACTGCTCGATCTGGTGGTGTTTGGCCGGGCTTCTGGTTTGTTTATTGAAAAAGCGCTTCGAGAGGGCATCGAGCTGCGCGATGCGTCTGAGACTGATCTGGAGCAAGCTATGTCTCGTCTGGACAAGGTCAATAACTCCAGCGGTGGAGAAAAAGCGGGAGACCTGCGAAAGGAACTGCAAAATACGATGCAGAACTACTTCGGAGTATTCCGCAACGGGCCTTTGATGCAGCAGGGCATCGTTAAATTAGCTGATTTACGTGCCCGGATTGAAAATGCCGAGTTGTCTGACAAGAGCATGGTCTTCAACACGGCCAGAATAGAGGTCCTGGAATTGCAGAACCTTTTGGAGGTCGCTGAGGCTACTGCGATTACGGCTGAAGAGCGCAAAGAGAGCCGTGGGGCGCATGCCCGCGACGATTTTGATTCGCGAGACGACGAAAACTGGCTCTGTCACTCTGTGTACTTTGCTCCCGATAAGCGCGTGAGCAAACGGGGTGTGAACTTTGAGCCGAAAACGGTTGAGACGTTTCAACCGACAATACGTAGTTATTAAGAGGCGAGAATCATGTTGCAAGTCAGTATTTATCGCTACAACCCCGAGACCGACGCAGAGCCATACATGCAGGATGTGCAGGTCGACACCGGGGGCAAGGACCTTATGGTTCTGGACGTGATGGAGTTGATTAAGGCCGAGGATGCGACCGTGGTCTATCGACGCTCCTGTCGTGAGGGTGTCTGTGGCTCCGATGGCGTTAATATGAACGGCATAAATGGACTGGCCTGTGTGACTCCGCTGTCCAAAGCGGTCAGAAAAAACAAGCTGGTGCTGCGTCCTCTGCCTGGTTTACCCGTAATTCGTGACCTAGTGGTCGATATGAGCCTGTTTTACGCGCAGTACGAAAAGGTGCAGCCTTATTTGCAAAATCATACGCCTGCGCCGGCTATTGAGCGCCTGCAAACGCCTGAAGAGCGTGAAAAATTGGACGGACTTTACGAGTGTATTCTCTGTGCCTGTTGTTCCACTGCATGCCCCTCTTTTTGGTGGAATCCCGAACGTTTTATCGGCCCAGCTGGATTGCTGCAGGCCTACCGTTTCCTCGCTGATACGCGCGACACGGCCACTGAGGAAAGACTGGCCCGTCTCGATGATCCCTTTAGCGTATTCCGGTGTCACGGTATACAGAATTGCGTCAATGTGTGCCCCAAGGGTCTGAATCCAACCCGGGCAATCGGCCACATTCGGAGCATGTTGCTCTCACGCGCCACATAACATTAGATATATATTGTAAATCATTGATATATATATATTTAATATGACCATGGATCCGTAGGTTGAGACGGATGTAGACCTATTTTTACTGTGGATAAGAATACAAGATGCCAGCGCTGCTGAACCCACCGTTAGTCTGCTGTTGCCAGGCCGTGATTGGCTTCGGAAAAAGGACTCATTGAATGTGCCCGAGCAGAGGTGCGGATGAAAAATAGCTCGATGGAACTGCTTTGGCAGAGCTCCCATATCTCTGGTGGCAACGCGACCTATGTCGAGGATTTGTATGAGTCCTACCTCAAGGACCCCAATGGCGTAGCAGAGCAGTGGCGCGACTATTTTGACAAACTTCCAACGGTTGCATCTGAAACGCTACTACTAGAAGACGTGCCTCACTCGGTTATTCGTGAACGCTTCGCGCAAATTAGTAAGATGCGCGTGCGTACTGAGGCTACGGTGCAGCACGACTCCCAGGCCACCGAGTACGAACGCAAACAGGTACAGGTAGTGCAGTTAATTTCCGCCTACCGTCAGCGGGGTCATCAGAAAGCGCAGCTGGACCCCTTGGGTCTGGCGATACGCGACCAGGTGCCAGACCTGGACTTGGGTTTTCACCACCTGTCATCCGCTGATTTCGATACTGTCTTCCAGGCGGGTAGTCTGCACATTGGCAAAGCGGACGCCACTCTTGGCGAAATCTACGAAGCTCTGGAGCGCACGTATTGCCATACGATTGGCGCTGAGTTCATGCACATCGTCGATACTACGGAACGCCACTGGATCATGCAGCGGATGGAATCTGTGCGGTCAGCACCGGACTACAGCCCAGAAGTTCGGCTGCACCTACTGAGCCAGTTGATCAGTGCAGAGGGGCTGGAGAAATCTCTCGCATCAAAATATCCAGGCACTAAACGGTTTGGGCTTGAAGGAGGCGAAAGTCTTATTCCTATGCTGTCGGAGATGGTGCAGCGGTGCGGGGATCGTAAAGCGCAGGAAATTGTTATTGGCATGGCCCACAGGGGTCGGCTTAACGTTCTGATAAATATACTTGGGAAGAACCCTTCTGAGCTATTTGCTGAATTCGAGGGTAGAGCGCAGTACACCAGTTCCGGCGACGTAAAATATCATCAGGGCTTCTCTTCCAATGTGATGACGCCGGGAGGGGAAGTACATCTTGCTCTGTCATTCAATCCCTCTCATCTGGAAATTGTGTCGCCCGTCGTGGAGGGCTCCGTTCGCGCCCGGCAGGAGCGACGCGACGACCAGCACGGGGATTTGGTAGTACCCATTGTATTGCACGGCGACGCGGCGTTTGCGGGGCAGGGTGTGGTGATGGAAACCTTCCAAATGTCGCAAACACGGGGCTACTACGCCGGGGGCACTATTCATATAGTGCTCAACAATCAGATAGGATTTACCACTCACAAACGCGAAGACGCACGCTCTACGGAGTATTGCACCGATATCGCGAAGATGGTGCAGGCGCCGATATTTCACGTCAATGCGGATGATCCCGAGGCCGTATTATTCGTGACGCAGTTGGCGGTCGATTATCGGACTGAATTTAAAAAAGACGTGGTGATCGATCTCATATGCTATCGAAGGCGTGGACACAATGAGGCTGATGAGCCCGAAGTGACTCAGCCGCTCATGTACCAGAAAATCCGCAAGCACAAAACAACTCAGGAACTCTACGCCGATAGGCTTGTGGCCGAGAGTGTAATAAGCGAGGAAGATGTTAACGCTCTGGTGGAGCGCTATCGAGAGGCTCTGGATCGCGATGAACCTCTGGTAAGCAGCCTGGTCTCACAGCCCAATAAAACGCTATTCGTGGATTGGTCTCCTTATTTGGGCCACAAGTGGACGATGAAGTGTGACACCAGCATGGATATTCACGCGCTGCAAACATTGGCACAAAGCACTAATCTGGCACCTGATGGCTTTCCCTTGCAGCGACAAGTCTCGAAAATTCTTGAAGATCGTCGCAAAATGGCAGCTGGAGCCATGTCACTCAATTGGGGGTTCGCAGAAAACCTGGCCTATGCATCTGTGTTGCAGGAGGGTTATCCGGTACGTTTGACGGGACAGGATGTGGGGCGTGGAACGTTTTCCCACCGACACGCCGTCTTGCACAATCAAATGGATGGCAGTGCTTACATTCCATTGCAACATATCGCAGATGAGCAAGCAGATTTCGACATATATGACTCCTTATTGTCTGAGGAGGCTGTGCTCGCATTTGAATACGGATACGCAACGACCTTGCCTCAGGGGCTGGTAATTTGGGAAGCGCAATTTGGTGACTTCGCCAACGGTGCCCAGGTGGTTATCGATCAATTTATCGCCAGTGGTGAACATAAGTGGGCGCGGCTTTGTGGTTTGACAATGTTGTTGCCGCATGGATACGAAGGGCAGGGGCCTGAACACTCATCCGCCCGGTTAGAGCGTTTTATGCAATTGTGTGCAGAGCACAACATGCAGGTTTGTGCTCCCACGACACCGGCACAGGTGTTTCACATGCTGCGACGACAGGCGATTCGTCCATTGCGCAAACCGCTTATTGTTATGTCTCCCAAGAGTTTATTGCGACATAAAGAGGCGATATCTTCACTGGAAGAGCTAGCCGAAGGGCGGTTTCACAATGTACTGGATGAGACGGATGACTTCGACAAATCCAAAGTGCAACGTATTATTATATGCAGCGGGAAAGTGTTTTATGATTTGCGGGCAGCCAGGCGAGAACGTGAACTGAACCACATTGCTATATTGCGTCTGGAGCAGCTTTATCCCTTTCCAGAGAATGAGCTGTTGGAAATTCTTCAGCGTTCATACCCAAATATTGTTGATGCAGTATGGTGTCAGGAAGAGCCCATGAATCAGGGCGCTTGGTATGCAAGTCAGCACCATATGCGGCGGGTGATTCAGCGACATAAGGTCGATGTGTACCTACGTTATCTCGGTAGAAACTCCTCTGCAGCGCCTGCAGCTGGCTATATGGCACTGCATGTAGCGCAGATGGAAAAATTCATTGATGATGCCCTGGGTGAAATGCCTTGGGGTCACTAGTAACAATCGGCGTTTCTTAAGGGAATTGAAATGGCAATAAAAATCAAGGCGCCTGCCTTCCCGGAGTCCATAGCAGATGGAGAGGTGGCTGCGTGGCATAAGTCAGAAGGTGACTCTGTTTCGCGCGATGAACTCATCGTCGAGATTGAGACAGACAAGGTAGTCCTGGAAGTGCTGGCTCCGCAGGATGGTGTGATCACCAAGATACTTGTCCGCGAAGGTGACACGGTGGAAAGTCAGCAGCCGCTGGCAACTCTGGAAGAAGGAAAGGCAGCTACCAAAAAAACTCAGGAATCCCCTGCGCTGACGGTAAGCGCTGACGAAGATAAGCAGGCATTGAGCTCGGATTTGCTAGGCCCCGCTGCCAGGCAACTTGTTGAAGAGCACAAATTGGATACGCGCGAAATCTCCGGTACAGGTAAGAATGGGCGTATTACCAAGGAAGATATTCTCAAGTATATGAAATCTCGGGAATCGCTGCCGGCTGAAACGCCGTCCCGGCCAGAGCTGGCAACACCGGTTATTGAAAAAGTCCCCGTGGGGCCCTCCGGTGAACGGGTAGAGAGACGGGTGCCGATGACCCGCATGCGGGCAAAAATTGCAGAGCGTTTACTTGCCGCATCACAGGAAACAGCCATGCTCAGCACCTTTAACGAGGTGAATATGGCCCCGGTAATGGCGCTCCGCAGTAAGTATAAAGAGCAGTTCGAAAAGACGCACAACGGCACGCGACTGGGCTTCATGGGGTTTTTCGTTAAAGCAGCCTGCGAGGCCCTGAAACGGTTCCCTGCAGTAAATGCATCCCTTGATGGAAGTGATGTTGTCTATCACGGCTATCAGGATATAGGCGTGGCAGTGTCAACGGACGGCGGCCTTGTTGTGCCGGTAATGCGCGATGCGGATTTTATGAGTCTTGCAGACGTTGAGGCTGCCATCAGAGATATGGGACTGCGTGCGAGAGACAATAAACTTACAATTGACGATATGACCGGCGGCACATTTACAGTCACTAATGGCGGAGTGTTTGGGTCTTTGCTTTCGACGCCTATTCTTAACCCGCCACAGACGGGTATTCTGGGCATGCACAAAATCCAGGACAGGCCTATGGCCGTTAATGGAGAAGTGGTGGTTTTACCCATGATGTATTTGGCCTTGACCTACGACCACCGCATTATCGATGGAAAAACTGCTGTCCAGTTTTTGGTGGCAATTAAGGATTTGATTGAGGATCCGGCCCGAATTATTTTGCAACTGTAGGAATCCTCGAGTCGGATGCGAGGCAAGACGCTGCCTCGCGCCCTAATATTGTAAACGACTTTGATTGGGAACTATGATGTCTGAAAAATATGATGTAGTGGTTATCGGTGCAGGGCCAGCCGGATATGTAGCTTCTATCAAGGCCGCTCAGCTTGGATTCAAAACGGCCTGTATAGAGCAGTGGCTGGACGAAAAGGGTAAAGTTCAATTGGGAGGTACCTGCCTGAATGTCGGGTGCATTCCTTCCAAAGCCCTCCTCGACAGCAGTCACAAGTATGCTGAGGCTAGAGATGGCCTTGAGATCCACGGCATTAACGTAAAGAAACCTACGATTGATGTTCCCGTCATGCTTGCGAGAAAGCAGAAAATAGTTGATCAATTGACCGGTGGCATAGCCGGGCTATTCAAGCACAATGGTGTTACTGCTATTTCTGGTAAGGGTAAAGTGTTGGTCGGTGCGAAGGTAGAGGTGACCAACGCGGCGGGTGAGGTGAGGGAAATCGAAGCTGATAAGATCATTGTTGCAGCAGGCTCCCTGCCAGTAAATATCCCACCGGCCCCAATAGATAATGAATACATCATCGATTCCACCGGCGCATTGGAGCTGACTGAAGTTCCCGGTCGACTTGGCGTCATTGGCGCCGGGGTAATTGGTTTGGAACTTGGCAGCGTCTGGCGTCGCCTCGGCTCCGAGGTGGTTATGTTGGAAGCGCTGGACACATTTTTGCCCATGATGGATGTACAAATCGCTAAAGAGACTGGCAAGATTCTCAAAAAACAGGGTTTGGATATCCGCCTGGGTGCCCGCGTTACCAAAGCGGAAGTAAAGAAGGGGAAAGTGGAAGTGACCTACTCCACTGCCGATGGCGAGCATACTGAATCATTTGATAAATTGATTGTTGCAGTAGGGCGCAAGCCTCACTCTGAAGGCCTGTTTGCAACCGACAGTGGCCTGACGTTGGATGAGCGTGGGTATATCTATGTCAACGAATATTGTGAAACTGAAGCACCCAATGTCTATGCGGTAGGTGATGTTGTAAGAGGTCCGATGCTCGCTCATAAAGGATCTGAGGAAGGGGTGATGGTCGTAGAGCGCATTGCAGGGAAACAAGCCCAAATGAATTACGACTGTATTCCCTCAGTAATCTATACTCACCCGGAAATTGCAGCTGTTGGAAAAACCGAGCAGGAACTAAAAGCGGATGGGGTCGAGTACAAGATTGGCGTATTCCCCTTCGCTGCTAGCGGAAGAGCGCTGGCAGCCAATGATTCCGAAGGCATGGTTAAGCTCATTGCCCACGCTGAGACAGATCGTATACTTGGCTGCCACATCGTAGGCCCCTCAGCAGCGGATCTCGTGCAGCAAGTGGTTATCGCTATGGAGTTTGGTTCAAGCGCCGAAGACCTGGCCCTGACGGTCTTCAGTCATCCGGCGTTATCCGAGGCCGTGCATGAAGCTGCCCTGGCAGTAGATGGCCAGGCTATCCATATAGCCAATCGAAAAAAGCGATAGAAAACTTTATCCGTGCGCGTACAACACAAAAAATTGCCGACGTGTGCGGATTTTCACGGGTTTCCCCGGTGGGATACAATAGCCGAGTAACCTTAATTAACGACAGTCAGGAATTGAAAACGGGATAGACCATGAACCTTCATGAATATCAAGGTAAGCAACTTTTTGCGGAATACGGTTTGCCGGTGTCTCAGGGATATGCAGTTGATAACCCCAGGGAAGCGGTAGCCGCAGCAGCCAAAATCGGTGGGGATAAGTGGGTGGTTAAAGCCCAGGTACATGCCGGCGGACGAGGCAAGTCTGGTGGCGTCAAACTAGTCACAACTAAAGAAGAAATTGAAGCCTTTGCAAAGCAATGGTTAGGCAAGCGTCTCGTAACCTACCAAACGGATGAAAGTGGTCAGCCGGTCAGTAAAATTCTGGTAGAAACCTGCACTGATATTGCAGAAGAACTGTATCTGGGCGCGGTAGTTGACCGGTCATCACGTCGAATTGTCTTCATGGCATCTACTGAGGGAGGTGTGGAAATCGAGAAGGTGGCTGAAGATACTCCGGACAAGATTTTGCGCGCCATCATCGACCCGCTGGTAGGCCCACAGCCTTACCAGGGTCGTGAACTTGCGTTTAAACTCGGATTGTCTGGTAATCAAATCAAACAATTTGTGAAGATATTCATGGGTCTGGCACAGATGTTCGTAGAAAAGGATTTGGCTCTGATAGAGATTAATCCGCTGGTAATCACCGGCCAGGGTGATCTGCACTGCCTCGACGCCAAAATTGGTGTGGATAGCAATGCGCTTTACCGCCAGACCGCGCTTCGAGAGATGCACGATACGACTCAAGAGGACGAGCGCGAAGTTCACGCTGCCCAATGGGAACTCAATTACGTGGCGTTGGATGGGAATATTGGTTGTATGGTTAATGGCGCTGGCCTCGCTATGGGCACCATGGATATTGTCGCCTTGCACGGCGGCTTTCCCGCTAATTTCCTCGATGTCGGTGGCGGCGCTACCAAGGAACGTGTGTCCGAAGCGTTCAAAATCATCCTGTCTGATGACAAGGTCAAGGCGGTTCTAATCAATATCTTTGGCGGCATTGTGCGCTGCGATCTAATCGCCGAGGGCGTCATCGGCGCGGTAGAAGAAATTGGTGTTGAAGTGCCAGTGATTGTTCGTCTGGAAGGCAATAATGCTGAGTTGGGGCGAAAAGTATTGGCTGATAGTGGCTTGAACATCATCGCCGCAACCAGCCTCACAGATGCAGCCCAGCAGTCAGTTAAAGCAGCGGGAGGAGCCGCGTAATGAGTATTCTTATAGACAAGAACACCAAAGTGATTTGCCAGGGTTTCACGGGTTCTCAAGGAACGTTTCACTCTGAGCAGGCAATTGAGTACGGTACTAAAATGGTCGGCGGAGTAACGCCGGGCAAGGGTGGTCAGGAACATCTGGGGTTGCCGGTATTCAACACGGTGGCTGAGGCAGTGGCTACAACCGGTGCTGAAGCATCAGTTATCTACGTGCCTGCCGCTTTTTGCAAAGACTCTATTCTTGAGGCGGCCAATGAGGCCATTAAACTCATCGTGTGCATCACAGAAGGCATTCCCACGCTGGACATGCTTGAAGCCAAGGTGAAGTGTGACGAACTGGGTGTGCGCCTCATTGGCCCCAATTGCCCCGGTGTGATCACTCCTGGAGAGTGCAAGATCGGTATTATGCCCGGGCACATCCATTTACCCGGTAAGGTTGGCATCGTTTCGCGCTCTGGAACCCTGACCTATGAAGCGGTTAAGCAGACAACTGATGCGGGATTTGGTCAATCTACTTGTGTTGGCATTGGTGGTGATCCCATTCCGGGTTCCAATTTTATCGACATCCTGGCGATGTTCGAGGACGATCCTGCGACGGAAGCGATTGTGATGATTGGTGAAATCGGCGGCACTGCGGAAGAAGAAGCGGCTGCTTATATCAAGGCTAATGTGACGAAGCCGGTGGTGTCCTATATTGCGGGTGTTACGGCGCCCAAAGGCAAGCGCATGGGCCACGCGGGTGCGATCATCTCTGGTGGAAAGGGTACGGCAGACGAGAAGTTTGCCGCTTTGCAGGATGCGGGTGTTAAGACTGTTCGCAGTTTGGCCGATATTGGATCGGGATTGGCCGAGGTTACTGGCTGGTAGCTTTTTTTATCGGTAATCAGCAGTCAATAAAAAGCCTGTCTTGCGATGGGCTTTTTTTTGGATTACTGCCAGCGAACCTTTCTATGCGCCGATCTCGCAATAGGTTAATTCACCTTATATTGGTAGGGAATCTGGGCGCCACGCCTTGAAATTACAGCCCTCAACCCCAATATCACCAACAGCAAACAATTATCCTTTAAATCAATAAGTTAGACCAAGAGGCTGCCATGACTGTTGAAGTGAAAAAAGAGACCCTCGGTTTCCAAACCGAGGCTAAACAACTGCTCCACCTGATGATCCACTCCCTGTACAGCAACAAAGAAATTTTTCTGCGCGAACTTATCTCCAACGCCAGTGATGCCATCGACAAACTGCGTTTCGCGGTACTGGCCGACGAGTCGCTGTTGGAGGGCCAGGGCGAGTATGAGGTTCGTGTGGAACTGGATAAGGACGCCAACACCATCACTATCAGTGACAACGGTATTGGTATGAACAGGGATGAAGTTATTGAGAACCTGGGTACTATCGCGAAATCCGGTACCGCTTCTTTTCTTGAAAGCCTTACGGGAGATGAACGCAAGGATTCCCAGCTAATTGGACAGTTCGGCGTTGGTTTCTATTCTGGTTTTATCGTGGCTGACCGCGTCGAAGTGCATACTCGCAAGGCCGGTGAGTCGGCAGATTCCGGTGTATTGTGGGAATCTTGCGGTGAAGCAGACTTTTCCATCGAAGATAAAGCCAGGGAATCGCGAGGAACCAGTATTACCCTGTTTTTGAAGAAAGATTGCGAAGAATTCGCAGACGACTGGCGAGTTCGCAGCGTGATCAAGAAGTACTCCGATCATATCTCGATACCAGTGCTGATGGTCAAGCCCACACCGCCTCCTGCCGAGGGTGAAGATACACCGGAGGAGGAGGTTGCAGTTGAGTTTGAGTCCGTCAATGAAGCCACTGCCCTGTGGATGCGGTCGCGAACTGAGGTTAGCGATGAGGAATATAGTGCATTCTACAAGCATGTATCCCACGATTTCGAGGACCCCCTTACCTGGAGCCACAATAAGGTAGAGGGTAAACTCGAGTACACCAGTTTGTTGTATCTACCGGTCAAGGCGCCCTTTGACATGTGGAACCGGGAAATGTCCCGCGGCCTCAAACTATACGTTCAGCGTACTTTTATTATGGATGAGGCTGAGCAGTTCCTGCCCATGTATCTGCGCTTTGTAAAAGGTGTCGTCGATTCCAATGACCTGTCTTTGAATGTATCCCGCGAAATCCTGCAAAAAGACCCTGCGGTTGAATCCATGCGCAGTGCGCTCACCAAAAGGGTGCTGGACATGCTGGGCAAGATGGCCAAGGACAAGGAGGGAGACAAGTACGCGAATTTCTGGAAAGAATTCGGACCGGTGATCAAGGAAGGCCCCGCTGAAGACATGGCGAACCAGGAGAAGATCGCCAAGCTTCTGCGCTTCAGCACGACACACACGGATGTTGAAATACAGGATCAGTCTCTGGAAGACTATGTCGCCCGGATGCAGGATACGCAGGAAAAAATATTTTATGTGGTGGCCGAAAACTTCAACACAGCGAAAAAAAGCCCGCATTTGGAAGTATTTCGTAAAAAAGGAATTGAGGTACTGTTGCTCTCCGATCGAGTTGACGACTGGCTAATGAACCACCTGCGGGAATTCGATGGCAAGCAGTTCCAGGATGTGGGTCGCGGTGAGCTGGACCTTACCAGTGAAACCGAGGAGGAGAAAGTTGCCAAGGAATCGCTTGCCAAGGAATCAGAGGCATTGGTGGAGCGCATTACCAAGGCTCTGGAAGATAAGGTGAGCGAAGTAAGAGCGACTGCGCGTCTCACTGATTCGGTAGCCTGTCTGGTAGTGGGTGATCATGATATGGGCGCGCAGATGCGTCGTATTATGGAAGCCGCGGGGCAAGATATTCCCGATACCAAACCTATTCTGGAGGTCAATCCAGCACATCCGCTTGCGCTTATGCTCGATCAGGAAGCTGACGAGGATCGATTCTCAGATCTGGCGAATATTGTGCTGGATCAGGCGACTTTAGTAGAGGGCGGCCAGCTTGATGATCCGGCTGGCTATGTTGCCAGGTTGAATAAATTGCTGTTGGATATGGCGAAAGCCTGAACGAACGCCTGAACGAACGCATGGTAGTGCTATAAATAGCGGCGTTCTTATCAAGCGCCGCTCTCTTCATCACGGTCTGGGTCGGCGCTATGTTGGTTGCAGGGTGTACGACTCTCCCAGGGAGGTCGAGGTGGTCAGTGATATGATGCATACTCAGCAGCTATTGGATGTGGAATTTGTGACACGATGATTTTGACGATCTGGAGGCATGGGCTGGCGGAGGAGAGAATACCCGATAGCCAGAGAGCACTTACCGAGTCGGGTCGCGACGACGTGGGCTTAGGCTGTCATCAGTTACACAAAGCCTGTCAGGTTCGCGGCCTATCGGCACCGGATCAAATACTGTACAGCTCCTGGCTGCGAACATCTCAAACGGCCGAGATCATTGGCGCTGTATTTTCTGCTGCAAAAACTGAGGCAGTGGGTGCATTGCTACCCGCTAGTGATGTGACCGACGTAGATAACCTGTTATCCGCTTTGATGGACGCTGAAGGCTCGGATGAGCACGTGGTGTTGGTTTCACATCAACCACTGGTGTCCGATTTGGTTGATCGCTACCTCGGAGACGCCGGTGCTGTGCCCTTTCTCTCGCCCGGTGGTTTTACAACGCTGTCACTCGATATGGCCATTGCCGGGTATGCGAGTTTATTATTCTGTGCATTTCCTTCAGAGTACGAGGTCGGTGTGTAATGGAACAGCAGTCTGCTCAGCGTCACCCGGTAGCCGTAAAATGGGAAGTCAACGATTTACAACTGGCCGGGCTGTCGTGGGGTAACCCTCAAGAAAAACCACTGCTGGCGCTTCATGGCTGGCTCGACAATGCGGCCAGCTTTGGCTATCTGGCCCCTTTGTTGGAGGGGTATCATGTCGTGGCTCTGGATCTCACCGGGCATGGCCAAAGTGCTCGTCGCTCAACTGATGCGAGCTACCAAATATGGGACGACCTGCCGGAGATTCTCGGCGTTCTTGACGCTCTGGGCTGGGATTCGTTTCAGCTGGTGGGACATTCGCGCGGTGCTATAATGGCGGCGTTACTTGCCAGTGCGTTTCCAGAAAGGGTGCGAGCGCTCGTGTTACTTGATGCGCTTACCCCACAACCCGTGGCGGAGCAGAATTTTCCTGCGCAATTACGCAAAGCGCTGCAGGAAAAGCCGAGGCTTCTGGCTCGTAGTAATCGCATTTTTCCTAGTGTGGAGGAGGCGGTAGCAACCCGGGAAGCGTCTGGTCTGGATGCTGCTGCAGCGCGTATGTTGGCAGAGCGGAATTTGCGCCCTTGTCCCGGCGGCGTGACATGGACCACTGATGCGCGACTACGAGGCGCATCTGCTGTTAAACTGAGTGAGGGCCAGATCAACGCTGTTCTGGGGGCTCTGACCATGCCCACATTGCTACTCCTGGCAGAAGATTCCTCGTTGCAAATGCCAGGGCTTGCCGAGTATGCGATACAGTATATAGAGTGCCTAAGCGTACGGACGGTCGAGGGTGGGCATCATTTCCACATGGAATCCGGTGTCAACGAGGTTGCGCTGCAGCTGCAGCAGTTTTTATCCAGTATCCAAGAGTGTGAATCAGCATGAGCAGGTTTAAATCTATCAGGGCAGTGCTGTATGTGTTTGGATATATTGGCGCCATCGTGTGTTTACCCGCGATCTCAGCTGAACCGACACCGGAGGCACTTTTACAAACATTGAACGAATACCCTCATGCTAAACAAATTGCATTCTTGGAGGCGCAAGTAATAGATCACGAAGTCGGTCTGGGTGCCATACAGAAAGTGCGGGGGAAATGGCGCTTCAAGAACAGCGAAAGGCTTACTGGAACCTTGTTTAGCTATACCTGGCAGATAGTGGATGGGTTTACTTCGGCGGAAGTAATGGAAGAACTCCTTGGCTCCGCAGTAATCGAAGAGGGGGCGAGTGAGTTGTTCACCTGTAATGGCCGCGCGTGTGGCCATGGTTCCCAGTGGGCTAACCGCATTTTTGGCCAACGCGTACTTTATGGCAGGGAAGATATGCAACGTTACAGGGTATATGCCCTGGAAAAAGAGGTTTCCTATCGAATGATAGTGTATAGCTCTTCTCGGACAGCCGACCGACAGTACCTGCACGTGGAGTTACTGCGGATCGCCGACTAGTATTTCGGTGTCACACACTGGACTAAATTTACATTCGCAATAGAGACAGAAACTCGTCCCGAGTTTTTTGTTCGGCCCGGAAAGTCCCCAGCATCGCTGATGTTTTCATCGAGGAGTTCTGCTTTTCAACGCCCCGCATCATCATGCACATGTGTTGTGCTTCGATAATGACGCCAACGCCTTGAGCATTGGTGACTTCCATAATGGTTTCAGCAATCTGGGCGGTCAGGGATTCCTGTATTTGCAGACGCCTTGCGAATACGTCCACGATCCGAGCAACCTTTGATAGACCCAAAACGTTCCCGGTCGGAATATACGCCACATGGCATTTCCCAATGAAGGGTAACAGGTGATGTTCGCACAGGGAATAAAGCTCTATATCCTGAACCAGAATCATCTCACTGGATTCGGATGGGAATAGGGCGCCGTTGACGACGCTGTCAACGGACTGTGAGTAGCCCTGTGTTAAAAACCTAAATGCACCGGCAGCGCGTTTTGGTGTATCCGCCAAGCCTGGTCGATTCAGGTCTTCACCTATCGCTTCGATTATTTTTGCCCAATGATCTTCCAAAAGAGCGACTCCGTCATAGTGGGGTTCCCGCAACACGGGGAACGTAATGTTAGCAATGCCGTGGCTTCAAGGCAAACCAACTGTCTCGCTGGCGAAACGCAAACCCTGCTCGAGAATCAGTTACACTTGCGATATGAGTGATACTGAAGCTTTGCGGGATCAACCACAAACTGTCGGTCAGGCACTGCAATTTTGCAGTGAAGCACTGCAAAGCAGTGACGTTTTTTTTGGCCACGGCACAGACAGTGCCTGGGATGAGTCCGTGCAACTGGTATTGTCGGTCGCTGGCCTGCCGCTTGATTCCAGCGATGATGTGTTGCCAGTCCCGCTCAGCCCCGCGGCGATCACCCGATTACAATCCTTACTGGGGCGACGTATCGAGGAGCATATACCGCTGCCGTACCTTTTGGGGCGGGCCTGGTTTGCCGGACTGGAATATCGATGTGACCCGCGAGCTATTATCCCTAGGTCGCCCATCGCTGAGTTGATTCTGGCTGAATTCAGACCTTGGTACAACGGCCCAGAGCCCTCACGTATACTCGATTTGTGCTGTGGCGGGGGTTGTATCGGGCTGGCGGCAGCGCACTATTTTCCAGCCGCCAGGGTGGATTTGCTGGATATCGATAGCGCCGCCCTGGAGCTTGCGCGAGAGAATGCCGCAGCGCTGGAACTCGTAGATCGGGTTGCAATCATTCAGTCGGATTTATTCGACGAATTGGGCGACGGTCGCTACGATCTTATTCTTAGCAATCCGCCCTACGTTGACGCGGCTGATCTTGCGGCCATGCCCGCTGAATATCATCATGAGCCAGAGAACTCTTTGGGTTCCGGAGTAGACGGATTGGCACTGACCCGCCGAATATTATCGTGTGCCGAAACCTGGTTACGAGACACAGGCCTATTGGTGGTCGAGGTCGGCAACAGCTGGACTGCGCTGGAGGAAGCGTACCCTGAAGTGCCATTTACCTGGTTGGAATTTGAGCATGGCGGGGAGGGAGTGTTCGCTATTAGTGCCCGGGAGCTGCAAGAATACAGCGCAAAATGGAGCGAATTAGGCTTATAATGCCCGACGTTAATGGTTCGAAACGGGAAAGCACGAGAGCACTATGTCCGGGAATTCAATAGGTAAATTATTTACGGTAACCAGCTTTGGCGAGAGCCATGGGCCCGCTTTGGGTTGCGTTATCGACGGCTGTCCTCCCGGATTATCGTTGGGCACATCCGACCTTCAGCCCGATCTTGATAGGCGAAAACCCGGTACCTCCCGCTTTACAACGCAACGACGAGAGGCGGATGAAGTACGGATTTTGTCAGGCGTATTTGAAGGCGTGACCACGGGCACGCCGATTGGCCTACTCATTGAAAACACAGATCAGCGCTCCAAAGATTATACTGAAATCAAGGATCGCTTTCGTCCAGCACACGCTGATTATACCTACAATCAAAAGTATGGCTTTCGCGACTACCGAGGGGGAGGCCGCTCCTCTGCGCGGGAAACGGCGATGCGCGTAGCCGCCGGTGCGATTGCGAAGAAGTACTTGTTTGAGCGCTATGGTATTAGGATTCGCGGTTACCTTGCTCAGCTTGGGCCGATAGTGGCCGAGCGGATAGACTGGGATGTGGTAGAGAGCAACCCGTTTTTTTGTCCAGATCCGGATAAGATCTCAGAAATGGAATCCTATATGGCTGAGCTTAACAAGCGCGGTGATTCCATAGGTGCGCGCATCAATGTAGTAGCTAGCGGCGTTATGCCAGGGCTGGGTGAGCCCGTGTTCGACCGACTCGATGCGGATATCGCCAATGCGTTGATGGGTATTAACGCTGTCAAGGGCGTGGAAATCGGCGCTGGATTTGACTGTGTTGAGCAATGTGGAAGCGAACACAGAGATCTGCTGACACCTGAGGGGTTTGTCGGGAACAATGCAGGTGGGGTCCTGGGAGGGATTAGCAGCGGCCAGAATATTGAGGTTAGTCTTGCGCTTAAACCCACATCCAGTATTCGACTTCCGGGCGCTACTATCGATATTCACGGTGCTGCGACGGAAGTGGTGACCCACGGTCGACACGACCCGTGTGTGGGAATTCGCGCTACGCCAATAGCGGAGGCGATGCTGGCAATCGTACTTATGGATCATGTGCTTCGCCATCGCGCACAAAACATGGACGTGCAGAGTGATACACCTGTACTGCCAGCCTCAGTTCCCAGTGACAGCTGACCAAGGTCGGGACACATCCGGCAGCAAAGCACGCCGACGTTTTTATCGAACAGTTCTTCTTGGTGTGGCTGCTATGGGCGTTCTCGTTTGGACGGCCGTTGAACAGTTCGGTATTTCAATCGAAGAAATGACAGCCCTCTTTCTGGGCGCAGTGCTGATAACCGTTGGTATTGCTGCGTGCGCTGCTTTCTTTACATTCTTGTGGATAGCACTACGCGGATTAGTGCAACGTCGCGGTAATGATGATTAACATGATCACAGGGGGCTATTCAGATCGATCTCCAGTGTCATGTTATCGGCAATTGCATCCAATGTGTCACGCAGATCATCCGAGTCGGTAGTTTCTGGTATCCACGCCTCTATATGTGCGGTAAAAATCATTTCAGCGCTCATGGCAGCGCTGTTAACCTGGCTGTCCATTTGCAGTACATTGATGTGCCGATTCGCCAGGGCATGAGAAATTTTCCGGACAATGCCCAAGCGATCTGGACCCATGACCGTGAGGTTGATATTGCGGCCAGCTACCGGATCTGAGCGATCACCGGTGGAGGTCAACTGTACTCTCAGTCCGCTGGCCGACAGGTTCTTTAGCTCTGTTTCCAGAGCCGGCGCGCCATCGCTAGGCAGCGATACCAGGATGAGGCCGGCAAACATGCCCCCTAGTTGGGATAGCCTGCTCTCGTGCCAGTTGCCTCCATTGTTTTCAATGACGCGGGACAGGTGTTCAACCAAGCCGGGACGATCATCACTAGTGAAGGTAACAATGTAGGATGTATGCACGAATTTGACTCCACATTTACAAGTGAAGCTCGTATATTGGCCGAGCTTATTGTTTAGTCTAAATCGTAGTTTAGCGTGCATTCGCCCATAGCAGAAGGAGCAGAATCAGCAGATGGCGCAATTTATACAGGTACCCCCCCAGCGATTGCAGAAGGAGGTGTTACAGGCCCTATTGGAAGAGTATGCCAGCCGAGACGGAACGGATTACGGAGAACGAGAGGTGATGCTTGATAGTAAAGTCGAGTCTTTACAACGCCAGATCCGCAGCAACGAGCTCTGTATTATTTACGACGCTGACAGTGAACAGTGGGATTTGCTGCCCCGCGCAGAAGCGGACCTCTTGGTCCACAGCTGATAATATTCACACATGTCGATAAAACCTGATCATATACTCGATGCCACCGGATTAATGTGTCCCGAACCCGTTATGTTACTGCACAACAAAATCCGGGACATTTCTGCCGGAGAAACGCTTCAAATCCTTGCAACTGATCCCACTACCGAGCGCGATATACCCCGTTTTTGCGAGTTTCTCGGACATGAGTTGTTATTGCAGGAAACGGTTGATACCGAGTATCGTTACCTGCTGCGCAAAGTGGAATTGAAGTCATGGGATCGGTAGGCATAGCCTCTAAATCTCAGGGCGAATCATATGTATCGTCACGCCTGGAGCAGGTGTTTAGTCAGTGTTTTTCCGCCCGCTGGAATACCCGGCTGGCCGGCGGAGCGATCGAGCCACTCTACCAGCCGGCCGAGTCAGACGCAGCGCTCCATGTAATCCATTATCGCGAGGATTATTTTGCCAGCGCGCTCCACGAGGTTGCGCACTGGTGTATCGCTGGAACCCAACGCAGAGAGCAAACGGATTTTGGTTATTGGTATGCTCCCGACGGTCGCAGTTTAGAGCAACAACAGGCGTTCCAGGCGGCAGAAGTAAAGCCCCAGGCCCTGGAGTGGTTTTTTTCCAAAGCCTGCCGCTTTCGCTTTCAGGTGAGTCTGGATAATCTAACCCGGTTGGATCCAGAAGCAACGGAGGATGAAGCCTTCCACATTGCGATGCTGCAGCAGACCTGTACTTGGCAACAAAAGGGACTGCCGGAGCGCGCAGGTTTGTTCTATCGGCACCTGTGCCGTGAATTTTCCCACGAGATTCCTGCCGAACAGCTTTCGTTCAGTCTGACCGAGTTGGACACATGAACGAGAATCGCGCTTGGCTTATCGATGCTTCTATCTATATTTTTCGAGCCTGGTTTTCACTACCCGATCGCTGGCATACGCAAAAGGGGCAGCCGGTACATGCGGTATATGGCTACACCAAGTTTCTGTTGGATTTTATTGAAGAGGCAGGAAACACTTTTTGGGGTGGGGCCGCGTTCGATGAGAGTCTCGGCAGTAATTATCGGAACGATATCTATGCCGCATACAAAAGCAGCAGAGAACTGCCGGATGACGATTTGGCGTTTCAGTTGAAGGCGTGCAGGGAAATGACTGAGCGACTGGGTCTCGTCTGCTATGGCGGACCGCGCTACGAAGCGGATGATTATCTGGCTAGCTTGGCTCATGTATGCCATGAAAATAACATCTCCGTCACTGTGGTAACACGGGATAAGGATCTGGGTCAGATCATACAGAGTCCGCAAGACTACTGGTGGGACTATGCTCAGGGCGAGCGACTGGACTCTGTGACTTTCGAACAGAAATTTGGCGTCAAGCCACATCAGTTTGCCGATTATCTTGCGCTGGTGGGTGACCCGGTGGACGACATTCCCGGAGTTCCTGGTATAGGTGCAAAAACAGCGGCTCGTCTACTGCAATCTTTTAGCAACCTGGATACTCTCGCCAAAGGTCTGGGCCGTGTTCAGGAGTTGGATATTCGAGGTGCCGCCAGAGTGAAGCAGCGATTACAGGAGAACTGGTCACAGGTCTTATTGGCTCGCCAATTGACCGGCCTCGAAGCCCATATTCCAGAGGTCACCGAAATACCCAGTTTTACACTCACCCGCAGGGGCGCGCAGGCGGCGCTGGATTATCTTTGTGACCTCAATTTGACCGGGCCACTGACCCGTCGTTGTCAGAAGCTTGTACAGGAACTACCTGTAGAATGAATATCACAGTACTAGCTGATGAGAACATTCCTGGCGTAGAGCATTATCTTGGGCCGAGGGTGACTGTGCGCTACGTTAATGGGCGGGCGTTACGAAAGGCGCAGTTACGCGGGGTCGATGCTCTGCTGGTGAGATCAGTGACCCGGGTTGACGAGACGTTGCTCGCCGGTAGCTCCATCCAATACGTCGGTACAACTACCAGTGGGGTGGATCATATAGATCAAAATTATCTGTCGCGGTGTGGCATCGCGTTTGCTCATGCTCCAGGCTCTAACGCAAACTCCGTGGTGGAATATGTGCTGACTGCCATCGCAGCGGCGGGGCAAAAGCTGGAGAATATTCTGGACGGGGCCCGCGTTGGTATTGTCGGTTATGGTGTTATTGGCAGGGCGCTCGCTGCGCGTCTGAAAGCGTTGGGTGTCCGTTACAGCGTATTCGATCCCTGGCTGGATCAGAGCGCTATACCCAGCGGGGCCGAACTGTCCGCCGTTCTGGACTGCGATGTTGTAAGTCTGCATGCGGAACTTACCCACCATCAGCCTTGGCCAAGCATGCACTTGCTGGCAGATGCGGAATTGAAGTGCATGCGCACAGGTAGCCTGTTGATCAATGCAAGTCGTGGACCGGTGGTTGACAATAAGGCACTGTTGACTTTACTGCAGACCAGGGATGATCTGTCTGTAGTGCTGGACGTCTGGGAGGGCGAACCTGACATTACGTCAGGCCTGTTGGAACGTGTCGCGCTCGGTTCAGCGCACATTGCAGGGTATAGCCTGGATGGCAAGATTCAGGCGACACGCATTGTAAGTGAAGCGTTGTGCAATCACTTCGCTATTGCGACACCAACCGGGGAAAGTCCGCTTGCTGATCCGCCGGCAGTCAACGCCCCAGCTAATCTTTCCGATGCCGAACTCGTCAGGCACCTTCTGCAGTCGCGTTACGACATTTTTATTGATGATGGGCTCTTGCGTCAGGCGGTGTTGCACAACAAGTCCAGCGCTTCTCCCCAACAAGGTTTCGATCTGCTGCGCAAACAGTATCGAGTTCGCAGGGAGCTAGCAGGCGCGGCCGTGGAGGGAGAGGCACTGTCGCATCCGCAGCAGCAGTTGATCCGAGCGCTTGGGTGTGTATATGAGCGTCAGGGATCGCTGCAATGACGGCTACGTTGCACGTGGGACTGGTGATCAACCCTCTGGCGGGCCTCGGAGGTAGTCTGGCATTGAAGGGCAGTGATGGCACCGCTCTTCGCGAATTTGCGCTTGATTTGACACCGGACAAGAGGCGCCGCGCGCTTGATCGGACGCTGCGTGCTCTAAAGCCGCTAGTGAACATCGCACATACATTCAAATTCATCTGCTGGGCCGGCGCTATGGGAGAAAGTGCATTACAGCAACTGGCTTTCAGCAAGACTGTATTGGGCAGTACAGATAGCGAGTTGACTACGGCTGACGATACCCGGCTTGCGGTCACTGCAATGATCGAAGCCGAGGTTGACCTTATCCTATTTGCCGGAGGTGACGGTACAGCTCGCGATATTTGCGATGTTGTGGGCTTACGTTGTCCCGTGCTGGGTATTCCCGCCGGCGTAAAAATGCACTCTGGGGTGTTTGCCGTGTCACCGGAAGCGGCCGGGGAATTACTCTGTCAAATAGCGACCGGGGGCCTAGTCAATGTTGGAAGAGCGGAAGTGCGTGATATCGATGAGGATGCTTTTCGCCGCGGGACAGTTCGGAGTCGATTCTACGGAGAACTATTAGTGCCCAGCAATGGACACTATTTGCAGCATACCAAGGCTGGAGGGAGAGAAGATCAGGGCCTGGCAGCAGCAGATATCGCCGCGTGGCAACTAGACACTATGGAGCCCGGGAGAACCTATCTCATTGGCCCTGGTTCGACTACAGCTGCCATTATGACGGCAATGAAGCTGCCCAATACTCTACTGGGTGTCGACGTAGTGCGCGATAGTCGACTTGTGGCAGGGGATGTTAACGAAGAAGCGTTACTCCGGTTGTTGCAACAGGCCCCAGGCCCCGCGACTATATTAGTGACAGCAATCGGAGGTCAGGGCCACATTTTTGGGCGGGGCAATCAACAGCTTTCTCCCGCGGTGATTCGCTCAGTTGGATTAGAGAACATAAGTATCGTCGCCGCAAAGTCAAAAATTGCCGATCTTGCCGGTCGCCCTCTGCTTGTCGACACAAATGATGCTGCATTGGATCTGGATCTCTGTGGAATGCGCATGATCGTCACAGGATATGATGATTGCATTCTTTATCGAGTGAGCACTCTGTAAGCACCTCTATTAAGAAATGCCGACGGCAGAATGGTCGAGCAAGTAGCGGACGCAGTTTTTAATCATGATACTGGAACCGTCTTTCATCGCGCCGCGTAGCTGCGCTATATTGGATTGGAATTCCTGCGCCACGCTGGGGGGAAGGGAAGGATTGTGTACCCTAAACTCCGCATCTAATTCCGATCGCGAGGTTAGAATCAAAAATGCCTTTTGACTCAATACTACCTGGTCTAGTGCTTCCTGGAGAATCGTCCCTTCAAAACAAAGGTAGTCGTGGTCTGCCAGCCACACCATGGTACTGAAGCCAGCGTGAAAACGAGGGTTGTGAAGGCCGAACTCGTCCGGTTCGTCGGGCCCGCTGATATCTTCCACGTAGAGTGTGGTCTTGCGTGGAAATTGTGCATACAGGCGAAGAAATATTGTCGCCACATCACGGTAAAAATCATCGATGTGGATGTCCGCCATGGATATAAGACCTGTGGTCGGTGAAGGGCCGCTAGTGTACGCTATGGTATTGGTGTGATCTAGCGAACGTGAGGCCTGAAATGAAGAATCCCAACAACGAAATAGACGATTCTGTCTGGCGTGAGAAATTGACTGCCGAAGAATTCCATGTCTGTCGGGAGAAGGGCACCGAGCGGCCGTTTACCGGTGAATACTGGGACTGCAAAGACCACGGGGTTTATCACTGCCGGTGTTGTGGCGAGTCATTATTTCTTTCCGACAGTAAGTACGACTCAGGCTGCGGCTGGCCGAGTTTCTTTAAGCCGTTGGATAGTGAGGTAATCCTGGAGGATCACGATACCAGCCAAGGGATGATGCGCACGGAAGTTATGTGCAAAGGCTGTGGGGCACACCTGGGTCATGTGTTTGATGATGGACCTGAGCCCACTGGCTTACGCTATTGTATTAATAGTGTGTCGATTAAGTTGGAGGGGGATTAGGGTCTGTGGTGAGGGTATAACTGGAGCGGGAAACCGGGTTCGAACCGGCGACCTCAACCTTGGCAAGGTTGCG
>JAPKAY010000037.1 GCA_028825045.1 Halioglobus sp.
ACTAACACGCGGCGATATCGATGCGGAACGAGAAACCTTGGTACGGGTGCAAACTATCAACGCGCTGCGCGATGTTCTTGGTACTCGCATAAAAGGGACCGAGCCGGGCTGGTCGTACCGACGTGCGATGGAACGCATTGGCGCAGAAGGCAATGGCGCGGTAGTTCTGATCGGGCAAAATATAACTGCCGAGCAACAGCTGGCAGATGTTCAGCAGTTTCCAACCGCGGCCGAAGCCGCAAGCCCGGACCGCCCTGCCGGAGTGCAAAACTACCGCGTCATTGGAACCGGGTCCCAAATCCTCAAGCGCCTGGGTGTGCGCAAGATGCGGCTGATGTCGGCTCCGATTCACTTCAATGCTTTGTCTGGGTTTAATCTTGAAGTGACGGACTTTATACAGCCCTGAGCAATACGGATGAGAACCCGCCAACGAGCAAGCGTAAACGAGCCCCCTATACCTCTATTGTCCTGGCAACACTCCTGATTGCCCAACCGAGTTCGGGCATCGGGGTCTAACCTCTAATCTTCGTTAAAGAAGCTAGAAATCTATACGGCAGAGGTACTAGGTCCGCCGGGCTACCTCAGACTATGAGTTATCCCGCGAAAAAACATTAGCCACGTTTGGCGAGGTTATCAAACAGACTGGCAAACCAGACAGCATAAGCAGGCTGGAAATCCTGGGTTACATGCGCTCGATCACTATAATGATGATAAGACACTCTGACATAGTCGGCCGGCAAGAGAAAAAGTGGGGCTCCCAACTCTTCCTCTAACTGTCGAACTTCATTCTCGGCAGGCTCGGGCCTTAGAACAGATGGTAGAATGTAGAACCCAACTTTTACACTGTGCTTAGCGCCAAGTGCCACAATGCGCCGATAATAATCCAGACTTCTCTCTCTCCCTTCGTGCTGAGTCCACAATGGAACCTTCTGAATCCAGGAACTTTGTATCAACTGAAGCATTGAATTATTTCCCTCATATGTCTTGAGCAAACCGTCTAGCGTTCCAACGGTATTAGCGGGGATATCTGGGGTAACTTTCTCAATTTCGCTTGCCAGCATCTGCTTAAATGAAATCACCTCGTCCACTTTCGAGACGTCCCAATAGTCATTCGAATTTTCAGTCGCGCAGTTATCACCCTCGGGAACAGTAAATTGGTAATCTGCGACCAGTAATTTTCCCAGACTCCGGTCAATATGCCGAATGAACAAGTGCAGAAAGTCACTGATTGCGAATATCTTGTGTCGCACAAAACTCCAGGAATCCAACACGTCAAGATAAATATATAACGGTGCGATATCAGCCGTAAACGGGTGCACGTAACGTGGTTTTTTGCCCAGACTCGCTATTGCAGTTACTTCAATCAAGGCAACTTTTGGAGCCGTGTTATTAGCCAGATAATCCCGGAAATAAAAATAGTTTAGCCCTGGATTGCCCAACGCAGTCCCGAATACAAAAAACTCTGGCCGTTGACCGTGGACAATATTATACGCCTGCTCTGCCAGGTCTGTGTCCAGCGCTCTAAAAGTTGGAGACGAACCCAAAAAGAGAGCATCTATATTTGACGTCCCCGAATAGATCCGATCGTGGTAACACGCGTAATTGCGCATAGTATCAAGCCGCTCATTTGGTGAAGGGTCGGCAAAACGCATGCTGGGCTGAAATGAGATGTACAGGTAAGCCAGCCCAGTAAGCAAGACTGTAAGAAGAGAGGCGATCTTTACTATTTTCATTTTCACAATCGAAAGACCTTTATCAAGTTCAGGAAGAACTCAATAGCTTGCGTACTTGGGCACCGCAATACCTAGACCAGTAGAGTAGAGGTACTGATGGACAAAATAAGTCCAGCCTGCGGCGGACAACAATAGGTACAAAAACGCCTCTTTGTCACTCACATGACAGAGCTCGGCAAGTGCTCGAATTTTCATTTTGATCATATTACCACCCTGAAACTAGTGATTGTGCAAACGCCAGCGCTTCTGGGAGACCCGGCTGATTGGCAAATACTGACAAGAAAGACACCATACTGATAGTCAGAAGCCAGGATAGCAACATCCATAGCTTGGCGTTGACGCGCGATACAATAGATTTGTGTAGGGGTGAACCATTGAAAGTCATATAGGCCACTAACATCGAGCCGTGGCCCACACCCCAAACCAGATATTGAATATTGACTTGGTGCCACATTCCCACCAAGGCAAAAGCCAGAAAGATACTTACTCGAGGTTTTCGCAAGGAGAGCATCAGAGGCAGGTATATCTGCGTGGTAATAAATTTTGACAGAGACAGGTGCCACCTCTGCCAGAAATTTTGGATATTGGTGGCCAGGAACGGGTACCTGAAATTTTCGGGGATTTCGAAACCAAAAAACAGACCCAAGCCAATAGCTATCTGCGTGTAACCAGCAAAGTTTGCGTACAAAAGCAAGAAAAGCAGGAGCATTACGAGGTAAGCTGAAAAACCATCCATGGCCGCCCAGTCCACCACAAATAGTACGCTCGACCATTGAATGATTGGCATAGCAAGGAAAGAAATAATAGTCGGCACAAAATATAGGGCGAAGATGCCAATACCTATCCGCATGAGCCCCAGAAGGTAGTTATTGAGTAGCGGCCTGTCCAGCGCTGCACTGCGAGAAAATGCTTCCTGCGCACAAATCGGACCTGCAGGAAATATGGGAAAAAACAGCGCGATAACGAAGAACTCTTCAAGTCTCACCCGTTGATCCCGGGCCGCTGCCGTACGCAACGCCAAATACAACCTCAGTATGTAAAAAGACATTCCAAACTGCACAAGTGCGTTACTAAACGGATCAGTAGCGACCAATATGTCTTCATAGCTAAAGACCATCAGCAGGGCGATCAGGCTAAAGGGGCCGTATTTCTTCCAGATTCCATTTCGCCGACCTAGCAGATAGAGAATCCAGGCAAATATTCCAGCGGCTCCAGCAGCAAATGCTGCTATGGGGTGATGCGCCAGGATGATAAAAAAGGACAAAGCAGCCACCCACCCCATTCGAAGGCGCACTTTTGCCTGCGGTATCAAATGATAGATGGCGGACCCGAGGAGTGTAAGAAATATTGCAGTGGTAATTTCCAGCATTAGTCTACGTCAACTCGATCGATGAGGCTGGGTGAAGTGTATGTTCAGTTGTACAAGGAATAGCCATATGGAGTGCTCGCCGAGAGTATCGTAGCGGGCACCTGAATTTGACTAATCGCATTGAAAAGCATCCCCCGGGGAGCCTAGAGTCCTAAATCTTTTGTTACCTGCTCAGGCCAGGCAGAAACATTGATCCCCAGTTGGGTAAACAATCCAAACAATAGACGATCGTACCCCCAGCCGACACAGCCAGAGGCTATTTTATTTGCCGACAATTCATCCTCCTGCTCACCGCTTTGCTGAATATTGAAAGAAGAAACCAGAGAGCGCTGGTGGTTGTTAAATGAGGCGCATGCCAGGCTACCCCCAGGGATTGGCAGCCGCAGCTCGCGCTTGAGAGCAAACATATTCTGAAACGCGCGTTTGGATGTCGCCGAGTTGGAAAAGAATGGATCGTTTGCAGTCACCACCTGGTAAGAAACTCCCCACCTTTCAAGGGTGTCGGTGGTTATCGACAGCAAATGGTCGAGAGATTCTACAATAGATTTTTCTTCTCGGTCGAACTGGATGTACTCACGCATCCAGTACATACGCAATCGCTGCATACCGTGCGTATCATGCACTTCATATCGGGAGCACTGGTTGATCGCAGTGACTTTAAGCGGCAGCACTACCGCCGAGTCCTTGCGAGCTTCAAAGCAATGATGGCAGACCGTTGGACTCAGCACCCAGCCGGGATTTTGCAAATGTCCATCAGCCGATTCCTGAAAGACAGCGCCATCACGTGCAGCCTGCAGTGAATCCAGGCTGGTTTTGAGAGGCGCAACAAAATAAGCGTGCTGCGCCAGCGTGTCGAAATAGCCTGCGCGCAATAGACTCTCGCTCTCAACTGCCGGTGGATACAGTTCCTGTTGTGCACCGAGATCAAGGCAGTGACGTCGAAAAAAGTCATCAACTGCATGAAATACTTCCGCCAGCATTCCTGAGTAAGCCAACTTGCCATGGCCCGTTGGGAACAAGACACCCTGCGCTACAAGGTCCTCATAAATGCCGTCGTTTAAGTCGTATTTTCCTTCAAAAGACTGCAGACACTGCTCACTCACGCGCTCATGATCGACCTGCGCGGCTACCAATGCATCCAGTGCAGCCCGCGTTATCTGCTCCATAGATCGTTTTGGCACACCATCAACAATCAGGGTGTCAGCGATGAGCTTAGTCTTATATTCAGCACCCAGGTAATAGGGCAGGCTTTCCAGAAAAGTTTTATAGACGGGTGACCCAGCCTCCAGACTAAAGCCAAGGGGTATCTTCAGTGATTTCAGGTCGGGCATTGGCTCAGGGCTGTGTCTTTAGGTATTCGAGTATATTGGGCACAGAGGTCAGGTTGGCCGCATCCAGGCCGTCTATGCGTATATTGAACTCATTCTCCAAAGCCATAATCATTTCCAGGAACGTCAGCGAAGTCCAACCATCCACGTCATCCATTGTAGCAGTAGCATGGAACGTCGTGAAGTGCTCCTCTCCCAGCATGACCCGGAAGATACCCTCTATCCGAACATAAATGTCATCGCCCATAACTGTACCCTAATCGATCCATGACGCTCCCGGCGAAGCAATGAAAGTGCGTTCTCTGAGACTCTGACCAGCTATCGTAAGCAGGAAGCGCATAGGACTTTCGAGCATTGACCACTGACGATAAAAGAACGTTTTCTACATCCTGGGACAGCTCGTTCTCGAAGCCGAGAAAGCCCCTGATTTCAGAATAAACACGCAGGGCATCTGTCACAAAGTCCTCAAATCTCACCACCATCCACCGGTCAGAATCTATCTCTACCAGAGAATCCATAATTATTGTGTTTGTTTCCGCCCAAAGCCATACATTTTTTTCAAAAACGCCCCACGTTTCCCACTTTTTTGCTTCCGAGGAGCCGCGCCGCGGTTGAAGTCGTCCCAGCGAGATATAGCGCTCGACAGAGCTCAGCTCTTTTTCTGCAGGTGGCCAACCAACTGGCGCCTCGTCCTCACCTTCCAGGATGCTCGCAGAACGCACAAAACTTTTCCCATCGCGCACCAGTATTACAAACTTTGCGGCGGGAAATCTCACCGATAATGGTTCCAAAAAAGGACAATTGTTGTACGCGATATCGCCAAAAGATGAGACTCCCTCGAGTGACAACTGATCTATCACGCCACGCTTCGCGTCGACAATATCACGCGCTTTTTCGGGGTTCTCATAGGCAATTCTATTTTCAAGGGTCAAGAAGGGCAATAGTTGCTCACCTGAGGACTCCCTATACCGGAATTTTCCCTCATGGACACAAGTGCATTCTGCCTCTGCGTTCAAAACATTGGCTAGGTGCATGGTTGCTGTTCGACCTGTACTGGCCCCAAAAAACAGATTCATATCAATGTAACGTACTATTATCCGAAACGATTACTATTGCGGCATCTCACTAAGGCATACCCAGTTACAACAACTATAAGTGACTATACCACGGTTGCCAATTGCCATACGTTACATAGCGCCTCTGATGGTCAACCGTGTCACCCATAGCGGTGCTCGTTTGATTGTAAAAAAAATGCCTAGGTGTTGGCGTTCGCAGAATCATCTGCAAAGTGATTCCATGTCTTTTCGGAGCGCTAAAGCGGTACCCTTTCCGTGCGGACTAGCGCTGCACCCGGCGCATTTCCTTGGCAAACCGCTTTCCAAGAAGCATCATACTTTGAGAGTCAAAGTGTACTTGCCAATAATCGAAGGTTGTCAGCCCCTCTGAGCTGACAAACCCTGCATTTGCAACGTTTTTCGGTAATTTGGCTATGTGCTCATTTATTTCAGGGGCGCTTTTTATCTGACCCGCGACAAAGGGTAGGTTAGGCATATCCAGACTAGCGCGTAGATGTGCGATAAACGCTATGAGCCTACGCAGGTACCTTCTTGTGTCATTCTTATCGGACCCCCCCTGAAGCCATAGCACCCCCCTCAAGGTACCTTGTTTCATTGCAGCTCGCGTGCGCTTCACGGTCTCGTTGAACAACAACGAGTCCCGTTGCCATTGTCTGATACTGGTACCTCCCCGCGCATTTACCACAAGACCAATCGGCTGATCCGGATCCTCGGTGACCATGTTTTTAGCAAACGCGTAACCGGGACCCAATAGCTGCTCGACCTCGGGTATTCGAATTGTGGAGTATCGATTTAAAGGATGTATTGCCGGCTCCCATTCATCACTATCATTGAACAATAGAATATTGGGTGATGGCTCCTCTTCAAGCTCACCAAATGGAGTTCGACCCGCCATATTTGATTGACCAATAAGTAGATATATATCCAGACCTTTCTCAATATGCTCGTCTCGGGGTACGGTAGAGCATCCAGTGAGAATCACTAGTAAGAGGGCGGCACCAACTTGGAAACGAGATACGCGATGGTTTCTTTGATTAGCTTCTTTATGCGGGCAAAGTAGCATTTTCATAGTGTTTCCGCTAGGCAGATGGAATGCTCAGAAGATCCCGTCAAAATTTCTGGCGCCGTATAACGAAGGCTTTGTATTGGCGGGATTAGCCAACCGCTCTACCAACAGTACACAAATTGATAGATGATTTCCATGTCCCAAAAAGGACGTACCGAATGGCGCCAAACAAACCAGCACCATCGGAGATCAGCTTTCTTGAATACTAGTCACAGGCTCACGCGCCTTCAACAATCACAGTTCCAAGAACAGGCACAATCATCAACGTCCCGTCCATTCTTTCACAGACTTTGACTATCGCCCGAACACTCTGTGGAAACTAGCTTTTCCTAAAAACCGGCGGACGTTTTTCTATGAAGGCAGTAATTGCCTCTATGTTCTCCGGTGAGCCCGCCTGTCGCGCCATACCCGCCTGTTCAGCGACGATCGCCGCATCGATCGATTCGAGGTGGTGCAAGCGCAGAGAGCGCTTGATTTCCCGCAGGGAATTCACCGGCCACTGAGCGATTTCCCGTGCTTTGGACAAGGCATGTTCAAACAGGTCGGCATCCGGCAGAACCGCTGCGGTAATACCCACTTCCAGTGCTTTGTCGGCATCAATCCATTGAGCGGTATAGAACAACTCCGCCGCCCGCTGTGCGCCAATATTGGCCTGCAGCATATAACTGCTGCCCCACTCCGGCACGAGGCCCAGGCTGGCAAAGGGTAAGCGCATACGCAGACTCTCGCCGACGTAAACGATGTCGGCATGAAACAAGACAGTAGCACCGCCACCGATCGAGACGCCCTGCGCCGCCGCAACCATGGGTTTATCGAACTCGACGACTGCCCGAGCAGCGGATTCAAATGGGTGTTCTTCGCCCTCACCCACCTCGCCAAAACTGGCTAGATCAACGCCGGAACAGAAATTGTCACCCGCAGCGCACAACAATATGCACACAACATTGTCATCTGCTGCGGCTGAAATGAAGGTTTCGCGCAGATCGATCCACATCTGCGTGTTAATGGCGTTTTTCTTTTCGGGTCGGTTGAACGTGACTATCAGTACGCCATCACGGTTTTCCGTCAGTATCAGATCTGTCATGAGAATACCTTTTGAGAATTAGGAATGAAATGCCACCGCGTCGGCGACAGCGGCGCGGTCAGTCACGCACGCGTTGGCGGGTGCCTTGGGATCCGGATAGCCAAAGGACATACCAAATACAAGCTTGTCGTTAGCATCAACACCGAGGTGCTCGCGAATATAGTCAGCCTGGAAACTAAGAGCGGTCTGCGGGCAACTACCCAGACCATGGGCCGTTAGCGTCAGCATCAAGGTTTGCGCATACATGCCCAGGTCTGCGGCCTCGCGCAAACCAAACGGCTCTGGCAGGAACAAAAAAGCGACATGGGGTGCATCGAAGAAAGTGAAATTGCGCATAAACTGCTCGTTGCGCCGAGCCTTGTCTTTGCGAGTAATATTTACCGAGTCGTACAGCGCCTGGGCGGCGCCGTATTGACGTTCTTTATATACGCCCTCATAAACACCGTCGTACGGAAAATCCATACTGAAATTCCCCGACGTAAAACGTTCCGGCATTGACGTGCGCAAAGATTCAAGTTTTTCTCCCGAGGCAACGTGCACAACCCAGGGCTGGGTATTGCAGTTACTGGGCGCGTGCTGCGCCACAGAAAATATGGTCTCTAGAGTCCTCTGGTCGACCGGCTGCGGCAGAAACGCGCGCAGTGAATGGCGTGAAGCGACAATGGCATCAAAAGTAGCGGCTTGATCGGTCATGAAAAATCTCCTGTTATCAGAGCGGCCGACACTTTATCAAATTTAAGCCCACATGGCTTGATTGAACATGGCCGCGGTTCCCTCGGCCACAGCCTTTTGCAGTACGTCACTGTCCGGTAAAGTTAGCCTTGCGCTTCTCCTTAAATGCTCTCATGCCCTCTTTAGCGTCTGCGGAGGCAAACACGGGGTTCGCCAATTCATCCGAGGCCAGCATGGCGGCATCTTCAGACATGCACTCCTGATGCTCGCGCAGGGAGCGAGTGACTGCACGCACGGCAAGTGGCCCGTTGGCGCAGATCTTGGCAGCGTATTCCCTGGCGGCTTCCAGTGTTTTCCCGGCGGGTACGATTTTGTTAATCAATCCAAAATCCAGCGCCTGCTGCGCCGTGATATGTTCGCCGCACAACAAAATCTCGGCCGCCAAACAATAGGGAATCTGACGCCGCAGACGAATTGTTGAACCGGACATGGGGTAGAGTCCGCGCGCCACTTCGGTAACACCAAAAATTGAATTCTCTGCACCGATGCGAATATCTGTGCCCTGCAGTATCTCGGTACCGCCAGCCAGCGCATAACCTTCCACAGCGAGGATCAATGGTTTGTTGGGGCGGTTGTCCCGCAGTAGAGCCTGCCAGTGAATGTTCGGCACTGTTCCCATTAGCTCCATAAACTCGTCGGTGGAACGGTGCTCACCATCCGCGCCGGCCTTTAGGTCCATGCCGGCACAGAATGTGTCCCCATTGGCGGTGAGGATGGCGCACATCAGGGAGTCGTCCTCATCCAGCCGGCGCCAGGCTTTGTACATGCCCAGCAACATCTCCGGGCTAAAGGCATTTTTTGCTTCGGGGCGATTGAGGGTGACGATGAGTACATTGCCCTCTTGCTCTACGATGCAGTTTTTGGTGCTGATATCCAGTTCGGCCATTCTATTTTCCTATAATCGTAATTAGACAATCTTCCAGGTCGGCGCCAAATCAGTCCCGGCATGTCGGAACACGCCGTAAATTTTCCATGCAGGCACGCCTAAGCCCCGAGGCACTGGAACTGATTTGACACCTAGCCCTGTTCTCTCGTGGGTCAGCTCCGCTACGCTTTGGTAATCTCTAAACGACCCTGAACTCACCCGATAATGCGATTTCTTTGGCTTTCGGGTAAGCAGGCTTGCCACTGGGGGCGCGCGGAATTTCTGCAACGATATGCAGTTCTCGTGGCACCTTGTATCCGGCCACGTGCTTGCGAGCTTCCTCCTGGATTGCATCCAGGCTGAGGCTGCAATTTTGTCGCGTGGCGACAACGGCTGTTACTTTGCTGCCAAAACGGTCATCCGGCGTATCAACCACCAAACAGTCAAATACATCAGGGTGCGCTTTCACGGCCTCCTCCACTTCTTCCGGGAAGATTTTTTCACCGCCAGAATTAATGCAGTTGGAGCCGCGGCCATAGACCGTAATAGACCCGTCCCCTTCCAGACGGGCTTCATCACCGGTCAAAAGCCAGATTTTTCCCTCTATTTCTACAAATGTTTTCGCTGTTTTTTCCGGGTCATTGTAGTAACCCACCGGGATATAACCGGAGCGTGCGAATATACCGTTCTCACCGGGCTTCACATGCACGTGCGGTTCGCCCTCGTTGTCAGTAATTACATCCATAAAGTCGGACTGGATAACATTACCCAGACCCTTGGTTTCGGATTTTTTCTCACCGCTGTCAAAGCCCATATTGCCGGCCTCGGAGGAGCCGAAGGAATTCATGATAATAACGTTCGGAAAACGCTCCTTAAACTCCTCCTGCTTGGAGCCGGAAAATACTGCCCCGCCGGAGCCGATACTGAAAACACTGCTCAAGTCCCATCGATCCGGGTTCTCTCGCAATGCATCCAACAGAGGAATGCCCATGGCATCGCCCACGATAGACAGAGAATTCACTTTCTCTTGTTCTACAATATCCCACACCTGGCTGCCTTCCAGCGAGCGATGCGGATTGAGCACCAAACAGTTACCGCCCAGCATCTGAATACAGGCGTACCACCAGCAGGCGCCATGCATAAGCGGAGCGAGGGCCATGCCGACAATCGGGAAATCACCGATACGGCCGGCAATCTGTTCAGGGTCGGTGATCGCGCCGTCCGGATGAAACCAGCCCCCGCCGCCAAGCGCTGCATAGAAAAGATTTTTGTGTGGCCACATAACGCCCTTGGGCATACCGGTCGTACCGCCGGTATAAAGCAAAAACAGGTCATCATCCGCACGTTCGCCAAAATCACGCTCATCGGACTGGCCAACCATGGAGGCTTCATACTCCACGCTGCCAATTACCGCGGGATCACAACCTGAGTCATCCATTACACACACAAAGGTTTTTAAGTCTGCCGCTGAGGCGCGGACTTCATCAATGTGCGGGATAAACTCCTGATTATGGATACAGGCCACCATGTCCGCATTGTCAAATATATACAGCAATTCTTCCTGCACATAGCGGTAGTTGACGTTGATCGGCACCGCGCGAATTTTGAAACAGGCGAGCATGCCCTCCAGGTACTCATTACAGTTGTAGAGGTACAAGCCAACGTGATCTCCTACCCCAACACCTTGTGACAGAAGATAATGTGCCAGTTTGTTGGCGCGTTGATCGAGCTCCGCGAACGTGGCGCGCTGGTCACCACACACCAGGGCGCTTCGCGTGGGAACTCTGTCTGCCACCATTTCATACAGGTCAGCGATATTGTAGTGCTTAGCCATACTGATTAATCTCCGGGGTCAATTACGATTTCTGCGAGCCGACGACCCACATGGCAAAAAACTGCGCGCCGCCGCCGTAGGCATGTCCCAGTGCCAACTTTGCACCGTCCACCTGATGCTCGCCAGCGTCGCCGCGAACCTGTCGAGCTACCTCGGCAAACCGAATCATGCCCGAGGCCCCAATGGGATTGGATGACAAAACACCACCGGAGCAATTCCAGGGAATATCGCCATTTTCGTCAAGGGAAGTTGCCCCTTCCATGGTCAGCTTCCAGCCCTCACCCTCAGGCGCAAAACCGAGGTTTTCCAGCCACATGGGCTCGTACCAGCTGAAGGGCACATAAACCTCAGCACAATCAAAATCTTTACGTGGGTTGCTTACACCTGCCTGTTTGTAAACGTCTGCAGCACAATCACGACCCGCCTGTGGGTTCACCTCATTGCGACCAGCGTACATGGTCGGTTCCGAACGCATCGCAACGCCGCGAATCCAGGCCGGCGGCTTGGGTGATTTCTTAGCCAGCTCCTCGTCGGCAATCACCATGGCGCAGGCGCCATCAGACGACGGACAACACTCAAGGTAACGCAGCGGATCCCACAACATAAAGGACTCCTCTACTTCCTGCATAGTGATATCCGGCTTTTGCAGATGGGCCAGCGGATTGCGCGCACCGTGCAGACGGTCTTTCACGGCTACCTTGATGCCCGCGTCATAGGGCGCGTTGGAACGGCGCAAATATTCGCGAATGATGGGCGCAAAATACCCACCCGCCCCGGCATTGAGGTGCGTGGAAAAGGGCTGTGGATTGGACAATGCCCACATCGCATTGGACTCAGACTGTTTCTCGAAGGACACCGTAAGCACACGTTTGAACATACCGCTTTGTACATGCGATGCCGCAACCAAAGCCGTAGACCCGCCTACAGAACCGGCGGTATGGACTCGTATCATCGGTTTGCCATTACAACCCAGGGCGTCTGTGAGATACACCTCCGGCATAATGACACCCTCGAACATATCCGGCGCCTTACCCAAAATAACCGCGTCGATGTCATTCCAGGTGAGGTCCGCATCTTCCAACGCATTCACTGCCGCTTCACGCACGAGCCCTGCGATCGACACATCTTCGCGTTTAGTGGTGTAACTGGTCTGGCCTATGCCGACCACTGCTGCCAAATTCGCCATTACGCTTTCTCCGCCTTCTCTAGAACCGTTACCAGGTTGTGCTGCAAACACGGGCCGGATGTCGCGTGTGCGATTCCCCGCTCAGCTTCACCACTGATAATACGGTTGAATACCTCACCAATGTTGGACAGGCCCGAAGCCATCATCAAATTGCCGGCCAGCACACCGCCACTGGGATTGATACTGGTTTCATCGCCCAGACCCAGCGCGCGCGTAAGAATGATTTCCTGGTGACTAAATGGCGCGTACAGCTGGGCCACATCCACTTTGCCCGCCTTCATACCAGCGCGCTCGGCCGCGATACGTGTGGAGACAGAGTCAGTGATATCGCGCATACCCATATTGTGGGTTTCGATAGCATGACTGATGCCACTGATTAACGCGTAGGGAACGCCCCACTCCTTTGCCTTTTCCACTGTGGCAATGACCACAGCACTAGCGCCATCCGATACCGGGCAGCAATCGCCTTTGCGCAAAGGCGATACATAGGTTTCCTGCGCCAGAACATCATCTGCCGACATATCGCCGGACAATTGCGCATGGGGATTGTTCATTGCATTGCGGCGTGAACGCGAAACCACTTCGGCCATATCACGCTCGGTGATCAGCCCCTGGTCCAGCATCATGCGTGCCTGCATGGCAGCAAGGGAAATAGTGTCTACCCAAAGCGGTGCCAGGTAGTAGGGGTCCAGTTGCTGAGATAATACGATGGGAAGCTCTCCCGGAGAGGACTTCCCGAAGCCGTAGATCAACGCCGAGTCAGCATGGCCCATGCGAATTTTTAGCATGGATTCGTAAAGCGCCCAGGCCGCATCCATCTCAACATGCGACTCTTTAATGGGCGGCACTGCCCCCAATGCATCCACTCCCGCGACGAAGGCAAAGGCTGCGCCTTGCATGTAGTCGCAGCTGCCTGAACAGACAAAATCCACATCTTGCGCGTTGTTAATTCCGACCTGAGCAAAGGTTCGTTCCAGCACCGGCATGATCATCTCTACTTCATTAACAGCACCGGCGTCCGACCGGCTGTCGGACTGCTGATAGCCCACTATTGCAATTTCTTTCATAGCTTAGCCCTCCTCGCCTGTGACGGTTAATTTGCCGATTAATTCAATCGGTACGTCGGGCTCATCGAGGGGCTTGAAGTAGCGAATATTGTCCATTGAGTAACCCCATTCATCTTCCGGCTTCCACACCGCCTGCACGCGTTGGCCGATGTGTACTTCCTCGTTCACACACTCACTCATCAGGTGAATGAAGGAGACATTGGCGCCATCGGGCACCACGTTGGCAATAATGAAGGGTGGCTCTATCGGGTTGTTGGGAATGGGGATGGATACAATGGTAAACGACTGCACCGTCGCTTTGTCAGAGAGCTCCACCTCCTCTACGGTAGGAACACCGCAGCGGCCACAAGAGCCGCGCGTGGGAATGTAAACTGCCAGGCATTTAGGGCAACGCTGCCCAGCCAGTACGCCCTTTTTAATCTGGGCGAGAAAGCGCGTCGGTGCCGACCCCGCGGTAAAGTTATATTTGAGATAGACCGGCGCTTCGACCTTTGTGATCATTTCCTGTTCTTCTTCGCTCATTGTTCAGCTCTCCCCTATACCAATTCGAAGCAGCGAATGTCAGTCATGAAACCAATGGTTTCATCTGCCCACACGGCCCGCACCCGCGCGCCAGTGGTTACATCACTCTCAGACTTTGCAGCGACACAGTGAATCATCGGCACATCGGCGCCATCGAGCTTGATCATCGCCCACGCAAAGGGCTCATTCATCGGGTGCGCTTCGCGAGGCTCTTTCACCCAGGCGAAGGTCACAATTTCACCCTGCTCACCCACGTCGACAAACTCACTCAGTTCCTCCGCGGTATCAGGGTCGTACTCCATGGGTGGAACTATTACTCGACCATCGCTGGCTTTAATACCGACAAGTTTGCGGTTTTTAAGCCCGGTCAAAAAACGACCAACCACGGGGCCAGTGGAACGGGTATACGTGTAACCAAGCTCAAACGCCTGGTTGAGGATTTCCGGTTGCGACACGGTCACAGCCCTCCTTTGATGGGGTGGAATTTTGGGATGCCAGTATCAGCGAGCTTCCGTCGCCACTCAATGACGCATTGGATCATGTAAATGTGACATTTGGGATCACCTTATCCCCCTGTTCCACGCTCGAGGCGCCTTTTCGAACACGAGAGGTTGCGTTACTTGTACCAGCGGCGGCAGAATGCCAGTGCACGGCTACCCCGAGCAGGGAAATGGCCGATAATGGCGGTCGACCACACTGCCCACCACCAACATTCAGGAGCAACCCTATGTCAGTCGCAGCGGCCGGATACTTGAGAATTGCGTCAACGGATACTTCGGCGTGGATGGACTTTGGCACAGGCGTGCTGGGCCTGATGGAGGCCGAGCGAGAAGACGCCTCCGGCGCACGCTTTTTGCGCATGGATGACCATCCTTTCCGTTTTATGGTCGAACCCAGCGACACAGATCGGTTATTGGCCACCGGCCTGGAATATCCCAGTGAGGCCGCATGGCGACAAACGCTCGATGCCCTCACCAGTGCAGGACACACTGTGACCGCAGGATCTGGCGAGGAGGCAACCCGGCGCCGCGTCACCGCATTCGCCACAGTAGATGATCCCGCAGGCAATACACTGGAACTCTACTGGGGACGACAGCTGGACTACGTGACCCTGCGCTCCCCCGCCGGCGTCAGCGGCTTCGTCACCACATTTGCGCAAACGGGCGATCTGGGCTTTGGGCACTGTGTGCTGCCGGCACCGGATATCGATAAGGCGACGGACTTTTATACACAATTAATCGGCACAGGCCTCACCGACACGCTTTACCCTCCGGGAATGGGCGGACTCAAGATTAATTTCATGCACGCAAACAATCCACGTCAGCACTCTGTTGCACTGTTTGGCGGCCCCCATCCACTGGACATCGTTCACCTGATGATTGAAGTGCAGACTCTTGATGAAGTAGGTCAGGCGATGGAGCGAGCCGAAAAAGCGGGTGTTCACTTTTTGGCCACGCTGGGCCGACACGTTAATGACAATATGTGTTCAATCTACCTTCTTGCGCCGGGCGGTATCGCCGTGGAATACGGCTACGATGGTCTGCTAATTGACTGGGAAAACTACGTGCCCACCGTCAGCGTTGAAGGCGATCTGTGGGGCCACGAATACAATGTTCCCGGCCTGAATGACTAGGCTCTATTTACGCCTGGGACCCGAACACCAGAGGGGTCGTTTCACGGTAGCTTTATACCCAGCATCGTGGGCATGCAAGCGCTAGCCCTATTCAGAGCGCCGAGCGAATTGCCGCTACTGTGCCCAATTCATCCATCGCCGGATGCAGGCGCTCCAGTGAGGCCTTAACGTATTCAACGGGCAGCCAGGCATCGCCCATTGCCAGGGTGACAGCAGCACCCACCCAGACATAGGCCGCGTGCCACTGATATTGTTGCCACATCTGGGCAGGAGACGGTGCGGGCGCGCCATTTGCGAGCAATTGGTCCCGGTACCAGGACAGCATTTCACGTCCGCGCCCGGCCTGGTCTCCCGACGAGAGGGTGCCCGCCAGAAAATATCCAACATCGCGCATTGCCGGTGCACGAGCGGCCAGCGCCCAATCCAGAAATCCGGGTTCATCACCATCAAGGAACAAATTGGCGTCATGCACATCACCGTGAATAAGTGTTGTCTCACCCTGTTGCCACAGTGCGTGAATAGCATCCGTCTGCGCCAGGTAAAGCTCTCCCATATTGCGGAACACGGGCGGCATCGAGCTACTGTGATCTTCTAATGCCTGTGCAATGAGGGTGACCGCTATCTCGTGTTGCAGCGGCGGCTGCACCCAGTGCAGATCGGTATCAAAACGTGGTGACATCCAGTACGCCGCATGCAGCCGAGCGAAGGCAGACAGAACACTGCGGATATAGTCGGGCGAGTAATGCGTACTCGCGTTGCGAAAGGTGCAACCGCTGTCCTCAAGGTGTTCCAGTAACATGATGTACGCTTCGCCCGCCTCGTCGCTGGCGGCAAAATAGCAACGTGGTACTCGCATTGGCACCTCTGCCGATAAGGTGCCGTAAAAGCGGGCCTCTCGGCGCCCCATACCACTGGAAGTGACAAAGGCGCGCTGCAGCTCGTCGGTAGGCGGCAGTTTTGCGAATAAACGCGACGGTAGGTCTACCGGTTCCCCATATTCCAGTAACAATACAGCGCGCCCTGTTGTTCCAGCATGCGCATCCGTGATTTCAAATCCTGTGACCGGCGCATCCAGCACCTCAGCCAGCCAATCGCTAGACAGGTCACCAAGCGCTCGCGGTATTTGCGACATCATCGTACTTCCAATGTCACGGGTATCCAGCGATTGAGTATATAGCCCAGAGTGCCATTAGCTTTCAGTTTAGCCAGAGCGAAATCGAGTTGCTCTGCCAGGCGCTCATCGTCCTTGCGCACAGCCCAGGCCAGCTCTTCGTTGGTAAGGGAATGATAGAGGCTGATCAAGTCGTTGTTGTCGGCAGTTGCAGCCAACCGCCAGCTGGTGGGTGCATCGTGAATATACACATCGATTTCGTCACTACGCAGACCCGTGAAGGCAGCCTGAGAATCCGCGTAGAACTTGATCTCGCCCTCTTTGAGTTCGTTCTCGGCGTAATCTGCACCCGTTGTGCCTGGCTCTACTCCAATGCGCACACCGGACCGCCGCAAGGCCCAGGGTTGCGAAAACTGTCCTACTTTTTCCGTGGTGACGATCCCCATCTGTCCGATGTCCATATAAGAATCGGTGAAGATAACCTGCTCTTTGCGGGCGGCGGTAATACTAAAGCCCGACATAATGACATCAATTTCTCCAGCCTGCAGGGCAGGAAGCAACTTTACAAAGGGCATGTCTACCAGGGTCATTTCCAGCCCAAGTAAACTTCCGACGGCCGTGGCGTTATCGGCCTCAATACCCATGATGCGCCCTTCCTGTTTGAAAGCCATTGGCGGATAATCGGCCGATACCCCAACCTTTAACTCAGCACCCACCGCGATGACCGCGTTAAGCGCAAATAGCACAACCATAATGAGACAGCGGAGCATGGGATTTCCTCAAGAGTCGTTGAATAGACTACATAATCGCTGGCCACAATGTACCATCGGCCAATGCCCCTAGGGAAGTCATCAGGAACACTGCCTCTATGCAACTCAAACTGACAGACAAAATCGCGCTGGTGACAGGCGCGGACCGTAATACCGGCGCTGTCATCGCCCGGCGGCTCGCAGAGTTTGGTGCCACGGTTATATTGCACAGCAATCACTGTGACGGCAGTGCTGCCCAGGTAGCCAGGGACATCACCGGTAGCATTCCACTGGAAGGCGATATCGCCACGGAAGCCGGGTGTGAATCTGTACTCGCACAGCTGCAAGACAAAGCACTGACTATTGATATTCTGGTAAACAATTACGGCGCAGCTTCCTTCGCCAAATGGGACTCTGCAACCACGGCAGACTGGCTGGACATGTACCAAAAGAACGTTTTGTCCGTCGCACGACTGGTGCAGGGCATCACACCCCAGATGAAGCACAAGCGATGGGGTCGCATCGTTAATCTCGGCACCATCGGATCTCACCGCCCGGGAAAAATCATGCCGCATTACTACGCAGCCAAAGGCGCCCTTGCCAACCTCGGCGTAAGTCTCGCACAGGAGCTAGCGGGTACCGGAATTACCGTGAATACCGTATCGCCCGGGCTGATACATACGCCCGATCTGGAAAGGGGGTACCGCGCCCGGGCCAGCAAGAAAGGCTGGGGGCAAGACTGGAATGACATTCTGCGCCACATAGTGACAGAGGATTTCCCCAATCCCTGCGAACGCCTGGCCACGCGTGAGGAGGTCGCCGACCTGGTCTCGTTCCTCTGCAGCGACAACGCAGCGTTCATCAATGGCCAGAATATACGCCTCGATGGCGGCGCCATAGCCCACGTGTAGTTAACGCAGAGACTCATCGGCACATCTACAGCGAAAATTGGTGAAACAAAAGCTTATCCGGACGCTTGACGTCAAAGAGAGTGTTTGCCATGCTGGGCGCCGGCTGGCGATGTCGCTAGCCCACCTATAAGAGGACCAAAACCAATGCATACTTTAATCAAATCTACCCTCCTATTCCTCCTTGTCAGCTTGACCAGCCAAGTGACATGGGCAGACGAGTTCGACGCTGCAATAAAATCCTTCGAAGAAGCTGGTCAAAGCGGAGCATACTTTGACTCTAGTTACGGCTACGCTGTATTTCCCACCATCGGCAAAGGCGGCATTGGCATTGGTGGCGCACACGGTTCGGGACGGGTCTACAAGCAAGGCGAGCTTATCGGCACCTCCTCCATGACCCAGATAACTATTGGCTTTCAACTCGGCGGTGAGGCTTTTAGCCAGATTATCTTTTTCGAAAATGAATCTGCGCTAACCGATTTCACGTCCGGCAACTTTGAGTTCAGTGCCGACGCTAGCGCTGTAGCTATTACAGCCGGCGCATCAGCAACCGCCAATACCGGCGGCGGCGTTAGTGGCGGCGTTAGTGGCGGCAAGAACAATGCCTCCACAAAGTCTCTCGGATACCGCAAGGGCATGGCCATTTTCACCATCGCCAAAGGTGGCCTGATGTATCAGGCGACAGTAGGCGGACAGAAATATAGCTATGACCCTATGTAGCTAGTACGCAAACCCTTTGTCAGAGGCCGCCGACTTCCGTTTGCGGCCTTTTTTTTGACTTTCAGTAAAGGGGTAGCTCACTACGAGGAAAGCGTTGTTCACTCCCAAATAACCGCCGACCATAATGCACTCAGACTGGCTCTCTGCGCAGTCTGGCTTCAGGAAGTGGGGGACGAATGAAGAAGGCATACCCTCCCTGTTTTCGGAATTATTTCGATAACAAGGTGAGAACAGAAAATAGAGTCCCATAATACTTAATATGCGCTAGCGGCCAATGTGCAGACGCTAAAGCTTACGAGAACGAGTACAACACCCCTACCACGTCTCACCGTAGGGCCTAATAACCACATCAAAAGTCCAGGTAGAGCGGGGTTGATGCGCGATGTGAAAACATTCACTGGCGATATCAGCCGGTTTCGCAAAAAAATCATCGGGGTGATCAGGCAGTGCCTTGCGGGTCCAGGGCACATCAATCGCCGAATCGATGGCGATATACGCGACATGAATGCCCTGTGGGCCCATTAATCTCGCGGCAGATTCGAGCAAAATACGTTGGGCAGCCTTCGTCGGTGCGAAACTCGCAAAGTTAGTTCTGCCGCGGTAAGCGGCGGTATTTCCAGTGGCGAGAATTGCACCCTCGCCTGCCTCAATCATCACGGGACCAAAAGCCTGTATCAGGTGCAACAAAGCCATTGTGTTTATCTGGAAGTTGCGCTGCAGCAGTTGCGGGTCCAGCGACAGCACATCGCCTGGACCGCCCCCCACCGCATTATGTATCACCACCCTCGGCGTACCCAATTCGAGAATAGCCGCTATCGTATTGTGTAGCGCAGCGGGATCAGCCACGTCACACACAAAGGGAATGGCTCCCGGGACTTCCTTTGCCAATTCGTCGAGCCTCTCGGCATTGCGGGCAATCATTACTACGCGGTAACGCTCGGCAAACTTTCGCACCAGGGCCGATCCGGTTCCCGGACCTACGCCGGTAATGACACAAATGTCTTCGTTCATAATCGTTCCACTGTTCCCTTGTCACCATCGAGGCGAACCTGGTCACCGCTAACAAAGTATCGCGTACCCTCGCGGGTATTCACCACGCAGGGCAACCCATACTCTCTGGCAATGACTGCGCCGTGTGAAACGGAGCTACCCAGGTCTGTCACCAGGCCTCCGATCAAACTGAAATACGGCGTCCATCCAATATCGGTGATGGGCGTAATCAGTATTTCCCCAGGCTGCAGTGCGGCGGCTTCTGCCAGTGTATGGGCAACCCGCACCACTCCCTCCACGACGCCACGGGAAGCCGGGCGACCATGCAACACGCCATCGGTACTATCAACGGTGCGTGCCTGCAGTGGCTGCGGCACGCCCACGGATATCTCGGGAAATTCAAATTGCTGCTGGTACTGAAGCGCCTCTCGCCGTGCAAGGGCGCGCTTCACAGCTGCAGGACCGGGCCTGGCAACAAATTTTGATAATTCTGCAACACTTAAAAAATTCACCAGGTCGGCATCGGGTAATGCGCCCTCCTCTTGTAAAACCTTGCCCAGTTGACGGAAGCCACATTTGAAACGATGAGCGACATCTACCAACTGCGATTTAGTGTGTTCCCGGCGACGAATCGCATCGTGCGCCTTGGGCAGAACCCAGCGTAAGCCACGTGACAGACTGGACCAACCGATATCAGCAGTGTGCATTGGTCGGTGTCCCCCTGTTATCAAACGGGCATGCACCGCAGCCTGCATACTCTGGATCAAAGGCGTAGGGTCATCACGCCACGCCGGATCGCGCATACACAACTCGCGATACCCGCGATGGCCATGATCATGCAAAAAGCCAGTGAACGCCGGTGCCAGCTCAGCGTTGCCCTGCAACCAGGCAACGGCATCGCCCGCCTCTACTTTTTGGAATGCCTGTTCAGCATCAGGCTGAGTGACGATGCCATCGATCAATGCATCCAACTCCTCCAACATCACCGCGCTTTCTACTCCGGTGGCACCCGCGAGCAGACGTACCGCTTCTCCCTGCTCTTCACTAGTACTGTCGTTGGAGCGGCCCGAGACCATATTCTCAACGATGGTACACAAAAACCCGGACAGAGCAGACGATTGGATATGTACGGCCATCGCATGATTAAAGAACGCAGACTTAGTTTCAAGCTGTGCCCACATTAGTTTGCTGTTTATCTGTTGCTCTATTTTGAACGCATCCAACTCGCGCCCAAATTGATCGACCACCCCCGGCGCACGCAGGCAGTAGCGCAGAAGTTTTACCGTGTTTATCACCTGGCGGTAAAGGGGCTGGGCCGGCAGCGCCTTGAGTTCAGGGATTATCCTTCCGCACAGGGCCTGACCAGTCTGCTCTACCGTGGAACCGAGCACAGCAGAAGACATCACGACATTGCCAGTAAGATTGAGAAACAGATGTCCGAACGCCCAGGCGGTAATCTGCCAATCTTTCTCAATGACCGGTCTCGCACCTACTATCACCTGCATGTGCTGGAGCCCGTAATCGATACCCCACCCGGTGAAAGAGCCGGTAAGTGGGCATACAGCCCCGGGCATCATCTCGCTAACATTGCTGATCGTCAGTACGTCATCCGGACGCGGAAGTACCGTATCAAATTCATTGAGGTTCGCGGGCAAAGTTGTAATGGGTCTTGCCTGCAGCCAGTAGAGAGTTCCGTCCCGGTCAATCGCCCATTCCAGGTCGAGCGGATGCCCTTCCTGGTCCGAAGCGGCTCTGGCCTGTGCGGTGATTGCAGCAATTTCCAAATCGCTGAGCAAGGCGTCGGTACCCGTCAATTGACGTTCCACAATCTGCCCGAGTCCATCCACCGCATAATGGTCTGGCGTGGCCTCACCACTTACCAGAGCCTCCCCCAGCCCTTGAACTGCATCAATAACCAGAAGATCGCGCCTCGCACTGACAGGGTCAGCCGTAAATACGACACCAGCAGTCCTCGCGTCGACCATGGCCTGAACCACGATATTCATCGCGACCGCATCACCATCGGTCTGCTCCTGCAAATAACTACGCGCTCGTTCGTTTGAAGCAGAGGCTACGCACCTGGCAATGGCCGCGCGTAATTGCTCCGCGCCCTTTACATTTAGCACGGTGTCGTACTGGCCAGCAAAAGACGCGTCGCCACCATCCTCTCCCAGCGCCGAAGAACGCACCGCCACCTGTTCCTTCCCCAAATCCAGGTAGCTTTGGTCGAGCCCACTGGGGAACTCATCTGCACTGGCATTGCGCAACACAAACGCGGGTGGCACGGGCAAGCCCATTGCCACCAGTCGGGCCAAACCATAGGCCTTGCCACCCGCACTCGCATCAATAATGTCTACCAGTGCACTGATTTCACTACTCACAGAAAATACGCCTTCGGGTCAAATGGGATTAGAAAAAACAGGATGGAGAAATTTTCAGCCGCGGCCCAGTGCAATAGCCTCTTCAGCAAGCACTTGACTAACGACCGGATGCGCTTGTACACGCGCTACAAAATCGGTAAATACTGGCCATCGGTCAGCATCAATTTCGTAACCCGCATAGGCAGCATTTACAAAGGGACTCATCAAACTCATATCCGCCATCATGAAGTCACCAAATAGAAATCCATCGACGGGGGCCTGCATCTCCAGGTAATCGAGTACGGGAGGCAGCTGCTTATTGATAATTTTTGCAACCACTTCCTCGTCCGTCTCCTGCTTCAATACTATGGGCCGCATAAAGCGCTGGAAAAAAATTCCAGCGGCAAGCTCCGCCACGCGGGTTCCTCCGAGCTCTTCGTACCAGCGCGCTTGCGCTTTGCCCGCACTGTCAGTCGGATACAATGGCGACTGTGTAAAGGTATCCTCCAGGTACTCACAGATCACGGTAGAGTCACAGATGGTGAGTTCACCGTGTTGGAGCACCGGAATTTTTCCCAAAGGGCTGATCTTTCGATACTCAGGATCCTTGGTAAACGGTATCTGTTGAACCTGCTCATAGGGTAAATCTTTTATAACTAGCGCAACCAATACTTTGCGGACAAAGGGCGATCCGGACGCGCCATGCACAATCATCATACGCCGCCTCCGGCGGCCACTAAATCCTTGCACGGTGCTTGTGTCTGGTGACACATTTTTCCAGGCATGCTCGCAAAAATCATATTTGTTCCCTGAACAATTAAAATGCAATAAAAATATACTGTCGCCAATTCACTTATCTGAACTCCAACACCTTGTCCTTGAGTGGCCGAAGGCGCAAGTAGAGAAAGTCTACGACATAGTTCTGATAGACACGCCAGGGCAGTCGCTTTCCCTGTTTGGGAAATTTATCTACTGATCGCAAAATGTAACCCGATGAAAAATCGAGCATGGGGTCCTCGTCAATACTCCCACTCGCAGCGCGCGGCACTACCGTTGTCGAGCAGGTTTTATGCATATAGTTCAAAAGGCGGCAGACATACTGCCCTGTGAGGTCGGACTTGAGCGTCCATGAAGCGTTAGTATAGCCAAATACTTGCACCATATTGGGCACGTTGGCGAGCATCATACCTCTATACACGTAGAGCTTCGCCGGATCAAGCACTTCCCCGTCAACGCTCAGGGTCATTCCGCCGATAAACTTCATATTTAATCCGGTGGCCAGAACTATAATGTCGGCCTCAAGATCTTTACCCGATTTAAGATGAATCCCACTGTCGGTGAAGTGATCGACTTGGTCAGTGACAACTTCTGCACGCTTTTCGCGAATGGCCGCAAATAAGTCGCCTTCAGGCACCGCACAAAGCCGCTGATCCCATGGGTTATACGAGGGTGTGAAGTGTGTTTTAACATCGTAGTCTTCACCCAACTCCTCGCGCACTTGATTCAGCAACAGGTTCTTGACCACGTGGGGCCGCTTGCGTGAAAGATTGAACACAAAAATTTGCAGCAGCACACGCTTCCAGCGGGTCAGACGAAATACCCACGACCCGGGCAGCACACCACTCAGGCTCGTGGACCAGGAGTCCTCCTCGGGTATGGATGCGATATACGTCGGCGAACGCTGCAACATAATAGTATTTGACGTTTCTTTGGCCAGTTCAGGCACCAGAGTGACCGCAGTTGCGCCGCTGCCAATAACCACGACGTTCTTACCCTTGTAATCCAGATCTTCAGGCCAATGCTGTGGATGAATCACCGAGCCCTTAAAGTCCTCCCGGCCCTCAAACTCAGGGGTATAGCCCCGCTCATAGTCGTAATAACCGCTGCACATCATCAAAAAACGGCAAACGTATTCAAGTGGTTCCTCTGTATCGGTACGCTGCACCGAGACTGTCCAGGTAGCCGATTCCGAAGACCAACTGGCGTTCAAGACCTTATGGTTGTAACGAATGTGCTTGTCTACGCCGGTTTCCTCAGCGGTTTCTTTCAGATACTTGAGTATTGAAGGCCCGTCCGCCAGCGATTTACGATCCAACCAGGGCTTAAAACTATATCCAAGCGTGTACATATCACTATCGGAACGAATACCCGGATATCGAAATAAATCCCAGGTACCACCCAAGGTCGCCCGCGACTCGAGCAACGTAAAGCTGCGCTCCGGACACGCACTCTGCAAATGGCGGGCGCTACCAATACCGGACAGGCCGGCACCCACAATCAAGACATCTACGATATCGGTGTTTGACGCTGGTGCCATATGAGCAAAGTCTCCAAGGGTTAGGGGAAAGGCCCCCATCGCCATTCCGGGGCGTGCACTGTGGACGACTAACCACCGTCACTAAACACTTCTTCAGCGGCGCATCATATCAAACAGCGTTGCACTTGCGCACCCTGACAGCGATCGCTTTGGATATTTAGGGACTGGGGTCTGGACATTGACAGTTTTCATAGGAGAAAAACCCCACCCGCTGTCAGGCAGGGGAGTCATAGTCCATTGGCGCCTACTTAAATCGCTGGGCGCGAAGTACCTACAAGAATCCCACCCCGGCGATTCTTGCCGCAACCTTCATTGGCAAATCGATTTATTTCATTCCTGGTCCGGGTCTTGAGCCGTAAACTCACTCACCCACTCGAGTAATTTATCGAACATGAACCTACTTTGAGCCACAATCAAACATCGACCATTTAGGTACTTTTTTTCAAAATAATAGAAACCTGCAGGAAAAACTGGATTTGCATCATATCCGCAAAGGGAATCAATCGGCGTTAACGCCCCGCGACACGCCGCTGCCAGGCTTGCAGCCCCTGCACATTTAGTTGCATGTCAAAACCAAGATAACTTCTCAGTTCACTTTCGTCATTGGATGCACCAAGCTGGCGCATCAGTTGAACAGCGGAATCACCCAGGCGTTGTTGTAGCTCAATCGCATCTGCTTCCACTGCGGCAAATTTACAGTACGCTTCAATCTGGTGCGCCAACCGCTGTGCTTTTGCTAGCGAGTATTCCAGCTCTCCATAGTGAGTCAGGTACATTCGCTGCGGCTTATAGCTTCCTAACAGTTCAAGCGAGGCAAGGTAGGTATCGGGATCAAATTGGCTAGGGGTCGTTGAGGGCAACACAAAGTCACCCCCGGGAAAACGAAACCAGGAATAGGAAACGCCAAACATATCGCCGCTGAACCAGCCTTGACTGGTCGCATCCCATACACAACAGTGATGCTCGGCGTGACCACGAGTATGGCGAAATTCAAGCTGCCGGCCAGCCAGAGAGACAGTTTCTGTGTCGAGCATTGACCGAATGCGTCCACGGTCTACCGCTTGAATTTCCCCGTAGAGCTCGCGAAAAACCTCGTCTCCGTACACTGCTTTGGCTGCAGCAATCAGGCGTTCGGGCTCGGCCATGTGTCGTGCACCACGGGGATGGATCAACAACTGCGCACGCGGAAAGGCCGCCATCATCGCACCTGCACCACCGGCATGGTCCAGATGTACATGCGTGGGAATGACATAGCGCACCTGCTCAGGAGCAATATTCCGCTCTGCCAATAATTGCTTCAGCAGGGGAACACTGTGTGTGGTGCCCGTCTCCAGAACAGCATACTCTCCGGCTTCCTCCATCAGGTAGAAGCAGGCTATACCCTTTTGCACGTAAGCTGCATCGATACAGGTAATGCCGTTGTCCAACGATTGATAAATTAACTCGCCCATTAAAAATCTCTCGATTCAGCGTAAAATATTGCTTTGCACTTCCAGTTGAAAGGGCTTACCTATTTTCTCACTGATCAATGCCTTCAGTTCATCCACGTCGTCCACTTCCAGTCGCTTGGCCGAACTTAGTACCAACTTCACCAGTGGCGGGTCCTGCAGAGTGACGTCCGCGCTAACCACGTGCACCGACCCGGAAGTCAGCGAGATATCACCGGTAGGCAAATGCTCCAGCAGACGTTCCCGGGAAACGAGATGAGAAAAAGATAGCGACAGCGGCACCGAGATGACCAGCAGAATTAAAAGCGTCACGCCAAGACCCGCCCGTGCCCGTTTAAATGGCGAGAATCCGAGTACCAGAAAGGTTGCGCTGGCAGCGAGCGCTATACCCACCAAATTAGTCACCAGCAACAGCGCGGCACCTGCGGCCATGTTCCAATCGGCCCAGCCCAACCCAATACCCACAACCCCCAGTGGCGGCACCAGTGCAACTGCAATCGCAACGCCAACCAAATTTTTGGCAATCTCCCCCTTGGCGTTGACATAGGCGCAGGCGACGCCAGAGATTACCGCCACCAGCAAATCCAGCAAGGTAGGAGACATGCGCATTTTCATTTCTACAGTGGGAATATCCAGCGGTATCATCCAGGCCATTATAATTCCGCAAACCAGCCCCCAGCCGACTCCGACTAGCAATGTATGCGACGCGGTAGCAAGAAGTCCGGAATCAGAACGCGCCAATCCCATGGCGAGCGATGCAATTGGTGCCATTAACGGCGCAAGGAGCATGGCGCCGATAACAACGGGTGAAGAATTAGCATATAAACCCACCAGCGCCAATATTACGCTCAGCGCCATCATCGTCCGATAGGACGTCGATGCCTTGGCGTTGTCGCGCAGCGAGATAAACAGGTCGCGATACTCCTCCTCCGTGGCATGACTAAACAAGGGCAGGTATCCGTCCAACAATGGTCCGGCGCCGGCCTCCAGAGGAATATGATTGAGCCGAACCGTCTCCTTATCAATCGTTTTGTTCTCCTCCTGCACTGCCTCCATTGCCGGCCCCGGTAACAGTCGCAGACGCCCGGGCAACATCTTGAATTCTATCTCCGTGGTATGCACTGGCTTGCCATCAAGCAGATACTCCACGCCCTGAGGCGCGGCGATTTGGAGTCGGTCGGTCTGAATCAGGCTCAGGGAGTTGGGCAGTTGTGACAGGTTGATTTTACGCGGCCACAACAATCGCAGTAAAAACCAGAGATAGCTGGTGACACTGCGCGGTGCCAGAGCCAGAAGAGAAAGTCGACTGTCTGCGGCGCCAAAATCGCGGGTGAACGCGTGGCCCACCAGTGCGCTTTGGGTCTGTCCCAGCACCACCATACCCAGTGCGGCCAAATCAATTTCGCGGTCTTTGCCGGTAATGAGCTTATAGGGTAGCAGTTGCAGCTTCCCCAGACCTTTCAGCGCACCCAGAAAAAGATTCCAGGATGTCTGGGCACGATTAATGTCGTACGGCCGCAGCGCCAGTACCCGCCCGATAACCACCGAAGAAAAAACCAGCTCATCGTTGCATGTCAGCGCATCGGCACTGATAACCGGTGCATTAAGATAGTGTGTAAATACCTGATCCAAATCCCCTTTCACACCCAGCGCGGCCATTGCCTGGCTCGCCTGTGCATGAGGCAGCACGCCAACTTCCCATTCTTGCTCCAGTGCGTGGGGAGCCAAGTCTCGAATCATCTCATCGCCGAGACACAACAGTACGCGCGCACCCTGGGGCGCCGCATCCCGCTGGGCCCAGCCCACAGCGGTGATACTCCCCAGCGCCGACAAACGCGCAATATCCTCAGCCTGAAAATTGCTATCGTGAATCAGGTAACGCAGTGGTACGGGAGATTCACTGGGTTCGTTTTCAAGCATCCGGGCCAACTCCTAGGTAGACGAAATGTGCGCTTAACCGGCGAGCGCCACAGCTCCCCCATCCAATACAAGAACGTGTCCGGTCATCCAGGCAGAAGCGCGGGAGCTCAGATAAATCGCAGTGCCCGCTGCATCTTCAGCATTGCCCAAACGTCCGCAGGGAAACATTGCGCCCATCTCCACCTCATGATCAAGCAGGTGGGCTGTCATCTTACTGGGAAAGAACCCCGGGGCAATACCATTAACATTGATGCCCTGGGGAGCGAGATCCGCGCCGAGGTGTTGCGTCAAGTGGTGAACCGCTGCCTTACTCGCGGAATAGGCGTAGTTGTTCATATGCGGGTGAGTGATCCCGTTGATCGAGCCTATATTGATCACACGTGCCGGATTCTCCTCCGTACCCGCCGTGCGCAATACGGGCAGCATCTGCTGGGTTAGGAAGAACATGGATTTCACGTTGAGATCCATCGTTTTATCCCAGCCGCTTTCGGGGAACGTGTCCAGGTCCGCGCCCCAGGTAGCGCCGGCATTGTTGACCAGGATATGTAGCTTATCCTCCAGGGCGCTAACAGCTGCGGCAAACGCAGTGACTCCCGCCACAGTTGATAGGTCCGAGGGAATAGCGATGCACTCTCCGATCGCGGCAAGTTCCTGCTCAGTAGCACGCAGTTCCTTCTCCTTTCGCGCAGTGATGTAGGTCTTTACGCCGTTCTCGACAAAGCCCCGCGCAATCATGGCGCCGATTCCCCGAGAGCCCCCGGTGACCACCGCTACTTTTCCGCTGACGTCAAAGAGATTTTTCATATCAGATTCCTTCGATTCTAATTGTTAGGTTGTGCATGCAAGATTTTTATAGAAAGGATAACCCGGACAATACAAATGTCCTGCGAACCGTGACCCAAGAAGCATCATAATCAGACCCCGACCAGGACCCTTCCCTCTCAAAAAGCTTAGTTTACGCGAGTTTGGACTAAGCGGCTCCCCCTTGCTGGCCTAAACCTCCCGCTGCCGATACTCCGTCGGTGCACACCCGCACCAGGCTTTAAACGCATTGGAAAAAGACGCCTGATCGGAATATCCCAGTAACAGCGCAATTTCTGTTACCGCCAGTCGCGGATCATCCAGGTAGCGCCGGGATTGTTCTTCACGGACATCCTGGAGTATTTTCTTGAAGCTGGAACCAAGGGCACTGAGCCGGCGCTGCAATGTGCGTCGGGAAATCCCGAGTTCCACCGCAAGGCTATCAATGGTCAAAGTACCTCCGGGTAAAGCCCTACGTATTGCCACTCGGGTATCTCGCAAAAAGGGGTCTACACTTGCGGGCTCGTCAAAGACTGAGCGCGTAGCAGCTAACAAATTATTGTCCAACTCAAACCCAACATCAATGAGAGGATAACGCACTACTTCCCGCGAAAAATACAGGCAGCTCACCTCACAGTCGAATTTGAGATTGGAGCCAAAGGCGCGCTTTAGAGCCCGCGTATCGTCTGGTGCCGGATATGAAAACTCAGCCGCGCGAACCGGAACAGGCAAGGCGCAGATTGCGTTCACTATCTCCGCGGAGGATTTCAGCATCTCATCGACCAGAGGGCGCCAGCTCCCCATTTCCTCATTCAATGCATGCCACTCCAGGCGAATAAAATCACCCTTTGGCCGTATCAACACTCTTCCGGTGTCGCCTCGAATTCGAATGGTGCTGGGAATAACATTAAAATATTCTTTCAGATTGCGACAAATCGTTGTCATGTACAGGTGCAGATTCATGCCACTGAAATAGACAATATGACCAACGTGAAGGCCGAGGTCCGGATCACCGCTGCGCTCAACGGCCGTACGATAACAATCAAGGTAATGCGCCAGCGGAATTCGCTCACCCGGCGCGCGCATTAGCTCCTCGCTAATTCCGGCATCCCGCAGCAGCGATGCACTGTCAACGCCCAGCGCAGCAGCGGCCTGCACGACCGCTTTCAGGCATGCCACATAGACACTGCCACCCGGGCTGACGGACATCAGGTTCTTCTCGCTGCCGCCAGCGCACGCAGCACCACAGTGCGAGTTTCGGCAGGGTCGATGACAGCATCCAACTCCAAATAGGATGCCGCTTCCGAGGCTTTACCCACCTCATACATTCGCGCAACGAGCTGCTGAAACAATTCTTCACGCGCCACTAAATCCTGCTCGGCCTCGAGTTCCCTTTTAAAGCCCAATCGCACAGCACCTTCCAGCCCCATACCCCCAAATTCGCCGGTGGGCCATGCGGCGGCAAACACCGGTGCGACAAAACTGCCGCCGGTCATCGCCATTGCACCCAGGCCATAGGCCTTGCGAAGAAATATGGCGACCATCGGCACACGCAATTTCGAGCCTGCCAAAAACAACGAGGACATGCGCCGGACAGCCCCCTGTAGTTCACTGTCGGGCCCCACCATAAACCCCGGAGTGTCCGTCAGCGACAGTATCGGCAGTGCAAAGGCGTCACATATTTGCAGAAAACGAGCGGCCTTCTCGGATGAGGTCGCATCCACAGCACCTCCCAACTGCTGACAATCGTTGGCAATCAGGGCGACGGGCTTGCCCTCAAGGCGAATAAATCCGGTGATAATGCTGCGCCCATAAATGCGCTGTAATTCCAGGAACGAACCAGCGTCTGCAAGCGTTTCGATAATGCGGCGCACCGGGTAGCCCCAGCGCCGATCTTCGGGAATTACGTCGCGCAAACTCTCCTGAGGAGAGGCCTCCCATTGGGCGACCTCTCCCTGAAAATATGATAACAACTGTCTGGCAAGTGCCGTAGCATGAGCTTCATCGTCGGCGACAATATCCACTACGCCGTTCTTTTCCTGCACTTCAATGGGACCGATGGCGGTAGGTTCATGCTTGCCCATGCCACCACCTTCGATCATCGCGGGCCCCGCCATACCAATCCATGAATTGCGCGTGGCGATGCAGAAATCGGCACAACCAAATAGCGCCGCGTTGCCGGCAAAGCAGTAGCCGTTATTGACGGCAATACGCGGCACCCTGCCACTAAGCGCCGCCCAGGTGCTAAAGGACTTGATATTGAGACCGGCAATCTGCGTAGTGACGTCAGTATCACCTGGCCGCCCTCCCCCGCCCTCTGTAAACATAATCAATGGAAGCGACTGCTCCATCGCGAGCTCGCAGATGCGATCCAGTTTACGGTGGTGGAAAAAACCCTGACTGCCTGCCAATACCGAGTAATCATTAACGATAATGCCCGCGCGGCCGCGCTCAGCGCCGACCAGATCAGCGTTGATCGTACAAGTGCCCGTAATTACCCCGTCGGCGGCAGTATTGGTTTGTAAATCAGCATAGTCGCGGCGACTGCGCTGCGCAGCGACGGCTAGTTGACCATATTCCTGAAAGGAGTCTTCATCGGCGAGGTCAGCAACATTCTCTCGCGCCGTGCGATAACCCTTGCCGTGTCGCTTGGCACGGGCTTCTTCGCGCGCGTCATCAAGCGTGCGCGCTATGCGCTCGCGCAGGGCCTGCAGCTCAGGCCTGATCTCAATATCCATTAATGTCTCCGCTGGTGCACTGCAGAAATACTATAACGCAGATAGGCGCTCCAGACAGAGCGCGCCGCTAACTAGATTGCTGTGTTTTCCCGCGCTTCTGTACATCGATTCGACGAGTGGCGACCGCATCACCTATCACTCATCGATTGACCTGGGTCATAACATTGCGTTCCATGACCAATCCAGCAGCAAGATCTGTCTGCAGTCCGTCGTTCACCATTTGCTTGTAGAGCTTGACTGTTTCCGGCACACAACTGGCGATGTCTGCTGCCACTTTGCGACACTCATCCAACAACTTTTCACTGGCAACCACGCGGCTCACCAATCCCCAATCTGCAGCCTGCTGTGCAGAAATAAAGTTCGCTGTGAAATGCGCCTCACGCGCCCTACTCGGACCAATGATTCGCGCCAGCTTCTGGGAAAGTCCCCAGCCAGGCGCCAAACCCACTCGACAATGTGTATCGGCAAAACGGCCTTCTTGAGAAGCCAGCAAGATGTCGCCCATCAGCGCCAGTTCGAAACCACCGGTGGCAGCGACGCCATTCACACCGACGATTATTGGACGATCAAAGGATGTCATCGCCGCGGTGATGTCGTGCTCGGCATGAATATTGTAAACACCAATGCCGGACTCACTATCGGCCATTGCCTTCAGGTCAAGTCCTGCACAAAAAGCGGTTCCGGCACCCGTAAGAATCACCGCGCGAATATCAGGCTCGCCCTTCAGGACGCGAAAGGCTGCACACAAGTCGAGCAGTAACTGTGGCGACAGAGCATTTCTCGCCTCAGGACGATTGAGCGTTAGAACTGCGTAACCGTCCTCTCGCTCTACAATTAGCTGGGGTTCACTCATTACATTGCTCCCTGAAACGTTATCGGCCCTGCCAGACAGGAGGGCGCTTTTGCAAGAAGGCTACTGCGCCCTCAGCCGCGTCCTCGCTGGTAATACACTCGTGTTGCAAACGCGCCTCTGCACTAATAGTTTCCCCAACCGACATTTCCAAAGCTTCGTTGAGGGCCTGTTTTGCATAACGCAGAGACAGTGGCGCCTTGGCGGCAAGCTCCTGGGCCCACTCCAGCGTCGATTCCAGCAGCTTTTCGGCCGGTACTACACGATTGCATAAACCCCACTCGAGACACTTTTGCGCCTTCAACTTCTCACCCGTGGCAATAATTTCGTAAGCGCGTTTACGTCCGAGCGTGCGCGCCAGGTGCCATGTTGCGCCGCCATCCGGCACCAGACCAATCGCAGCAAAGGCCTGATAGATAAAGGCATCGTCCGCCATAACCGTAAGATCACAGACCATCCCATAGGCACTACCAATACCAGCGCAGGCACCATTTATGGCACTGATCCAGGGTTTCGGAGCAGCGTGGATTTCCATGAGCGAGGGCTTGAACTCACCGTTGAGTTGGTCTTCCACGCGGAAATTAGCCCCATCCTGTGGCGCTTCGGAAAGGTCAGCTCCTGCACTAAAAACGCGACCTTCGCCGGTCAGTATCACTACACGCACAGAGTCATCTCCGTTAACCTCGCGCACCGCCAGTAGCAATTCGCGCCGCAGGGCGCCATCGAAACTGTTGAGCTTATCGGGACGATTTAGACTGACAACCGCGACTGCGCCATGGTGCTCGATCAAAACTGTTTCATAGTTACTCATACCGCATTCCTCTACTCCAAAATCGTCAAACAATTGCACCGGAGGCTTTCAGGCCCTCCAATTCCTGTTCCGCAAACCCCATGGCCAGCAACACAGCATCGGTATCCTGACCGGCTTCGTGTGCACCGTGTTGTACTTTGGAGGGTGTGCGACTAAAGCGTGGAGCCGGAGCCGGCTGGGTCAGTCCGTCCATTTCGATATAGGTATTGCGCGCGACATTGGCGGGATGCTTTGGTGCATCCATAAAATTGAGTACCGGAGCAAAGCAAACATCTGTGCCCTCCATGAGCTCACACCACTGGGCCTGCGTTTTCTGCTTGATGATTTCGGTCAGCTGCTTTTTCATCGCCGGCCAAGCCGCCTGATCATTCTGCGCGCCAAAATCGTCTTCAGATAATCCTGCCAATTCCTTTAGCAAGGCGTAAAACTGGGGCTCAATGGAACCCAGTGAAATGTACTCGCCGTCGGCGCACTCATAGGTATCATAAAAATGCGCGCCTCCATCAAGCATGTTGGATTCACGCTGCGTCTCGTCCCACATGCCGAAGGACTGAAAGCCGTAGAACATCCACATCAGCTGCGCTGCACCATCCACCATGGCTACGTCGATAACCTGACCCTTGCCGGAATTCGCAGTTTCCAATAAAGCCGCCAGTACACCGTTGACCAGCAACATACCGCCGCCGCCCATATCACCGACGAGATTCAGTGGTGGTACAGGTTTCTCACCGTTGCGACCCATAGCGTAGAGCGCGCCGGTGATGGAAATATAGTTGATATCATGCCCGGCACTTTGCGCTAATGGGCCTTCTTGCCCCCAGCCGGTCATACGCGCGAACACCAGTTTGGGATTGCGCGCAAGGCAGACGTCAGGGCCAATACCGAGTTTCTCGCAAACACCCGGACGAAAGGGGTCGATCAATACATCGGCGTTTTCCACCATGCGCAACAGCGCTTCAACACCACCGGAATCTTTGAGATTAATGACTACGGACTTCTTGCCACGCGCACTAACATCTTTCATGACCATCGCTGAAGCACGGTCAATGCGAATCACTTCCGCGCCCATATCAGCCAACACCATGCCGCCCATAGGGGCGGGGCCGATACCGGCCAGCTCGATTACCGTATACCCATTGAGCGGACCCATTGGTTTACTCCTGTGCTTGAATCGGAAAGTCGCGCCGCCATCGCAGCAGCACGAGGGACGAACAGTTCTTACTTGGGCTGCATTCGAATACCGCCATCCATGCGGATGCACTCGCCGTTGATATAATCGTTTTCAACCAGCTGCTGTGCTAACTGTGCGATTTCATCCGCTTTACCAAGGCGCTTGGGGTACAGCACCTGGCTGGCCAGCGGCTGCAGGAATTCGGCAATTTCCGGCGTCATTTCTTCGACACCGCCCATCATCAGCGGGGTGGCGATCAGGCCTGGCACGATAGTGTTCACCCGAATACCCAACACCGCCAGGTCACGAGCGATTGGCAATGTCATGCCAACCACGCCGCCCTTGGAGGCCGAGTATGCGGCCTGACCGATCTGGCCCTCGTAGGCAGCAACCGAAGCAGTATTAATGATGACACCGCGACCACCGTCATCATTGAGCACCGCGTTATCGGACATTTGCTCAGCACACAACCTCAGGACATTGAAGGTGCCTACCAAATTGATCTGAATAATACGATTGAACTCATCCAGCGGGAACGGACCTTTTTTGCCCATGGTGCGCATAGCGTTACCCGTGCCGGCGAAGTTGCAGCACACATGGATCGCGCCAAATTCCTCCATCGTCTTGGCAATGCCTGCCACGACCGATTCTTCGCTGGTTACATTGACGTTGCAAAAAATCACGCTGCCGGGGTACTCCTCAACCAGAATATTGCCCTTCTCTTCATTCATATCGAAGATGGCTGCCTTAGCACCGTTCGCCACGAAACGTCGCACAGTGGCACGACCCAAACCAGATGCACCGCCAGTGATGACGGCTACTTTACCTTTCAAATCCATATCAATTCTCCTGAACTGTGTGAGTTGCTGCGTTTTTGTTAATGGGGTTAAAAGTTACGGGTATTGAACGGCGTGTAATCCTCGCCCAGAAAATCCCGACTGATGATAATTTTCATCACCTCGGAACTGCCCGCATAAATTGTCGATATCTTCGCATCAGTATACTGCCTGCTAATCGGATATTCGTCCATATATCCATTGCCGCCGTGCAATTGGACACCCAGTTCACCCATCGCCACCTGTAGCTCGCTGGTGACAAGCTTTGCCTTGGCGGCATCAACCGCCGACAATTGACCCGCATTAAATGACGTCACGCACTGATCCACATAAACCTGCGAGAAGTCCAATTGGGTGCGCATTTCCGCGAGTTTGAACTGGGTATTCTGAAAAGCCGCTACCGGTTTACCAAAGGCTTTGCGCTCCTGAACATAGGCAAGCGTGAGATCAAAGGACAGCTGAGCCGAGGACAGATAACCCACTGCTCCCAACAGGCGCTCTTCCGCCAGGCCCTTCATCAGGTAAATAAACCCCTGACCCGGCTCACCCAACACATTAGCCTTGGGCACTTTTACATCATTGAAAAATAGCTCGGCGGTATCCTGGGCCTTCATCCCCATTTTTTTCAGGTTGCGCCCCCGCTCAAACCCGGACATGCCGCGTTCCACGACAAATAGCGTCATGTGGTGGGGGTTATTGTCCGGGTCAGTCTTGGCGGCAACAATCACGATATCGGCGTTGATGCCGTTGGAAATGAACGTTTTTGAGCCGTTCAGCACCCAGTGATCATCGTGCTCAACCGCGGAGGAACGCGTGCCAGCGAGATCACTACCGGCGTCGGGTTCGGTCATGGCAATGGCCAGAACACTCTCCCCGCTGACGCACCTGGGCAGCAGTCGCTGACACTGTTCTTCATTGCCAAAGCGCGTGAGATAAGGTCCTACCAGACGGCTGTGCAGGCTATTGAACCAGTCGCCAGCTCGCGCATAGTTGGTCTCCTCAATGATGATCTGCTCAAACCGAAAGTCGGCTTCGCCCATGCCGCCGTATTTCTCATCCGGCCAAATCATCAGAAATCCCTGCTCACCCGCCCGACGGAAGGCGTCCCGATCAACACATCCAGCCTCACGCCAACCTTCCATATGTGGCACAATCTCTGCTGTGAGAAATTTTCGATAGGCATCGCGAAACATGTGTTGTTCTTCGGTAAATTCTCGTTGCAACATGACGGGGTTCCCGAGGGCAGAAAAATGAGCGGCCAACAGTATGGTGAGCACCCGGCAGGCCAACAATGACCTGCGCCGACAAATAAATAGACTGGACACTACAGCCGATAACGCCGGTGATGACTGGATACACAATGGATCAGATTAGCCTGGAAAACTGGGTCGTTATGCATCTGGGTTTAATTTTTATGATCACCTGTGCGCAGATACTGGTGGTATACGCACTCAGCGACGCCAGCAATCCTACCGCGGGACTGGGGATGTACACCGTCTATTTCATGGCCGCACTGCTGGGATGGCTCGCATTTGCCCTGCAACAGGGGTCTGACATACCCATGGCGGTGGATGTGCCCTCTGTGGCCTCGATTCTAAATAGCTACATTCTGTTTTTGGCGGCGGGCCAACGTGCAGGTATTGATATAGGTCGCTTCCTACTGGGTCTGATTTGTCTTTTTTCCTGCCTCAGTGTCTTTTTTCTGCCGCCACAACAGATGTTTGCAGTGCAAATGGGGACCGCCGGCTTTTTCTTCGCTGGAACCGGTCTACTCTGTGGCTGGCGGAGTTGGAACAAACACAACGTAGGTGACGCAATCACGGCAATTGCTGCACTACTAATGGTAGTCGGCATACCCCTAGCACTTTATCAGTGGTTAAGCCTGGGCGACTACCTACAGGCCCAGGCAGTGGCTTTTGGTGTTTACAGCTGTGCTTACGTACTAGTGGTAATGGGCTTTCTGGCGAGCGTGGTTATCGAATACCAACAACACCTGTCGCATCTGGCCACGGTTGACCCTCTCACCCGACTACTGAATCATCGCGGACTGGAGCAGGCTTTGCACATCACGCTGGCACACGCCGCGCGGCAGCAATTACCCACAGCGGCAATCATGGTAGACATCGATCATTTTAAAGAGCTGAATGATAATTTTGGACACGAAGCCGGAGACCAGGTAATCAGGCAAATCGCACAATATCTGCAGGGTGCGAGCCGAGCAAGCGATGTGGTAGCCCGAACCGGCGGCGGAGAATTTCTACTGATCCTCCCACACACTGATCCTGACGGTGCGCGCCTGCTAGCCGAAAGCATTCGCAAACACCTAGCGGAGCAGCCTCTGGTCGTTAATCAGCAAAGCATCCCCGTTACAGTGAGCCTGGGGGTTGCCAGTGCCGTTGGCGAAATTGACCTGGATAATCTGTCTCGAGAAGCCGACCGGGCGATGTATCTCGCAAAACGCGGCGGACGCAACCAGGTGGCCTCAGTGGAGCATAACCCTATTCACCTGAGCACGAACGTCAGTCAGGCCTGATACAACATGCGTGACCTCTCAATATCCGTTTATTTCGCTCGAGCTGTGCTGAAAAATGCCGTCGCTCAGGGGCTGGACCCGATCAGTCTGCTGCGCAAGAATCGAATTTCTCCGCGCCTGATGCTCGAAGATAGCGCTCGCATTTCCATAGAACGATTTGCTGACCTGCAGGTCAGCACCATGCGGGCGATGAACGATGAGACCCTCGGTTACGGTGCACAGCGAATGCCCATCGGATGCTGGTCCATGATGTGCCATGCAGTCATTGGCTGCGAAACACTGGGGCAAGCGCTGAGCCGCTACTGTCGCTTTTATCAGCTGTTTGATATCGCTGCACAGCCCGTGCTGGAGGAAGATGGGGATCTGGCGCGTATCACCCTGGCCGCACCCGATACCGGCAGCGCACAGACCCCCTACCTCCACGAAATGTTACTGTTTAATACTCACCGCTTTGCCAGCTGGCTAGTACAGGAGCACCTACCGCTTCAGGCTGTGAATCTCTCTTACGCGCCATTGGCACCCGCGATGGACTATCGCCACATGTTCCTGGCAAATCCGATAGAGTTCGAACATCCACTGTCACAACTGGTCATCTCGCGCAGCCTGCTCGATAAACG
>JAPKAY010000082.1 GCA_028825045.1 Halioglobus sp.
TTCCGTTAATTAATTTAACCGCATACAGCCCAACGGGCAGGACGTAGTTGGCGAGCTCTGTATTTATTTAGCAGCTTGGCCCAGAACATACTTCGCTGCGATCCAGTTCTTTATGACAGTCAATAACGCGGGGCTGGAACCTTGTTAAAGACCGCTAGGGCCGAAGCCACTAGATGGTGTTAAACGGACTGCTTACGCAGCCAGTTGTGCACCGTAGTTGTCGTCGTTGGCAACTAATAGTTTGCAGCTTTGGATTTACGTGATTGGCTACCCTCACGGCATGCACCTTAGGGTTCGCAACCGTCGTCGAATCCGAATCGCCCCCATAGTGAATGGCCAGTATAGCGCATGTTTATCGGCGGAACTGCCCATTCCGCTCAAAAGCTGTATTAATAGACAGTATCCGCTCCTATTGATCCAGTCGCGCCTGTTTGGCGTACTCCTGTCATAACACCCCACTCAATTGATATTCAGTCACGAGGTTAAGCCATCTATGATTATTAGAACGTTTTTTGTTGCCTGTTTGCTCCTTTCCCCAGCGGTACAGGCCAACTGTCCGGATTATCTGAACCAGGACATGCGCAAGCTGCACTCCAGCGAAACGGTCAACCTGTGTGAGGTGAGCGCGGGACAGCCATTGCTGATTATCAACACTGCCAGCCACTGCGGTTATACCAAACAGTTCAAGGGGCTGGAGGCCCTGTACCAGAAATACGGTGAGCAGGGTCTGCAGGTGGTGGGGTTTGCCAGTGACGATTTTCGCCAGGAAGCGAAAGATGAAGAGGAAGCCGCTGAGGTGTGTTACGTGAATTATGGTGTCACCTTCACTATGCTGGCCCCCTCATCGGTGCGCGGCGCAGAGGCCAATCCGGTGTTTCAGGAGCTAGCCAGGCAAACCGAGTCGCCGGGCTGGAACTTCAACAAGTATTTGGTAGACGGCAATGGTAAAGTCATCGAGCATTTTGGTAGCAATACCACCCCGGAAGACCCAGCGCTCTCGAGCGCGATAGAAAGCGTGCTTTAGCAACGTCAACAAGAATTCAAAAGGATTACGAATGAAATTTGCCTACCATCCCACCATGTGCCCGCCCGATGAATACCTGCCGCTGGCACTTGCTGCCGAGGAGGCCGGGTTCGATACCTTTACCTTCCCGGATAGTATTTGCTACCCCAAGGAAGGGTCAGATGTGTATCCCTATAACGACGACGGCACGCGAGATTTTTTAGATGGCGTGCCGTTTCTGGAGCCGTTTGTGGCCATTCCTTACCTGGCAGCACGCACTGAAAAACTGCGCTTCACCACCTCGGTAATCAAGTTGGCGATACGTCAGCCAGTGATCGTTGCCAAGCAGCTTTCCTCGCTGGGAGTGATGCTGGGTGATCGCTTTGGTTTTGGTGTGGGCATTAGTCCCTGGCCAGAAGATTTTCAGGCATGCCAGATTCCCTGGGAAAAGCGCGGCAAGCGCATGGACGAGATGATGGAAATCATCAACGGCTTGATGAGTGGCGAATACTTTGGCTACGAGGGCGAGATTTTTCAGCTGGACCCCATCAAAATCTGCCCGGTGCCTGACCACCATATTCCACTATTGGTAGGGGGGCATGCCAAGCCGGCCCTGCGTCGCGCCGCGAGATTGGGCGACGGTTGGATTTCAGCGGGCTCTTCTTTGCAGGAGTTGCAGGACATGATCGGTCAGATAGAGGCTTACCGTAAGGACTATGGACGCGATCAGGGTGCTTTTGAATACCATGCGATGACCGAAGCGGCCTATTCCGCAGAGGGCCTGCAGGACTTGATCGCCGCCGGTGTCACCGAGGTCATCATCGCCTTTCGCAACCCCTACGACGGTAAGCCCGACACGCAGACTGTGGAAGAAAAGATCGGCATGATTAACTGGTACGCAGAGAACGTGATCCGCCCGTTTCGCGAACTTTGAAACTGTCAGGGAAACTAGCACTGAATCCGGTTTACCGGGCTTGTTATGTAGCGCTGTTAATGTTGCTGGTGGGTGGATGCACAGGCTTACCGGAGAACGTCAGGCCTGTTCAAGATTTTGAGCTGCCTCGGTATCTGGGAAAGTGGTATGAGATTGCCCGCTTAGATCACTCCTTCGAGAGCGGCCTGTCGCAGGTGACAGCCCAATACTCGATGCGAGATGACGGCGGTGTGAAGGTCGTTAATCGCGGTTACTCAATCGACGAAAAGGCCTGGCAGGAAGCAGTTGGCAAAGCCTATTTTGTAGAGGGCGTAAACGAGGGATATCTAAAGGTCTCCTTTTTCGGTCCATTCTATGGGTCGTACGTGATATTTGAGTTGGACAAAGAGGGATACGAATATGCCTTTGTTGCCGGCCCAGATAAGTCCTACCTCTGGTTTTTGTCAAGAACACCCCAGGTAGACGAGGGCTTGAAGGAGCAATTTATTCAGCAGGCCAGCCGTCTTGGGTTCGATACCGACGCGCTCATTTTTCCCGATCATGACCCACTCCTCAAGGAGAGGACGCGCTAGCTACCGTTCGGACACACCATTTTCGACGCGGCCGCGATGGGGTTTTTGGGACACAAGTCTTCCTCGATCATTTTCTTGGTGGATTCGCACGGGTCATCGCTGGCCAGCACCCGCTTGAACATACTTTCCCCGAGTATGGATAAGCCGCCGGTCATAAAGGCCGCCCAGCCTCGCCAGATGAGGCTGGTGGTGTCCGGGACGACGGCGGGGTCGTTAAGTGGGCCCTTGATCAAAATGGTATTGGCAAAGACGCTCCCTACAGACAGGCCAATGCCATGACGGCCGCGGGAGTCGAGGCTGATTTGTATGGTTTCCTGGATCAGGTCGATCCCCACGTGTCCCAGCAGGTTAGCCTCGTCGGTGCGCGCCGCAAAACCGTAGGGCGTGGCGCCCAGGCCGGCCTTGAATACGCCCACCGTCACGCCACAATCGATGTGCGGTTCGGTCTTCTCTATGCCGGGTATGAGGGAGGTAAATACCGTACTGGACAGGTTTGTCGTGAGTAATGCGGAGTCGTGGTAATCGAAGGGCCCTTTACCCAGTTCGAGATAAATCAGGCCGCTGGTGTTGGCGGCAAGTTGCGCCTCGCTATTGCCGCGGGTTTCAATGGAGATCATACCGCTGCGCGGGTAGGAGTTTTCGTTGGTAAGTCCGCGCACTTTATCGAAGGTACTGTCCAGTTTTGCGGTCGCTGGTGTCGCATTGAAATCCATCGCGAGGGTAATTTCTCCCGTGCCGCCACCCAATTTTCCAGTGCTGGCTTTTACGTCAAGCACACCCTTGGCAAGGCTTGCCGTTACGTTGAGGTCGTCCGAAGAAAGTTCGGTGCTGCGTATCGAGTCCAGATGTCCCGAGAGTTTGAGGTCAAAATTCTTGAGCGAATCCAGCGGCAAAGGCTCCTGACTAAAAATCCTGTCACCTGGCTGATGCTCTTTGTCACTGGCAAAAAACTTCAGCGGTGTGAGCAGCACATCACCCACAAATTTAGCACTGGTTCTGGCAGCGTGGTTGATGGCTGAGGGGTCCTTCGTTTCCGCGGCTGCTTTTTCACTGGTGTTTAGGTAAGCGTTTTCCCAGGGTAAAAGTGATATAGAGCCACCGTGAATTTCGATATCAAGCGACGCAGGTGTGGTGTGGTAGTAGAGCACGTGGCCGGATAGCTCAGTCTCACCCCATTGAAAACTGCTGATGTCGGCTTTCATGCCGTTGTCTATTTGGGTCGCTTTCATTTCCAGTTTGCGGCGCGTTTGCGGTGTGGCACTTTGCGGCGGTGTGCTGGATTTTAAGTCGATGTAACCGGTCAGGTTGCTCAGCAAATCCTCCACATTATTACCTTCGCTGTCTAACTTGGCCGAGCCAGATATCGGTACCGCATGCACATCACCGCCGGGAATCAGGAATTGATCCAGGCTGAGGTTAGACAGTGTTACGACCCCGTCAAATTTTGCGGTGTTCTTCTCCCAGGCAATGTCACCGTGGCTTTGCAGTGTCCCTGCTTCGGCGGTAAAGTCGAACTGCTTTACGCCGAATGTATCGATGCCGGAGATAATTTGTACTGTCACATCGGTAACAGGAATGTCACCTATGACGACCGCGGCGGCGTCGAGTGTGATCTGGGTTCCACCGCTAGATCTGAGGCTCTGCAGCAGGTCCGACTGCTGCGTATCGTCTGCAGGTTGCGGCATCATATTCAGAAGACCGTTCACGTCGAGTTTCTTCGATTCGAATTTTGCGACCAGCCAGGGGTTGCGCGATGCGACCAGGGAAAGATCGCCGGTCAGGTCTTGCGCGATGGATTGGAAGGTGATTTTTGTCAGGTCCACACCGACGATCCGGTCTTTGTCGATCACAAATTGGGAGTCGCCGCGGAGCGCGAGGTTTTCATACTCTCTCGATGCGCGTTTCCAGTCGTTATCCGCACGCACTTTTACGCTCAGCTTGGAATTTCCGTGCATTGCGCTAAAGATTTCTTTCATGCCCGTGCCGCGGCTGCTGAAGTTCAGGTCGCCCGAGGTACGGCTGTAAATGAGACCGCGGTGCTTGAACATTCCCGGCAGATCAAGTTCAGACAACTGAATGTCCAGTTTGACATCGGCGGGCTTATCAGCGGGTGTGTTTGCTGTGATGGTGAGTTTGAGAGTGCCGGCGTTGTCGCCTGAGCCCGTGGCAACAAACGTACCACCTTCGGCTGTGCGCTGCAGTTTGGCCGTGGCCGTGGTGAGGTTGAGTCCCGGCACATCCAGGCCTGTAACGTTGAGCGACACATCCAGCGCGACGCTTGGTAGCGCGGCCAGATATTCCGGCAGCGCCATACCGACTAAAGGCTCTGCATCTTTTCCTTCAAACATAAAACCCAGCAGCACATTGTTACCCTCTAAATCCAGGGTGACCTTGCGCTGCGCTTTGCCCGAGAGTGTGGCTGAGCCAGTGATGTGTCCCTCCCCAAGTTGTATCGACAATTGATCCAGCGTTAACGCCTCTGGACGGCTGGTCAGTTGAGCGGTTAGGTTAATGGGTGTGCGGACCGTGCCCGCGTGTTCGCCCGCCAGTGACAATTTTCCCTGCTGTGAGTAGAGCAGCGAACCCAAGGTAGAACCCTTGCCCTGGATGATGGTTTGGCCGGTGTGCCACAGCCAGTTTGCACCGGTAAATTCTGCCATCAGGTTATTGCTCTGGTCTGCGCGCGCTTTGACGCTCGCGCTCAACTTTGTCTGCCAGCCCTGTTCGCTACTCACGATGCCCAACTCGCCGGTTAAAATCCCTATGGGTCCATTTACGACCAGGTCGCTCACCTGTATGCCCTGCTCGCTGCTGGTCACCTCAAAGCTGATGTCTCGCGTAACCTCATCGCCGCTGCGTCCCTCGCTGATGACCACATGGCTCTGGTGTGTCGGCAGGTCGAGCCGTGGCAGGGTTGCAGCGAGTTTGGTCGCGGTGTCTTCAGCTGTGTCTGGTGCACTGTAGTGCTTGAACAGAGCAACTAGTTGCTCGGGCTTCAGCAGGGGTATGTCGGTTTTTGAGTCATCGGGCAATGTCCATGCCTCCTGCCCGGTGGCGACGATCTGCGCACTCATGTTGGCCGCCTGCAGGTCTGCCTTGATGCTATAGGCGGAAGACTGACCCGGCTGCACTGTGGCCTTTAACGCGAGCTTTGAATCTGTTTCTCCCGTGACTTCCATTGTCAGATCCAGTGCGAGGGGGGCAAGGTGCAGTAAATTTTCCAGCGAGTGAAGCTGCGCGCTGAGGGTAATGTCACCGGCTTGGCGTGTCTCGTGCCAGCTCACAGAGGCACTACCGCTGACTTGACGCTGCCAATGCGCTTTCTGCACAGGGTAGCTCTCACCGTCTTCGTTGGTGTACCTGCCTGTTTTAAGCAGCAAATCTCGCGGAAGCCACTGCTCCAGAAAATCGTAGTCAGTAGGCGCTGGCGAATCGCTTGAGGGCCAGCGTGAAGGTCGCACCATAAGGTCGGTGGCGCTTGCCGTCACAATGCGAAGCTCACCGCGAAGAAGATCTGGCCACGACAGGCCTACCTTCAGATCCGTTGCAGTCACGGCGGGCGTATCGGCATCACCCATTACCAGTTTGTCACTGTATGCCTGCAGTGTGAGGAGATGTGCGCGTATCGGCGCAAGCTGCACCGGCAATCCGAGCGCGCGGGTGAGTAGGGGGGCAAGTTTGCTATCCAGCGCCCGCCCGGCTATTTGATTGCCCAATAGCCCGAGTGCGACCAGTAGAAGCAAGGTGCTGATAATGATAAATCGTTTCATAGTGTGCGGCCGAACGGACAGATGGCGGCTATCTTAACAGCGGTCTGTGCCACTGGCCACGTTCGACTGCGTGAGGCCGGTGAGCCAATCTACGCTAGCATTCTCACGGCTAGTAACCGGTGTTTGCGGGGAGTCAGGTACTGCCAGCTTGTCCAGATCGCAGTTGCCCAAACGAAGAAAGCCGCAGCCGACTGGCTAGCTGCCAACCGGTTGCGGCGGTTTGGTATTAAGTCCGTACGTGGGGGTCGCGTCACGCGTTGCCCCTCACCGGACCCTTTCCTCCATGGGAAAGTATGGCGGTATTAAACCGTATACCAGGTGTGAACGTCCTGCTGGAAGGCGTGCTCTTCCTCTCTGCGGTTCGCCCGTCTTTGGCCATTCACACTTTAACTATGGTCTCGAATTAGAGAAAGCGCAAACCGGTTGTTAGACCGTGTGCTTCTAACATCGGCGCTCTAAAGACGAACGTGTATTACTGCTTGACGTTTTCTCGCACAATGCGTTGCTTCTGTCGATTCCAGTCGCGGTCTTTTTCGGTATTGCGTTTGTCATGGGCCTTCTTGCCCACAGCCAGCGCGATGCGGGCTTTAACCAAATGGCCTTTCCAATAAAGCTGGGTGCACACGCAGGTCTGGCCTTTTTGCGATGTGGCCTCCAGTATTTTGGCTAACTCCCGTTTGTTCAAGAGTAGCTTGCGGGTGCGGATGGGGTCGGTCACAAAGTGGGTGGAGGCGGTGTCCAGGGGGACGATGTGCGTGCCCAGTAGCCAGGCCTCGCCTCTTTTCATCAACACATAAGAATCGCCCAGGTCAGCTTTCCCCATGCGCAGGCTCTTCACCTCCCAGCCGCTGAGGGCCACGCCTGCTTCGAAGGAGTCCAGCAGCTCATAGTCAAAGGTCGCCCGTTTGTTGCGCGCGATGACATTGCTGGAATCTTTTGTTTTCGACTTGGCCATGGCGCGCATTATACGGACAGCGCGACAGGGCGAAACGTGAATCCTACTCTTTTCACTCCTGCGTGCCTGCGGCACTCTGAGAACATGACGATTCCGGCTTTTTTTCGGTGATTGTGGCAGTCTCCAACGAGCGGGGTCGCTGGCGCAATCGCACTACTTTTGTGTTCGCCTTATCGGCTTCTGCGATCGGGTTCGGCAATCTCTGGCGATTTTCCTACCTCAGTGGCGAGTACGGCGGGGCTCCGTTCATCGTTACTTATTTGTTGTGTCTGTTTCTCATTGCAATGCCGGTGATGGTGGCCGAAGTGGTATTGGGGCGCGCCGGTGGCGCCAGCCCGGTGATGGCAATTCGCCAGGCCTGCGATCGCTCGGCAATCTCGCGCGGGTGGGTGCTCGTGGGCGTGCTGGCGTGCCTGACGGGTCTGCTGATGCTCTCGTTCTACAGTGTCGTTGCCGGTTGGAGCATGGCCTATGCCAGCTTCATGAATTCGGGTCTTTTTTCTGCCGCTCGTGCAGCGGAGGTGGGCCAGCATTTTGAACGCTTTCTGGCCGACCCGGCTCAGCAGATATACTGGCAGAGCCTGTTTTTGTTGTGCGTTTTGGGTACGGTGGTGCTGGGGGTGCGCCGTGGTTTGGGATTGCTGGTGTGGATAGCCGTGCCGGTGATGCTTGTCTTGTTGGCGTTTCTGATTAAGTTCGCCTTCGACAATGGCGATATCGACGCCACCCGGGATTTCCTGTTTTCAATTCGCTGGGTCGACTTTTCGCCACAGTCGGTACTGGTAGCGCTGGGACATGCGCTTTTTACGCTGGGCGTGGGCGTCGGGACAGGCATCAGTTATGGGGCGTACGCACCGCAGCGCATCCCGATCGCTCGCTCTCTGCTGGCCGTGGCAGTGATCGACACGATGATCGCGCTGCTGGCGGG
>JAPKAY010000038.1 GCA_028825045.1 Halioglobus sp.
GGTGGATGAGGTTTTTTCTACTGAGAGATCCAACCTGTCGATTGAGGCGGATTGTGCCTGGCCACTGAATAGCCGGCGCCAGTCATAGTGTAATTCGATGGATTGGAAGCTTGCTGTATAAACATAGCCCCCGTAACTGCCTTGCAGCCGTAGCTGATCGAGCTTTGCGTTGCTGGTGGAGACGTGTATCTGCCCCAGCCTCACATCGTTCACGCCATACTGTTGTGCCAATTGTCTGAGCTGGGGGTTCAGTAGTTGGGAAAAATTTTGGTAAACATAAAACCCTGCACCCAAGAGGGCGAAGATCGATAAGACAAAAAAGTAACGCAAAGGGCGAGAGCGAGCCATCTCCGCAGTGTAATCGACCCTCAGGCGAGAGTAACTATGCATTTTCCGACTCTCGGCTTATAGTGATCCCAGTCTGGATATCAACCAATTTTGTAGGGAGTGAGAATGAAGAAAAATCGTTTGGGTAAGAGCTCGATTGTGGTCTCCGATATCTGCATGGGTACCATGACCTTTGGCAATCAGGCCGATGAGAAGACGTCGTTTCGTATAATGGACATGGCCTACGAAGCGGGTGTAGATTTTTACGACACGGCGGAAATGTACCCGGTGCCCCCTGATAAAAAATATGTAGGTGCGACCGAAGAGATTGTCGGACGCTGGATGAAAACGAAAGACCGTGACTCAATCATTCTTGCCAGCAAGGTCGCAGGACCCAGCCATGTGTGGATGGAGGCTCCCTTGCGTGGTGGCAAGACCGGCCTTGACCGCCATCATATTATACGTGCAGTCGAAAGTAGTCTGCGGCGGCTGGAGACTGACTACATCGATTTGTACCAGACACACTGGCCAGATTGGGACTTCCCCTACGAAGAAACGATGATGGCATTGGATGATTTGGTGCGGTCTGGAAAAGTACGGATTCTCGGTTGTAGCAATGAGAGTACCTGGGGCTTAACCAAAAGCTTGTGGGCGTCTGATCAGCTTGGCTTGGCTCGTCACGACACGATCCAGAATAATTTTAGTTTGAATAATCGACGTTTTGAAGATGAGCTGGCGCAGGCCTGTAGGCAGGAGAGCGTTAGTCTGCTTCCTTATTCCCCGCTGGGAGGAGGTGTTCTCAGTGGCAAGTACAATGATGGTGCTTTTCCCGAAGGGGCTCGATTTTCGAAGTATCAACATGCGCCGAAGCGTCAGCAGGCGATGCTGCATCGCTTCGTGAATGAAAAAACGCTGGAATCCACGCGGCGGTATCAGGAAATTGCGGCTGGGCTGGATATGTCGGCGGTAACAATGGCCATTGCCTGGAGCAAGCAGCACGACTTTGTTGCGTCAACTATTGTCGGTGCAACCACCGTTGAGCAGGTGCCGGAACTATTGGCAGCGGCCGATGTAAAACTGACACCGGAAACACTCTCGCAAATTAACGCTGTGTCGCGTGAGCTACTGTACCCGATGGGCTAGCGAAGCTGGAAGCGAGCCGGAATTTTGCCCGGAATCCTGAATAGCGACGGCGCCCATTCGATATCCGATTCATTCACATCAAGGGCGGTGAAACGTTTCGCCATATGGTTAAACGCAATTTCAGCATTCATGCGCGCAAGATGCGAGCCCAGGCAAAAATGAATGCCGCCGCCAAAAGAGCAATGCTTGGCCTCGCGGCGGGTGATATCAAAGCGATCCGGATCGGTGAAATATTGAGGGTCGCGATTGGCTCCGATCAAAATGGCAAAGACAGAGGCATTGGCCGGTATGACGGTGCCGCTAAACTCGGTGTCCTCCCACAGTATTCTGCGAGTGATGGGTACCGAGGGTTCAAAGCGCAAGCATTCATCCACGGCGGATCCGGCCAGTGTGGGGTCGGCAGCAAGGTTTTCAAACTCCTGGGGGTAGCGGGCAAAGCAAACCATGCCGTTGGCGATTAGGCCGATGGTGGTTTCCAGGCCGGCGACGAGAAGACCGATGCTCTGCTGCAGTAATTCGTCGTTGCTAAGACGGTCGCCTGCTTCTTCTGCAGTCACCAATTGTCCTAGAATGTCATCAGTGGGATGTGTCCGGCGTTCTTCAATAAGAAGTATCATGTAGTTTGCTAGTTTCATGATTGCTGCTTCGGATTTTTTTTGTAGATGCGGATAGGCGTTCTTGGCGAGGCGGTAGGTCACCAGCGAGACCAGCTCCGTCAATTCGTGCCGGTCTTCAAACGGCACACCCAGCATAGCGCACATCGACGCCGCTGGTACTGCAAGTGCTAGATCCGCCACCAGATCCATTTCACCCTGGGGCGCAACGCGATCCAGCTCGGCTGATACAAGCAGCTCGATAGTCGGGCGCATAGTGTTGAGCGAGCGTGGCGTGAATGCCTTGCTTACCAGATTGCGCAAGCGGTCATGGTCGGGGGGGTCCATGCGCAGCATAAACCTGGATGCTTCCGTTTCTTCACGGGACTCATCCGGAATTAATCCGTCGAGATCCCGCATTCCGCTATGACTGTGTTTAAGCAGCTTTTGAATATCGGCGTAGTTGGAGAGACGCCAGTCGCCCACGGGGGTCAAATTCACCGGCTGCGCTTCGCGCAAGTGTTTATAGTGCGGGTGTGGATTTGGCTTGAGATCCGTACTCGTAGGATCGACATCGTACCACCCCGCTAGAGCCTGATCGCTGACACTGGTATTTGTTTTGCTCATTCCGGTTATTCCTGCTGCGCGAATAAATTGGCTTGGCCCTAGTGTAGACTCGCCGGTGATACAGGTAAAACCGTTTCTGCGGCGAGTCTGAACGGGGAGTGTGTGTGAATGAGTTAGCATTAGTGCCGATAGTGTTTTTAACATCGGCTTTGGCTGCTGTGATGGGCATGGGTGGGGGCATATTGCTGATAGCCGTGATGCCCGGTCTGATCCCCGCGGCTGTGATCCTGCCATTGCATGCGGCGACCCAGCTGGCGAGTAATCTTTCCCGCGCCGCATTCAGTTGGCGCGATATTGATCCCGGCATACTCCCGGCTGTTCTGCTGGGTGCGGCTATAGGGGCATGGTTGGGTGCTGAGGTTTACCAGAGTCTGGACATGCACTGGCTGCCGGCGTTGATTGGTGCGCTAATCCTGGTGTTTACCTGGATTCAATTGCCCGCTATACCGGGTGGGGGTCCGATGTCTTTGGCTTTGCTCGGTTTTTGTCAGACCGGTCTGGGCATGCTGGCGGGAGCGACAGGTCCGGTTGGCGCCGCGGTACTGATGCGACGCAGCACCGAGCGGGATTGGCTCGTGGTGAATACCGCTGTGACTATGACATTGAATCACGCGCTGCGCCTGGTGGCTTTTGTGGCCATCGGTTTCAGCTTCGCCCCATGGTGGAAATTAACGCTGGGCATGATCCTGGCAGGGGTGCTCGGTTCCTGGGTTGGCACAAGGATGCGATCCTATGTGCCGCAACTCAATTTTCAGCGCATTTTCCGCTGGATGCTTACGTTGCTTGCGCTACGCATGATCGCAATGCCATTATTTTTGCCTCACTGACAGTTTGCTGCACTCACATTCGTTAAATTTTATGGGTTGGTAATAGCGGTATACTGAGGCAATGCATATCGACCCCACCTTCAGTAGCTTATTTGGCGATCTCTATCAGCGCTCCATCGAAGAGAAATCGCGACAGCTACTTTGCAAGCAAAAAAAAGAAGGGTTGCAGCCCCTGTTGCCGCATCTGGAGCGTCCCATCCGTTTGCGAACCAGTATTAGCCTCATGGAGCGAGAGCGCGCGGTGTTCGCCAAAACAGGTGTTGCCAGTCATTCGGGGCTCGTCCGCCTCATGCTCAACAGTGTCGCACCCTTTGCAGGAGAAGCTCGCGGTGAATAAAATTTTGTGGGGCATCTTGTTGTGCCTGCCGTTGTATGCCTGTGGTGGAGATTATTCTCGTCGAGGCGATAACGCAGGCGGCTGGGGTTTCGATCGCGATGAGCGCCCGAGGGCCACAACGCTGGTTTATGCGTGCGAGGGATACGAATTTATTGCCCGTCTCGGCCCGGGAGAGATGGCCGTGTGGCTCGAGGATCGCTACGTTGTTCTACCGCAGGTACGCAGTGCCTCGGGCGTACTCTACGAAGAAGGCGATGTGAGCGTTTGGAGCAAAGGCGACGAAGCGTTGTTGAATATTGACCAGCAGCGCTACCAGAGCTGCCACCTGGTTCCCGCTCGGATTCCTTGGGAGGATGCTAGACGTCGCGGCGTCGACTTCAGAGCCCAGGGCAATGAACCGGGTTGGTCCCTGGAAATACAGGAGGGTAGTCAGCTGTTGTTTGTGGAAGATTATGGATCGGTACGTGTATTGATTCCTGCTGCCGGTGAAACGCGGGCAGACGGCATACGTGTCTATGACGGAAACGCAGCCGCAGACGCAAAGGCATTGCGGGTGGAGATTGATGATTCATCCTGTGTGGATACGATGAGCGGAGACATATTCCCAGCATCAGTGATGGTAACACTCAATAACCGCCTGTATTCGGGGTGTGGACAAACCCTGGACTACCCTTGGCTAAATCTAGAATAAAAATCAAATATAGAATATAAGCTCTTGTTTTATAACAAAATAAAGTTTTCATATTCCATGGAAAGGTCTTCTCAAGGGCTTTGAAATCTCGGCGGAAGGTACTGAAATTCAGTGATGGGCTCAGCCCAGGGACGCCACGCTTTTAAGGACTAAGCGCACCAGTTCTGCCTGCCGGGAAACCCCCGTCTTGGCAAATATGGATTTAAGCTGCGCGCGGGATGTGTGTTGAGAAATCTTTTGAGCGAGAGAAACCTCCGCCAGACTGAGTCCGCGAGCCAGCAGAGTGGCAAGGTTGGCTTCCGCTGGCGTAAGCTCAAAAAGCTCGCCCAGAATATGTTGCGAAGTGGATTCCTGTAGGTCGGGGTCGCTGATAAAGACCGCTGCGGACGGGCTGGACTGACCTTCACTCCACTGCGTTGTAGGCACGGGCCTGATCACCAGTCCGAGGTCTGATCGCGCTCCAGGACGCGGCACGCGCAGTGCCCGCACCACCGACGTCTCGCCTCGTTGTTGAGCCTTGATAATAGTGGCGAGCGCCTGTTGTAGCTCTTTATTGATATCCCTACCTTCGATATGCAAATGGTTATCCGCCAAACTGAGGCCTTCGCCTTGTTCGAGCAGAGCCTGTCCTACAGCATTAGTGGTGAGGAGACGGCCCTGCTCATCGAGAATGATAGTTGCGACCGACAGTTGGTTGACTGCGCCCGCATAAACATCTCTTTCGGATGCCATGCGGTTCAGTTTTGCATATATCTCAATGGCGCGGCATAGATGAGGCGTTAGTAAGGCTAGCAACTGGCGTTCCCGAGCTTTAAAACGCGCCTCGCTGCGTCTTCGAGAGAAGCGTAGTCGAGCGAGCATGCCGCCCGGTTCGGCTGTATCCACGCCCAGTATCCTGAAAAGATCTATCGGCTTGAGGTAGTGGAGGTAATAGTCGGAGGTCACCAGGGCCTTATCGGGGAGAATGTCTTCCAGCGCAATAACCTTGTCCAGTGGTAGATTGACAAAAGGGTCCAATGAGAAAAACTGCTCGCGGTAGGCGCTGACTTCCCAGTCGTTGGGATCCGCCAGGGACTCATCGACCGTTATAAAGTTTGGTTCCGGGCGCACACAATTGAGTATCACACCCTGATCATCGGCGGTGGGCGGGCGCAGTATTAAAGAGACGACCTGCGCATCCAGGGCCTCGCGTAAGGCAGGCAGGGCACTTTGCCACGGTTGTTCTTCCAGAGCGCCCTGGTAGATCAGCCCTACCAATTGGTTGAAGTGATCATCAACTCGCTTGGGGTCTATCACCGACAAGCCCGACTATTTCTCGAGACTGGAGAGATCGGCCGTGACTTCCACCAAAGGTTTGGGCATACCAACACCCCAGCCCTGCAGGTAGTCGACGCCAATCTCTTCTAGCTTGACCACTATCGCATCATTCTCCACAGATTCTGCGATTGTCTTCTGTCCCAGAAAATGTGCCAGATCGTTGATCGATCGCACCATGGCATAGTCATTGCGATTTTGGTCGATACCCGTGACAAAGCTGCCGTCAATCTTGACATAGTCGACGGGGAGTTCGCGCAGATAATTATGGCTTGCAAGACCAGTTCCAAAGTCATCGATGGAAAACTTGCATCCTATACTTCTAAATGCCCTTACAAAGTCAGCCGCTTTGATCAGGTTTGAAATTGTTCCGGTTTCGGTGATTTCGAAACATAGGCGGCTAGTCCCTACGCCGAATTCGGAGATTTGCTCTAGAAGGTACTCCATGAATGCATCGTCAGTCACACTTGCGCCCGACAGGTTGATAGCCAGGTTGGGTACCACCTTTTGTTCGTCCATAAGCTGGCTAATCCAGGTAAAGGCTTCTTTTACAACCCACTGGTCCACCAGGCTCATAAGCCCATAACGCTCCGCCGACCGAATGAATTCCTCCGGCGAGGATATAGAGCCGTCCGTATTGACCAGTCCCAACAGTAGCTCGTAATGGAGGGTAGTATGGTCGCGGTCACTCACAGCAGATTGCACGATCGGTTGCGCGCGCAGAATAAACCGCTCCGACGCTAGCGCGCTTTCAAGATCTTCGCGGGTCTGCGTTTTCTCAAGTTTGTAGTCCTCGATTCTGCTTTGTGTTTCCTCGAACTGGATAACTCTGTTACGGCCCCCTTGTTTGGCGTGCCGCATTGCTGAGCGCGCATCGTCGAGTATTTCTTGCACATTCCGGCTGTGCTCGCCAATAGCGGCAACACCAATTGAGACAGTGAAGCTGACGACCTCGCCCTCAAGCTCCAGGGGGCTTGCTTCAATATCATTGCGGATTTTCTCAGCAATCTTAAGGGCGTCATCCACGGAGCACTCAAGCAACAAGACCGCAAATTCATCGGCGTCGATTCTGGATGAAGAAGACTTCTTGCCGTGTAACTGGGATAGGAGCTTGGCAAATTCCAGCAGGACTTGATCGCCCGTGATGCGATCGTAAACGTCATTGACGAGTTTGAACTCATCTATATTCAGGAACAGCACCGCATGTTTCGATTGCTTAAGCTGACTATGGCGCAGTGCACGGTTCATCTGAACGCTGAACGTCTCGAGGTTAATCAGTTTGGTCAGCGTGTCATGATTGCGTGCAAAACTCAGGGATTTCTGTACGTGTTCAAGTGTGTGGTACATGCTTTGGTCGATTACTGAAAGATCGTCAGCGGGTGCCGGTGGTTGTACTCCCTGACTCAACTGCCTGGCCAGTTTGATAGCGCTTAAATCTGCGACTTTTTGCCCGCGTTCACTGACAAATATGAAGCGATCTTTATCAGGGCTGATCCAGGCGAGCTGCATGCGCTTTTTGCCGCCAGATTTGTCACGGTAAGTCAGCCAGCTGGACAGTTGCAATTGCTCGACGCGCTTTACCCACCGCCGTAATCGCGGCAAGTCCTCGATCTTTGCGCGCACCTCTGCGGGAGCAGGTGCCTGTGTTGATGCATCTGCTGCGACCGGAGTAGTTTGTATTTCAATGAGGCCTGCCAGAATCCCACGCAATTCTTCCAGTACTTCCTCGTGGGCTATGTTTGTAGGAAGGGCGCTGGAAATTTGTTGATTAACTAGATCAATTAGAGGCTCCGCTTCCAGACTCCGTTGTACGGAGTGATCCTCGTCAGCGTCGGCTAGTTGGCGCTCATCCAGCCACAGGCAGAGCAGGTCCAGGGTTTTTAACTGCTCTTCCCAGGCCGAGCTGTCGGCACCTTCGCGAACATGTGTAAGGACCAATAGGTCGCGCCATCCGCTGTCAATAAGATCTACCAGCACCTTTGGGGCTGAGGGCGGAGGGAGTCTGCTGCTGACAGCGGTTTCTACGGCCGTTCTCGCATCGGCCAATTTTTGCCGTCCTTCCTGTGTGCGTACAACGCGCTCGATATTGCGCGAGAGCGCCCGTTCCTGTTGCGCGACAAGCTTCTCGATTCTCCCCAGGGCAGAAGAAAAAATTGAATCATCGGTTTCATAATCATCGACGATGTCATCGACAATACCGTTGATGCGATCTTCCAGTGCCTTATTAGGAAAGTTTGCCGAGGTGGCTAGCCGCGAAAGTTTGTCAACGACATTTCGAGCAGTGTGCGTTTGATCAACAAAAAAATCGGGATCCAGGAGTGCGAGCTTGGTCAGCGGGATCTGCAGATTCCCCAGTGCCGGTTTCAGGTCCGAGCTGACATCCAGTTGCGACTTGATGGTGCCAAAGAGATTATCGACCATGTTGAGCTGATTAAGACTGTCGGCGGTTAGGCCGCTAGTGTCTCGCAGTCCGCCGATATGGTCTCTATTGCTCGCCAGATATGCCCGAAGGGAATCGCTCTCTTGTACTTCCTGTCGTGCTTGAGAGTTACGTTGTAACGCGCTCAGCGCTTTGGCGATCGATTGAGCGTTCGCCAACTGGCCCTGGTCAAGTTCAGCGCTCGCTACCGTGCCTCCCTCCCAGGTGCCGCTGATTGCAGTGCCGCTTGCCAGTGTTTCGCCGCCAGTGAGGCCATCTGCCTCGCGCTTGAAATTGAGGGCGTCGACTACGGACCGGTAGAGGCTTGGAGGATTGGCGTTGCCAATAGCGCCATTCAGTTGCCCTCCCAATTCCTGGTAAATTTGATTTAGATCGTTGATTGCCGAGGTGATTGGACCGGGTGATGCCTGAGACAGGTCCAGGGTGTCTGCTGATGGGCCTTCAGAAGCTGTCGCTGGGTGCTGTGTGTTACCTCGGCCTGCTTGGGGTCTTTGCTCGGGCTGGTTGCACTCGAGAAGAGTACCTCTGGTTTGAATTCGTTTCTCGATCTCCGGAAGGATGCCTTGTTCCTCCAGCTGAGAATTCAATGCGGCGTATAATTCACCGAGTTGGCCTACAAAGTGCTTGGCAAAGTAGTCGAACATGTCGGGAAGCACAGCGGCAGGCACGTTTTCCTCGATCAATGCGCGTTGAAACGCCCGGCACAACTGCCTTACATGGATCGGGAGGCGAACGTGATTGGGGTCTGCATTGATTAAGGTGGCCAACCGGATAGTCAATGCTTCCAGTGGCAGCATGTGCAATCTTTCACCCAGTGAGACCATGCGATTGATGGTCAGTAACTCATCGAATTGCTGCAGGTCGATCAGATCTAGTTCGTTGGCGTCTTCAATACTGTGCTGCCACAATTTGTCTTCGCTCTGATCTGGCGTTAGGTCTAGAAAATAACCGGTGATTTGTTGCAACAGTCGTTGTTCGATAAGGGTGCCACTCTGCTCCAGTATGGCTGCGGCTTCTAGAGCGCTATCCCGCTCCAGGATGGATGCAGTTCCTAAGTGATAGCCCTGGTCTGTTCCACTGCGTTGTGAGGCAATATCCTGCACGTAGCTGGTCAAATCTTCGAAAAATGGGGTCAATGCATCTCCCAGCTCCTCCAGACTCTGATTCTTCAATTCATCTGCAATCCTGGCATATTCCCCTGCAGCCGGCGTGTTCGTGTATCCGGTCTTTTTCGTCTCGTGGCTGTCAGGTAAGTCAGCTTTTAGCGATGGTTGGGTGTCGTCGGTGACGTTTTGTGCAAAGTGTGGTTGGGTTGAAGCAGCAGCGGCGGAGCCCAGTCTCTCCATGATCGCCTCCCGGTATTTCTTGGCCAGCTCGCTGTCGGCCACAGAAAATTCCAGGGTAATCGTGTCGTCATAATGGTCCGCTATTTTGACCGGCGCTTCCGCAAGTGAATGTTGCGTCTCATAGTCTTCAGGAATAGATAGCATCCCTGCGGATCCTAACTCAGCGTTAATCGCACCGTCCGGGCTCGGCCCGCCAGCGTGCAGCAACGAGCTGAGCTGCAGACGGCCATCCAAAAGGCAGGAGATTTCTCCCTTCAGGCGCACCGTAGTGTCCAATGCGAGCGTAGCGAATAGCTTGCCTGGTTGGGTTGGGGCGTTGGGCATTGGACCTCTGGTGATGCTCGTTCAGGCAATACGCGACAGTGTCGTCCGCGCTGTCATTTTAATAGTTATAGGCTTGTCGAAAGTATACCTTTATATGCCGCCGCGACAAGAATTCGCGGCCGCGCTGCTACAGTTGGGTTACTGGTTTTCACCCGATTGCGCCCAAAGGGCGGGCGCCACTCAAGGTTTCGCGTTGGCAGCGCTCAGAAAGGCGGGAATCTCTCCGCCACCATGGACTGCAAAATTGGTCCCGCTGACATAGGAAGCCAACGGAGATGCCAGAAACAGGCAGGCATTGCCGACATCGGTAGGTACTGCCATTCGACCCAGGGGAATGGTGGCTCCCACGGCGGCAATGCCTTCCTCGTCGCCGTAATGTAAATGGGCCTGCTCAGTTTCAGTCAGACCAACGACCAATGCATTGATCCGTACTTTGGGCGCCCACTCCACCGCCAGCGAGGTGCCGAGATTGACCAAGCCTGCCTTGGCCGCGCCGTAGGCGGCGGTGCCCGGAGACGGGCGAATCGTGCTCACGCTGGCTATATTGACGATACTGCCGCCTGAGGATTGCGTCTGCATTACCCGGTTTGCTATCTGGCTGAAGTTGAGTGGCGCAATCAGGTTGAGTCCAATAATGGATTCCGAAAAACGGGGTGAGGCTGTGGCGGCCTCCGCGTAAGGCGCTCCACCGGCATTGTTCACCAATACATCGAGTCGACCAAACTGCTGAACCGCAACTTCCACGCAGGCTTCGATCTGCGCATAGTCGCGAACATCGCATGGGGTAAATAGAGCTGTCCGGCCGCCGCTTTGAGGCAGCGTTTCGGGCTCAGACCGGCCACAAATGAGTACGTCGGCGCCTGCGGCGAGGAAGCATTCGGTGATTCCTCGCCCCACGCCTTTTCCGCCTCCCGTGACGATCACAACCTTGCCGGTAAAATCCAGCGCTTTGTCCATGTTATGTCTCCTACTGACAGATAGTGGGCGGAGTGTGCTCAAGATGTCGCGGCGCTTGAGATCGGACTGTGTTTTACATAGTATGCTCAGGCTGCGCGTATCCTAACCGAATTCCCTCTGGCTGGAAATTCAGGGTAGCCCGGATTCACGCGCACGCAGGACAATCCATTAGCGGTAGCAAATACTGTACTACCTTTCAGCAGTAATTCATCGGGAACACGTTTTATGACAACAGAAAGCTTACCCGTGCTCGCCATTCTGGGCGGCACCGGGGATTTGGGAACAGGTTTGGCCAGGCGCTGGGCGCAGGCCGGGTATGAGGTCATTATCGGGTCGCGTACCCAGGACAAGGCGGAAGCGGCAGTCGCTGATTTGCGCGAGATTATGGCTGAGCGCGGTGTGACGGAAGTTAGCGTGCGCGCGATGGAAAATCTGGCCGCCGCGGAGGCTGCTGACATCGTGACGTTGACAGTACCTTTCAGTCATCAAGCGTCAACATTGGAGCTGGTGAAGCCGGCCTTGCAAGGCAAAATCCTGATTGATGTAACGGTTCCGCTCGTGCCTCCGAAGGTGGCTCGTGTGCAATTGCCGTCTGCGGGAAGTGCCGGTCAGATTGCGCAGAACTTGCTGGGGGAAGAGGTTGCCGTAGTGTCTGCCTTTCAAAACGTGGCTGCCGCACATCTGCAGGAAGGTCGGGGTTTGGAATGTGATGTGCTCGTCAGTGGGAACAAAAAAGCCGCACGCGAACAAGTGATTAAACTGGTGGAGGCGGCAGGCATGCGTGGATTTCATGCGGGCATGATTAATAATGCGGCAGCTGCGGAAGCCCTGACCTCGGTGTTGATTACCATCAATAAGCGATATGGGTGTCACGCGGGTATAAAAATTAGCGGGCTGGACGACGCTAGCTAAATGACTGCTCGTCTGGAGTTGATACCGTTGCTGGGTTTTCCGTTGGTGGAGCCCGGAGATGACCTCGCCCAATTGGTGTTGGACGCCCTGCGCACTAACGAACTGCAACTGGAGGCAGGTGATGTGCTGGTAGTCGCACAGAAAGTTGTTTCCAAGGCCGAAGATCGGTATGTACGGCTGGCTGACGTCGTAGTCAGCGCCGAGGCTCGGGTATTGGCAGAGCAGGCCGACAAGGATCCGCGTCAGGTGCAGTTGATTTTGGACGAGAGCGCGGAGGTTCTCCGGGTGCGGCCAGGGGTGATCATCGTTGAGCACCGCAATGGCTATGTGCATGCAAATGCCGGCATCGACAAGTCCAATATTCGCAGTGATCCAGAGGACCCCAGGGTATTGCTATTGCCCCGGGATGCGGATGCTTCGGCGCTCGCCCTGCGTCGCGGTCTGGCCCAGAGGGGCGCTTTCGCTCCTCAGGTGATTATCAATGACAGTATGGGCCGAGCCTGGCGCAATGGCACCGTGGGTCTGGCTATTGGCACTGCAGGCTTAGAGCCACTTTACAACCAGATAGGTGGCAAGGATATGTTTGGTAATGTGCTGGAGGTCACCGAACCGGCGGTTGCGGATGAATTGGCGGCCGGTGCTTCCCTGGTAATGGGGCAGGCGGCTGAAGCCTGCCCTGTGGTGTTAGCACGCGGTGCTCGGCTTACGTCTGCGGAGGTCGGTTCCGGCGGTTTGCTGCGTGACAAGTCACTCGATATGTTTCGCTGATGAGCGCTGTCACAAAAGCAGTGTTGGCTATTTCCGGCGGCGTGGGCGGCGCAAAATTGGCACTCGGTTTGGCGGATAGTTTGCCGCCGGGAAAGCTGCATGTGTTGGTCAACACCGGAGACGACTTCCGTCATATGGGCCTGCATATTAGTCCCGATATTGACACACTGCTGTATACATTGTCGGAGCGTTCCAATGCGCTTCAGGGTTGGGGGCTGGCAGATGAGAGCTGGAATGTCATGGAGACCCTGGAGGGGTTGGATGGCGATACCTGGTTTCGTCTGGGTGATAGAGACCTGGCGACGCACTTGTGGCGAACAGGACGAATTGATCGGGGCGATAAGCTACTGCAAATCACCGGGCAACTTGCTCGCCAGATGGGCATTGAGAGCCATATTCACCCGATGTGTGAGGAGCCGGTGCGTACCACCGTTCACTGTGAAGGACGCGATCTGCCGTTTCAGCAATATTTTGTGAAGGAGCAGTGCGGGCCTGCGGTCACCGGGTTTAGTTTTGAGGGTATCGCCCAGGCACGGCCCAACGAACAGGTGATGGCCGGATTGAACGACAGGTCCTTCTCCTCGATTGTCGTATGTCCGTCCAATCCCTTCGTCAGTATTGACCCTATATTGCAAATTCCAGCACTGTGGCAGGCATTGCGAGATAATCAGGCCCCGGTGATGCTGGTGTCCCCCATCGTGGCGGGTATGGCTATTAAGGGCCCTGCGGCTAAGATGATGGCGGAACTGGGCGTGCCGGTCACAGCATTGGGTGTTGCCCAGCATTACGCTAATCGCTACCCGGGCTTGATCGATGTTTTCGTGATCGATGTGAGTGACGCTACACTAGCACCGGAGATAGCGAGCCTGGGAATGGAGGTGACAGTGGCGCCGACACTGATGAGGAACAGACAAGACAAGCAGCGCCTGGCGAAAATTGTGCTGGACCTGGTGTTGGTATAGCGTATGGCACAAGCACTGATCCCGCTAAAAAATCTGGTACAGGCTAAGTCGCGCCTGGCAGGGTTATTGCAGCCTTCGGAGCGTTGCGCATTGGCACAGGCGATGGCAGAAGATGTACTTCAGGTGCTATCCAGTCATACCAGTATTACGCGCATAACGCTGGTGTGTGATGATCCCGGGGCAGAATTGCTGGCACAAAAATACGGGGCCGATTGCTGGTCAGAGCGTTCGCTTGGTGGTAGCGGACTGAATGCCCTGATACAAAGTGCGAGTGAGCGCCTATTAATAGATGCGGCGGATACCCTGGTAGTTCTGCACGCTGACCTGCCACTACTGGCTTCTGAAGATATCAGCGCGGTACTGCATCGTCAGCGCGAATTGGGCGGCTTGATAATAGGCTGCGACCTGCAGGGCGCGGGCACAAATTTGCTGGCTTTCGATAGCGACAGTATGCCGAAACGCTTTCGTTTTGGTGCAAATAGCTGCCCCGCACATGCAGCTGATGCCCGCAATGCTGGTATCCCCGTTGAAATCCTGCAAAGATTCGGTATTGGTGTTGATGTTGACGAAGCGCAGGACCTAAAAAGTATCATGGCACGCTTGCAATACCCCACCCAAGGCTGTACAGCACAGTTGCTTTGCGACTCCGAATTGGGTTCACGTCTCACGCTGGCCCTGGCGACAGTTCTGGACGGTGTGAATTCTATCGACATTACAGAGGGAGGATTAGCAAACTGATGACCGATTTGAAGCGTTTGCTAGACCGGGCAATGCTAGGACAAGAGCTCAGCGAACAGCAGGCATTGTCTCTGGCAGGTTACGAGGATACATCCACGCTGGTAGAAGCCGCAGCGGCGCTGCGTGACCTGGGTCATCGCAATGTGATCACCTACTCGCGCAAGGTGTTCATTCCGCTGACTCATTTGTGTCGGGATGTTTGTCACTACTGCACCTTTGCTCGCACGCCGAAAAAAATTGATCAGCCTTACATGTCTGTCGAAGAGGTGCTGGAACTGTGTCGCCAGGGCGCGAGCCTGGGATGTCAGGAGGCGCTGTTTACGTTGGGAGAGAAGCCGGAGTTGCGATACAGCGCAGCGCGCAGCGCACTTCAGGACATGGGTTTTGCCAGTACACTTGAGTACGTAAAAGAGGTTGCCGGTCGAGTGCTTACCGAGACTGGTCTGCTGCCTCATATCAATGCCGGCTGCATGAACGCTGAGGAAATCGCCAGTCTGAGAGAAGTGAGTGCCTCTATGGGCATTATGCTTGAATCGGCCTCGCTGCGTTTATGTCAAAAGGGTATGCCCCATTACGGGTCGCCGGATAAAGACCCGGTCCAACGGTTGCAGACGATGGAATTGGCGGGGCAGGCCGCTGTGCCCTTTACCTCGGGTATTTTGATTGGCATTGGCGAAACTCGCCGTGAACGAATCGAGTCCCTGCTGGCCCTGCGTCAGGTTCACGAGCGCCACGGTCAACTGCAAGAGGTGATCGTACAAAATTTTCGTGCCAAGCCGGGTACCTTGATGGCATCTGCACCTGAGCCTGATCTCAATGAGTTGCTATGGACTATTGCAGTGGCGCGACTGATCTTTGGTGCAGACATGAACATCCAGGCTCCACCGAACCTCAGCCCGGGAGTATTGGGGCAATTGGTCGCGGCGGGAATCAACGATTGGGGTGGAGTATCGCCACTAACGCCTGATTACGTAAACCCGGAAGCACCCTGGCCACATCTGGAGCGGCTGGCAGCGGAAACCGCCTCCGCGGGGAAATTCCTCGAGCAACGGCTTACCGTATATCCGTCGTATGTCGTTCAAGGAGAGAAGTGGTTGGCAAAGGGCGTGCACACGGCGGTGATGCGCCAGTCCGACGCAGCGGGCTTTGCTCGACGTGACAATTGGGTTCCCGGTGAGGAGCATGCGGTGCCCGAGATCGATGCCAGGTTACTGGCCACTAGAGTGAAAGAACATGCCGTGCCGGCTGATTTGCGCGATATCATCAATCGCTGTCACGATCAGGGTGAATTGACGGATACAGATGTTACTCGGTTGTTTGACGTACGCGGGCCCGAATTCTCCTACGTGGTCGAGCAGGCAAATAAATTGCGTCGGCAGGTAAACGGCGAGACAGTGAGTTACGTCGTTAATCGTAATATTAATTACACCAATGTCTGCTACTTCAAATGTCAGTTCTGCGCTTTTTCCAAGGGCAGTCAGAGCGAAAACCTGCGCGGCAGACCCTATGATATCAGTGCGGAAGATATTGCCGGTCGTTGTATCGAGGCCTGGGAGAGGGGCGCCACCGAGGTCTGTATGCAAGGCGGTATCCACCCCGACTACACTGGCCAGACCTATTTGGATATTTTGCACACTGTCCGTACTGCTGCTCCTGAACTACACGTGCACGCTTTTTCTCCCCTGGAGGTATCCCAGGGCGCCGCCACTCTGGGCGTCTCGGTGCCGGTGTTTTTGCGTAAACTGCGCCAGGCCGGACTGGGTACACTGCCCGGTACCGCAGCAGAAATATTGCACGATGAAGTGCGCGCCGATCTCTGCCCCGATAAACTCAACACCGCCCAATGGCTCGAAGTAATGGCAGCGGCACACGCTGAGGGCATGCGTACCACCGCAACAATTATGTACGGACATATCGATCGACCCAGACATTGGGCCAGCCATCTGATGCACATTCGAAACCTACAGCAGCGCACCGGTGGATTCACGGAATTTGTGCCGCTCCCGTTTGTGCATATGGAGGCGCCGATGTATCTCAAGGGCAAGGCGCGGCGTGGGCCGAGCTTTCGCGAGGCGATCCTGATGCACGCGGTGGCAAGATTGGTCTTTAACGGGCTGATCGACAATATTCAGGCCTCCTGGGTGAAGATGGGCAGAGAGGGCGTGTCTGCCTGCTTGAATGCGGGGGTTAATGACCTGGGCGGCTCCCTCATGAATGAGAGTATTACCCGCGCCGCTGGTTCGGGGCACGGTCAAGAATGGGAGCCCGCATTGATGGAAGCGCAGATTCACGCCTCGGGCCGGGTGCCACGATTGCGCACGACCCTGTATACGGATGTTAGTCCTGAGCGCCGTCGGGCGGCGTTCTCCGCGGCGCAGCTAGTGGAGGTGAATTCTGCATCGGCCAGCAAACGGCAACGCAGTAAGCGTCTGGCGTTGTCGAGTTTGGACCAGGTGATATCTGTGGCCAGTTTGACAACACCGCCATCGATACCGCCGTTTCAAGAAGCGACGCTGTACGAAAGTGTCGTGCTGATGGCAGCGTGTAACTGATACGGAGTTGCATGAATTGATGTGGGGTCGCGACCTACCGATCAAACTTGAGCCCAGCTGGCGGGTCCCGCTGGCAGCGGAATTTGAGCAGCCCTACATGGAGCAGCTAGGCGCGTTTTTGCTGAGTCAGAAGCGCGCAGGGAAACGTATCTTCCCGCGGAGTGATGAGCTTTTTAACGCGTTCAGTCATACACCGCTAAGTCGCGTAAAGGCCGTTATCCTGGGTCAGGATCCCTACCACGGTGACGGCCAGGCCCATGGACTCTGCTTTTCGGTCAGGCCCGGTGTCCCCGTGCCTCCTTCCTTGAAGAACATCTACAAAGAGCTACACGCTGAACTGGGCCTTCCCATTCCTGTACAAGGCAATCTCACAGCCTGGGCGGATCAGGGCGTCTTGTTACTCAATAGTGTGTTGTCGGTTGAATACACGTGCGCCGCCTCACATCAGGGCAAAGGCTGGGAGACGTTCACCGATAGGGTAATCGACGTCATTAATCGCGAGCGCGAAGGCGTAGTGTTTATGTTGTGGGGCAGTTACGCTCAGCGCAAAGGTGCGATCATCGACGCTGAGCGTCATTGTGTTCTTAAAGCCCCCCATCCGTCGCCCCTCAGTGCGCACCGTGGTTTTTTTGGCTGCGGACACTTTATTGCGGCTAACAAATATCTCCAGGACACAGGGGTGACCCCTATCGATTGGGCAATACCCGCGCAGCCAATTCCACTCTAGCTGGCGTCCAGCTCATAGGGTAGTTCTCCCAGGGTGAGCAGGGGGCCATTGTCCGCGCCTACGTGTAGACCCTCCGTCGCACCGCTGGTAGTGGCAGCGACCAGCAACATGGTTTTGTCCCCGGCCGTGCTACTATTAACGATAGTACCGACACTCAGACCTGATTTTGAGCTAAATAGCGCGGTGCCGCTGGTTATGCCTGCGCCCTGATTCGCTCCTGCTGTATCACTCAGTTCTGCCACAAAGGTTCGACGTTTTGGTGTGCCTCGGTAATGTAATCGGGCCACCACTTCCTGACCGGTATAGCAGCCCTTGTTAAAACTAATATGCCCGGTGAGGTCGTAGTTGAGTGTTTGCGGAACAAATTCCTCTACGGTGGTGGCTTCGATGCGTGCAATGCCTGCGCAGATTTGCCGGGTCTGCCAGTCTGCATCGGTACTTTTCTCCATTCCCTGTGCCATCTCTGTGAGGTGCCTTTCGCAGAATTGAGCGTCCAGGTAGCATTCGAATTCCTGACCTTGCTCGTCGGTTTGCACTAGCGTGTACCCTTCGCCACTGGTCGCGGCGAAGCGTTCTGACGGCAGGTCGCCAAAGATTTTGGCCAGGGACTTGGCTGCGTCTGGACCCCATACACCCAGTAGCGCCCAGTCATCTCGCGCCGCATCCAGGTCTGCATTTGAAAAGACAATGTACTTGCCAAAGGCGGCGCTACTGCCGGCCCGAATATCGCGCCTCAGGCGCAGGGCAAAATGGTCAGGGTTGAGTTCGCAAAGCAGAAAATCACACAAGACCCGTCCCTTGGGTGTGCAAAACACACCGGGAACCGCATGCATGGCATCCACCGTGCGAGTGTCACAGCTTGTCTGTCCCTGTAGGAACTTCAGCGTATCCGGGCCGATGATGTGTAGCAGCGCATCGGCATCCAGGTGGGCAAATTGGCAGTTCAAGTGTGCTTACCTGTGTTGTTGGTCCATTATAGTAATGGGTGAACAGCGCGCTGTCAGCTTAAGAAACACACTTCCCGTGGATTTAGGCTATATAATGCGCGACTTTGATGGCCCACTCGGATTAGTTTACTGGCATGATGGAAAACGAAGAAATCAATCGCATGCGTTGGGCGGCGCGGCGCGGGATGCTGGAGCTGGATCTGGTGCTCGAGCCTTTCGTCACGTCGCGTTACGCGCAGCTCAGCGAGGCTGATCGGTTATGTTTTCAAAAGCTTATGCTGTGCGAGGATCAGGATTTGTTTACCTGGTTTATGCAACGCAATCAGCCAAGTGATCCGGAGCTAGCCGGCATTGTTAAGCAGATACTCCTTTTCGCCCAGTCTGCACCTAAGAATCGGTAAATCTCGGTTACGTGCTGTGCTCTATTGCGCATTTTGCTGTATGAACGGTTGCGCAATCTGGTTGATTTACACTCAGGGCTATCAAATTCTGACGCTGATACTGGCACCGCCAATGGCTCTGGTCCTGTGGCGCCTGTACCGCGATCCTCTGCAGGGGGGCCGGTTAACTTGGACAAACGGCGCCTGGACACTGGAGTGCAAAGGCTTGCAGAGGGCGATTGATGTGGGTAAGCGCAGCATCGCTTTACCGTGGGTGATCTACGTCTCTTATCGAGATATTGCGATGGGTACGGATGGACATATCTGGCTGTACGCCGATAGTCTCTCGCCCCAAGCGCGGCGTCGGCTGCGGGTGAGACTCACACTACAGCAATAGGAATGCACGGCAGGTACGTCCGTTCTAATAGGGCAGTGCTCGGGTCGTGTTGTTACAGCACGCTCTCCGGCTGCAGGACGGTGTCCTTCGCCGTTGGCAACAGCTGAGGATAGTCCAGTGTGTAGTGCAGTCCGCGGCTCTCTTTGCGCGACATCGCGCAGCGAATCATCAGCTCTGCCACCATGGCTAAGTTGCGCAACTCCAGTAAATCGTTGCTGACTTTGTAGTTGCCATAATATTCGGCTATTTCGGACTGCAGCAGCTGTACGCGATGCAAGGCGCGCTCAAGACGTTTATTGGTCCGCACAATGCCAACGTAATCCCACATAAAGCGTCTCAGCTCGTCCCAGTTGTGGGATATAACCACGTCTTCATCCGAGTCAGTTACCTGGCTTTCATCCCACAGCGCCGCCGCGGAAGGAGGAGGTGTGACATCCAACGCGGTAGTGATGTGCTGCGCAGCGGATTCGGCGTAAACAATGCATTCCAGCAGCGAATTGCTCGCCATGCGATTGGCGCCGTGCAGTCCGGTGCAGGAGGACTCTCCCACCGCATACAGGCCCGGAACATCGGTATGGCTATTACTGTCTACCACAATACCGCCGCAGGTATAGTGGGCCGCAGGCACTACCGGTATAGGTTCACTGCTGATATCGATACCCAACTCCTCGCAGCGCGCCATGACGGTGGGGAAGTGACTGCGCAGGAAGTCGGATGATTTATGTGAGATATCCAGAAAGACGCAATCTGCACCCAGGCGCTTCATCTCATGATCGATCGCCCGTGCCACAACGTCACGCGGCGCCAATTCACCCCGTTCGTCGAAATTTTGCATGAAGCGCTCCCCATCGGGCAGCAATAGTCTGCCTCCTTCGCCACGAATTGCTTCGGTGACTAGAAACGATTTGGCTCTGGGGTGGTAGAGACAAGTGGGATGGAACTGGTTGAATTCCAGGTTGGCGACACGGCAGCCAGCGCGCCAGGCCATTGCAATACCGTCGCCGCTGGCGCCATCGGGGTTGCTGGTATAAAGGTATGCCTTGCTTGCGCCGCCCGTGGCCAGGACGACCGCAGAGGCCTGAAACAGGTCTACGTGGCCGCTGCGCTGGTCGAGTATGTACGCGCCCTGGCAACGCCCGTCAGCTGTGATCAGATCGACTGCCATGCGATGGGTGAAGATTTCGATATTCTTTGCGGCTGCTGCGCGTTCCGTAAGTACTTCTGAGATGGCACGGCCGGTGCGATCGGCTGCGTGAATAATGCGGCGGTGGCTATGGCCACCCTCCATGGTCAGGTGAAATTCACGCTGCTTATTAGAGGCGCCGTCCTCCCGAAGGTCGAAATCCACCCCTTGTTCTACCAGCCACTCAACACAACGTTTGCTGTTGCGAACAGTGAACTCCACGGCGTCGCGACGACAAAGACCAGCGCCAGCGGCGATAGTATCGGCCACATGAGAATCGACAGTATCGCGGTTGTGCAGGACGGCGGCCATGCCGCCCTGAGCCCAGTAGGTCGATCCTTGGTTTAGATCGGCCTTGGAAAGCAGGGCAATGCGGCAATTCCCGGGAAGGCGCAAAGCGAGGCTGAGCCCTGCGGCGCCGCTACCTATTACCAGGACATCGTGTTGATATCGGGTTGCCATAGATCTCAGTGCTTGCTGCTTTGGATTGTGAAATATATGATGCGTCTCAAAGACTTAGCGTCGGCGAAATAAAGAAGCATCGGAGTATATACGAGCTCGTGGGAATTTCGGTAATTATCCGTAAGGGAAGTTCAGCGTTTTTGTCAGCGGGCAGAGGCGAGCCAGGCTATGGGATGCGAACTATTCCCCGTGTCAGTTGTCTACCTGTTTATGGGGAATTAATTACCAGGGCAGTATTGTCAGAGTCTAGGGAGGGGAGCCAGACGTGACTGCTGCTGAAACTGATCAGCAACTGGTTGTCAGGGTGCAGAAAGGTGACACGCGGGCTTTCGACCTGCTGGTGTTGAAATACCAGCACAAGATTTTTGGTCTGATCGGTCGCTACGTACGTGATGCCGATGAGGTCCAAGATGTTGCACAGGAGGCTTTCATTAAGGCGTACAAAGCGCTGCCTCGATTCCGAGGGGATAGCGCGTTTTATACCTGGTTGTACCGCATTGCCATTAATACTGCCAAAAACCACCTGGTGTCCCGTTCAAGGCGACCGCCGGGAACGGGGGTTGAGATTCAGGATGCCGAATACTATGAAAGTGGCGGCGCGTTGCGGGATATCGAAAATCCGGAAACTGCATTGTATGGGGCGGAACTAAAGGCTGTGGTGGAGGGCGCAATAGGCGCGCTGCCAGAAGATCTTCGTACTGCAGTAACGTTGCGCGAATTTGATGGCCTTAGTTATGAGGACATCGCCGATATAATGGACTGTCCCGTGGGCACGGTGCGATCGAGAATATTCCGTGCGCGTGAGGCGATCGATGTGTTAGTGGTTGAGCAGATGAGAGGAGAGTCCTGAATCAGGGATTCACAACGGGGCGTTCCCGATGGCGATGTTTCGACATCTAAGCAATGCACAATGAAGTTAGGTAGTAAGGTATGAACTATGAAGGATAACATGCGCGAAACTCTCTCTGCTGTGATGGATGATGAGGCGAATGAGCTCGAAATGGAGCGGGTCCTGAAACACGCTGTTACCGATGAGGAGACCAGAGCAACCTGGACACGCTACAACCTGGCGCGCCATTCGTTGAATGGAGGTTCCTTGGCGCACCTGGATTGGGATATATCGGAACAAGTGCGGGCAGCGCTATTAGATGAACACACGGCTGGCTCTGCGCCTGTTTCGACTGGCTTCAAACAGCGGGTGCTGCGTCCGATGGCCAGTTTTGCGGTGGCAGCATCGGTGGCAGCAACCATCGTGATCGGGGGGCAGCAAATCGCGCAAGTCGGTAATGCCGATCGCTATGACCGTAATCAGGTGGTGGCAATCAGTCCGCCACCCGTAGGGATAGTCAATATTGAGGGCGCTAACCCAGTCCAGGCCAGTTTCGGGATGCAGTCGATACCTGTGTTGCAGCCGATGACAAGGACCGCTTATCAAGATCTGGCTGCACAACGCCTGAATAAATACTCGCAACAACATGCGGAACAGGCGGCGCTTAACTCGCCGCAGGGACTCTTGTCCTATGCCCGCGTTCCGCAGATAAGGGAGTAGGTTTTATTATTGCGGTAAGACGCATTCTCGGCATGTCTCAGTGTTTTTGCGCACTGACTTTTACGCTGCTTCTTGTTACGGCGGCCTCCGTCGAAGCCGCCACGTGTCCCGATACCGACGCCCTGGCGCTTTCCTGGTTGGACAAGATGTCGAGAAATAGTCAACAGCTTAGCTACCATGGAGTGGCTACGCTGCAACGCGGTGGCGATTTGCAAGTGCTGCAATTCTCTCACCTGGAGAATCAGGACGATAGCTCAGAAAGCCTGATTAAACTGACCGGACAGGGTGCCCAGGTGGAACGTGCGCCACATCCTTTGGACTGTATTCACCCGGGCCAACAGCTGCTGCGTTTGGGGGATGTATTGCAGGCGAGTGATTGTGACATGGCGCGGCAGTATCGCTTCAGCGTTGTCGGCGATGGTCGCGTAGCGGGTCGCGATAGCGTGCAGATTGAAGTTGTGCCTCGTGATATGTACCGCTTTGGCTATATTATGTACCTCGACAAAGAGACCGGGCTACTGCTGAAATCCGAGACGATCGGGCACGGACATAAGGTGTTGGAGAAGTTCCAGTTTGCTCGTCTGTCATACAGCGAAGCGGTTCCCAGCGTAAACGGGGTCGTTGTAACCCACCAGGCGAAACACCCTGACGCTCGCAACCCGGCTGTCAGTGCCCTTGTCTCCAGAGACTGGACGGTGAATTGGCTGCCGCGTGGATTCATGCCAACGGATACCTCGTTTGGAACTAGCGGCCGTCGAACGTACACGGATGGGCTCGCAGTTTTTTCCGTCTTTCTGGAAGATCTCAATCGAGAAATGCGCCCCGGAGAAGGTTTGGTCAGGCAGGGCGGCACCACCTCTTACACGCGAGGGATGTTGATCGCCGAAGAGCCGGTACTGGTAACGGTCGTTGGTGAAGTGCCGGTCAATACGGCTCGCATGGTCGCCGACTCGATAGCCTGGGATCACTAGCCCTATGTTGACAGAAGTCGGACGAGTTGTTGGGTTGGAGACTGATGGGCTTTGGGTCGAAACCATTCGTCGCAGCACCTGCGGTGCTTGTGCCGTACAGAAAGGTTGCGGGCACGGACTGCTGAATAAAATGTCTGATGGTAAACGTGGATATATTCGAATTTTGCCGGGCGACCAGACCCTCACTGATTACAGTCTCGATGATGAGGTCCTGTTTAGTATTCCCGAAGAAATTATCCTGCGAGGTTCGTTTATTGCCTACATTTTGCCGGTTTTAGCAATGCTGGGTGGTGCGACGTTGGCGGGAGAGTTTTTCCCCGGCACAGGGGATGGTGTTGCTGCACTGGGCTCAATGATCGGCTTGGCTGGCGGCTTTGGCATCGTTCGCTGGCATGGTGCACGGCATCGCCACGATACTGATTTTCAACCCGTTCTGTTGAGCCAGGCGCCGTCCGACGTAGAGCCCGTCACGCTTCTCTGACCCTTTTTCACCTGTTGTTTATATCACTGGATAGATTGTATGAATGCAAAATTTCGAATTAGTGCTGTTGTCCTCTTTTTGCTGTGCCAGTTGGGAACTGCGGCCTTAGCCCGGGCCGAGCTCCCGGATTTTCGCGAGATCGTGCGTGAAGCGTCCCCGGCCGTGGTGAAAATTATTGTGGAGCAGACTGCTTCTAAAGCGGAGCAGGGACAACGCGGTTCTCAGGAAATACCCGAGGAACTTCGGCGTTTTTTTGAATTCAGGGGCGGTCCTCCATCGCAGCAACCACGTATGGGTATGGGGTCAGGGTTCATTATTTCCAAAGACGGTTACGTTATAACGAATAACCACGTGGTGGAGGGTGCCGATAGTGTATTGGTGCGCATGAATGATCGTCGCGAATTTGACGCTGAGGTGATCGGCTCTGACCCTCGTTCTGATATCGCGTTGTTACGTATCGATGCGTCGGGATTGCCGACACTGGATTTGGCTGATGACGAAGACCTCGAAGTGGGGGAGTGGGTGCTGGCTATTGGGTCACCCTTTGGGCTGGACTATTCCGTGTCTGCTGGCATTGTCAGCGCCAAGGGACGCAGTCTCCCTACCGAGCGCAACGAGAATTATGTGCCTTTCATTCAGACGGATGTTGCTATCAATCCCGGAAATTCCGGGGGACCACTATTCAATCTTGAAGGTGAAGTGGTCGGTGTGAACTCACAAATATTTACGCGCAGCGGCGGCTCTATTGGACTCTCATTTGCTATTCCCACATCAGTGGTCCGTCACGTGGTCGAGCAACTAAAGGAGAATGGCCAGGTGACTCGCGGCTGGCTGGGCGTCACCATTCAGGACGTGGATAAGAATCTGGCAGAGTCTTTTGGTCTTAAGCGTCCGCGGGGAGCGCTAGTGGCCGAGGTTTCTGTGAACAGCCCCGCGTCTAACGCGGGAGTACAGACAGGCGATATCATCGTTGCCTTCAATGAAAAGGCGATATCTGACTCGGCTGATCTTCCTCATGTGGTAGGGCTTATAGCCCCGGGTACCTCAGTCGCAATGGAGATTGTGCGTGACAAAAAGCGCAAGTTTATTAATGTTGAAGTGGGTGGGCTCAACGCCGATGAAAGTGTGTCTCTTGCCGGGGGTGAACTCAATCAAGACGGCACAGGTCGCCTGGGGTTGGTGGTTGAGACCCTGCCGCAAGAAGGCCTTGAGCAATTCGGTATCAGTGGTGGCGTCGTGGTGAAAAGTGTCAAACCGGGATCAGTCGCCGCCGTGGCGGGCATCAGAGTCGATGATGTCATTACACTTATTGACACCAATCCAATCAAATCGGTAGAGGCATTTCAGCAGACGGTGGATGAATTAAAGGAGGGTAATTCCGTACCTCTGCGGCTTATTCGGCGAGGATCTCCTATGTTTATTGGGCTACGAATTCCGGATTGATGGCGCGGCGCATCAGGCGTCAGCTCATTGACGTCCCGGGGCGCTGGCCAGCGTAGCGGTCGCATCACCATTTGGGGTACAATCGCGCGTTTTTTGGAAGAAGGGTCGGGCGTGGTGTCGGACTCAGCCAAGCTGCAAATCGAGCTGAATTGAGTGAGCGAACTCCAACACATCCGCAATTTTTCTATCATCGCGCATATTGATCACGGCAAATCAACACTGGCAGATCGCTTTATTCAGCACTGCGGGGGGTTGAGCGCGCGCGAAATGGATGAGCAGGTGCTCGATTCCATGGATATTGAACGCGAGCGCGGGATCACCATCAAGGCGCAGAGTGTCTCCCTGGACTATCAGGCCCAGAGTGGACAAATCTACCAGCTCAATTTTATCGATACACCCGGACACGTGGATTTCTCCTACGAAGTATCGCGTTCCCTGGCTGCCTGCGAAGGCGCTTTATTAGTTGTGGATGCCGGTCAGGGTGTTGAAGCGCAATCAGTTGCGAACTGTTACACCGCCATTGAGCAGGGCCTGGAGGTGCTGCCTATCCTGAACAAGATGGACCTGCCACAGGCGGACCCGGACCGCGTTAAGCTGGAGATTGAAGAAATCATTGGCATCAATGCCAGTGAGGCCTGCATGGTCAGCGCAAAATCCGGGATGGGAATTGAAGATGCACTGGAACATCTGGTGGAGCATATTCCACCTCCTGAGGGTGACCGGGATGCTGCATTGCAGGCTCTGATTATCGACTCCTGGTTCGACAACTACCTGGGTGTGGTGTCCCTGGTGCGGGTTAAGCAGGGTGTGCTGCGCAAGCGCGATAAGTTTGTCGCCAAGTCTGTTGGGAAAGTTCACCAGATAGGCAGCCTGGGGATTTTTACGCCCAAGCGGGTTGAACAGGAAATGCTGCAAGCCGGTGAAGTGGGCTATGTGGTGGCCGGCATCAAGGATATTCACGGAGCGCCAGTGGGCGACACGCTGATCCATGCGCGTGACCTTGATGTGCCGGCTCTGCCGGGTTTTAAGCGTGTTAAACCTCAGGTTTATGCTGGAATTTTCACCATTTCCTCAGATGATTACGAAGATTTTCGGGACGCTCTGGCCAAACTGACCCTCAACGATGCGTCACTGCATTACGAACCGGAAACCTCCGATGCTCTTGGTTTTGGGTTTCGATGTGGATTTCTGGGTATGCTGCATATGGAAATCATCCAGGAGCGACTGGAGCGAGAATACGATCTGGATCTCATTACCACTGCGCCAACCGTTATTTATGAAGTGCTTAAAAAGAATGGCGACGTCGTTCAGGTAGACAACCCCTCAGCGCTACCGGAAGTGGGAGACATCGAAGAGATGCGTGAACCCATCGCGCGTTGCAACATTCTGGTACCCCAGGACTACCTTGGGAATGTCATTACGTTGTGCGTAGATAAACGAGGCGTGCAACGTGATATGCAGTTTTTGGGCACGCAGGTGTCGGTGATTTACGATATTCCTATGGCCGAAGTGGTGCTGGATTTCTTCGATCGTTTGAAATCTGTCAGCCGCGGATATGCCTCGCTTGACTACAGTTTTGAACGATTTGAGGCGGCAAGCCTCTCCCGACTGGATATTTTGATAAATACCGAGCGGGTCGATGCGCTGGCAGTCATTGTGCATCGCGACCATATTCAATACAGAGGAAGGGCTCTGACCGAGAAAATGAAAGAGTTGATTCCACGGCAGATGTTTGATGTTGCGATTCAGTCGGCGGTAGGCGGTAAAATTGTCGCCAGGCAGACCGTTAAGGCGCTGCGCAAAAATGTGACCGCAAAATGTTACGGCGGAGACGTGAGCCGCAAGCGTAAGTTGCTGGATAAACAGAAAGCCGGTAAAAAACGCATGAAGCAGGTCGGGCGGGTGGAAATCCCCCAATCGGCATTTTTAGCAGTACTTAAAGTGGATGGCTGAAAAGTGAGTGATGTGGCAATTGATTTCCCCTTAATTCTGGTTTGCCTGGTTTTTGGCAGCGGGTTGCTATGGATGCTGGATGCTATATTTTTAGCCCCGGGACGCAAGCGCCTCATCAATGAACTGCAAAGCCAATATCCGAGCTGGAACACCTCCGGCAGCTCCGATGCAACCAAATACGAAGCACGCGTGTCTGCAACAGCCAGCGAACCTCTGGTAATTGAATATGCCAAGTCATTTTTTCCAGTGTTGCTTGTCGTGTTTGTCCTGCGCTCGTTTATCGTCGAGCCCTTTCAGATTCCGTCTTCGTCCATGGTTCCTACTTTGCAGGTCGGGGACTATATCTTGGTCAACAAGTATACCTACGGTATTCGGCTCCCGGTTATACGCACTAAGGTATTGAGTCTGAATGAGCCCCAGCGTGGGGATGTGATGGTGTTTTTTCCACCCCATATGAATGATACGTATTTCATTAAGAGGGTGGTTGGTTTGCCCGGTGATACGGTGCGCTACCGCAATAAGCAATTGTATATTAACGGTGAGCAGGTTGAGCGCAGTCCAGCCCCGGAATTTACCAGCTCGAGTTCACGTGAGCGTATTGAGTTCGAACTTCTGGGCGATGAGGAACATCTAATGCAGGTCGATACCAGCCGGGCTACGCGGGACTTCTCAGTGGTCGTCAAGCCCGGTCATTACTTTATGATGGGTGATAACCGCGACAATAGTAGCGATAGTCGAGTATGGGGTCAGGTGCCGGAAAAGGATATAGTGGGCAAGGCCTTCGCGGTATGGATGCATTGGGACTCGTTCGTGAGCATACCGAGTTTTAACCGTGCCGGGCTGATAGAATAAGTAAAATGGGGTAATGGAGGGGAACCTTATGACTTTACGTCGGCGTCAATCAGGCATGTCAATGCCAGGCATATTCGTCATCCTGCTAATGCTTGGTTTTTTTGCCCTGTGTGCTATTCGCATCGCTCCTCCGTATTTTGAATATCTAAGCGTCAAGAACATTCTTTCGAACATCGCTATGGCACCGGAGACGGCTGAAGAGAGTATCCGGCAGATCAGGCGCAGCATTACCAGCAATTATAATACTAACCAGATTTATGAAACTGAGGCCAAGGATGTGAATATCTTTCGCAGAGGTGGCAAGACGTATATTGACGCGAGCTACGAGGTGAGATTGCCTATTGCCTGGCGTGTAGATGCGGTGGTCAGTTTTGATGATTTAATCTACGTCGTTGGTCAGGCGGATCCTATTTCACCCGATCTAGTGCCTAGCAGCTAAGCGCATGGCCGACGAGGCGCGACTGCAGCAGGCGCTGGGTTATCCGTTTTGTAATGAGGAACTGCTTCGCCTGGCAATGACTCATCGTAGTGCGGGTGGCGAGAACAACGAGCGCCTTGAGTTTCTAGGCGACTCTATCCTTAATCACATTATTGCTGAGGCGCTTTATCGCCGTTTCCCGGATGCCAGGGAGGGCGAGATGAGTCGAATGCGCGCGTCTCTGGTCAAGGGCGATACCCTTGCCGAAGTGGCCCGGGAATTGGAACTGGGCCAGTATTTACTCTTGGGAGCTGGCGAGCGCAAGAGCGGCGGCCATCGGCGTAGTTCTATTCTGGCGGATGCCTTCGAAGCAATCGTGGGGGCGATTTTGTTGGATGCTGACGTGGAGCAGTGTCGACAATGCGTACTGGGTTGGTTTGCGTCGCGCCTGGATCAACTTAGCATTGGCGCGGTGGATAAGGATGCTAAAACCCGACTGCAGGAGTACCTGCAGGGTAAAAGCAAGCCTTTGCCCGAGTACGAATTGGTCGCCACCCAGGGCGCCGATCATGACCGACAGTTTCAAGTGGCGTGTCGCCTGATCAAGCCTGCTCTGGTGGTAACCGGTACCGGTTCGAGTCTACGCAAAGCAGAGCAAAGTGCCGCCACGGCGGCCCTACAGAGTATCTTCGATCATGGCGGATGAGGGTGAAAGACATTGCGGTTATGTCGCGATAGTCGGGCGGCCAAACGTCGGTAAATCGACGCTTTTGAATCACCTTCTGGGCCAGAAGATCAGCATTACGTCGCGCAAGCCGCAAACTACCCGGCATCAGGTTCTGGGGATTCAGACCAAGAACAATAACCAGATCATTTTCGTCGATACGCCGGGATTGCATTTGAACGCGGGTAAGGCGATTAACCGCTATATGAATCGTGCAGCCACGTCAGCAATCCGAGACGTGGATTTAGTTGTTTTTGTCATAGATCGAACGGCCTGGACTGACGAAGATGCTCATGTTCTCGCGCAAATAGAGCAATCCGGCCTTCCCACTCTGCTGGTAATCAACAAAGTAGACCTTCTGGCGGACAAGGCAGAATTGTTACCCCATTTGGAGAGGTTAGCCAAACTGGCAGAGTTTGCAGCTATCTTGCCGGTGTCAGCATTGCGTCAACACAATGTAGATACCCTGGAAACGGAGATTTTGAAGTTTTTACCCCGGTCAGAGTATTTTTTCCCTGAAGACCAGATCACGGACCGCAGCCAGCGCTTTTTAGCGGCGGAAATGGTTCGCGAGAAGATAATGCGGCAACTTGGCGACGAACTACCGTACGCCATTGCCGTTGAAATAGAAGAGTTCGCACAAGAAAACGAGGTCTTGCATATATCAGCTGCGATTTATGTAGAGCGCAGTGGGCAGAAAAAAATACTCATAGGTGACAAGGGTTCGCGGCTGCGCTCAATTGGTTCGCAGGCGCGAGTTGATATGGAGTCGCTTTTTGACAGCAAAGTCATGCTGCGCCTGTGGGTCAAAGTCAAATCCGGCTGGTCAGACGACGAACGGGCACTGCGAAGTCTAGGCTATGATGATCGCTAGGTGCAGGCGGTGCCGTAATGCGGGTTAATTTGCAGCCGGCGTATGTATTACATAGTCGACCCTATCGCGATACTAGCGCGCTGCTGGAGGTTTTTACTGCTGAGCACGGTCGGATTAGTTTGGTCGCCCGGGGTGCCCGTCGTCAGTCCCGCAAGGGAAGTGGCGCTGCTCTTCTGCAGCCTTTCATTCCGCTGTTAGTATCGTTCTCCGGGCGCTCCGAATTGAAGAGCCTGGTAGCCTTTGAGTCGGCACGGGGTATGCTGGTGCTGCCCGGTGAGCGCCTGTTCAGTGGGCTGTACCTCAATGAGCTGCTGATGCGCTTGTTGCACCGCAATGACGCCCATCCACGCCTGTTCGCAGCGTATGACGGCGCGTTACAGGGGCTCACCAGTGACTCCACAATGGATACTGTGCTGCGCCAGTTCGAACTGACATTGCTGGATGAGCTGGGTTATCGCGTCGAGCTTGGTTTAGATGGCGCCAGCGGGCAGCCGGTGGAGGGCGCGCGTTGGTATCGCTACGATCCTGGTCTGGGTCTGGTGGCGATAGCCGATGCGGCAAATCCGACCGGTGCCGTCTATTGTGGGGCTGAACTATTGGCCATGAAAGCGGGTGAAATGGAAGGGCCTGCAAGGCAGGCCGCTAAACGCTTGCTGCGAGAAGCGCTCGCCGTCCATCTTGGAGATGCGCCATTGCGCAGCCGAGAGTTATTTCGGGTCGCGTCGTCCAAGAGGCCCTCAGCAGAGACGGCGCAAAAGCGACCTGAGCACTGATCTCAGCTGCATAGTCACGAGGCAGCGAGCTTGACCATTTCGTATACTTTTTTTTCAAATTCCTCATGGCCTCGTCATGGGCTCTATCTATATAATCACTGCCCCGGTCTGTGGTAACCAATGTATGCCTGAATATCCGACTATTGAAGCTTGTATAGGCAATACTCCGCTTGTGCGCCTGCAGCGCCTTCCTGGCCAAACAACGAACACGATTCTCGCCAAGTTGGAGGGTAATAACCCGGCCGGGTCGGTCAAGGATCGCCCCGCCTTGAGTATGATCGCCCGAGCTGAGGAGCGAGGTGAAATCGCACCGGGCGACACCCTTATTGAGGCAACCAGTGGCAATACCGGCATTGCCCTGGCAATGGCTTCAGCCATCAGGGGCTACCGCTTGATTTTAATTATGCCCTCTCATATGAGTGTGGAGCGTAAGCAGGCAATGTCGGCTTACGGCGCTCAATTGCTAGAGGTGTCGCAGAAAGAAGGGATGGAGGGCGCCAGGGATCTGGCCTTGCAAATGCAGGATGACGGGTTGGGAAGGGTGCTGGATCAGTTTGGGAATGCAGATAACCCGCGCGCGCATCTGGAGGGCACCGGGCCAGAAATCTGGCAGCAGACAAGCGGTACGATAACCCACTTCGTCAGTTCCATGGGAACGACCGGCACAATAATGGGCAGCTCGACCTATCTCAAACAACAGAATGAGGGGGTGCAGATTATTGGCCTGCAGCCACTGGAAGGTGACAGTATCCCTGGGATAAGGCGCTGGCCCACGGCCTATATGCCCAAGATATATGATGCGTTTCGCGTCGATCGAGTGATGGAGATCTCTCAGGAGACTGCAGAGAACACCATGCGCCGACTTGCTACCGAAGAAGGGATATTTTGTGGTGTTTCCTCCGGTGCTTCTATCGCGGCTGCATTGACGCTTTCGCGCGAACTGCAAAACGCCGTTATTGTGGCGATTATATGTGATCGGGGTGATCGGTATTTGTCCACGGGTGTATTTGGCCCAACGTAGGGGCACGGTGTAGATGGTTCAAGTTCGACCACAAACGCTCATTGATGATGAGGGGGAAATTGATCTCGGTGGTTGGCTGCAACAGCTGCCACTGGAGCTCTCTGAGGAAGACAAGGCCAGGTTATTGACAGCCTGCCAGCTTGCAAAAAGCGCACGGCAGCGCTCGGGACACGACACCGTAGATTGGGCCCGTGACACTGACTGTTTCGTCGCTGGGCTGGATATAGCCCTCATTCTTGCCGATCTGCACGTCGACCTTGAGTGTCTTCTGGCTGGCATTCTCTACCGCTCCGTGCGCGAAGAGCGGTTGACGCTCGAGCAGATTCAGACGCCTTTTGGCAAAGAGGTAACAGATTTGATCGACGGTGTTCTGCGAATGGCGGCGATTGAGACCTTGCCGCTGCAAAATGCCGATCCCGTCCTTGGCCAGGCCCACAGTCAGAAAGACAATATCCGAAAAATGCTGATTGCGTTGGTCGATGATGTTCGTGTTGCTCTGATCAAACTCGCGGAGCGCACTTGTGCCATAAGGTCGGTAAAAGAAGATGAGCAGCGTCGGCGGCAAATCGGCCAGGAGGTTTTTGACGTTTACGCGCCGCTTGCACACCGGTTGGGGATTGGTCACCTGAAATGGGAGTTGGAAGACCTTTCCTTCCGTTATATATACGCCGAATCTTACCGCAAAATCGCGCGCTTGCTTGATGGTAAACGCCTTGAGCGGGACCGCTTCATTGCCAGCGTGACAGAGGAATTAACGAATATCCTCGCAGGTGCGGGGCTGAAATTCAAAATCGGCGGTCGAGCCAAGCATATCTACAGCATCTGGCGCAAAATGCAGCGCAAGGGAATTGGGTTTTCCCAAGTCTATGATATTCGAGCGGTGCGAATTCTAGTGCCAGAGGTCAGGGACTGTTATGCCACATTGGGTCTTGTGCATGGATTGTGGCGAAATATCCCCAATGAGTTTGACGATTACATTGCCAACCCGAAAGAGAATGGCTATCGGTCTCTACATACCGCTGTAATCGGTCCGGAGGGGAAAACGCTGGAAATTCAGATTCGCACTGAAAAAATGGACGACGAGGCTGAACTGGGCGTCTGCGCCCATTGGCGTTATAAGGGCGCTGATGCTGGAAGTGGTCTGGCCAGCACCTATGAAGAAAAGATTGCATGGCTCCGTCAGGTGCTGGATTGGCACGAAGAAACCGGCGACGTGGGAGCTGTAGCGGAACAATTCAGTTTTAGTGTGGCGCAAGACAGAGTGTATGCCTTCACGCCGGACGGGGACGTGGTGAACCTGGCTTATGGCGCTACACCGCTGGATTTCGCCTATCACGTGCATACTGAGATCGGCCACAGCTGTCGCGGTGCCAAGGTTAATGGCAGCATTGTGCCACTTACCTACCAGTTGAAAACCGGTGAGAGGGTCGAGGTGATGACCAGCAGCGAGTCAATCCCCAGGCGTGATTGGCTGCAATCTGGGCTGGGGTATCTAAAAACTGCGCGCGCCCGCGCTAAGGTGCAGCACTGGTTCAAGAGTCGAGCGCGTGAGGAGAACATTGATACCGGGCGTCACCTATTGGAAAAGGAGTTCAAGCGCTTGGCGCTTACCAGTGTGGACTACCAACGCATCGCCAAAACCGTACAGTTTGCAACGGTTGAGGATATGTTTGCCGTCGTGGGGTCCGGGGAAATGTCCTCTGGTCACGTACTTAACGCGGCGCAGGGGTTGGTGGGCAGGTTAGCGGGTCGGCAGGTTCAGCCCAGCGAGGGCTATCCAGATCAGGTGGAGGTGCAGGGCGCGGGTAATCTGCCGACACATATTGCTGGCTGCTGCAATCCATTGCCCGGAGATACGATCGCGGGGTTTATCACCCGGGGGAATGGGGTCAGTATTCACCGTGCAGATTGTGCACGAATATTGAGCTCTGCTGACAGCACAGAGGCACGCATTATCGAAGTAGAGTGGGGTGTTGCGCCTCCAGAGTCTTATGAGGTCGATGTCGTCATTGAGGCTTATGATCGACATGGTTTGCTGCGTGACATAACGGGCTTATTCGCCAGTGCCAGAATCAATGTACTGTCTATCAACACGATAACCAACAAACAGAGCAACAGCGCGACAATGCGTCTCCACGTTGAGGTGCCTAGTTTGGCCTCCTTGTCCAAACTGCTTGAGCGCATAGATCGCTTGAAAAATGTGGCTTCAGCAGTCCGGATTTCGGAATAGGAGCGAGGAATGATCACAGTACCCTATTCAATAGCTGATTTGTTGCGAGTAATGCAGCGGCTTCGGGACCCTCAGAGTGGCTGCCCCTGGGATTTACAGCAAGACTTTAAGAGTATTGTCCCCTCTACGCTGGAGGAGTGTTATGAGTTGGCTCAAGCCATAGAGAATGAGGATTACGAACATGTCGCCGAAGAATTGGGGGATCTGTTGTTCCAAGTGGTCTTCTACTCGCAATTGGGCAAAGAACAAAATCTGTTTTCATTAGACAGCGTGGTTAATACTCTGGTCGAAAAACTCATCCGGCGGCACCCGCATGTCTTCGCCGCCGGGCAAATCGAAGGCCAGGTGACAAATCACAGTTCTATCGATGATGTCAGGCAGACGTGGGAAGCGATCAAGCAGAGTGAGCGAGATGAAAAAGGCCAATTCGGACTGCTGGCGGATGTACCCGTCGCATTGCCGGCCTTGCCCCGGGCACAGAAGGTGCAAAAACGTGCCGCGCAGGTAAAATTTGACTGGGAGGATGTCCCTGGGGTGCTGGACAAGCTGCAGGAAGAGGTCGCTGAATTACGAGCCGCACTGCATTCGCAAAGTGCAGATGAAATACGCAATGAAATGGGCGACGTCCTGTTTACCTGCGCTAATCTAGCGCGTCATCTGGATTTGGACGCGGAGGACACGCTGCGCCAATCGACGGCCAAATTTGAGCGCCGGTTTCACTATATGGAAATGGCTGCCGAAGCAGAAGGGACGACGCTGTCGATGATGAGTGAAATACAGCGAGAACACCTCTGGCGCCGTGCAAAAGAGTCTTTGGGTAACACATAGTCGAGGGCTTGTAACCTTTCTACACGCTGTGTATGGTTATCGCGTTTTAAATAATACCAACGTAGTCTACTTTGCGGTGAAAATATCCTATCGCAAATCACTTTTGAGGAATGTTGCCGATGCGATTGATCTTATTGGGTGCGCCTGGTGCTGGAAAAGGAACGCAAGCACAGTTCCTGTGCGAGCGATTTGCCATTCCTCAAATATCCACGGGCGATATGTTGCGCGCAGCAGTCAAAGCACAGACCGAATTGGGCCTGCAGGCGAAAAAAGTCATGGATGCGGGTGGGTTGGTTTCCGATGACATCATTCTAGGTCTGGTAAAAGACCGCATTGCTGAACCGGACTGTGCAAAGGGTTTTCTATTTGATGGTTTCCCGCGAACCCTTGTTCAGGCACAGGCCATGGTTGATGCCGGTGTATCGATAGATCATGTCGTAGAAATTGCGGTGAGTGACGAGGAAATTGTGTCGCGCCTGAGTGGAAGACGCGTTCATCCTGGGTCTGGTCGTGTATATCACCTGCAATTTAATCCTTCGCGTAAAGAAGGCCTGGACGATGAAACAGGCGAGCAACTGGTGCAGCGTGAGGATGATGCTGAGGCAACTGTTCGCAGGCGACTGGGGATTTACCATGAGCAAACTAGCCCGCTCATAGCATTTTATCAAAACATGAAAAACGCGAATGCGCCTATGTATCATAGGGTCGCAGGAGTTGGTAGTGTTGAGGATATTCGAAAATTGCTTTTTGAATCGTTGCCTTGTTAACGTCGTCTAGTGTCATTAAGAGAAAAAAATTGGGAGCCTAATCGGCTCCTTTTTTTTGTATTGCGACACAGAAAAGGCAGATGCAGGGGGTAAAAATTCTGTAATTTGCACTATTGTATCTACATAACATTGTTGTTATTTTTGAACATAAGGTATTGCAATTTGTAGCGTGCAGTTTTATACAGAGGGAGCTGCGATGAAAAACGAGACCAATAGTTCTCAGTAAGAGAACGAGAGTCACAAAAAAGACGCAACTTGCTAGACGAAAAACGCTCGTGAAATTGGTTATCGTAGGTGAGAAAGAAGAGTTAGTTAAGCACAACTAAAGAGTCCGCGATTCGCAATAGAGTATTGGCAAATAAGCGGAGTTAGCTGCCGAGGTTGAGAAGGATAAAAATTAAGAAGCTTGCCAGGCATGGGGTATATGTATAACGCCCGTGTCAGTTCTAAAGATAGAAGTTGGCCGCGCTGGCGAGTAACCAGCGCATCCAATGCAAGCAACCGAACGCAATGCGATGGCTCCGGCCAAAGCTGCGGAGAGGAGGGTCCGGGCGAATGCCAAGGCCTTAAGGGAAAAACTGGAGGCGAAACTGATGCAAAAGAAGAAGACCAAACCTAAGTCGAAAAGTAGAGCCAAGGCTAAAGCGAAGCCAAAGTCTAGGGCTAAGCCCAAGGCCAAAGCGAAGCCAAAGTCTAAAGCGAAGCCTAAAGCTAAAGCCAAGAAGAAGGCTAAAGCGAAGCCCAAGTCTAGAGCCAAGCCCAAAGCCAAAGCTAAGAAGAAGGCTAAAGCGAAGCCCAAGTCTAGAGCCAAGCCTAAAGCTAAAGCCAAGAAGAAGGCTAAAGCGAAGCCTAAAGCTAAAGCCAGGAAGAAGGCTAAAGCGAAGCCTAAAGCTAAAGCCAGGAAGAAGGCTAAAGCGAAG
>JAPKAY010000083.1 GCA_028825045.1 Halioglobus sp.
AGTACAGCGACCACTCTGGAGTACACCGCCGGAGACACTCTGTGTAACGGTGTGTATTTCGTACCCGAAAAAGCTAATGGACCGCTGCCGGTGGTAATGGTGGTGCACGCTTGGGATGGTTTGAACCAGGAAGTGAGGGATAAGGCAACAAAGCTCGCGGAGGCAGGTTACATCGCATTCGCTGTCGATGTTCACGGCGGTGGCAAAACGATCAGCGACATAGCTGAGCTGCTACCCACCCTCACGCCCTACCTGGAAGATCGCAGCTTGTTGCTGCAACGGATGCAAGGTGCCCTCGCCGCGGCAAAAACCATTCCCGATGCTGATCCATCACGGATAGGGGCAATGGGATACTGTTTTGGCGGCATGGCGGTGCTGGATTTGGCCCGTGCGGGCGGCGACGAGCTCAAAGCGGTGGTAACTTTCCATGCCGGCCTGGAAGGCAACACCCTCAACAACCCCCAAACACTGAGTGCAAAAATCCTGGTACTACACGGAGAGGATGACCCCATGGTTCCTCCCGAGGCCGTAGCTGCATTCAAACAAGAAATGACTGCAAAGAAAGTAGACTGGCAACTGCACAGCTACAGTCAAACAGTCCATGCATTTACCCGACCTGATGCCAACGACCCTGCATTTGGCACCGTTTATAACCGCTCGGCCGACCGGCGCTCCTGGCAAGCGATGTTGAACTTCTTCACAGAATTGATCTAGACAGCGCAAATGAGTTCCAAACCCATTCCCGCTGAAACGGATATCATGCGTCTGGCAGGCCACCAGTTTCCCGGAGGGTTTTATACTGTCGCGCACTGGGAAAATTATCTTCTAACCGAATGCACCGGTGCAGAGTTGCTGCCCAACGGGATGGTCCACCCCGTCGTACTTTTCCACTTACCCATTATTGGCGCAGATACCTCCATTGCAGAGATGTTTGCCCTCGGACAGGCGGAATCAGACCTCTCCATCATGATTGAAAGCTACGACTGGGAAATTTTACAGCCTCTTCGTGAGGAAACGCGTTATCGCGTCAACGGCGGCATCAGTAGTGCCGAACGTTGCAAAAATGCGCAAGGCAAACTCTACGATCGCATTCAATTTTGTTTTGAAGTCCATACGCCCGAGGAAACGCTGGCAGCGCGCACTACCATCACCTGGCACTACACGAGACATACACTGTGAGCTTAAAAGTGGGCGACAGCATTCCCCAGTGGGTGATGCCAAGCGTTTCCCCCGAACGCATGCGCACCATGGCGGCAATTCTGCGCGACCCCAACCCCCTCCATTGGGACCGCAATGCCGTAGACGCCCTCCCCCTTGGGCTGGGCAAACGCACGATCAATCAGGGGCCATTGGGCCTGTCCTACATGATTAATATGTTGCACGCCTGGGCGGGACCAAACTGCCTGCGGCGCATCGTTATGCGTTTCCCACAGGTGGTACTGGATGGTGAACATGTGATTGCTCGCGGCACGATCCGCGCCTTGCGCGAGGAAGATAGTGTGCCACTAGCTGACTGTGATATCTGGTTGGAACATGAAGACAGGGGCGTGTTACTGGAAGGCACCGCGTCCGTGGCACTGCCAGATCAGCAGAATTAGAAACAGGCGTCCTACTCACATTCTCTCCGGACACATAGCGACACAGTCTCTATGCTCGCGATAGTGCGATTCACTCGTAACCGTTCCCAAATTCACCTACTCTCTTACCTTGACCACTAGAGAGAACCTCATGGCACCGTTCAAACTCTGGCCCCTGCTGGCCATTCTACTCGCTCTATGCGCCGCCCCGGCCAGCTTCGGCGGTAAACCCTCTTCCCATGCACAGGCGCTGATCGAAGAACTGGGACTCAGACCGGCAGACAAATCCATGGCAGAATATCCGGGTTGGAAGCCTCAGCGTGTGGCAGTCATGCTCATTTCCAAGCCTGGCACTGCCGCCACCACGATCGAGGAAGAGTTTCAGGCGGCAGCAGGCAACGTGGAACTTGTGTTTCTTCGTCCCGGCGGAAAAAAGCTGTCCAGAGAACTACTGGCCGGTGTCGATGGCGTTATTGGTATGTGTACCCCTGCCCTGTTGCAACAAGCCGACGCGACCTTACGCTGGGTGCACAATTACAGTGTAGGGATGGACTATTGCAAAGGGTTTAGCGAGACACAACTGACGGACATTGTATTCACCAATAACAAACGCCTTTCAGGGCCCGCCATCGCAGAGCACACAATCGCGATGTTACTCGCATTGACCCACAACCTGCCTGCTTATCATCAGGCGCAGCGGGCGCTAAAGTGGCATAGGAAACCTTCCCGGAACATCACATTTGGTGAACTCAAAGGAAAAACGCTGCTGGTAGTCGGGCTGGGCGGAATCGGCACAGAAATTGCTTGGCGCGCCCACGGGCTGGGCATGCGCGTGATCGCAACACGTAATTCCTCCCGCAATGGCCCTGAGTACGTAGACTACGTAGGCCTGCCGAGTGAACTACTAGCCCTGGCAGCCCAGGCTGACGTAGTCGTCAATGCCCTTCCCCTTACGCCACAGACGAATGGCCTTTTTGACACGGCATTTTTTGATGCAGTGAAGCCCAACGCGATCTTTCTGGCGGTGGGTAGAGGCAAGAGCACGGTAACCTCTGACCTGATCGCCGCGCTGGAGGCGGGAAAATTATTTGGCGCCGGTTTAGATGTCACCGACCCAGAACCACTTCCCAAAACCAACCCGCTATGGAAAATGCCCAACGTGATTCTCACGCCTCATGTCTCCGCAGCAGGCCCTGACAGCACGAAACGCACCATGACGATTGCCGTCGAAAATCTGCGCCGCTATGCCGAAGGCGAGCCGCTGCTAAACGCAGTAGATATGACCCGAGGGTACTGACAAGTAAACCTCTTGACGGCAAGAGATTCCCGTCTCAGTATTTCACGCGACCACCCTGCCCCGTTCTGGGAACGCACTTGGCCTGAGATCACGGTAATATTCGGTAGATACCAAGTCTGCCAAGATTGATAAATTGCTAACTGCCGTATGAGCACACAGGAACTGCTGAGCCTGCAGGAATACATGTACCAATAAAGCTAGACAGCGCAGGAAATAATATCGGGAGGGAATCGGTGGCGCTTACTCATGTTCATGGGCTGATTTTAACAACTTCTGCGAATTAACTTGTCAGTACCTCACCTAGCGTTAAAATTGATCTAAGGGGCGCAAATGGGCGGATAAATTGTTACATTACGCCCCCACAGACAGGCTCCCAATAAAAGGCACACCATATGTTTATATTCAACCGCAGCAAACAGCTGTTGATCCTCGCGCTTGTGTCCATATTGCTGGTCGCTTGTAGCAATTCATCGGACAATGATTCTCCAAGCTCAACGTATAGCGCTGATATTGTCTGGACAGAGTACGGCATCCCCCATATCACTGCGGATAACTGGGGTAGTCTCGGTTTTGGACTGGGCAATGCATTCGCCCAACTAAATTTTTGCCCCTACATGAAAGATGTTGTGAAAGCCAATGGTCAGTCCGCGGAACTGCTGGGCGATGAGGGCAATCTGTCCTTCGACTTTGTCATGAAACTTTACAATACAGAAGAAGCCTTGGAAATTGCCAAGACTGGCCTCTCCGATCGTGGGCTCGCACTGTTTGAGGGCTATGCGGCGGGAATTTCCAAATATCTGGCAGATACAGGTGTCGATAATCTGGCACAGGGTGAAGCGGGCTGTCAGGGGCAGCCATGGGTGCGGGAAATCACCTTCGACGATGTATTGCGATCCGCCTACAAGACTATCTTACGGGCGTCTGCGGATCCATTTTACAATGAACTAGTGGCTGCGGCACCACCTGAGACGCTAGCCGCGAACCCACAGGTAGCGAAACACGAGTTGCCTACATTGCTTGCTCAGCTGCGCGCAATGACGCCGCAGACAATGGCTGACAGCTTGGGATTTCCAGCAGTGGAGATGATGGGTAGCAACGCCTATGGCGTTGGCCGAAATGTATCAGGGAGCAACAGTGGCGTGCTGTTTGGAAATCCACATTTCCCATGGCGCGGTATTAGCCGCTTCTTCATGGCGCATCAAACCATCCCTGGTGAATACGATGTGATGGGTGCTGGTTTGTTTGGTATTCCGCTCGCAAACATCGGTTTCAACAAAGATACGGCCTGGAGCCATACGGTTTCGACCGCCCGACGGTTTTCGTTACACGAACTGCGGCTAAACCCCGAAAATGTGCTTGAATATTATTACGACGACGAGTTATTAGCATTGGAGACACAGACGGTTAGTGCAATCGATGGCAGTGGTGCCGCGGTTGAGCATACTTTTTACCTGAGTCGGTTTGGCCCGATTGTTGACTTAGGCAGGTTAAATAGTGCGCTTGAAGGGTGGCCCACGTTTAACGGTACTATTTTTGCGTTTCAAGATGCCAATAAAGAAAACTTTCGTGGCCTAGAGGCATGGATCGGCTTTGGTTTAGCAGAAAATATGGATGATATTGTGGAAGACACCAAGACTATTGGTATTCCCTGGGTTAACACTATTTCGGCGGATCGTTACGGAGATGCACTATACGGCGATATATCTGTCGTGCCGCACGCGACCACGGAGAAAATCAATAACTGTGTTCGCGGTATCGTAGGGCCTCTTTTGCTAGAAAATGGTGTGGTCTCACTGGATGGCTCCGACAGCAGTTGCGGCTTGGGCAACGATGAAGGTGCACCCGCTAATGTATTCGGCTACCAAAGCCTACCCAAATTGCGCACTCTGCAATACGGAGCCAATGCTAATGACAGCTACTGGTTGCCGAATCCAGCAAATTTGTTAACCGGATTTTCACAAGCAATTGGGCCTGAAGAGTATGAACAATCTCTTCGCACACGGCTGACCTTTGTTCAGGCTGAGGAGCGAATTGCGCGTATCGATGGATTAGAGGGCCCTGGTTTCACTAACAAGCAAGTCAGAGCCATTTTTTATTCTGCCCGCAACTACGCCGCAGAATTGGTGAATGACGATGTGGTGGCTATTTGTGAAGCCGTCGAAGACTGGTCGCTTTATGGTGCCAGCAATGCAACGATGAAGCAGGCCTGCAACATTCTGGGAGCGTGGGACACCCGCCATACGATCGATAGCGTTGGCGGACATGTCTTCACCGAGTTCTGGCGCATCGCGCGCAGTCTGGACAACCTGTGGGCCGTACCTTTTGATCCGACGGATCCCGTCCATACGCCTAATCAACTTAACACCGCTGATGCTGAGCTAGTGGAGGCTGTGCGCCAGGCACTGGCCGGCGGCGTTCAAGTACTGTTGGACAACAGTATTGCCTTGGATTTACCCTGGGGTGAGGTGCAGTTCATCGAAAGAAACGGTGTCAATATTCCACTCCCCGGTGGCTCGGGCGGCATGCTGTTCAATGTGATCAGCGCCAACTTGGTAGACGGAGAAGGTTATTCCGATGTCAGAGCCGGTAACAGTTATATACAGGCTGTAAGCTGGGATGAGACTGATTGCCCGGATGCTAACGCCATCCTGACCTACTCTCAGTCGACTGATCCTGCTTCACCGCATTACGACGACGCTACCAAGCTCTATTCACAGAGCGGCTGGATCGATCTGCCTTTTTGCAAACGTGATCAAGACGCACAGGAAATTCGGCGTGAGAAGGTCTCCCAGTAGAGACCCATCAGGGCCGCACATGTAAGGCATGTGCGCGCCGACGAGGCTCACGGTTGCACGAACTTCAAGATTGAAACCGGACAGTGCATTAAAATGCACTGGTGCGGACATCAGGCTTATTTTCTCAATACCGAGACGCTCGAGAATTTGTGAGCCGATGCCGATAACACAGCAATTCTATATCTTCGCGGAAAGATTCTGACCGGTAACATAATCTAGTGACGCTTAGCTCCCGCTTGCCCTTTTGCTGGCCTTTTCAAGGCGCGATGAGGGTCAGGCGCAGTGTACCTCAGAATGTTGATTTCAGACTGGAGCCTTTATTTCTAAAGTTGGGCAGCCGTTTTTCGATAAACGCCGTGTCCACCTCGATATTCAAAGGTAATTTAGAGTTTCAGCGGTAGGTGTAAATGTTGTAGGTTGGACTCTGAGTCAAAACTAAAAGTTTTGAAATCCGCACAGCAACCAGTGTAGACTGTCATCCAGACCGTCATGGGGCAAGCTTACCGTCCCGGCATTATCCCATATTACTATCTTCTTTCTACTTTGCCATTTTCCTTTTATCTAAATCTTCCACTAAAACACATTTTCAAAGATCTTTACTAAAATCGGCACACGTTATGATCATATCTCTCCATAGCCCAAAGGCAGGTGGAATCAGTTTCAAAGAGTTGCTTCACACACACTTCGGAACTGGGTTTATGCCGGATTACAAGGACAGGCCGATCAGTAAGTCATTGGGAGAGCGCAGAGCTGATGTAAAGCAATTTCATGAAAGGTTCGAGTTGGAGAAAGCGAACTACAAGAAAACTAATGTTCAATGCATACACGGGCATTTCCTACCTTATAAGTACAGCAAGTTGATTAGTGATCCCAACACCATTTTTGTAACATGGCTCAGGGATCCTCTGGAAAGATTGGCCTCTCACTATCACTTTTGGCAAAGAGATTACAACGAAGAGACTGCTGGTGCATTGCGAAAAAAGATGATGAAAGAAAGCTGGTCGTTTGAGAAGTTCTGTTTTTCCGAAGATGTAAAAAATATTTATTCACAGTTTCTATGGTCGTTTCCAATTGAGCAATTTGACTTTATCGGCATTACAGAACATTTCGATTCGGATGCTATCTACTTTGCGAATAATTTCTTAAAATTAGATAACATTAAAATCGAAAGATCAAATGTGAATCCTAGCAAAAAAAAGTCCTATTATTCTGACTCAAATTTCATCAAAAAATTAAGGGAATTTCATTCCAAAGATTATGAACTGTACAATTACGCACTGAATCAAAGAGCGATAAGGATGCGTAATTCTTGAGCAATAAGATGACATATGACTTGGATCTCGACCTCCTCCGATGTGGTGAGGCCAGCGTACTCCATCAGCATCTGAGCGAAACCCTCCTCCAACATGTCCACGCAGTCGGCCGGGTACGGCAGAACTCTCGTGAATGCCTCTGCAACTTCGCCAAACGTCTCGGCTGCCGGGCCCGTCAACCACGGCAGTTTCGCGGGCGGTGATCTGCTCGTCCATCGGCGACGTGACGAAGATATGAGTGATGTCCCGGGTAACCGATTCTAGAAAAGCAGGATCGTCATGTTAGTTTCGCCAACGGACAGATTTCTCCCAGTTAACTTGAACTTGCTGCGATCACGGACCATGGCGCGCACTTCGATGTCGTCTCGGTCAAGGGGGTTCTCTATCAACGCATGGCCGAACATGCCATTCCCGGTGGTTACTAGGATTCGATTCGGCAGCGTAGACCCTTCCCTGAATAGTTAATGCTGTGATCGAGAAACTTGGCTCTTTTTTTGTCAAGTATAGAAAAAACAAAGAAGTGTCGTGAATAGACCTCTTCATGAACAATCGGGGACAGGCAATATGCCGCTGCGGTAGGCGTTAATAGGCACCGCAGCATAGATTGAAATCTGTAGATACATATCTGGAACAACGAGAAGGCACTAGAGTCCGATAGACAAGGAGCCGCTTCAAGTAAAAAGCGGACATAAGCGCGACCAGAAAAATGTGTAACGAGCTGGGCTTCTTGGTGTTGTTTGAGTTCGCTTAAGGGCTCTTTTGCCTCGATACCACTACACCAATACCCGCCATCAGTAGCGACAGAAGTGCCAGTAGTGGTAATGATAGTGCTGGAATGGCTGAGGCTCGCACCGTGGTCCCTAGCATGACAGTCTGATTGACAGCCACTGCTGGCTCCCATGTGTTGTCACCGCC
>JAPKAY010000039.1 GCA_028825045.1 Halioglobus sp.
GCGACATCTCTTAGATTCTGAATAATAGGGCTTGTCCGTGGGGTCCAAGTGATGGCGTCGTTGCTGCTGAGTATTGTTCCATCCGTACCAACCGCGACATACAGTCCGGCGCCATCGTATTCAATTCCAACCAAGTCGTCGCTGGTGCCGCTGATACGCGACACCCACACAACCGCATCGCTGCTGGTGAGGATCACGCCGCCAACCCCAACAACAACGTAGAGGTCTGTGCCGTTGTAAACGATGTCTCTCAGATTTGCAGCCGTCCCACTCGTTTGGGTGTCCCAGGCGCGAGACTCCGGGTCTGCGCTCGTTCGTATGGTGCCGGCATCCCCGACGGCTACCCATTCGTTAGCGCCATAGCTGATGCCGTAAAATCCCTCAGAATTCGAAGGTTGTGGAAGCTTCTGCGTCCAGGTCACCGCATCGTTACTGGTCAGAACAATTGGCGCGGCGCCGGAGTCACCGGCAATGACATACAGACCACTGCCGTCATACGCAATATCATAAAGTGTGAAAGAGAAGCTGCCATTCACCGAGGTCCAGACAACGCTGTCGGGGCTGGTAATAACGCGTCCGCTGCCTCCGCTGACAATCCACTGGCCTCCGGCGAAAATCGTACCCCACAGCGGATTCGTATTGCCGCTTGTCTGCTGCGTCCAAACGACTGCATCAGGGCTGTTAACGAGGGTGCCTTGCTGACCGGCTGCCGCCCAAGTGCCTACACCATCAAAGTACACACCGCGGAGTGTTTCTGAGGTGGGACTGGGGGCGCTTGACCACGTGAGACCATCAGCGCTATTAATTATCGTCCCGTTTTCTCCCACCGCAACCCAAGCGGCAGCTGACGTGCGGACAGAAAAAAACAATAAATGAAGCAGTATTAGTGTCAGTACAGGCCACGTAGTGACGGGCCGCTGAAAATAAGAGATAGGTAGCATTCTTGTCAAAAAAACCTTGCATTAAAGCACTCACAGCAGGGCATCAATAACGGCTGTCTATGACTGCATGGGATGAGGATTTGCGCTGCCATCATTATAAAGAAACTGGCGTAGTCACGTCTACAGCATCTGGTGCTGGTTCAGGCAAGCGCATTGTTAGACCAATGATGTCAGGAGGAAATCAGTGGTACTTGTAGTTGTTCATAGGCCGATGCTAACAATTTTGAAGACTTAACGTATCGGTCCCTGCCGCAAGGTACTCAGAGTGCGCTGCACTACTTCGGCGCTCAATGGCAGGAGCCTATCAGCGGAAAACACTGTTCCCAGCCTTCCAGCGCCGCACATAGGCGATCGTGCCGGCATAAAGAATCCACGGAGCGATTAACCACGCTACCTGCCCCTGCAGCGTAATCGTACGGTCACCAAACACAAATAGAACCGGATTCCACCAGGGCCCCGTGGGCACAAGAGGGGCCCAGGACAATGGTTTGCCAGCTGCAAGTTGGTCATGGTAGAGAAACATTTCTACAAAGATGTTTTGCCCGATACACCAGACAAAGAGCACAACAAATGGCCACCACTGCCATTGCTCAAACACGCGGGAATCGCGTTTTGCGGTGCGCCACATCAACCACAAGCCGCCCATACATACCGCCCCGGCATCAGCCAGCGAGTTCATCAGCCAATTGATATGTATCGGAAGCATACGGTTAAGCACATCGGCGCGTCGCAGATCTACCGCATCTCCCGCAACCCAACCGTAGGTAAACCAGAGTTCCCACCCAAGCGCACACAGCAGAAAAGAACCCACATAGACTGTCGGCACCCAGCCGGGTATAGCCTGGCGGCGGCGTAACCACGGAATCAGTACCAGAGGCAGCAAAGCACTGAGATAAACAACGATGACAACACGAATCTGCTCTGGCGACATAATAATTGCTATTCCGTTATAACCCGCTTCAGGTCTAATACGTTAAATCTAGCCAACTTCTGCTAAAAAAGCAAAATCAGTGTAACCGAGGTTCCGTTCTAGACGGCCTAATTCCCAGGATCTTCAGTAATCAGGTCATAACAGCTGCGCGATTCGACAGCGGCAGGCGTGAAGCGAATACAACCTAAACAGGAGGCCTCATGAATCAAAATAAAGCACTATAAGGAAAGAGAGCTTGTGAGTTGATTTGGGCAGCGAGCCTCCGCATAATTACCCTTTACCAAAGTTGGTGAACCATCAATGGCAGAGAACTTCTGAAATGAACAAGGTAATCCTGGCAATTCTGGCAGTCCTGCTACCGCCACTGGCGGTGTTTCTGAACAACGGCGCGGGTAAGGATCTTCTAATAAATGTCGTACTGTGTTTTTTCTTCTATTTGCCAGGCATATTGCATGCTTTATGGCTTGTCCTTAGGTAGTTGTGGTGCGCAGTTCGCTTTATGGCCGCCTAGGACGGTCTTACTGCCGCTCGGCCTTAAGCGCCATGCGGCCTATTGAATACCTCTGCAACCTGTCACATTATGGTGTGCGCCTCACAAGATCGTTCAAGGTTTCAAGTACTGAGTGCGTCGGTCCGTTCAAGTAAGCGGTGACCGGCTTAGGGGCTAGCCGAAAAATTTCTCCACTATAGTTGCGAGGTTTTTATGGAGCCAGAGTTTGAATTTGGGCCCCTATCCAGAGGCGTCTATATTGCTCTCCTATCCGTCACTGCGGTCATACCTCTGTTTGCACCAGAATATTTCTTCCACTACCTTATCTTTCTCGCGTTTCTTGGTTTTGGACTGCGCATATTCTTAGTCAAAACAGGCTTATACAGTTTGTGGAACAATGCCGGCGCTGCCCTTGTAAATAAGTGGGACCGAAAATATCTGGATAAGCGAGCTTCAGATATTGATCGCGGCGTCGAACTGCAGAAATACCGAAAGTCGAGATATCGAGACCCGAGGCTACCAAAAAAATGGTGACAGAAACACACAACAGCGACGGGCAACAAAGACAGTCACATAGTCGCTGCCCCTACTGCGAGCGTTAGGTGGACTAGGTTAAGTGCTTATGAGAATTGTGATCGCCTCAATAGTCAGTTCGCTTTTTGTATTACCACTTTACCTAGTGATCCTGGCTCTGTCTGGCGACTTGAACAATGCTCTACTCGCTCCCATGCTGTTGGCCGCGTGGTTGGTGTCTGCCGCAACGATTCTTTTCATCGCGCTGCCCCTGCACTTTATACTCAAGGTGTACGGAAAATCCTACGCGGCTCTCTATGTAGTTCCAGGGTTTGCTTTAGCAGCAGCTCTAACCTATATGGTTGAGCCCTTTGGGCAAGACGGTAACTATTGGCTATTGTGGCAATGTTTAGCGATGGGTGTTTTAGGCGCATCCGTGGCCGGGGTATTCTGGAGCATAGCCAGTAATAAGCCGGCTACCTAACAAGACCTTACAGTTCGCGCCTACGGGGCCGGACGCTAAAACCACTGCGGTTTTTTCCGCATTAGAAAATTGATCTGACCAGGAAGGTTTTTGAAGCATCAGATAACAACAGGGTTTTCCGACGTCATTGGCGAGTCAATGTTAGAGCGCATGGACAGTCATCCCTGCTCTATATACGGATTAAATTCAGAGTTTGAGATTTCCTACCTGAATAGTGCGTGGTTAAATTTTGCTAAAGCTAACGGTAATCATATTTTCGACAATAGTGCATGGTGCTTAGGCAGAATATCTTTGATTGCATTCCCGATTCGCTTAAGTCGTATTACAAAAATTTATTTGAATCGACTCTCAAAGTGGAAGGGCCATCAGTGGAGGCGAAACAAGCAGAATACAAGTACTCAAGTCCAGATCTCTATCGGCATTTTTCTATGCACCTGTAGCCTATCGGCAAGGTAGGAATATTGGCGGCGCAATTTCACTCGATCGCTATGTGAGCAAAAGGCAGCGTCGTCGTCATACCCATTAATACCGCAGGCACCTTGCTAGCTACCGTCCTTCTCGTGTCGATCTACTGACATAAGCGCTTCAGCGCTTCGGGCGTATTTTCTTCACTATGCTGCTTCGTTAGTTCCCAGGGCCGCACACATTGCTCGAGCTTGGCACACCACTGATAACCCGCCGAACCGATACAGCCATACTCATCTTTATCAGACCCAACTAGATTGTTAGGTTTAGACACCGGGTTCAAGCTAAATACAGTTGCTCCATTATTAATGGTCTCCAGCACCTTAATATCAGCAATCGTTAATGGATCAACTGTCAGAGGATTAGCCGACAAGACGACAAAATCTGCTTGTTTCCCCACCTCGATAGAGCCTTTCACGTTTTCTTCAAAATGTTGGTACGCCGGCCAAAGTGTAATGGATTTAAGACCCTCGTAAGCTGTAACACGTTGATCCGGACCTAACACCTCTCCACTGCGTGTTACACGCGTTACAGTTGACGAAAGGACACGCATTGAATCCGGTAAAGCCACTGGGGCATCATGATGTGAAGTAAAAATGAGCCCGGCATCCAGTACATCTCGCGTCGGTGATATATAGGCCGCGCGCTCGGCGCCAAGTACTGAGGTTTTATGCCATTCACCCCAATAGAAAGTGTGCATCGGAAACAGGGATGGAATAATAGCCAACTCTTTTAAGCGCGCGATTTGATCTTTGCGTAACGTTTGACCGTGAATTAAAACATTGCGGCGATCTGCCTCACCATATTTTTTCGTGGCTTTTTCAATCGCATCCAAGTATTGGTCAATCGCTGCATCACCGTTGCAATGGGCAATTATCTGACGGTTGTTAGCAAACGCATCCATGATCTCAGTGTCTACCTGTTCTGCTGTCATCGCTGGGTAACCAACATAGTCTTTATCTTGCCCGTGCGGCGGAACAAAATAGGGCTCGGTTAGCCAGGCCGTTTTACCCTGCGGCGAACCATCCAAGGTTAATTTTACGCCGGCAATACGTAGGCCGTTTTGGTAGTTAATGCCTTCATAGCCGCTGCCGCTGTAATACTCAGACTTATCAAGGGCACTCTTGGCACTGTAATCGGCGTAAATAGCGACATCAATCGGTAAGGGGCTTTGTTCCACGCGGGCTTCAGCAATCGCCACCGTGGAGGAAAATGCTCGCCCCTCTTGTGCAGTGGTGTACCCAAAGCGGGAAAAACTTTGCATGCCTTGGTTAAACAACTCAATATTGTAGGCGGCGTCAATGCCATCTTGAAAACTCGCCAGTGCGCCAAAGAAGGCATTTTCTTCAAGCACACCATTAGGAGTTTTACCGTCAGCCTGGCAGCGAATCACGCCACCAGAGACGACTTTTTGACAATCGGTAATGCCGACTTTTTTCAGTGCAAAATCATTAAGTACACCGAAATGGCCTGACTGATGAATAATCATCACAGGCATCTCGTCACTGACACGATTAAGTTCATCGGCGGTAGGAAAAGCTTGCTCACTCAGTTGTGAATCATCAAAGCCAAAGCCGACAATCCAGCCTGCTTTAGAAATAAATTCCTCGCCCTTAGCTGAGTCCGACCAAGCGCTTAAAGTATCCTGCAGCTCCACAAAATTATTCACTTTTCCATCAGGGAGGGGTAACAAATTAGCACTGGCTGCCTGAAGGCCCGCACTGACGACATGGCCATGTGCATCTACAAAACCGGGTAACATAGTACGTCCCTGCAAGTTGACCTGCTGTGTATTTTCACCTATTAGTGGTCTAGCACCGCGCAGATCTCCCACGTAAGTAATCAGGCCATCTTTTATCGCAACGGCCTGGGCTTCGGGCTGCTGATCATTCATCGTAATAATCTTACCGTTTACAAATACTTTATCGGCAACGGCTGCTTCAGCTGGGCTGGTAGCTGTTACAGCTTCCCCGGCCACCGCTTTATCTGCACCGACTGGTGTATCCATTACTTCCTCGCCCGCCACCAAATTAATCATTAGCGCTAAAGCAACGTATGAAAAAACTAAAATATACCGCATAGTGGGACTCTTATAATTGCTGCTGAATTGGTTGAATTGGTTGAATTATTGGGCCTGAAAGCGCGCTATCGTACTCAACTTAATATTGATCGTCTCCTGATTATTCCTGAACGGATCAAAGTGTTCGGTCGACGTCATTAGTAGTTTATCGGACAAGATAACCTCGGCTCTCAGACCATAGCGCATATTCGGTTTTATCCGAGCAGCATCATACTCAAGGCTAAATGTATAAGGTGGTGCGCCGTTAATCGTCTGCGTCACTGACGCCATCTGCGTTGATGCCACATCCTGTTTAGACACATTTTCCAGTGTAACCTCCAGGACAGCGCCTGCAGGCAACAATTTTTTCTCAAGATAATACACTTTACCTTCTAGAACTTGCATATTGGCGTGGGCGCTTGCCGCAGTAGATTCACCAGGACTAACACAGGCGTTCGCACTCAATAACACTACAAGGCTTAAACATAGAAGATGTAATCGGTTACTCATCTTATCCTCCTGTTTAAGGTGCAGTAATATCCGAAACTTGATTGTCTCTGCCATACTAGTTTAATGATTTCGGGTAGGACAATACCGTACACGTTTTTGCAAAAAACCCAGCACATAAAATGCGGCTTTTGGTTGGCGAGCCTGGATCACAAATTACGGGTATTTTACACCATATTTCCAAAAATATTATAGTAGCCCTGCCGTCAGAACGCGCCCTTGACGCGCTGAATCGAGATTCTGCAGCCAACAATAATGGCTGCTTATAGTATCGGAATGTAATGGAATTTATTCGCGTAAATTTGGCTAAATTCCCATCATTTTCGCAATTTTTTATACCACTGGAATTGTATTGATGAACACGTCAGCTCCGAAAAAGCCAGTATTCCCCGTCGCACGTTTTTCACAACGTCTGTTGAATCATATAGTGTTTCACTTGTCTGCGGTCGCTCTATCCATAGTATGCTTGGTTTAAATTTTCTTTGGCTCAATTGACAATCACTCAGGCATAATTGCGCGCCTGCAGAGTTTCCACATTATTTTTTCAGGGAATGTATTATTCACTTTGTATTTTGTCGCCACTATCGCCATCCGTTATGGCTCAGTCGAAAAATAGAGGCCCGGAGCTGATATGGAATTGATTAAGTCATCTAGCCCGCATAGGCATCCGCCACCAAAAGCCTACGGCTTACAGTCCCCTACTTAGGACGCTATAGGTTCACAGAGAATGATCAATGAATCAAATTAATCCGAAAAAGCTGATCAACAGCAAGTGGACGGCAGTACAGCCAGATAAAAAGGAAAAACACTTCATGGTGACTGAGGTGGATTTTGATGAAGAGGAATCAGTGATTTCCTGCTCGCTTGAAGCCGTTATATCTAAGCGCTCAACACTCATTCAATGGCAAGAATTGAAAGATGTACGTAAGTGGGTATATGGATGGAAATAACTTTTCCACCCCTCAAAGGCACATGACACGACATGACAAGGCAAATCAAGTCGCACACTATCGGTACTGACTGCGCTTCGCGCACAACTGTTTGCGGCGTTATGCCAAAGCTGCGTCACAAGGAGTCCTTATGATAAAACTGGTATTTTGCGTAAAACGGTTGCCCTCTGTTCCGGAGCGTGATTTTTATGATTACTGGCTCAATCAACACGGTACTTTGGTCAAATCAAAAGCTGAAGATCTCAAGATAAGGCGATATGTACAGAGCCATACTAAACACGTGGAATTCGGGGATGCTGTCTCTGCCGAGAGAGGAATGAAACAGCCGGGATTCGACGGAATTGCAGAGCTTTGGTGGGATAGCCTTGAATCAGTTCAGGCTGCGCTGGGCACGCAAGCTGGCCAAGCAGCCGGCGCTCTTCTGGCAGAGGATGAGGCAAGGTTTATCGACATGGAAGCTTCGACCATATTTTTTACAGAAGAAAATGAAGTTGTCGCGTTTGACTGACATTCCCACATTACCAACAAAAGCTCGCGGAACGCCACAATCCGCTCATAACACGCACAGACAGTGCGTTACCTTCGACTGCCGTATGCGGTTATAGAATACCGCCTGGGGAAAATGGATTAGAATGACGTTCAAATGAAAAAAAATCTGTTGTTTATGATTATCGGGGTCATGGTCGGTGCGTCATTGATGTACCTAAAAGACTTCAGGACCGATTCAACGGTAATGGTGCAAGACGGAATTGGGTTAGAAGAAACCTTTCAAGAGTTCGCAAAAGCAATCGATAGTGCAGGCTCGTTCGTACAGGCCCACAAGTGGTATGGCTCACCACAAGAGCAGGCGGAAGCTTACCGCCATATTCTGCGGGGGCTAATCGCCGCGATAGAACTCAAAGCGATGAGCGATCCAGACTTCCCCTATTTTTACGAAGTGGACCCTTTCAGTAAAGGCGGTATGGATAACGCTGATCAGCGCTATTTGACAACGATGATAAATGGCGAGGCAAGCTATAAAGTTTGGGGGAATCGCGGCACTAGTCGTCGCCTTGATTTTACGCTCTACCAGGCGGGCTCCCCGATGGCTCCGAGTTTTGCCACTCTTTCCACCGATCAATTAATCACAGACACTAATGGTGATTTTGAGCTCTATATTGGCGGCGTACCTCAGACAAGTAATTGGCTACCGGGCAATGCCGGAACAATGCGTCTCCTAATCCGACAAATCCACTCTAACTGGTCCAATGAATCTCCGGGCCATCTACATATCGATCGTATCGATGTCGGTCGGCCGGTATACCCCGTGCTCACCAGAGAAATAATGACCGAACGGCTACGCAACGCAACCAACACGTTTGCTGAAGATTTGCGGCGTTGGCCAGAATTAAGTCGAACGCGTTTTTCAATGTTGATGCCTGCAAATCGGCTGACACCCCCTCAAGATACCGGTAAAGAAGGTGGCTTAGCTCAGCGCTGGATGGTTGGTGGCCACTTTGAGCTTTCTGAAGATGAAGCGTTGGTAATTACTGCTCACCCTACTAATGCGGCCTATCAGGGCATCCAACTGGGCCACCACTGGTGGGAGTCATTGGACTACGCCAACAGGCAAAGCAGCCTCAGCCTGGATCAGGCGCACGTTAGCTCTGATGGGGCAGTCTACTTCGTAATCAGTAATGAAGACCCCGGAGTAGCCAACTGGCTCGATGCTGAGGGATATAGCCGAGGAGTGATACTCATGCGCTACGATGGCATGCCATCGCCACTGAGGGAGGAACAGAAGCCAGTCGCAAATTTGGTAAAACTGAATGAGTTGCGTGAGCATTTACCGGCCGACGAGCCCCGGGTATCGACCGAGCAACGAGCAGAGACAATATCAGAGCGTCGCCGCCATGTTCAGTTGCGCTATGGTTTATAGGGGCGCCTAAACTTAACAAGGGACTCGTTCTCTGCCGGGTTCGGGTTTCTGGATGTTGAATCGCAAAAAGAAATAGAGGACTCGGGAGATATGTTGTATAAACAGAGGCACACGATGGTTGCGAGGCCGTTGATGCTGCCCAAAGAGGGGTCTAATCAACAGTTTAAAGTTTGGGATGGTTTTTTGAGCATTCTGCTTCTGCTGGAACCGTTACCCTAAAAGCACACTGCAACCTCAATTTTTCACTCTGTCAGATAGCTGAGTGAGGGAATTAGAAATGCACTTAAACAGCCTCCTCAATAGCGGTAAATATTTATGAGAATGGTATATACAAACAGTAATCGGTTTATCGTTGGCAATGCGCGGAATATCCTGGAGGCTCAAGGATTCGAACTGTTCCTGAAAAACGAGCACGCTTCCAGTGCGGTTGGCGAAATTTCCCCCTTTGATACCTGGCTCGAATTGTGGGTTGTAAACGATTCTGATTACGACCGCGCATGCAGTGCTCTGGATAACGCACTTAGCAGTGAATCCGCGCCTCCCTGGATTTGCACAGGCTGCAATGAGAAAAATGATATGTCATTTGAATTGTGCTGGAATTGTGGCCAGGAGAGGCCGCAGCAATAGTGTATGTAATGTATGGAACTGCTTAGACATCAAAACATCAGCTGCCCCTATTGTGGCGAGGCGATCGAAATCGCCATCGACTGCTCGGTGCCGCATCAAAACTATATTGAAGACTGCCAGGTATGTTGTCGACCTATAGAATTTGATGTCACGGTAGACCATGCGGGTGACCCCACGGTGTCGGTAGCAAATGAAAATGAGTAAACAGAAGGCGTGAATACACATGTTTGCTAGCAAGAGCGAGTTGGAAGCTGCAATTGAGTTTATAAAATTATCTCCCAAGGACGACGGTGTTGTGCGCAAGATAGTCTGCAGACCAACGACGGGAGAACGCATAGAACTCATGGAGGCGCAACTGGACGTAGTCGAAGGCCTCGCGGGAGACAACTGGCGCAGCAGGGGCTATCAAAAGACACCAGGTGGCAGTGCCCATCCCGATATGCAACTGAATATTATGAATGCCCGGACAATTGCGATCATTGCCAAAAACGAGAACCGATGGCAGCTTGCCGGAGACCAGTTTTTTATCGACCTCGACCTCAGCCACGAAAACCTTCCACCCGGAACCCAGCTGCAACTCGGCAATGCGGCAATCGAAATCACCGCCGAACCCCATTTGGGTTGCGGCAAGTTCACCGAGCGCTTCGGACTAGACGCTGTCGGTTTTGTAAACTCGACAATAGGAAAGTCACTGAATTTGCGTGGCGTAAATGCGCGAGTGATTCAGTCTGGGAATGTGTTGCGCGGGGCAATCATCAGAAAAATAGCCGAAAATCCCGGCTAAAACGTCCGTTTGTGCCTAACGGGCCCGGACGGAAATACAGTCGGCAGTCAAGCAGAATAGATTCGGGACGACGCTACGAGCGGCGTCCCTTAATATAATCATCAATCAACTCGTGCAACCGTGACACGCGACTCTCCTGCCCCGCCAAGTACGCGCCCTTGTAACCTCTTGAGTGCATACCCTTCTGCTGTGCGGGGAAAATCGACATATCCTGATCGATGGTGAGCCCCATTGACACTTCTCCGGGCTCAAATACTTCGTGCTCCACCACTGCGGCGCGCGCCACCAAACCCGCGGTCGTGCGCGCCGCATCGGTGACACCTTCGGGGGCTGGCGCATACCACCAGTTGTCGAAAAGGCATTTTTCCGGGTCAGTGGGGTGCGGCCGTGTTCGCAAAAAGTGAAACCCATCCACCCACAGCGACACTGCAAAATTGGGAAATAATGTGTAGTGGTAAGCATCGGTGAGCTGACTATCGTTCAGCCTATCGAAATAATCGTATCCACGACCGGGCCCGAGCTTACGCCGCGCTTGCTGCAAAGCCTCTCGTGTTGCCTCGCCGCGTCCGGTGAAGTCGGCCGGATCTAAACCCCATTCCCTGAGAATACCGGCCAGTGGCTCCCCTACTGCGCCTGTCTTGTCGATTGCCGGTCCGGCGTAACCACCCAGCATGATCATACGTCCGTGTCCCTCGTCAGCCATATCAAAACGCGAGGTGGTGTAGCTGGTGTCTACGCCGGAGTGAATACGTAGTTTCTCCACATCGGCACCCTTGGGGCGGTGTACCGTATTGACGTGATAAGACTCATTAAAATTGTCCATCACCACCTTCCAGTTCACTGGAGCAACCGTTGTTTTGGCCACATAGCGCTTCCAGTTCTCTACACCATACACCTCCCAATCCCCCCAGACGGGGCCCAGATATTCGCGGAGACTGACGCAATCCGGATCCATATTAATCCAGATAAAACCGGCAAACGTCTCGCAGGGAATTTCAGCTAATCTTAGCTTTCCGCAAGGATTTCCATCGGCAAAATCCTCGGGATCCTGCACGAAATCCAGCGTACCGTCAGGATTCCAGGCCCAGCTGTGGTAGGGACAGATAAAGCGTCGCACATGACCCTTCTCATCGCTGACCAGACGATGCCCGCGATGCTGGCACACATTGTAAAAGGCTTTAATGCTGCCATCCTCCTGACGCACCATAAGAATCGACTCACGCCCGACTTCCTCCTGCTGCCAATCGCCGGGGTTGGGTATTTCGTCCTCTCGCCCCAACAATAACCAGACTTTGGTCCAGACATGCTCCCACTCCTGCTCGGCAAATTCATGAGAACTATACCGATTACCTTCAAGCTTATGGCCACGCACCGATTGTTGCGGCCAATCCGGTAAGTCGCTTGGGAGATTGCTGGATATTTCTTGCCGGATCATCGTCTTTTTACCTCGTACTCTCTCAATCTTTTACTGTCGCATCGCGTGTCATTCTGGCGTTAGCGCGTTGCACGTATTCTGTTAAACTTTACCCTCACCAACACTCATCTAAGGGCATTTTTATGACCCGCGATTATTCCCGAGACCGCATCGAACTGCAGGATGTGATGCTCAACTACACCGCAGCCGTCGACGAGCGGGATTTTGACCGCTACCGGGCCTGTTTTGCCGACGATGTCGAAGTTGTTGGCTTTGGTACCCAGACCTATCGCGGAATCGAGAACTGGGTGCGCTATGTCACGGAAGCTCTTGAGCAGTTCAGTACCACGCAACACATGCTGGGGCCTCAATTTGCCACCATCGAAGGCGACGTGGCGCAAACCAGAAGCGATGTTCAGGCGGTAAACTTTCTCGCTAACGGCAAGCTTAGCTTTACCCTGTGGGCAACCTACAAGAGTGCCATGCAGCACATTGATGGCCGCTGGGTGATCACCCGTCATGAAATTGTGATCTGTGGTGCAGTTACAAACTAGCATCGTCCCTACTTCCCCTTAAACACCGGCTTTCTGCCTTCCTCGTAAGCTTTGATCGCTTCTGCATGATCCTCGCTGGGACGCGTGATCAGCATATGCGATGACACCATATCAAGGTGGGTATTCAAATCCATCGCCTGACTCTGTTTAACCGCACGCTTCACCAGCTTCATCGCAAGCGGCGCTCGCTCTGCGATACTATGAGCAAATGCAAGAGAACGGGGCATCAGCTCATCATCGTCAAACACCTGGTTCACCATGCCGATGTTAAGCGCCTCTTCGGCAGTGATCGGCTCGGCCGAAAAGAAAAGCTCCAACGCCTTGGCCTCGCCGACAATACGCGGTAGAAAATAGGTGCCACCGTTTCCGGGCACCAGCCCAAATGCGGTGTAGCTGACTCGAAAAATAGAACTGCGGGCTGCAAAGCGTATATCGCACTGCAAGCTCACATCGACCCCAGCACCTGAAGCCAGTCCATTCACCGCCGCGATAACCGGTTTGTCAATTTCAGCTAACTTCTTTGGAATGCGGTGTAGTCGCTCCCAGAACTGATCCTTGATTTCCGGTGGCGCTGGCATCGTGTGAGCGCCAAGTTTAGTCGTATCACCACCACGGCAAAACGCTTCGCCCGCTCCGGTGACGACAATCACCGCGACATCAGGATTAGTGCGGCACTCTTCCAAGGCATCAACCCAGGGTGGCAGCATATCTTCGTTAATTGCATTTAATACGTCAGGTCGATTGAGCGTGATAATCGCTACCTTGTTGTCAAACTTCAGTGTTACGGGTGCACTCATGAACCTTCTCCGGTTTCTGCACTGAGATATTTGTCGAGTGTCGCATGAAAATGGCGAATACGGACCTCCTGGTAATTAGCCAGTTCTACCTGACCTGACTGCAACGACTGAAGTCCTTTCTGGACATACGGAAGGTTGCTAAAATCCTGATCGAACACTGCGGCCAGACCAGGCTCTATGCCCGGTGTTTCTGCCAGTGTTTGATCCGCAGGGACCAATTGTATACTTGCATCTCTTGGACGTGGCTGTGACTGCGGAAAGCGCATCAGTAACATAATCTCCATCGTGCACATTTCGTGACTGTCATTGTAGGGCAGGAAGCGATATGTCACGTTCGGGCGATAACCGGCCCACGGCGCAAAGTTAGGAAAAACCGAATACAGGATTGCATCGAGCACTTCGCTATGGGTAACGTGGAGCGTGAGATCCTGCTCATACATTTTCGAAAAACGCCGTAAGTTCATATCGCCCAGAAACGCGCGCGCAGACACTCCCTTGGGCAAGTCAGGCAAGCCTTCCTCCGCATCTACACCGTACACGGTCAACCATTGGTGGACCGATTGCTCTTCGCTTGTACCTGGCACATGTGGACTGACCACGCCCATGGGTGTAATGGTGCGACTCACATGATCATTGAAGCAATCGTATTGGGAGTGTGAATCACCGGTATAAGGTAACAATTGTGGGTGTGTCGCGACGGTGTGAAGGGATTCGATAAATGCCTCGTGGGCGAGCTTCCAGTTGCAGCGCAACACCTTTTTAATGTGCAGTGCCTTATAGGTGTTCTCGGGTGACCAACGTTGGAAATGCTCGTCCATCACACCAAGATAGTCGAGCAGCGGTGGCGCGTTACCATCGATGTTCACAAATACCCAGCCGCCCCAGGTATCCACGCGTAATTCCGGTAGATCGAAGTTGTTGCTGTCAATGTGTGGAAAATCCCACTGGCAGGGTGCTCCGGCAAAGCCACCGTCCAGATGCCAGCGAAAGCCGTGAAAGGGACAGGTGATATCCCGGCTGCTACCAAGGCCGGAACTCGAACCGGTTTTTAGCTGCCGACCGCGATGGAGGCAGGCATTGGGATACGCGCGAAGGTCGCCCTCTTCGGTGCGCACCACGAACACCGACGTACCGGCAATGTCGTGCACGTAGAAATCACCGCTATCGCACAGTTCTGATACGCGGCACAACGCTTGCCACACGCGTGGCCACAATTGACGTTTCTCGAGCTCGTGATACTCCCGGGACAGATAGCGATCCACCGGGAGGGGTGCACTCCCCAAAAAAGGCTCCGTGCTGTCACGCAAGGCCCCCGGAACCGGACGCGTCTCCTCGTCCAGCAAGTCCTGATAAGAGGGCCCCGTAAAGCGTCCCGATTGTTTTACGCTTTTAATCAATTGAGCCTCTGTGCTATTAATGGTCGTCTTTCCACACTAGAAGACAACGTGCCCCAATGTTTTCCAATCCAAAATCGATCCTCATCACCGGCGCATCAAGCGGTATCGGCGCTGCTCTCGCCCGGCATTATGCAGCGCCGGACATTACCTTGTTCATCAGCGGCCGCAACCAGGAACGCCTTGATGAAGTGGCCCGACAATGCCGCGACGCTGGCGCCTCTGTTTCTGTCTGGGTTGGCGATGTTACCGACGCCGAGGGCCTCAAGGGCTGGATTCAATCCTGCAACCATGACTTACCGCTCAACCTTGTCATCGCCAACGCCGGTGTCGCACTGGGCGCGACCGACGCTGCAGGCCTGCACCAGGCCGCTGTCGATTCATTTCGTATCAATGTTAACGGTGTTTTCAATACAATCCACCCCGCCCTGGAGCTAATGTCGGCTCGCCGACCCTATCCGGTTGGCAATGCCCAGGTGGCTGTCATGAGCTCCGTTATGGGCTACGCGGGCATGGCCCGATCACCCGCTTACTCTTCCTCCAAGGCCGCTGTTAAACATTACGGTCAGGCACTCCGGGGGACTTTTCGCGGGCTGGGCATTGGTGTTTCTGTGATCTGCCCCGGCTATGTCAGCAGCGCCCTGACCCGCCGCAACAGTTCTCATATGCCATTTCTGATCAGCGCTGAGAAAGCTGCTGCCATCATCGCGAGCGGTCTGGCGCACAACAAGGCACGCATTACTTTTCCGTGGCAGATGGTTTTAATTACTCGCTTTGCCATCAACCTGCCGGGGTTTCTCGTCGACCGGATCAACAAACCCTGGGGCGTGCCGCGCCTGAAAGACTGACCTTAAGCCGATCGCCAGGTACCGTGGAAACACACCGGCACCCGATGGGACACCCACGCCTTACCTAGCGGACCGGCACTAATATTCTGCGCATCAAACACACACAGGGCACTCGTGTTGCTCGGGATGTCGTACACACAGGTGAGCACGTAACCCTCCCCCTCCCCCGCTGACGCATTGCGCTGCACAAACATGGGCTCAGACACATAGCCTGCCTCGAATGCGTACCTATCTGCCTTGTTGGTCTTCACGTTGAAATGCACGATGGCATTGTAGACCACGTCACTACCGGGAATTCCCGCAGGAATACTGCGATCAGTGGAGGTGTACCAGCCGTGGGTGTAATCGCGCATCGCGTAACGGGGGTCGATCACAGGAAACTCAGCGCCATGGTCGGCCAGGTATTCCATTTTTACGCCGGGTTTAGCCGCGTTTAAGTCGATGGTCCAGCGGCTGAGCGACGGATGGATATTGGGCGGGGTCGGTGTGCCATCGGCCATCGGAAACAGCGGCGGTGAATCAAAGTGGCAGGCTTCCAGTGTGATAACACCGTCTTTATCGCGGCCATTCATAAAATGAAAGACATAGCAGGGGTCGCCGTCGATCCACTGCATATCCTCGGGCGTCCCATCGCGCGGCATGATCCCGACTTTGGTGCCTAACTCAGGCTCCCAGGCGAAAGGAGGTTTACCTGCCATAGCGCGATCCATGTTGCCGCTGATCGGCATCACCGGGAACAGGATATAGTTTTCGGTCACGACGAAGTCGTGCACCATGGCAGAGTAAGGCGCCTTAAAGACATGCGATTCCACCATGAAGCCTTCTTTGTTGACGCGATACAAACCCATGTCATCACTAAAGGGCCCGGTAGCCATGTAAGCGTGGAACAGTAATTCTCCGGTGACGGGGTCGACCTTCGGGTGTGCCGACATGGTGGTATTGAGCTTGCCGTAAAAACTCCAGGCGCCATGAGATTCCAGAGTGTCCGGGTCCATTTCAAAAGGCAGGTGCCCCTCTTCCAGCAGCAACATTCGCTCGCCATGCATAAGTACGGAGGTATTGGCCACCCCTTCCTTGTCCGTCAGCACAAAATCCAGATACTCTGGCGGCGTCTCCAGCGGGTTCATCCCGCTGAACAGGGATTCACCTGTACGCTGTTCAATTTTAAAGCGCTCGGTTCGCGCCCATCGGTTTTTGTGACTGACCCTGCCGTTGTTGAAAGTGAAGGCGTGGATCATTCCGTCGCCGGTGAAAAAATGATAATCGTTTTTCGGCGGCACCTGGGGGTTGGGGCCATTGCGATAAAACGTCCCGTTCAAGTCTTTGGGAATTTCACCTTCTATCACCAGGTCAGGTGCCGTACATTCTGCTGTGAGCGGCTCGTAATAGCCTTTCAGAAACTCATTATCTGGCCAGGGCTTCATCGTTTCATTCTCCTCTCTCAGCGTTTTACTCGGCGCTCAAATGTGCGCGTTTCAGGCGTTGGGGCGCCAGCCCCCGTGAAAACCCGCGGGCACGCAGTGGGACAAATGCACTTTGGCTTGTGGTCCGGCCGCCAGATTGAGCGCATCAAAAATATACAAGCTGCTGGTTCTGGTCTCGAAACTTGTTACCACCGACAAGAGGTAACCCTCACCCTCTGCGGCATCGCCGGACGCTGGCACAAAGATCGCCTCCGACGTCATCGCCTGGCCACAGGAATAGCGATCCACTGCTCCGGTCTCATGATCGAAATGGCCCACCACGTTAAATACATTATCGTTTTCAGACACCGTGCCTTGCAATTCACCATCGGGAGACGTGTACCAGCCATGGCGGTACTCCCGGCCGGAATAGCGCGGGTCACACTGAGGAAATTCTGATTCGAATTCGTCTATGCGGGCGAAGGTCGCGCGTGGGTTCGCATCGTTCAGGTCAATTGTCCAACGGCTCAGATAGGGATGTGATTGTCCGGTGGATTCTCCATCCGCCGTGGGAAACAGGGGCGGCGTTTCAAATTGGCAGGCATCTACAGTGACCACACCATCCTTGTCAAAACCGTTCATGAAGTGAAAGGCAAAACTCAAATCCATCTCCACCCAACGGATATCTTCAGTCTTGCCTCCGTGACGTGGCAAGACCCCGATGTGAACTCCCTTCTCGGGCTCCCAGGCGAATGGAGGCCCTCCTTCCATCGCACGCTCGAGGCTGCCCGTGATAGGCATAATAGGAATGATGATGTAATTCTCCGTGACCACAAAATCATGCACCATGGCCGAGTACGGTGTGGGAACATGAATACTCTCAGTTAAGATCCCATCGCGGTCGACCTTGTGTACCATCACATCTTCTGAGAAAGGTCCGGTTGCCATATAGGCGAAGAACACCATCTCACCTGTTTCGGGATCAACTTTCGGATGGGCGGTCATTGCAGTGCCCAATTTACCTCGAAAATTCCAGCTGCCAATCGATTCCAGTGTGTCAGGATCCAGCTCATAAGGCGGATGGCCCTCTTCCATAATGAGCAATCGCCCACCGTGCCAGACCGTTGCCGTGTTGGCAGTGCCGTCTTTATCGGTGAACACAAAGTCGCTGTACTGGGGATCACATTCAAAAGGGTTCATAGGGTTGATCAACGTACGCGCTTCACGGTTTTCCAGCTTCCACTTCGCGGTGCGCACCCACCGATTGTTGTAATCTACTTTGCCGTCTTTGATATGGAAGGCATGTACCATGCCGTCGCCCATAAACAGGTGGTAATCACCCCTGGGGGTAAATCGCTGATTGGGCCCCACACGATAGAGCGAGCCAGACAAATCAGCAGGGATTTCACCCTCCACGATCAAATCTTTGGCATCACACTCCATTTGAATCGGACCATACGGAAAATTAAGAAAGGGGTTAGTCGCTGACATTGGTTGAGCCATAAGAAGTCCTCTTCAATTGCTGCTCTGGTGAGCTTGTTTGCGGTATGCCGATTTGTAGACAGCAGAAACATTACCACCCGGTATTCATGTTTACAATAGAAACACTCAAGATTTTTTGCTAGTATAGCGACACTGCCATCAGCCAAGACACAACGTGTGACAACAGCAAAAGAAAAATACCACCACGGCGACCTGCGCAGCGCACTGCTGGAAGCCGCGCTGGCAGTGCTCAACGAAATCGGCCCGCAGGGCCTGACTATTCGGGAGGTGGCCCGCCGTGCCGGGGTCTCCCATGCGGCACCCTACCGACATTTCACTGACAAGGATGAACTGGTTCTGGCAGTGGTTGAGCAGGGTTTCGAGCTGATGCAGGAGACCATGCAGGCGGAAAAGGCAGCCGTTCCGGACGATCCGCTGAACCAGTTTGCCGCTAGCGGGTTAGCCTATGTCAACTTTGCCCTGGAACATCCAGCTCACTACCGGGTGATGTTCAGCGGCGACCTGCTAAGCAGTACCGGGCAGGTTTCGCTGCAACACACCAGCCGGGCCGCATTGCAGGAAATGGTATCTAACATCACCGAATGCCAGCATCTGGGCGTTGTGCGTGAAGGGGACCCAGTCACCCAGGCACTCACTATCTTGTCGACGATTCATGGCTTCGTGTCCCTGGTTAACGATAACCGCATAGAGCATCTCATCGTTAACCCCTCCTCCCTTGAGAGCATCAGGGACGCGGTACTGACGATGATTTTCGAGGGATTAGGCTCCCGGGAAGCCGCAAAGTACTAACCCGCACGCACTATTTCCCGCCGGATCACTAAGCGTTTCTTTCATTCATTAAAAAATCAGTCAATTCTGTTTGTTTTTAAAATGACGATTTGTTAATGTGGGAAACTCAGCCAGTCGACTCTTACCGACTGCCTTCTCTGGCGCCTACAATGGCCGAAAATCATAAGATTCACTGGTGAAATTTCATGGTTAATCGTCGTTTTATCTCGGCCCTGACCCTAATCGGTCCCCTGCTGGCTACAACCGCCTTCACCCAGGCGGAAACCTCTCCTAACGGCCCCAACCCACTTGCCCTAGAAGAGATAGTCGTCACCGCTAATAGGCGGATGGAAAGTATCCAGGAAGTGCCGATGTCGGTCACTGCCTTTACCGCTGAGTTTTTCAAAAATTCAGGCGTTAGAAACCTGTCACAACTGGACCAGTACACGCCCAGCCTCAAGATCACCCAGGGCACCGACTCCAATCAGCAATCAGTCCGCATTCGAGGCATCGGCTCGGTAGGCAGCAATGCGGGTATCGACCCGAGCGTTGGCATGTTTATTGATGGTGTCTATCAAGGCCGCGCTGGTATGAGCATCGGCGACCTGATCGATATTGAACGCGTTGAAATATTACGCGGCCCTCAGGGAACATTGTACGGAAAGAATACCGCAGCAGGCGCCATTAGCATTATCACCCTGGCCCCCTCACCAGATGACTTCGAGTCAGAGATCGAATTGATGTACAACACCGATGAACGGGCTGAAGTACACGCTATGGTCAACGTGCCCTTTGGCGATTCGGGCAATGCAATGCGCTTGACCGGATATGGAATAGACGGTGACTACCTCTACGAAAATGATTTCACTGGGGAGGGTGTGAATAACGCTAGTAAGTGGGGAGTCAAATCGCGCTTTCTCCTGAATACCGGCGCGAAAAGCGACGATGATGGCTTCGGAGAATTCTTACTCACCCTGGATTACACCAAGGAAGATACCGACTGCTGCATGCTGGCAACCATCGAGTACGAAGGCTTTTCAACGCTTGGGGTGCCGCTAACCAATACACCCTCCGCTGAGTTCCAAGAGGAACTGGGTGTCAACGAGAACGGTGACCTTCTTTTTCAGTACGAATCGTTTACGGATACCGCGGGCTTCCCCACCCCTAACGCTGAGCCTTTTAACGACAGTTACTGGTTCGATGCCGAGATTTTCAACAAGATTGAAGTCGGCGGTGTAGCGCTGGAATGGAACAAGGACCTGGCGAATGAAGACGTACTGACCTTCATAAACGCTTGGCGGCACTTCGAGTCAGAAAGTGCCCTTGATGGCGATTTCACAGCCTACGACGCGGTCACAGGGACGCAGAAATATGACTTCGACCAGTACTCCTCAGAGCTGCGTATCACCTCCCCGGGTGGCGAAACTCTCGACTACCAGGCGGGCCTCTATGCTTTTTATTCAGAACTTAATTCTGAGGGTAGATTCACTCAATCACCTCTCCTGACCTCCATACTGCCCCTTTTAGGCGATATATTCCCCAACGGGACACTCAATATCGACAATAACCAATACCAGACGACCAGCTATGCTGCCTTTGGTCAGTTAGTCTGGAATATCAATGACAAATTCAGCGCCACATTAGGCCTGCGCTACACCTCTGAGCAAAAAGATTTTAAGGGATCTCAAATTTCCGAGCCAAAAACGGCTCTTGACGTTCCCCCGATAGTCGGCCCGGATATTTACTACGATGAAACTCGAAGTGATGACGATATTTCTCCGACATTGATTGGGCGCTACTTTTTTACGCCAGACATTATGACTTACGCCAGCATCAGTCGCGGCTTCAAGTCTGGCGGTTTCAACCAGCGCAGGGAGCAAGTAGGGCGAAACGGAGAATTTGAACCCGAGACAGCGACTAACTATGAACTGGGTTGGAAAACATCCACTGAAGATCGGCGCCTGCAGTTCAACGGTACTTTCTATCTGGTGAATTATGACGACTTTCAATCACAAACATTCGACGGTGCTACATTCACAGTCACGAACGCAGGCTCCATGCGCAGCTACGGCTCTGAGGTCGATATCGTATACGTTCCCGCGGCCGATGTAATAGTAGGCACCGCGATAGGCTACAACAAGGCTGAGTATCAGGATTTCGACAATGCTCAGTGCACCATCGAACAGGCAATTACCGCCTATTATGAAGGGCCCAATGGTCCGACCTTTATTGGTTCACAGAGTCTACCGCCGGGCGTTGCCACTTCCTGCGTTCAGGACCTGGCTGGCGAGCCTATCGAAAACGCCCCAGAGTGGACCGTTAGCTCTTACATCAGTTACGACAGAGACCTGACCACGAATCTCATGGGCACCGTACGCCTGGAACACAGTTATACAGACAGCTACTTTCTGGATCAGGACCTCGATAAAAACCTGAAAAATGATGCCGTCAACCTCATCAACCTGAGACTGACCCTGACTAACCAGGAGAACTCCTGGGAAGTAGCGCTGTGGGGTCGCAACATGCTCGATGAGGAGTACTACAACTTTGGCATTGATGCTCCGGTTGTCGGCGGTTATGTTGGCGCCGTTGCTCCTGGGGCCATCTACGGTGTTACCGTGCGCTTCATGAACTAGTTGTGTTGTAATTTGGTAAGCAGGTCCAACGCTTGCCACGTTGAAATGCGGCTTGAACCAGTACCGCAATAGAAGGAGGATTCAGCATGTCAGATGAAACGCTAATCTCCACAGACCAGGGTAGCGGTCGCGTCATGGCGCCCAAAAATTTGGGCTTTTACGCCAACTGGGGACCACAAGCCTGGATCGACATGTGGATGTCCAACACCATGCTGGTGAAGAAGGCCATGCCCATCATCAGCCATACCTTCGTTCCAATTCTGCGCCTGTCTGGTGACAGGGAACAGGTTGATCGAGACTACGATGAGATAAAATCGCGCCGCGAAGTCCTAAAGACTTTCGATTCACCTCGAGAGAAATGGCGCAAGCGCTACGGTAATTTTGTGCGAGAAGTAGAATGGGCGCTGCTGGAATTGCGCAAACACTACAGCCAGAAGCAATACGAAGAAATCGTCATCGGCACCTCGGTTGCACTCTCCCATGAAACCTCGGGAGACTTCCTGAAAATGATGAACAGCATGTCGGATAAGAATAAAAACAAGAAAACTAAACCGACCAAAAATGGAAGCTCCTCCAAGCCCAGCCGCTGGAGCACTTTCTTGTTCCAAACGTTCAATCCTGCGCACTGGCTTACCGGCCCTGCGACAGTCACCGAGTTTGACCCAAGCAATGGCCTGACGGTACTGGAGATTCCTGATTGTGGCTGGCACACCTGCGCCGCACAGGACTCCCTCCCCAACCCCAACGCACTACCCGAAGAAGGTTGTCTCAACATCTGCAAAGGGCCATTTGAGGCACTGTTCAATGGCGCTGGTGGCGGCTTGAAAATGGAATTCGACCCACATCTACCCGAAACCTCCTGTACCGTCCGCATGAGTTGGCAGACGCAGTAGGCCGAGCAGAATCTCCAGATGGTCAACCTACTTGAAATACTCACAGCCCGAAAGCGCCTGTGGCAGCAAGAACGCGAAGTCGAACAGTTGCGCGAAGAATTGAACACGCTACGCGCTCAGAACGACAGCATGCGGGAGGGCATGCGACGCTGCGTGACCTGCGAGTACCGTATCGACTTCAAGCAGCGCCAGGACGACGACATCAATAGGGCGTAGTGCCCCGTCTTTGGGCATAGAAGACATTAACGTTAAACCCTTATCCCCGCAGTACAAAAGAAACGAGGAAAATCATGTCAGTAATTTTAGTAACCGGCAGCAGTACAGGCATTGGCCAGGAAACAGCTCTACACATGGCACGCAAGGGCCACGATGTTTACGCCGCGGTACGCAGCCCAGACACCGCCACTGAACTGAAAGAGAAAATCGGCGCAGAGTCGCTGCCCATTACAGTCATAAAGCTGGACTTGGTGGACCCCGCATCCATTGAGACTGCCGTGAAAGAGATTATGCAGCGCAGTGGCCGCATTGATGCGCTGGTCAACAACGCCGGCATTGGCGGCGGCAGCGCGGTGGAGGAAACCGAGATTGATGAGGTCCGCGAGATCTTTGAGACCAACTACTTTGGCAACGTGAACGTGCTGCGGGCTGTGACGCCCATTATGCGCAAGCAGAAGGCGGGCAGAATCGTGACGGTAGGCTCACTCGCAGGGCGTGTGGTCATGGGATGCCATGCTCACTACTCTGCTTCCAAGTGGGCCATGGAAGGACTTAGCGAGGCACTCGCACAGGAGATGGCGGAGTTCAATGTGAAGGTCGCCATCATTGAGCCAGGTTGTGTGCTCACGCCTATCTGGGGCAAAGGTTCGCTGCCAACGGAGCCGTCACCCTACCTGAAGTCGCTAAGCCGACTAGGTCGGTTTTTTGAGTTTGGCCTTCGCCGCCCTGCTATGCCAACGGATGTTGCCGGTGCGATTGAGCACGCAATAGAATCGGATAAGCCGCATTTTCGATATCCGGTTGGGCCGGATGCCGAAGAGACCATCGCGGCACGCGCCAAGGTTTCGGATGATGAGTGGATTGAAGCTAACTGTTTGCAAGGCGAGGCTTTCAATGACCGCTGGAAGAAACTGGTGGGTGTGGATTACTACCGGGACTAGCAGTTGTAGTCTATTAAGCCCAATCCACTATAAACCGGTGCACACGGTAGGGGATTTTTCACCGTAGAGGGACATCGGTCGTGGTGTAATCTGATCGGCAAACAGCAACCAATCACATCCGCATTAACACCTTGCACTGCGTACTAGGAGTGCGCAGCGCCTCAAAGGCATGAGGCAGTTCATCCAGCGAGACGATGTCGGTAATCATGGGCGCGATATCAATACGCCGCTCGGCCAACATCGCCACACAGGTTTCAAAGTCATCTCTGGTGTAGGCGATCGCAAATTGAATCTGCAACTCCTTCACCAGCCCAAAGAAAGGCAGAATTGCGTCCGGTTGCTCGCACACACCGACAGGAATAATCTTACCCCGGTGCGGCGCCATCTCGATGCACTGCTGCAGCAAACCAGGTGCACCCACACACTCAAAAATCACGTCTGGTGGCCCACCTGCCACGTCTGCAAATTGTTGCAAAAGCCCTTCGGCACCCTTTCCCAGGTCGGGATGGATGACCGCGGTGGCGCCCATTTGCTTGGCCAGCTCTGCCCGCGTGGTAGCGACTTCGCTCACCACCACTTCTCTGGCTCCGAAGAAACGGCACCATAATGCTACCGTCAACCCGATGGGCCCGGCACCGATAACCAGCACCCTACTCCCGGCTTTCACGTCGGCGATACGCACCGCATGAATACCCACAGCCAAGGGTTCAACCAACGCTGCGCTTTCCAACGCCAGATCATCGGGTAACAAAATGGTTTCACGCGAACCGGTGGTAACAAACTCGGCAAACCCACCCGCGTCATCAACACCGGAGACTTTTTTATCGGTGCATTCAAAGAACCGTCCTGCAGCACACGGCAAACAATGCCCGCAGGCGATAAATGGCATGGCGCAGATGCGATCACCCACTTCCCAGCTACCTGACGCCTCCTTGCCCACCTCGACAATCTCGCCCACGTACTCGTGGCCGAGAATCTGATCGCAGCAAGCGGTGGTTAAGCCTTCCCGAGTAGCATGCAGATCGGTACCACAGATGCCGCAAAAGCTTACTTTCATTACCAGTTCGGACGCTTCCGGCCGCGGGTCGGCTACATTTTCAACTGCAAGAGGTTCTCCCACTTCTTTAAAGACTGCCGCTTTCATCCTTGACCTCTCTTGTTCTTGTGCGTTGTGTATTGATGACGGGGCTCAGGCAGCCTGAGAAGGATGGACGCTTGCTGTAGTGCTGGGACGTTCACCGATACGCTTGAACCACGCCTGCAAGTTTGGGCAATCCGCCGGCAAACTCTGGCCGATCATGTTGCCAAACTCTGCGAAGACAAACAGCTGGATATCGGCAAGCGTAAAACGATCACCGCAGATAAACGTCTTACCCGCCAACTGCGGTTCCAGCCAGGCATAGTTTTCCTGCACAATTTCTTTCAGGTCGCCTGCCGCATGAGGCATAACATGGCAACGCTCCTGGAACAGTTCCAGCGCTTCAGCACTGCGAAATGCAACTGACATCGGCTCAAGAATGCGCGCATCGAAGCGACGCACCCACATGTGCGTTTCAGCCCGCTCTTGCGGCGTTGCGCCGATCAACGAGGGGCCTTCAGTAATTTCATCGAGGTAACCGCAGATCACGGTTACTTCAGCCAATACACTACCGTCATCTAGTTGCAGGCAAGGCGACTGGGCACCCGGGTTAAGTTTCTTGTAATCATCACCGAGATTTTCGCCGCCCATGATATCTACATCCTGCATTGGCAACTCGATACCGCGCTCGACCATAAACATCTTGACCACACGCGGGTTAGGCCCGACGGAATAGAATAGTTTCATGCTGCTCTCCTTGTAGACCGGGTGCCGCCTGCCGCATGGCCGACCAGCGCCTGATAAGATCTCAATAATCGTCCGCAGAACGCCAGCTATGGCCTGCTTTCATTGACGGATTCACCCCAAAAAAGACACTACTACGCGGCAAAATTGTCAGCGCATTCGCCGCTGTTCTAGGCGTTTGGGACACCCACATTATCGGATAGAAAATAAACAGTCAAATCTGATTGTTTTTTAGAAACAGGTTTGATAACGTGCCTTTCGAACACTCGTTGACACCCAGGGACGCTGCCAGAAACACGGCCCCCACGGCCCTGCCCCGCGCCTGACTCGACTAACGATAAACAATCGCATACACCTCAGGAGACAACCATGGATCTCGGATTATCTGGAAAGAAAGCCATTATTACCGGCTCAACTCGCGGCATCGGTCGCGCGATTGCAAACCTGTTGGCTGATGAAGGTGTTGATCTTGGCATTTGCTCTCGCAACCAGGCAGAAGTCGATTCGACCGTAGCAGAGCTCAGCGCAAAAGGCGTTAAAGTCGTGGGCTCGGTAGTCGATGTTGCTGATAAAGCGACCTACCAGGACTGGATCGCCGACGTGGGAAAGCAGCTGGGCGGCATCGATATCTTTGTGCCTAATGTCAGCGCCGGCGGGGGCAACATGAGCGAAGAAGGCTGGGAGGCCAACTTCAATGTCGACCTGTTAGGTACCACCAGAGGCGTTGAGGCATCAATGCCATTCCTGGAAAAATCCAGTGCTGCGGCCATCGTCGTCATTTCCAGCACGGCCGGTGTGGAAACCTTCATGGGGCCACAGCCTTACAATGCGATCAAAGGCGCGCTGGTGATACACGCCAAGCAACTGAGCCAGGCACTTGCGCCCAACGGCATCCGCGTCAACTGCGTCTCACCGGGGCCTATCTACATCGAAGGCGGCGCCTGGGAATTTATCAAGAACAATATGGCTGAGCTGTATGACAGCACGCTGGCACAAATTCCGCAGGGCCGCATGGGTACCGCAGAAGAAATAGCCAACGCAGTCGCCTTTCTGGCAAGTCCGGCCTCTAGCCTAATCACCGGTGTGAACCTGGTGGCAGATGGCGGCTTCACCAAGCGCGTTCAGCTGTAATATGAGTAAGAGCGATCGCATTGACGTCTATCTGGTTGCGGGTGGGAAGTTCCACAACATTGACCATGCCCGGGTAGAGATTCTCAAGCTACTGGCCGAGCAGCCGCGCATCAAGGTTCAGGTGGGCGCAGACTTCAGTGATACAGACGCCATCTGCGACTGCGACTTTCTCATCACCTACACCTGTGACGTTATCCCCAGCGATGACGAAACCAAGCGACTGGTAGAGTATGTGAATAGCGGCAAGAAGTGGTTTGCGCTGCACGGCACCAATTCCATTCTGCGCTTTATGGAGCCAGGTGAAGACGGCTCACCGATGGTTGATTGTCCGGAAGAAAACGTTCCTTTCATGGAGGTGCTGGGTAGCCAGTTTATGTCGCATCCCCCTATTCATGAATACGAGGTACATGTTACAGAGCCAGACAATCCGCTGGTGAAGGACATCCCCAGTTTCAAAGTGGACGATGAGCTCTACCTGTGCAAATTCCATGGCGAGCACCAGACCTTGCTGCACACACATTGGTCTGACCCCGTGGTTAATTTTATTCGCGATGACTGGATGAAAGAATCGGACGTTCAGCCGGTGCTGTATATCCACCCCTACGGGCGCGGGCAAGTACTGTACCTGACGCTGGGACACTGCCGCGGCAAATACGATATGCAACCGTATGTCGAGGAGTACCCCGTGCCGGAAGAAGGTGCGTGGAAAACCGAAGAGTTTTACGAACTGCTGCGCCGCGGCATCAGTTGGTCAATGGAACCGCTGCAATAGCGGCGCCGACTAATAACTATGAATCTAAACTTTAGTCACAAAGAGCTGCAATTTCAGGACGAGGTTCGCCAGTTCCTCGCTGAGAATTTGCCCACTAACATTATTGAAGGCACTGCCAATAACGGCAGTGTGTTCGTCGAAAAAGACATCGCTCTTGAGTGGCAGGCAATCCTTGTGAAAAAGGGCTGGGCCGTTCCACAGTGGCCACTGGAGCATGGTGGCACTGACTGGACACCCACGCAAAAGTACATCTTCAGCAAAGAGTGCTATCACGCAGGCGCGCCCATGCTAATTCCTCTGGGACTGCTGATGCTCGCACCCGTCATCATGGCATTTGGCTCTGACCAACAAAAAGCCGAATACCTGCCTAAAATTCTCAGCGGAGAGCATTATTGGTGTCAGGGCTATTCCGAGCCCGGCGCTGGTTCGGATCTTGCCAGTCTTAAACTTAAAGCCGAGTCAGACGGCGACCATTACATCGTCAACGGCTCCAAAATCTGGACGACTCACGCCCACCTTGCCGACCATATATTTTGCTTAGTACGTACCGATAGTAGCGGCAAACCACAGCACGGTATTAGCTTTCTGTTAATCGATATGGCCGCACCGGGCGTCATCGTGAAACCCATTATCACCATGGCGGGTGATCACGAAGTCAACCAGGTGTTTTTTGACAACGTGCGGGTGCCAGTGAGCAATCGCATAGGAGAAGAAAACAAGGGTTGGAGTTATGCCAAGTACCTGCTGGAGTTTGAACGCGGCGGCGGCTTCAACTCAGACCGTATTCGTCACGAACTAAACCACCTTCGTCAGCTGATTGCAGACGCGAAAACTAACGATCCACAGTTCGACCGCCATGGCGACATCGAACGCCAGGTCGCGCGCGTGGAAATCGACCTCAAAGCGCTGGAAATTACCGAGCTGCGAATACTGTCTTCTGTGAGCGGGGGCAGTACTCCAGGGCCGGAATCCTCTATTATGAAATTGACAGCCACGCACCTGGAGCAATCCATCAACGAAATTGCGGTGGATGTACTAGGCTATGATGGGTTTGTTATGGATCCAATTCCAAAAGGTAATCCGGTGCGAGCCAATTACCGTAACGCCATCGTCCCCCGGTATCTCAACAACCGCGCCGCTTCCATTTTTGGCGGTTCCCAGGAGATACAACGCAACATTATCGCCAAGATGGTACTGGGCCTGTAATCGACACCCCCTTCAGGGTTCCTCGCCATCCAGATACACAACGGCTGCAGGAGAAAGTTCATGCAACGCCAACAACTGGTTGAAGAAATCAAAATCCTGATGGACCTGGTCGAGCGTAAGACCACGACCCTGGCCGATAGCGTGATGGAAATTGATGTTAATGAATACACTAATCCCGAGCAATTCCAGCGCGAGAAAATAGAACTATTTCGCAACTACCCCCAGTTTGTAGGCCCCAGCTGCGTCGTGCCAGAATCCGGTGACTACTTCGCCTTTGACGACACCGGTGTGCCGATCCTTATCGTCAGACAAGAGGATGAAAGTCTGAAGGCTTTTGTCAATATTTGCTCGCATCGCGGTGCCCCGCTAAACGAATGCGACCACGGCAAGGCGAAAAAGGGACGTGTCTTTTCCTGCCCTTACCACGGCTGGACCTATGATCTGGAAGGGAAACTCATAGGCGTTCCGTTCGGCAATGAGGGCTTTGACACCATTGATCGCGATACCCTGGGACTGAGACCGCTGGACGTGCAGGAAAAGTATGGCATGATTTTTGTCATGCCCAATCCCGACAAAACATTTGATATCGATGAGACGCTTGCCGGTTTACAGGAGCGCTTGTCAGGCTTTGGCTTTGAAGATCACTACTACCTGGGTGCCAAGCAGGTGTTTACCGACTTCAGCTGGAAACTCAACATGGACACCTTCCATGAGTACTACCATTTCGAGTTCCTGCACGCCGAAAGCATTGCCACAATGGCCTACAGCAATACTGCACACTACAAGCAGTATGGCCGTAATCACTCAATGGGATCTCCTGCGCTGGCGATCAACGAACTCAAGGACATACCTGAGGGTCAGTGGGAGCCAAGAGAGTACGCCTCTTTTGTTAACTTCATTTTCCCCAACACCGTAATTTTTGTGGTCAATGACCACTTTCAGACTTGGCGTGTGTACCCCATTACACCGGACCGGTCTGTCGTGTATCACAGCATGTTTCTCCCCAACAGGCCGCAGGAGGGAGAAGAGCGGGAGCAATACGAGGCATACTTTCAAATGATCAACGACGTGGCAGTCTCCGAAGACTACTCGCTGGTGGACAAAATCAATCGCGGGTTAAAGGCCGGTATAGAGCGCAAGGTGCTGGTGGGTCGCAACGAGCCAGGTGTGCAGAATATGCATCGCCAATTGCGCGAGGTGCTCGGAAAGTGACAAAGCCGCTGCGGTTGAGGCAATAAACTGCGTTAACCACACTCCTTACGGCTCGGCTTTGTCTAAATGTGTAATCGAAGAAGCTAGCGCATGCTTATAGAGAAAAAACTCGAACTCACCATTATTTTGGTGTTGCTCGCTGGCTTTACCCTTTCCAGCATTGGCGCATATTTACTATATCGTGACAATGTTAGCGTAAACCAGGTTCAAGCACAGAGAGAATTTTCCGAGTTCAGGAATCGAATCGACAACCGAGCAGCCACCTTCGATCGGGATTTGGAGATTAATTTTGAGGCTCTCAGATCACTCGCTATATTATTCAGCGGGGACGCCAAACCTGATCTGAATAAATTTGACGAATTAGCTCAGGCAATTATGTTGCGACATAGCCATATTCAGGCCTTCTCTTGGATACCCCGAATCAGGCATGTTGATAGAGCTACGGCGGAAAAACAAGCCCAAGAGATATTTCCTCATTTTGAAATCTTGCAACGAAGTCTGGGCAAGCTCACGCCCGCAGTAGAAAGGCCCGAATACTTTCCCGTCTACTTTCTTAGTCCCTACATAGGCAATGAGCCCGCACTGGGCTTTGACCTGGCATCTAATGCGGTCCGCCTTCAAGCTCTCGAAAAATCCAGAGATTCAGGCGAACTGCAGGCTACCGCCAGTATCACACTAATCCAAGAAACGACCGATCAGAAAGGCTTTCTTGTTTTCTTGCCCTTGTATCGAGGCTCCCAGGCGACTCTTGAACTGCGCAGGAAAAACCTCATTGGCTTTATTACCTGCGTCTATAGAATAGTCGATATTTTTAGTCATTCCGCCCCGTCAACTGCTGATACGCTTGAAACAGTTTTTAGAATTACTGAAAAAAACCAGGCCAACGAAGTAAATATTATTTATCAATCAGTCAACGCCAAAGATTTTTTTGAAGATGATTCTTTTGATGTTAAAGAAGATATTACAGGGGTCTATTTTTATGAACACGAGCTGCCCAGCGTGCTTGGACAAACATGGACTCTAACGGCAGCAAGCCCAAAAACATATTTGTCAGATAGCACTCTCGACGGCCCCATATTGTTTTTCGGCGTCGGTATACTATTTTCTATTTTTGTGTCGATGCATATTCGAAGAATATCAAATGACTCGGAAGCGCTGTCTGCGATGAACAAAAAGCTAGACTCCATCTCTCATACAGATGGGCTTACCGGAATACCAAATAGAAGAACCTTCGATGAATTTATCAATCAAGAACTACTTCGTGCAGTAAGGAACAAAACATATATGTCGGTACTTATGATTGACGTAGATTACTTCAAACCCTATAACGATCACTATGGACATGCGCGCGGTGATCAAGTTCTTAAACAGATTGCTACTGCCCTAAAAACGATTATTAATAGACCCGGTGATTTGCTAGCTCGATATGGAGGGGAAGAATTTGTAATTGTACTTCCTGAAACCAAAGAGGCAGAAACCATAGCCCACAACTGCAATCGTGTAGTCAGAAATCTAGAAATTCCTCATGAATTTTCCAAAGCAGCGACAGTTATCACTGTTAGTATTGGCTTTGAAACTTTTATACCTCAGCGCGGCACGGACTTAGATATGGTAATTGAGAATGCTGATAGCGCGCTTTACTGTGCTAAGAAGAATGGCAGAGATCGTGCAGAAAAATTTATTCCTCAAGTATAAGAGCCCGAGGTCGTAATCATCAGTGTATCGACCGGAAGTGCACCCGGAGGACAGCTGTAACCATTTAGTCAGAGCCACTGCAATTCCAATACCTCCAGTAAGCATTCCAACTGAACCCCTCGTTATCGTAGCAATGCCTGCATCACCAGCAGCAGCCCCGCCGAATGGCAGGTCTTGTGGGATCTCAAGAAGTAAGGGAACTTTACCCCACAGTCTATGTCTCAACACCGAATGCCAGGGATTCGTAACAAAGAGGCCCTGTTTCTAAATCTACACTTGGCGAGAGACCGAGAGGATTAAAACGTCGCAGACGTCTTTCTGCGGTTTTGTACACCATTGACACAGTGGAAGGGATTTTTCTTATGAGAATGATTAAAACACAATTCGCAGTAGTAGCTGGCGTAGCCGCAATGAGCCTGTCGGTTGAGTCTTTTGCACACGGATATCTTTCACAACCGAAAAGCCGCTCGTATATGTGCAAGTTAGGTGAGAATACCAACTGTGGCGCGATTCAATATGAACCTCACTCCGTGGAAGGCCCTGACGGCAGTCCACGCTTCCCATTTGGCGGCCCTGCTGATGGCACCATTGCTGCGGCGGGCAGTCCTGCCTGGTCTGAGCTAAACGCACAAACGCCAACTCGTTGGGCAAAGAACGATATCGCTGCTGGAACTAACGTCTTTACCTGGACGTTTACTGCAAACCATGTTGCTCGCGATTGGCGATACTTCATTACCACCCCTTACTGGGACCAATCACAGCCCCTCTCGCGCTCTGCGTTCGAGCTAACCCCTTTCTGCGAATATGACGGCGGCATGGTACGCCCCCCGATGACAATCCAACACACCTGTGAAGTACCGTCTCGTGAAGGTTATCACGTGATCCTGGCGGTATGGGATGTCGGTGATACAGCTTCGTCTTTCTACAACGCAGTTGATGTCAACTTCGACAGCAGCGACATACCGGCAATCGAAGATAACCCGTTTGTAGAAGTAGGAACCATCTCGGGCGCCATTGCCCTTAATGAAGGAGACGTTATCTATACTCGTGTAATGGACACAAATGGTGAAAACTTCTCAATGTCTGCGTCATACACAGCAACTGCTGCCACCTCCGGCGCCGCGGCAAGCCTTGAACTGGCACGCGCCATCAACTCACAAGGGTACTTTTCCGCAGGTGAAAAGACCGGCGCTACGTTCACCCCAATCGCCGGCGCGAATAAGATTTATGCGCTGGAAAACGACGACATTCAGTCCATTCAAGTCGCGATTGAATTTGTAGATGTAGAGTCCGAATATCAAGCAATACTATCTAACGTAGACTCACCTATAGAAATAAGTAGTACTGGCATGGCCGACGTTCATTTTACCCTCGCTACAAACGCAGCGATGGACGTTGCGGCGACCCTGTTCGATAGCAGCGGTGCGACAGTCACTAGTGATACCTTCATCATAGATAACGCGATGCCAACGGATGACCCAAGTTCCTGTGAGGCACCTGAGCCCACTGTGCCTATGCAACCGGTCAGTCTAAAGCTGCACGTCCATGAAGCCGTCGCTGGCGACTTCACCCTGGTGGTAGTTGCTACCGCGATCACAGGTAATGCGACTATCCAGAGCTCTGCCAACGTGACCCTGGTTACGGCTGCCGTAGAGCCCCCGGTGGACGATGGTTCGAGTTCTTGCGATACATCTGATCCAATGGCATCTATGCAGACGGCCTTTAACTCATCAACTGTCTACACCGGCGGAGAACTAGTGAGTTATAGCGGCCTGGTCTATAAAGCGAAATGGTGGACTGTCGACACTGCTCCCGACGCAACGGATGCATTTGAACTAGTCTCTGATGTGCGTCTTGAATACTCGGACTCTGCGATTTATGTCGCTGGTGCAGAAGCAGTATTCCAGGGCAATGTATATCGCGCCAACTGGTGGACACTCGGCTCTTCGCCGCTCGCTAGCACCGAAATATGGTCGTTGGTGGGGCCTGCCCCCTCCTGCTAATGCAGGCGAGCGACTTCGTTCACTATCTTCGGGACGAAGTTAGGTGTTTTTCATGCCCCCACTTTCTAATTGAAAGAGGGGTGCCTGAACAAGCCAGGTAACCGCGATAGGTACATGGACAAAAATAGTGCCAGGCCAGAGCGATGATCCGCGGGCTATCCCGGAAAAACCTGTACAGGAACTCCGTTAACAATACAGGTGCTGGAAGCGACATCGAGCGACTCGTCGATCAAATCGTTACAGCTAACACCCGGCGATAATTCCTTGGCGTAAAGTTGCTTTGAATCCGGATAGACATGACCAAAGCCGTGCGGAATACTGATCACACCATCCATCATCTCTTCAGTGATTTCTACCGGCACGAATGTTTCCCCTACGCTGGAGACAACTCGCGCCTGACTACCATCTGCCAATCCAATACGCGCAGCGTCTCCTGAATTTAGTTTCATGGTGCAACGGTTTTTGCCGCGCACATAAGGTTTCAGGTTGTGTAACCAGGAATTCATATCGCGAATATGGCGACGGCCTATCATGAGCATCGCATTAGCATCGGGTTGTCCTGCAACATTTTTTGATTGTTCCAAAAAACGACTTTCAAGACGCGGAAGATCGTCCGCGAATACTTCATGCATCAGATTGATACGCTTCCGCGGGGTGCGCAAAATTTCATTCATTCGCGGCTTTAGTGCACCCAGATCTATCGATGCCTGCGGATGGTCCTGTACGGACGCCAGCGAAATACCGTCTGGCCGGTGCCCAAATTGGTCCCCGTAAGGGCCAGTACGCAGCATAATATCTATGTAGCGTTCCGGCGCAGTTTCTCCAGTCACATTGGTGTTAACCTTATCAGAGGTCAATTCATAACCCGCATCGGATGCTCTCTGGCAAGCCATATCCACCATACCCTGATAAACAAAAGCTTCCATATCGTCACGCGTTAAATCAGCCATACGCGCTGAAATCTCCAGGATAATCTCACCCAAATCTTTCAGGCCGGGCTCGGGCTCGAATGTCTTCGGAGAGAACGAGACATAATTGCGTGTTGTGAAGTTCTGGAAGGTGACATCAATATTGCTGTGCTCTGGATGCACCGTACTGGGTAGTATCATGTCTGCCTGACTGGTCGTCTCGTTAATATAGATATCGAGGCACACCATAAAATCCAGAGTTTCCAATGCATCGCGAATTTTGTCGCCTCGCGGAACAGAAAGTACCGGATTACCACATATGGTAAGCAGTCCGTGGACCTCTTCCCCGGGCGCGCCTATTTCTTCAGCCATCAGAGATGCAGGTAATTCGCCACAGGTTTCGGGTACACCACGCACCCTCGAATGCCATCGGCCATAGGGCTTTACATCCGCTGTAGAACCCGGACCCGAGCCTCCTACAGGCGCGGCAGCAAACATCATGCCGCCTTCCCTATCAAGGTTTCCACTGAGAATACTAATAGTCATCAACATCCAGTGGGAAGCGAGGCCAAACTCCTGTGTACATAGTCCGATACGGCCGTAAAGCGCGGCCTTATCAACTGCGCAATACTGTTGCACTAAAGTATGCAGTACTGCTGCCGGGACGCCGGTGATCGCAGTCGTGTTTTCAGGGGTGTAGGCTTTAACCAACCCGCGTAGCTCTTCAACACCATCGATGAAGGATGTTAGGTGGGCCGTATCAACAAGATTTTCTTCAAACATGACATTCGCAAACGCCATCAAAAAGAAGGCATCAGTGCCGGGCCTGATAGAAATGTGCTGGTCTGCCACCTCTGCTGTTTCCGTGCGACGAGGATCAATAACAATACATTTCCCACCGCGTGCCTGAATATCCTCCATCGCTGACTTCACGTCGGGCTTGCCCAGAATACTGCCCTGAGACACGACCGGATTGGCACCCATACAGATAAACAGTTCTGTACGGTCCAGGTCTGGCACAGGGAATAGCCATTCGTGACCTATCAGACCCCAGCACACCATCTGCTGTGGGTGTTGATCTACGGTACCCGCAGAAAAGAACCGCTCCGTTCCTGCTACAGCCATCAGGGACTGTAGATAAACACCCGCTGCAAAATCATGACCCAAAGGGTTTCCCACATAGAATGCGATGGCATCCTTGCCATACTGCTCCCGTATCGCAGAAAACTTTTCTGCAAT
>JAPKAY010000135.1 GCA_028825045.1 Halioglobus sp.
CACTGATTTTTTCCGAACCTGTTCCTTTAATAGCGCTTCCTGTTGAGCCACTCGGTCTGCCTCGGCCTTTTTCTGCTGCCATCGCTGAATACCTTCCTCGTGCTGAATATCAGCCGCCAACCGGTCTACCTTGGCTTTCTGCTTGTTCCACTCTGATCGTTGCAAGCCGTCTAAAGCAGCCTGCAATGCAGCCTGGCGCTTACGCATTTTATCGAGGTTAGTGATGTTGGTTTTATCTTCCATTGCAAAACTCCTTTGGACGGAAAAGTGGGAAATATTTCGGCGCGAGCCCCCGTATACGTGGGCGGGGGGGGGAGGGGGTAAGGTCGCTTTTTTGGTGGGCTCGGACACGCTGAAAGCTGCCCTACGTCTGTGTGTACCGTAGGGATTGTATTTAAATTATTGTTTTTGTTCACAAAATACTGCAGCTGTACCATCTGATGTGCCATTGCCCACAGATTATTGGTCAAAGCGGTAGGCTGGCTGAGTTGTGTGGCATCGTCAGGCTGGGCCGACAGGCGCGCGCGTGAGCCCATACGCGTCGGCTCATTCGCAATCACGACCCCCTCAAACTCCCCGACGTTCTGCACAAGTTCATTCATTTGGCGGCCTGCGAACTGGTGCAAGTAGATCCGAGCGTATGACCTCAAGTGGTGGCGGCATGTCCCCTGGGCGCAACGGAACAAAATACCTGAAGCCCCTTTGAAAAGCATCGGGGTGTTTCTTGCCTACCGGTTCTAAGTCAATCACCGCACCGGCTTTCCTAAGTTGTTTAAGTTGCAAAGAAATTGCTTGTTGGGAAACGCCGCGAAGAGCAGCCAAGGTACTTTGACCTGGGTACGCGATGCCGTTCACACTCGTGAAGCAGCACAGTGCCGCGCATGTGCGCACGGACGCATGCGAGATGTCTGTGTCTGTTACTATCCAACTGGGTAGCAACGAATACTTCATCGGGAGCAAAATATGGCTCATCGAATGTTGAGCCTGTCTTGAACCCAACCGGGTATCTGGAGCTTTTCCAAGATGAACCAGCCCGGCACAAGTTTACGCTCGCCAATCTCAATCACGGGTATGCCCGAGTTGTTAATCAAACGGTGAATGGTGCTCTGGCCCACGTCAAAAATTTCTGATGTGAAGCTGACACTATTGGCGGGTTTGACTGCCCTTACCATTTGCTCAATCTTAGTATTTTTCACCTCTAAGTTCATGCTCAATCCCGGTGTTCCTGACTATCGACGGTTGACTTGGCAGCTATGGTTCAGTAAATCGTAAGGTATTAAAAGGATAACATAAGAGATAACCATATGGTCAGACTAGCTGCCGACATCTTCATCGAGTTTGAGTGCAAAGTATCCAGTACCGGGTACACACTCGCAGACAGAAAGAAGCATAAGTTCAAGCCAAAGAACGGTGCACTGATGCAGAAGCGGCCCTACAAGTTTTCTGCACTGATTGATTTCCTGAGCTTGATAGGGCCGGACGTTTCGCCCGGTAGTCCTGATGAGGACAAATATCTAGAACAGCGAGAGCGGTTTTATGAGCGATGGGGATTTCTTTACTCCAGCGATAAGG
>JAPKAY010000084.1 GCA_028825045.1 Halioglobus sp.
TCCGATAATCTACAAGTCGGTGGATTGGTGGTACAGCCTGCACCAGCCCGCATCCATTAAGTTAACCGGAGAGTCCACTATTGATGCCAGTATGTTGTATCCATTGTTATTGATGATAGCGGCCTTCTACGCTTTGTTTACCTGTTGCCTGTTGCTGAATATGCGCGTTGAGCTATTGCGGCGAGAGTCTCGCACCCATTGGGTTGGCTCGCTGGCGAAACGGGAGTTCACTGATGTACTTTGACAGCCTGCATGCACTCCTGACGATGGACGGGCATGGTGTTTATGTCTGGGTGGTGTATCTGGTTGCGCTGGCGATTATCGCGCTTTTGGTGGTCGCCCCCGTGCGCAGGCGCAAGCAAGTTTTGCAACAATTAGTTGCCGAGCTGAACCGCGTGCAGCCTGCCGTTGTTAGTCCTTCTGCAAAGGAACTTTGATGCATCCCGTAAGAAAGCAGAGATTGTATCTGGTACTGTTTATGGTGCTTTTTTCCAGTGCCGCCATTGCACTGATGGTGTATGCCCTCCGCGGTAATATCAACTTGTTCTACCCGCCGTCTGATGTTGCCGCCGGTGAAGCGCCGATCGGTCGGCCTATTCGGGTTGGCGGCATGGTGGTGGCAGACAGCTTACGGCGCAGCGAGACCAGTCTGGAGATTACCTTTGAGCTCACTGACTACGAAGCGACTGTGCCGGTGACTTACACCGGCATACTGCCGGATTTGTTCGATGAGGGGCAGGGTGCGGTGGCTTCCGGTGAGTTGAATGCACAGGGTGTTTTGGAGGCGACAGAAATACTGGCTAAACACGATGAAAATTACATGCCTCCGGAGGTGGCTGACGCTTTGGAAAATTCTGGCTACGACTACAAAGGAAATGCGCAATGATTCCTGAGATTGGGCACTTTGCACTGATAATCAGCCTATGTCTGGCGGTGATTCTGACTCTGGTACCCGCCTGGGGTGCCTGGCGTGGCAATAGCGTTGCGATGGCGCTGGCTCCCAGTCTGTCCGTCGGCTTACTGGTTTTTGTTGGCATTAGTTTTGCCTGTTTGAGTACAGCATTTTTACAGGATGATTTTTCCGTCAAGTTAGTCGCGTCTCATAGCAACAGTTTGTTGCCGCCGATCTATAAGTTTGCGGCTGTTTGGGGCAATCATGAAGGTTCACTGTTACTTTGGCTTCTTATTCTCTCTCTCTGGACTGCGGCGGTAGCTGTGTTCAGTAGTCAGTTGCCTTTATTGGTGTTGTCCCGTGTGCTGTCTGTGATGGGTGGTATCGGAGTGGGTTTCCTCGCCTTCTCTTTGTTCACCTCCAATCCCTTCGCTCGGTTGCTGCCGGGCACGCCGGTCGATGGCAGCGACCTCAACCCGTTATTGCAAGATCCCGGGCTGATCATTCATCCACCGCTACTTTATATGGGTTACGTGGGCTTTTCGGTGGCCTTTGCCTTCGCTATCGCCGCACTGATGGGCGGGCGTCTGGACGCTTCCTGGGCTCGATGGTCGCGACCCTGGACTAACATCGCATGGGCGTTTTTAAGTCTGGGCATCATGCTGGGTAGCTGGTGGGCGTATTATGAATTGGGCTGGGGTGGTTGGTGGTTCTGGGACCCGGTGGAGAATGCATCATTCATGCCCTGGCTGGCTGGCACCGCGTTGATACATTCACTGGCCGCGACAGAGAAGCGTGGGCTGTTTAAAAGCTGGACCGTGCTGCTGGCTATTTTTGCGTTTTCACTGAGCCTGCTCGGTACATTTTTGGTACGTTCGGGTGTGCTCACCTCCGTACATGCTTTCGCCACTGACCCGGCCCGCGGCCTGTTTATTCTGATATTTCTCGCGATTGTTGTCGGTGGTTCACTCACACTGTATGCCTTCCGCGCGCCTGCCGTCAGCAGTCGGGTGAGTTTTGGATGGGTCTCCCGAGAGAGTCTGCTTTTGTGGAACAACGTGGTCTTTCTGGTGGCAACAATTACCGTGCTTTTTGGCACGTTGTTCCCGCTCATGGTAGATGCTCTGGGACAAGGCAAGATTTCTGTTGGCCCACCGTACTTCAACGCAGTATTCGTCCCGCTTATGGCTCTGTTGGTGCCCTTTATGGGAGCAGGACCGATTTCTCGATGGAAGCGCGACACGGTCTCCCGCTGGCGTGGCGAACTGGTGATACCTGCTGCGGTGGCAGTGGTGTGTGGTTTTACGTTACCGCTGCTGCAAGCGCCCTATAATATTTGGGTAGCTCTGGCGGTACTAATGTCTTCCTGGCTGTTTATTGGTCTTGCTCGGGACGTGCTGCAGAAGGTGCGCACGCCCGCCGGTCCGTTGCGTGGATGGAGACGGTTGACCCCTGGTTATTGTGGCATGGTCATCGCCCATCTTGGTTTTGCTGCTTGTGTCACTGGCGTTGTCGCCACCAGCCAATACTCCGTCGAGCACGATTTGAAAATGCGTCCTGGTGATGTGCGTGATCTGGCCGGTTATGACTTTCGGTTTATTGACGTGATGCAGGTTCGCGGCCCGAACTTCGTTGCGGAGGAAGCACGCTTTGAAGTGACTCGCGATGGGGTTCCTGTCGCGATCATGATGCCCCAGAAGCGGCGCTACCTGGCCACGGGCTCGGTAATGACAGAGGCGGCAATCGACGCGGGGTTGTTTCGCGATCTGTATGTTGCCATGGGTGAACCCGTTGGCAGCGGTGGTGCCTGGGCCATGCGGTTGCACTACAAACCCATGGTGCGCTGGATGTGGTTAGGCGCGATCCTCATGGCGGCAGGTGCATTTACTGCAGCGCTGGACAAGCGCTACCGACGGCAGCGCGCCACGTCACCAGCAGAGACCGTCGCCCATGGGGTCTAGACTCAAACTCTTTATACCGCTGCTGTTGTTTGCAATTTTGGCGTTGTTTCTGTTTCGGGGCCTGGGGCTGGATCCAGCCGAAATGCCTTCCGCCCTGATTGACCAGCCTCTCCCGGAATTCTCTCTTCCGGAATTAGGAGGAGCAAGTAATCTTTCGCGCGCAGACGTGATCGGCCAGGTCGGCTTGCTGAATGTCTGGGCAACCTGGTGCGTGGCCTGTCGTGTTGAACATCCTTATTTATTGGAACTGGCGGGGCAGGGTGTTCCGATCTTCGGTCTCAATTATAAGGATGATGACCGTGGCGCAAGCGAGTGGTTGGTGGAACTGGGCAATCCCTACGAATTGAATATTGTAGACCGGGAGGGAACACTGGGGCTTGATCTGGGAGTCTACGGTGCGCCGGAGACCTATTTGCTCGATGCCCAGGGTGTCATTCGCTTTCGACATGTGGGCATAGTGGATCAAAACGTGTGGGCAACGATTCTTCAGCCACTTTACCAGTCACTGCAAGCCGAGATGCCCGTCCAATGATCGCTTTGCGCCAGCTTTTATTTGCAGTTCTTTTTTTGCACGCAGGATTTTCTCTGGCGCTCATCGAAACCTATGAATTCAGCAGTCCTGAACTGGAAGCTCGCTATCAGATGTTGAGCGAAGAGCTGCGCTGTCCCAAATGCCAGAACCAGACCATCGAAGATTCCAATGCACCGATTGCCCAGGACTTGCGCAAGTTGCTCCATCAGCAACTGGAGCAGGGTGCATCGGATGAGGAAGTGCTGGAGTATATGGTGGCGCGCTACGGTGAGTTTGTGCGCTACCGTCCGCGATTTGGTGGGACTACCATGCTGCTGTGGATGGCGCCGGTATTATTGTTGTTGGCAGGAGTAGGCGTACTGATGCTGACGCTGCGCCGTCCGTCGGGGGTAAGCCATAAGAAGCCCACAGAGTTAAGTGCCGAAGAACAGGCGCGCCTGGATGCCTTGTTAGCACAAGACGAGACGGGGAAAAATTCTTGACCACTTTTTGGCTGTGTTGTGCGGCACTCATTCTTTTCAGCGGTCTTTTCTACCTGTTTCCCCGAATGCGCCCGGGAGCCGCCGAGAAAGATCTGGAGAAGGCGAACCTGGAATGGTTTCGTCTGCGGCAGGCAGAATTGACCTCAGAAGGGAATGATTCCCTGCATGAAGACGCGCAGCTGCGCCTTTTGGAAGATGAACAACTACGCACACCCGGTCAAAAAACCACGTCTCAGTCCTTTCCGGTCTGGATGCTTTTTCCACTGGTGGCTCTTGTCTCCTGTGGTCTGTACTACGTTCTTGGGGCCGCCCCGGACGTTCTTATAGCTCGCCAACTGAACAGCCTCGATGAAAGTACATCTGAGGCTGAAATGCAGCAGTTGGTTCAGTCCATTGAAGCGCGCGCCCAACAGCGGCCCGACAATTTGCCCTACCTGGGATTGTTAGGGCGCTACTACATGGGTCGCGAGGAGTATGCCCGCGCAGCACAAACTTACAGTGCGATTCTGGAGGCGGTGCCCGCTGACGCTCAGGCGCTCGCGTTCGCTGCGCAGGCAGACTATCTGGCTTCCGGGAACATTCTAAGTGCAAGTGCTCGGTTAAGTGCTGAACAGGCGTTGGCGGTAGACCCGCAGCAGCGAACCGCCCTTGGCCTTTTGGGTATGGCCTCTTTCGAACAGGAGCAGTACCGCGCTGCTATCGCTTACTGGGAACGCTTATTAGCGATGGAAGCGCCTGACTCAGAGAGTGGGCGCATGATCGCCGAGGTTATCGAAACGGCTCGGCAGAACCTCGCCGCTGCAGAGCCCGGTGCGCTAGATACCACTACCACTGCGACGACCGTGGCCAATTTGGACGTTGCATCTGGCGCGGGTGTATCGGTACATGTCCCGCTGCCGGAAGGTGCTGACATTGCGGCATCAGATACCGTTTTTATTCTCGCGCGCAACGCAGAAGGTGGCAGTCGCATGCCTATCGCGGTTCAACGGCTAACAGGTGCACAACTGCCCGTTACTTTGCGGCTGGACGATAGCAACTCAATGGCCGGCCAGAAACTGTCCGAAGCCTCATCAGTGATCGTGGCAGTGCAAGTCTCACCCCAGGGGCGCCCTGGCGAGGACAATGCAACCTGGCTGGGACAGGTCGGGCCGCTTTCGCCTACAGACACGAATGAGCCTATTGAGATCGAGCTGCGTGCCAATATACGTTAGCGGCTATTCGGCTCGAGGGTTTAGCTTCTTCACTGAGCAGAGCAGACTCGAGATCAATGTCGAGGAATTTTAGAATACGAGTAGACCACCTCTGTCAGCACCCCGTTTCTCATCGCAATACACGCCGCGTGGTGTCGTGTGGGCAGCAAGTTGCGGACTGCGAGTCCTTCCAAAGCGAAATTTTATAAATCTCCCCTTCAGGCATAGTGTTGTTCAATGAAAGCCGATACACTACATCTTGTGGTTCGGTGTCGGGGCAATTCTGGTCATATACCGATATAAACTTATAAAAAACAGCAAGTTATGTTAGATACTTAAGGTAATATGCGACTAAAGTCTATCAAGCTCGCGGGATTCAAGTCCTTCGTCGACCCCACTACGGTCAACTTTCCAAGCAACATGTGTGCGGTTGTGGGCCCCAATGGCTGCGGCAAATCTAATATCATCGATGCTGTGCGCTGGGTGATGGGTGAGAGCTCGGCGAAAAACCTGCGCGGTGAGTCGATGGCAGATGTCATCTTCAATGGCTCGGTGAATCGCCAGCCAGTGGGCCAGGCCGCTATAGAGCTCGTATTCGATAATACGGAAGGCCGAATTGGTGGCGAATACGCCAGCTACGCTGAAATTTCCACCAAACGGCAGGTCACGCGCGAGGGCCAGTCCGAATATTTTCTCAACGGCACGAAGTGTCGGCGCCGCGATATCACCGATATCTTTCTCGGTACCGGGCTGGGGCCACGCAGTTACGCCATTATTGAGCAGGGCATGATCAGTCGATTGATCGAATCCAAGCCTGAAGAACTGCGGGTGTTCATTGAAGAGGCTGCCGGTATTTCCAAATACAAGGAGCGACGCAAGGAAACGGAAAGCCGGATGCGTCGTACCCTTGAAAACCTCGATCGCCTAACCGACCTGCGCGAAGAGTTGGAGCGGCAGTTGCAGCACTTACAGCGCCAGGCGCAGGCCGCTGAAAAATACTCAGAGTTCAAGCAGGAAGAGCGTGAGCTCAAGGCGCAATTGTTGGCCCTGCAATGCCGGAATCTAGATGGTCAGATCAAGACTGCCACGCAGGCGGTCGGTGAATTAGAAGTCAAGCTGGAAGGGATTCACTCGGAACACCAGCATGTCGATACCGCTATAGAGCAATTCAGGGTAGACCATACTGATCGCACTGATGCCTTTAATAAGGTACAAGCTACGTTTTATTCCCTGGGTTCAGAGGTTGCCCGCATTGAGCAGACGATCACGCATCAGCAGGATCGTGGGCGCGAACTGCAACAGGACCTCGCGAAAACCACAGAGAATCTCCAGGAGTCAGAGAGCCATCTGGGCGTCGATCGAGACAAGCTGACTGGTTGGGAAGCCGAAATAGAGACCTTGAACCCCGACCTGGAAAAATTGCAGACACTTGAGACAGTCTCTACTCAAGCTCTCCTGGAGTCCGAGGAGGCCATGCACGATTGGCAGCAGCAGTGGGACGAGTTCAACCAACATGCAGCGGAACCCCGACAGCAGTCGGAGGTCCAGCAATCCAGAATCCAGCAGGTGGAGCAGGTCCAGCAGCGTTTACAGACGCGCGCCAAGCAATTGAAAGAAGAGATGCAAGGGTTAGCAGAGGGCCCGGCCGAGGCAGAAGCCCAGCAGTTGGGCGAGGAACTTGCCAAGATCGAGAGCACGCTTCTGGGCCATGAAAAGCGTAGCGAGTCATTGCTGGAGACACTGGCCTCGAAGCGGGAAAATCGAACGCAGCTGTCGTCTGAATTAAATGATGTTCGCTCCCAGCTTCAGCAAATGCGCGGACGAAGCGCTTCGCTGGAAGCACTGCAGCAGGCAGCACTTGAGGACAGCAACCGGGATGTCGGAGCATGGCTGGCGGCGCAGGACATCGCCGACAAGCCTCGATTACTGGAGCAGATGCAGGTTGATGATGGCTGGCAATTGGCGGTCGAGACAGTGTTGGGTGATTCCCTGCAGGCGGTGTGCGTCCAGGACCTAGGAAAACTCGGAGGGTATCTCGATACCCTGGAGCAGGGTCATGTGCTATTGGTTGAGTCGGCCGATACGGTAGCGGCAACTCCGGGATACCTCGCATCGAAGGTGCAAAGCAATGGACACGCCGATACTCTGTTAGCGGGTGTGCGCGCTGCGGATGACCTCACCCAGGCAATGGGCATGCGAGCTTCGCTTGAACCGCACGAATCCATCATCACTCGAGACGGTATATGGATTGGCCAGAATTGGTTGCGCGTAGCGCGGTCTGCCAGTCAGGAGGGGGGCGTTATCCAGCGCCGCGAAGAACTGGAGGCTCTTAACGCGCAGGTGGAGGCGCAACAGAGTCGGGAAGCGCACCTGACACAGGCATTGGCGGAATGTGAAGCAGCGCTCAAAGATCTCGAACAGCAGCGCCAGGAGTGTCAGCGCGAAATGCAGATATCCTCCCGCCAGCATGCCGAAATTAGCGCCCAGGCCTCTGCCTGTCAGGCGAAAGCCGAGCAGATAAAACTGCGTCGGGAACGTATAGGAAAAGAAATCGAAGAGGGAAAGGAGCAGTTTGCGCGTGAGCAGGAAGCCATCGCCGAGGCGCGCCGTGTACTCGCTGAATCGATTGAGCGTATGGAGACTGACTCCAGTCGTCGG
>JAPKAY010000040.1 GCA_028825045.1 Halioglobus sp.
CACACACTGCCGCCTCCGCAGTGCCGCCACCATGGTAGCGGCACAAGGTCATCAGACACTGTAGAAGCGAATCATCTGAGCCGGCCATTTTCGACGTCCATCCTCTTTTGCTACGCTGCAAATTATTCCAACATTGATACTTAAGCTACTGAATAATTTACGAATTCTAGTTCCTCTAGCATAAGCCAGATGCCGATTGTTTACTATGCTTCAAATGCGCGCCTTATCACATAAATCGCCATCGCGCGCGACGCAATCCGCCGGATAGGGTAAACCCCGTGTGATTTGTGTTGTGCACCGCACTATTGCAATGCTGCTGTCCCCGCTGACCTGTGATCAGAGTCACATTTGTGAACGTGCAGCATGTAGAAAAGTACCAACATTACGGTGTGTGAGCGTGTTTGGGCCGATCAGGGAGTGGCAAGTTCATTGCGTGCTCATGGCCCGGTAAATCCGAACGCAGCTCTGATTAAAAACTCAGGAAACTAATCCGCGATTAAATGGCCAGACATTCGGCAACACCAGGGCGACTACACGCATCTCTATTGATTTGCGCACCACACTGTCCATCGCCTCGCTCGCTCGCGTCAGCCAGACTTCTACAGCGGGCTGCCCCTGATTCTCCAGCGGTACGCTTGAACATAAACCAGCCATAGTTTCAATCGCGCGTCGCAGCGGCGCAGTGCTGGTCGATGGCAGATCTCTTGCTGTAATAACCCGCGGCTTCGCACTCTCGCCCAACCTCAGCTGGTTACACATCCGTTGTAGTTCCAGGTAATAATGCTCTGCGATATCCTCACCAGGCAAAATGAAAGAACCATGCGGCTCGCCTAATGTGTCAAATACATAGGCCTGATCGTGCGTCATATGGGAATGAAAATACCACTGCTGTGCGTCGTCGTGGAGAAAGGTCCAACTATCGTTAACGCTCATATCTTCGCTTCTATCGAGAAACGAATCCGTAGGCAGGGCATAACGCAACTGGTGCTCGCGCGCATTAAGAGTGCTTCTATCCATCAGGGTGAGAGGGCGCGTGATCTGTTGTAACGGTATCCACATATTCACCAACACCAGCGGCGAAAAATTATTGGCTCCATCAGGCGTCTGGTGGCGAAACAGCCGCGGCGCAAAACCTCGCATAATCTGCTTCAGCGGTGTACCGCGTACGTCCTGATCACCGTGCACCGCCAGCGCCACATCGTGACCATTCATGCCGGTCATCTTGAGGTCCGGGTCAATTTTCAATCCGTTGGGGCCGCCCTTGCGCATAATCAGCCCTTCGGGGGCAATATTCAGCAGCTTGAGGCATTTACCCCCCGCGAGGGGGAAAACCGCACCCGTCAGGCGCCGACGAAGATGTCGTGCCTCCTGGAGTCCAATCTCGCCGGCCTCGCGAATCTGGGACAATAAGGTCTGCAGCTTTTCAATACCCGCAAGATCTATGGACTCAAAGCCCATCTTTTGCAGGTTGAGCGCAGCCTCTCCCGGCGCCGACCAATCGCGTACCTTGCAGCTCCGGTACTCGAACTGTTGCGTAAACTCCGAATCCAATGGTCGTGTAGTTGCCCTCTTCAGACCCCTATCTTCGTGGTCACCCGTCACTTCTTCCGGTCGTGAAAAGCCCAACTGGGCCTCTACTTCGTTGATCACACCCGGCTCTAACGCCAATCCCATCTCGCACTCCCGCTAACCATACAAGCACTCAGAACACACCCTGCTCGAACAGGGCCTGCGCAGAATCCAGCCAGAAGGGCCGAATCTTCCGCGCGATTAAAGAGCATAGCGGTCAATGACCGACATGCCAACTTGTCAGGAACCTGCTCGCTCCAATACACTGCCACTCCTGATGTAAAGCTGCCCCAGAGAGGAAACTATGTCCAAAGTGGTCATGATCAGCGCCGATTGTCACGCAGGCGCACTGCCAGACGGCTATAAACCGTATTTGCCCAAGGAATTTCACGCCGCCGCAGACATTTGGTGGCTGCAATATGCGCGAGAAATGATGAAACGAATGGGCACATTTTTCGATCAGGAAGCGGCGCAGGAATTCAACAGCCGTTCCGGAGACCAGGGTGCCGGGCGCATGGACCCGACGGCCGCCTCCAAAGCTGCCCGAGCAACCGATGCGGAACTCTGGGATTACCTGTGCGATCCCGACAGCATGATCGCCCCACGCCGCGGCGAATACGAACCTGATGTACGCCTGCGCGAGCTCGAAGATGACGGCATCTCCGGCGAAGTTATTTTCCCCCAGATGGCGCCTTTTGGAGCGGGCTTAATGCAGTATCGTCACGACGTTACGCCGCAGCAAAGTTTAGCGGGCAATCGCGCCTACAATTACTGGTTGGCAGAGCTGTGCAGCAAAAACCCCGGTCGCCACGCGGGGGTCGCCATTATTAATGTAGACGATATCGCCATATCTGTGGAGGAAGTGCGTGAGGCGCATAAACTGGGTCTGTTTGGCGGCGTTCTGCTACCGACCAGCACCGGACCCAACCCCTTCTATCATGACTACAAACGCTATGCGCCCCTATGGACTGTATGTGAAGAACTAAACATGCCAATCCACACCCATTCCGGTTGGTCACCGGATTACGGCGATGTAGCCAGTGCCACCACCATGTACATCAGTGAGGTGGATATGTGGGCCCAACGCCCCTTCACCGCGCTCCTGTGGTCGGGCGTTTTCGAAAAACATCCTAATATCAAACTGATTTTCACCGAGACAGGTTGCGGTTGGATACTGGAGACGCTCCGCGTACTCAAATTCAAAGTCGACAACCCCATCTTCGCTCATTTCACCAAGGATTTATCCCTTACACCGCAAGAGTACTTTCAGCGCAATTGTTTTATAGGCGCCTCGTTTCTCGCACCCCACGAGATTGGCAGCCGCTATAACATTGGTATCGATAAACTGATGTGGGGTTCAGACTATCCGCATATGGAAGGCACCTGGCCCAACACCATGCACAAACTGCGTGAAACATTTCATGACGTCGAAGAAGGAGAAATTCGTAGTATACTGGGCACAAAAGCCATTGACGTTTTTGGCTTTGATCCGGCACTGATGCGAAATGCGGCAGATCGCATCGGGCCTGAAATTAGCGACATTCAGCAGGCGGTCGACTAATAAGCTAACCGCCACCGCACACTTGTGCCGTTACTAGCCAGTGTTTTTCCGGATTTTTTATCCCGCGTATCAATACCTATCCTAAGCTGAAAAGAGAGCAACAATGCCCACCAATTTCGCCAACATTGAGCAAGCCGTATTCCGCAATATCAATGCGGTGGTCGAGCCGACGGTGCGCAGAGGATTTGGATCACCGACATTTGCACCGGCCGGCCTAATCGTGCTGGAAACGAAAGGGTTCAAAAGTGGCATGCGACGTCGTACCCCCCTGTGGAGTTTTCGACTAGGCCGCTACCGTCTGGTTAGCACTGGCCGTGGTGATCGTTCGTTTTGGGTAAAGAATGTGTTGCAACAACCCAGGGTAAACTACTACCTGGGTGGCAGGCGAAGAGCAGCGGATGCAATTGTCATTACCCGCAGCGCGCTCCTACCCGACTCACCGAAGCTGAGTCCGTCTTTACAAAAAATGGCAGCGGTATTATCAAGCTGTGCGCCCGAAGGTTGGGCGTTTGTCCTCCTTGTGCCTGTTAAGCGCTGACGTGATACGAGCAAGTTAAACACGCAATTCTTTCACAGGAGTTCATTACACATATGAATATCGATTTTTCCAACAAAGTTTATCTGGTCACAGGCGGCGCATCGGGAATTGGCGAGGCAGTAGTGCGCTATCTGGCGCAGCACAACGGCATGGCAGTCATCGCCGATATTAACGAAGAAGCCGGCGCATTGCTGGTCGATCAGTTTCCGAATCAACTACGCTACCTGCACACTGACGTAACTGACATGGCGCAAGTCGAAGCGGCATGTGTGCTGGCCAAACAGGAGTTCGGCGGCCTTGACGGCGCCGTCAATAGCGCAGGCGTAGGCAGCCTGGGCAAGGTCACTGAGATGCCGATCGAGGAATGGCACCGGGTTATCGACATCGACCTGCACGGCGTTTTTCATGCCTGCCGTGCAGCTATACCCCTGTTGCGCCAGCGTGGCGGCGGCAGTATCGTCAATATCGCCTCACTAAGCGGTGTTCGCGCAGACTACGGTTTCGCCGCCTACAACGCCGCCAAAGCCGGTGTGATCAACCTCACCCGTACGCTGGGACTGGATCACGCTGCGGAAAATATTCGTGCCACTGCGGTTTGCCCGGGTTATATCGCCACACCCCTGACCGCAGGCGCAGGTGCGATTGATGCCATCCATGATGATTGGCTACAGCGAATCCCTCTGCAACGTGCGGGAACTGCAGCAGAGGTCGCGCAGCTAGTCGTTTTTTTGCTGTCACCAGCCGCCAGTTATATTACAGGCACAGAGGTTGTTATCGACGGTGGACTGGGTAGCAGTAACAATCAACCCAATATCCCCGATATCTTTGCCTCGATGTGAGGTGCTCCGCACGCGGGTGGCAGGCCCATCATGGATTAGCTATCGCGCTAGTTCCGATAACTCATCACTAAAAATATTCATATTCCAGAGTCACGCCATAGGTCCGTGGATCGCCAAATGTAGCCACGCCGTCGATAAACCCCAAATCATCGAAGGCAGACTGGCGAATATTACCAATGAAATACTCCTGATCCAGCAGATTCTTGCCCCACAGACGAATTTTCAGCTGGCCATAGCCTGACCCCAGCGCAATCTCCGAGAGCGACACGGTGGCCCCCAAAAGCGTGCGGTCATCCAAGAAGCCCGTAGGCATGGTGACACCTGAATTAGTCTTATTCTGGTATTGAGCATTGATGTTGGCTGAGAACAAACCAACCGCAACTGAACGCGTATAATCAAGCGCAATTGTGGCACTGTGTTTCGGCGCAAGAGCGAGGTCATCGGTCAGCTGATCGGTAACAGGAGAAACACCATCAGGGGACAATGCGTCAAGGGCGAGGTAAGTAATGGTCTCAGGGCCAAAGTTCGAATTCAGATAGCCATAGCCGATAGTGGCGGTCAGTTCATCCGTAATTGCGGCAGTAAAGTCGAGTTCAAGGCCACTGATCTTCGCATCCTTGATATTGACGAAATCCCGTTCACCGGCATTGCTGCCTGTTGGCACACTCTGTTGATAATCGTCGTATTGCATATAAAAAACCGCGGCATTCAGGCGAATTCTACTGTCAGCCAGATCACCTTTGTAACCCAGCTCGTAGGACACAAGGTCCTCCTCGTCAAATCCCTCCTCAAAATTGATCAAACTGGTAGAACGCTGACTCGTGCCGCCTGCTTTGTAAGCTGAAACCACCTTCGCATACACATTGGAAAACGCGTTGAGATCATAATCGACAGTGAAGGACGGATTGAATTTACTAAAACCCTCATCGTAATCCGCCGTGAAGGCAGGAATACCAACGGGGGTACCCGCAAAACCAAATGAAACACGATTATTGTCGCGGTAAGCTTTGCGATTGTCATTGGAATAACGTCCACCTAACGTGAAATGCCAACGATCCTGCAGTTGCGCAGGGCTCCAGGTGGCCTGACCGTAAACCGCCACGGAGGTATTTTTTGTGGAGGTAAAGTCGACCAGTACACCAGGCGGAATCGCCTCAGATCCACTGCTGTTCCCAAGCTGATCTTCGTCGGATTTGTCTTCATAGTAAAAGAGGCCACCTACCCAGGTGACAGTATCGGTTTCGCCTAGCAACTGAAATTCCTGGGTGAACTGATCGAACGATGTATCCGGCAAGCCGTTGGTGATGCTGTAGAGGCCCGCCAGCGATGCCGTAGGAACTTGGGCGTTCTGGGTAAAGGCGTCGACATCCCGATACCCGGTGACGGACTTGAAAATCAGCGTATCGCTGAACTCCCAGGCAACATTGAGCGTGTGGGCATTGATTTGTACATCGCCCTTTATTTGGTCATCGAATGATGTGGCTTTATCCAGTCGATGCTCTGTTGCCTCCACCGGAATGCCATTCGAATCAACTTGCGGGTTTGCAAATTGGATAATGCTTGCAAGGGGGGCGCTGGGATCAAAACCCAGAGCCTGCGACAGACGCGCCGTATCCTTTATGGAGTAATTGCCGTACTGGTAATCCAGCACTCCGGCGCCGCTGATATCCCAATGGAAATCAGCAGTAAAGGTTTCGCGATCCTCAATCCCCCAATTATCACCATTGCCAATGTTGTCCACCCATCCATCCCGCTCATAAGCGGTATACGCTAGCTTTACCGCGGCGACGTCATTGATGGGGACATTCACGAGGCTACTGGAGCGAAATCGGTCCAGGTTACCCACATCAAAGCTCTGCTTGATCCGCAAACCGCTGGGATCCGCTTCCCGGGTGATGATATTAATTGCGCCGCCAGTGGCATTCCTGCCATACAAGGTGCCCTGGGGGCCACGCAGGACTTCTATCCGTTGGGTATCTGCTGTTTCAAATGCGGTTCCAACAGATGAGCCAATATAGACACCATCCATGTACAGCGCGACTGAAGGGTCCTGTGTCACCTGCACATCGTTTTGACCGACACCGCGGATGAACAGTCGTACCGTGGTTGATGAACCAGTGAACTCATTGATAAGTACATTGGGTACTTTTGAAGCCAAATCCTTGATATCACGGATACCCAGTTTCTCCAGCGCTTCCTGATTAAACGCAACGATAGAAATAGGCACATCCTGCAAAGATTCTTCGCGTTTTTCAGCGGTGACAATCACTTCTTCCAATGCCGGCGCTGCGATTGAAATTGCAGGTATGCCCACGAGCATGACGGAAGTAGTGAAAACTGCAGACCAAACATAGGGCCGTTTTATAAGCATCGTGTACCTACCTGGTTATTGTTATACATCTGAGTATAGGGGATTTTCGCAGCTTGTCCTGCGCGCACTGCCAGAAACCAATCCTCTCGCTAAATTCGTGCAACAGCTTCCGCTGCCGTCGTGGTTGCCTTCACGATCAGTCCTAGCCCGGTACTGTCTCCAATTGACTGAACGTTGATCTTTGCCGCCCTCAGGGCATCGGCGAATCGTGTATCTGCCACTGGCTCACCCGTCACAACAACGCTGTCACAGGAAATGGTATGCTTGCGGCCGCGCGCACTGATTTCCACAGCATCGGGGTCTATCCGTTCGATTGTGACTGCCGTATTCACGGTAATGCGCAACTGGTCCAACTTGTCCATGTGTTCATGGCGGCGCTTCTTTCCCACTTCAGGGATGATTTTCTTCGCCGCATCGACGACATGTACAGTCCGCCCTCGCATCGCCAGAAATTCCGCCAGCTCAATCGCCACCAGGTCCGAACCCACAATAACCACTTTTTCTCCAAGCGGCATCCACCACTGGCTAAGCCGTCGCAACAGCCTCGGAGTCACCACTCGCTGCACCAAAGGCATCACTACACCCAGCAGATGCCGTTGCCAGTTCGGCAATCGCCAGGCTTCACCCTCGCGCAAATCACCTGCCACGATCTGACGCATCAACGCGCCGGTAATTATGTTTGCCTGCTCGATGCCCGGTATGTGTGGCGTTTTCACTACCGCTCCGGTGGCCACAATTACTGCCGCAGGATGCTCAGCTTTAACCTTATCAATCGTTGCAGTGACACCGGTGCGAACGTCGACGCCGAGGCGACGTACTTCACTCAGCAACCAATTCAGAAAACGCTCATTGTCTCCATGCACGGTGGACGCCAACAACAGGGAGCCACCCAGACGATTCTGACGCTCAAACAACACCACCTGATGCCCCGCCTCCGCTGCTATACGGGCAGCTTCAAGACCGCCAGTTCCGCCTCCCACAATAACAAGTTTCTTACTCCCTGTAGGAACGACCAACTCAGATTCTCGTCCGGAAAAGGGATTGATCGCACAACCGAGATTGTCATTGGTCTGCATCGAGTCGATACAATTTTCGCAGGATATACAGCGTCGAATGCGCTCCGGTTGGCCCTGCAGTACTTTTTGCGGGAGATATGGGTCGGCGAGCAGGGGTCTGGCCATGGCGATTAAATCTGCCTGCCCCCTCACCAGAATTTTCTCCGCCAGTTCCGGGTCGTGAATGCGACCGACCAGCATGACCGGCACATCCACAACATGCTTAATCGCCGCCGCCTGGGCGATGTTGTGCGCATCACCATACTCAGAGCGACCTACCATCATGGTAACCAGCGCATCGGAAATGCCGCCGCTCACCCGAAAGCAATCAACACCGGCAGCAACCAGCTCTGGCGCCAAACGCTGGGTATCGTCCACGGAGCGCCCGCCGGGCATGCGCTCATAACCGGAAATACTGAGGGTCACGGGAAAATCCATACCGGCTCGCGCCTTTATCTCACCCAGCACTTCATTGATCAGTCGCGTTCTCGTCTCAGCCTTAAAGGCCGAATACTCATCCTTACGCTTGTTCCTCAGGGGGGAAAGAAAAGAACCGAGCAGGTTGTAACAATGCGCCGCGTGCAATTCTATGCCGTCGTAACCTGCCTCCCGCGCACGCCGCGCGCCTTCACCATACTGACGCGCAATTTCGGGCAGCTCACTGATGTCCAGTGGCCTGCTTGCCCAGCCCCAAACGGGTGCGACACTTACCGAAGGACCAACGGGTTGCGGGCCGCCAAACATTGGAGCGACGCTCTCCGGGCCCGTATGACTAAGTTGCGGCTGCACCTTGGCACCGTGCTGGTGAATGCGATCTGTAATCCTGCGGTGAGCATCTATATATTTGTCATCGGCAAGCGTCATCGAACGGTGCAAATAGCGGTGCACTTCATCGATTGTTATCAACTCCATGGTGATCAGCCCCACCCCGCCTTTTGCCCGCTCCTCAAAGTAGCGGATCAACCGCTCACTGGGCGTCTGGTCATCATTGCAGTAGGCGGTAGTCATGGGAGACATGACCATGCGGTTCTTCAACACCATGGTGCCAATATTGAACGGGGAGCTCAACTGGGTAAATGTCGTCATAACTTAGCCGGGTCCCTCGCCATGAGACTGGAGGCTTTGATACTAAACACAACTTCATCGTGTTGGTTGAGAAGTTGCGTGTGGAAGGTCACGATGCCGCACTCCGGCTTGCTCTTAGATACTCTGGCAGCGCCCACAGCAGAGACACAGCATAAAGTATCTCCCGCATACACAGGTTTGTGCATGCGCAGCTCATCAAAACCCAGCCCCGCGACGGCCTGCTGAACAACACCGCTCTGCCAGCGCTGACTGGTGATACAGAAGATGGAAAAGATATGGGCAGAACAAGCAGTGAGGCCGCCAAAGATAGAGCCTTTTGCGATATCTTCATCGATGTGCCAGGGCTGTGGATCCCAGGTGCGGGCGAATTCGATAATTTCCTGCGCGGTAAGATTATGGCTCGCGGCGGCATGCTCTGCCCCCACCACGCAGTCTTCGAAGTATAAGGGTTTACCCTGCTGGTCCTGGTCCATCTAGTCCCTCACCGCACTCACCGAGTCTAATCAGGTTGCCTCGGATGTATTAATCATCAACCAGGATGCCCGGACAAAGAGCTGCCTCCACATGGCCTGCCCTCACCATCCACGCGATTGCATCCGCAAATGTATCCCGGGTACTGCGCAAACTCAGTCCGCGCTGAGCAAGCTCGTCTGTGTTTTTAATATTGGGCCAGAGTGTCGCATAGCGCATCGTCTCGGCCGAGATCGGCGTATCTACTTCTTTGAAGTGCCTGACAAAATCCGTAATCCTCCCTACCAAGCGCAGTTTCCAACCCTGCGCGGGAATGCGCTGCAACTGACAACCTGAAACTGATTCTACCGTGTCTGCCAATTCAGTCCAGGTGGTATACACGCCGGGTATGAGGAACCGTCCGGATCCGCCGGTTATCGCTAATGAACATATAAGAGCAGCAAGGTCGCGAACATCGATATACTGCATACCTCCATCCCCAAAAATACGAAAGCCATTCTCTATCCGGTGCTTTAACGCTTTAAAGGAATCAGAAAATCCAGGGTCATCAGGACCGATTACGCCACCGGGATAAACTATTGAGATTGGAGCTCCCTGCGCCTGTAATTCCCGCAGGTAAATTTCTGATTCAACCTTACTCTGGCCATAGGGTAGCTTTGAACTCGCAGGGGGTGCACTGGGCGTAACTTTGTCTGCATCTTCATCAAAGATCGCGGTAATACTCGAAATGCAAACGATGTGCTTAGTTTTCAGTGCCAGCGCGTTGCCGACAACCTGCTTTACGCCGCCCACATTAACCGCGAACATCTTTTCTACAGACTCCATCTGCACCGGCGTTGCTGCCGCCGCATGCACAACTGCATCGCAGCTCGCCAGCGCAGCCTTTACGGACTCGCCATCAGTGACATCACCAAGGACAAGCTCTGGCATACCCTCGTCCAGTTGTTGGTAGTAGACCTGCGCCTTTTCAATATTACGAACGAGAAGACGCACTGCGTGCCCACCGCACATCAGTTGCCGACAGACGTGGGAACCGACGAACCCTGTCCCGCCTGTTACGAGAATTTTCATGCGGCGCCCAACTAGTCTTCCAGCACGGTAATTACGTGGTTGGGACAGTACTTCACCGCCTTTATTACTTTTCCTCGCAATGCTTCAGGCGGGTTCTGAAGCAGCACCCTGACCTGGGGATAACCATCGTCTTCTTCACTAACCTCAAACACCTCAGGTGCTTCACCCAGGCAAACACTGTGCCCCTGACACAACGCTAAATCGACGATAACCTTCACTGCTTTTTCTCCCTACACGTTATCCGTACCGCAAGCTTATAGTTACTTGCGCCGCCTGTAGCGCAGTCGACAGGGACCATTGGGCTTCAACACAATCGCCGAAAAATCGTCCTGATAGGAATCATCAGGATCAACCAGCTCAAACTCATAGCGCGGCAGAAGCGCCGCAAAAATAGCTTTTAACTGCATCATCGCAAATGCGTTACCGGCGCACTTGTGTGGCCCTCCCCCAAAGGGAATATAGGCAAACAAGGTATCAGGACTGGGGCGGTGTGGATCGAAGCACTCGGGGTCCGGGAAGTAATCCGTATTGCGGTGCGAGCCATAAGTCGAGATAGCCACCGTTTTTCCAGCCTCAATCAGCGTACCATTGTAATCAATGTCCTCGATCACTCGCCTCATCAGCAGAATCAAGGGTGGATGGAGCCGCAACACCTCTTCAATAAAGTGCTCCAGCCGCGGAATTTCTCGCAGAGATTCAAACGTGATCAGCGCACCGTCCCCGAACAACACCTGCAACTCTTGCAATACTTCACTCGAGTACTTTTTCTGGCGGGCAAGCTCCGTGAGGGTCCACGTGGCAGTACCGGAACTGGTATGGTGTCCGGCAAATATGGTGGCGATCACTAGGCCCGTAATCTCGTTGTCGGTGAGAAAGCTGCCATCGGCATAGGTTCCCGCCATAAAAGTTTCCAGCGCGTCCTCATATTCCACGTCGGTGTTGGCACGACGCTCCGCGATAATGGCGCCAATGAGCTCCTGCAACCGTTCCCGCGCTTTATCACGCGCCTCAAAGATCGGTTGTTGCATGTAGGGGTCGACGAACGCAATCGCTTGCAAGCCCTTTTCGAGCGCGTGATAGAGATCCCTGAACTCATCGGTTAACTTGTAGCGAAAATCTGCACCTAGCAGACAGTGCGTTGCCGTGTGCAGGGTCAAATGCAGGAATTCATCAAGAAAATCCAGCTCGCCTTCGTCGCCCCAACCGGCTACCCAATCCTCCACTTCGCGAGAAATAATCGCCGAATAGTTCTTCATCTTCTGGAAGCGCAGTGCATCAACTTGAATCTTTAATTGGGTTTTCATCTTGTCTGGCGGCGCGTCAAAAATAACCCCTTTGCCGAATACCGGAACAGTCGCCTGATAAGCGGCGGCACGGCTGAGCTTTTGGTCAAGCGTCTTTAAGAAGGCTTCCTGCGCCGCAGGACCGCTCATCAATACCGTCTGCTGGCCGCCCATATTAAATTCTGCCAACTCGCCACATTCCGCATTGCACCGCATTAGAAAGCGCGCAAAATTAGCCCCAAATTCCTCCATATGACCTACGTCAGGTTTCTCACCACTGACTTTAGGCGGAGACTTCTGCGCCATAGTGGCCGCGTCGCTCATTCTGTTTTACCGCCTGAAACCTGTTCACTGGACATTACCGGCATCTCCTTGAGAACGCCCTTCTCCACACACTCTTTAATGAGGTTGATGATGTTGGTGTAGTCATACAAATCCAACTGCTCACTCCACTGGTAGTCTCCGCCATACTGAAAGTAGGAGGCGCCTATGACTTTCATCGCAGAACCATCCTCACGTACCGGCGCGCCTGGAGGTGTCTGCCACCAGGTTGCCATAGCGGTGCCGCGGGTTTCATCGATCACGATCTTGTCGTAGGGGTAGGTCCAGCCCTTGTAGGGGTCCATGGCAGCACCAACGCAGGTTTCGCGAATGGTTTCACGCCCGCGGAATTCGTACTTGCCATTGGGAGTGTCCCAACCATACAAGCAGTTCTCGGTATAGAAGTCTGCCAGGTGCCGCCAGTTGCCCTCGCCCTCCGCCTTCTCATTGACTGCCAGCCAGCGGCGCATCATTTCTTCCATTTCTTCGCGACTATAAGCAGCCATACACACACCCTCGTAACACTCTATTTTGAACTTGCGCAAATACTATTATGAAGCGCACAATAACCGAGCTAATATATAGTTGCAACTATAATAAAGGGTGCAACAAAAGACGGCTGACTCGTCTAATCAGCAGACGAAAATCCCGCTGTACCTGTAGGCTGTCTGCTCAGCCGATCAGGATTCCTACCCTCGAAAATGCTCAACCAAGGAGCAATGTATGAAGTTTTGGCAGTCACTGGCCTTCGTCGAAATGGACCAGATGGTCGAGCTTGCACAATTTTGTGAAGGCCTCGGTTTTTACGGCGTATCCTATGGTGATCATCTGGTGACCACCAAGAATCAGGTGGATGAATACCTCTATCAGGATAGCGGCAACATACTCTGGAATCCGGACACGCACTGGCCGGACCCCTGGGTCGTCACTGCGGCGCTGGCACAGGCAACAACGCACCTCAATTTTCTATCCACCATCTATGTATTGCCGCTAAGGGAGCCTCTCAGTGCTGCCAAAGCGCTGTCCACAGCTTCCTATATGTCGAACGATAGAATCACCCTGGGTGTCGGTGTAGGTTGGCAAAAAGCAGAATTTGAGATGACAGGGCAAGACTTCCACACCCGCGGTAAACGCGCCGACGAAATGCTGGAGATCATTCAGAAATTGCTCTCCGGTGAAATGACTGAATACCACGGCACCTACTACGATATTCCCCCGGTCAAGATGTCACCCGGCACACGACAACCTATGCCCATCATGATTGGCGGCTACGCACCAGCGGCGATGCGCAGGGCTTGTCGTTTCGATGGATGGATGGCTACCTCTCACGAGGAAGCCCAGATCTACCCGCTACTGGAAACGTTGCGCGAAACGCGCAACGAAATGGGTAATGCTGATAAGCCATTCAATATTTGGACGGGCGTACAAAACCCGGGTGACGGCACCCACGAACGACTGGCTACTGCAGGTGTGACGATGGTTAATGGCTGCAATTTCCTGGATGCCGATGGACGTACGGCGCTGTCTGGTATCGATGATAAAAAGCGACGCCTGGAGGCTTTTGCCCAGCAGTTTAAATTGGGTCGATAACTGCTGGTGTCAGCTGCTGCCAAAACCGCGCGTGAGCGAGATTTTGATTTGTGCTGCCCCTGTTCTCACAATGGATCCAGAGCAAGATGATCAGCACCTTCTAGCAACCCCATGTTAATGATGTAGATATAGCGTTCCAGCCCTTCATTAGCCTCTGATTCGCTCCCAAACGGACCCTCGAAAGTCCCTTCCCGCGTTTCAAAGAACCAGTTTCCATCTTGCTTGATCATCCGTTCAGACCGGAAGCGGCTCTCTTGGGCATCTGTATCGTTTTGGCGTTTGCTGGCCATGACTCTTAGTCCCTATTCGGAGAACATACGTAAGCGCTTGTAATCATGAGTACTGGGCTCACTTGTTGCGCATAGTAGTTTTTCGATAATCGATGTTCAAGACCCTCCGGTCCAACTTATCTCGATTTCGTGACGCACGTCTTACTTTGAATGATAGTTTACTTCAATATTCTCGTCGGTTATATCCAGATATTCGCTAGAACAGCCTGTTCGGAGTCAGCCAGCAGGGGCGCCCGGCGGGTCGCTGCCGCCATGAAGGACGTTCACTTTTTAGTCGTGGCGGCTGTTCTGTATGAACGCTGACCCTTGACCAGACTTCACACCTGTAGCAGTTGGATATGGTCCTGCAGATGCGTTCGATAAAGAACGGTGCCCTTGGCAATTTGTACCGACAGGGGCTCCTCGATATCGGCATCAACATCAACATCAACATCAACATCATCAATGATAATGTCCCAGGCTCGCCCACCAGCGGCACTGTGCTCGACCCGCGCGCGACGATCAACGCCTTTAACCAAAGCGTCAAGACCACCACTCATACCGCGCATTAGTAGTGCAGGCCAGCCATAGGGCATGGCTTCCTCACAGGCGGGGCAGTGGAGCAGCTCGAAACAGGCGCGATGATCATCTAACTTCGTAATCGCAAGTCGCCAGTACTCGGTAGGCTGAAAGGCAGGGTGGACCTGTAACACGGCAATAACGTCGTCAATTCCGGCGCCCTTACAGCCCAGCAGCTTGACCAGTCGATTACTCATCACCCAGCAGCTGCCGCGCATCTGAAATTCGCCAACGGCGAGCGCCGCCTCTTCTCCATAGCGCTGAGCGACGGAAAACATCAGGCCAGTTACCAGGAGATGAACCTGAACCGCCAACTCACGGCACACTACCACCAGCGCATCGTGGGAAAGCTGCTCCAGTTGTAATTGCTCAAAGACAGGACCGGAGTAATCAACCAGACCACCGGGTTCTGCCGGTTCAGGGCGCTCAATCGTTACATTCGCGAGCCGGGTGCCGCTCATTACCTGCGCAATTTCAGGCTCCTCTAAAACATCCGCTTCCGGATCAATAAATACCGACCACTCGCAGTGGGGGACGCGATCGACCGGCGCTCTCGGCGGCCTGTGTATTGGCACCATTCGCGCCCGTGGGTTGGTCGCCATTGCTGTGGCGTTAAACGTAGGATCTTCAATATCGTGACACATCGTTTTCACGGCATCCTTGCCGCGCGGTTCGGTCTCCAACAGAGCGCCACAACTGTTTAACCAAAAGCGGCCGCTACCAGCACCTGAAACCTCAAAGTGAACATCAAAATATTGATGAGTAAATCCACATTCCAACTGCAACCCTTTAAAAATGGTGGCCACGTCGGTCCCACCGGCGAACCCCATCGCTTTCTGCATTCGCCTGGTGTACACAGGGCTTGCACCCATCCAATTTTCGATGGCCACCTCTTTATAGGCGGTATCGCCGTGATTCATTCGCAGAGCAGCATAGCCTGTACGGCTATTGAACTGTGCGCACAGCATGAATTCGCGCCCTAACTGCGCGAGCTGCTGCCGACTGAACTGCTGTAGCGTTCGTTTTTTTTCGTGCTTCATCGACAATTCACGCAGCGACTGAATGGAGTATGCTTGTCAATATATCCGCAATATTTTATAGTCACAACTATTTTATACGTTGCACACTGCGCTGATTTCTCCCTTCAACCACACGGATGTAAGCATGGCACAGCCCGCAAAACTCAAGAAACGCGAAGTCACCCGTGAGAAAGTAATAAGAACCGCCATCGACTGTATCTATCGCGAAGGCTTCCATGCAGCACACACCAATCGCATTGCCGAACAAGCGGGTGTGAGCTGGGGCGTGTTGCAGTACCATTTTGGCGACAAGGACGCTCTGTTACAGGCGGTTATCGACCACATATTTGACGATTTTACCGCCACGCTGGAAGCGACTTCACTGGCGGGCGACGACCTCCAACAGCGAGTAAGACAGTTGATTGATGTGGTCTGGGCGCTCGTTAGCAAGAAGGAGTACCGGGTTAGCATCGCCATCCTGCGCAATGCGGGTAAAGATGACTCTTCAAATATTAACGGACAGAAGCAACTTTCACGCTGGGCGAAGAAAACCTCCCAGCTCTGGGACGAATTATTTGCAGATAAAATCCAGGAACCGCACCGCAGTGAGATCTCCCGCCACCTGCTGTTTGCGACACTTCGGGGTATGGTCGACGAAATCAACCCCAGAAGCATCAAGACAAAAAAATCAATCAAACTGGAATGTGACGCGCTGAGTGAAGCGATTACCTTTTTACTCACCCGTAATTAAGTCATCTCTCAACAGACAATACCATCGCGCCCTCGACAGGCTTATACCACATCAAATTCAATCGGCATTTTTTTGATGCCGTGAATAAAGCTAGAGCGCAGCCAGTTAATATCGCCTTTTAATTGCGGTTTGCGGATACGCTTTAGAATCTCCTCAAAAATAACTTTCAATTCCAGTCTCGCAAGGTGTGAGCCCATGCAAAAATGTTCCCCGATACCAAATGCGCGATGACTATTTTTCACATCCTCTCGTTGCGCGCGGGTTATATCGAAAGTATCAGCATCACTAAAAACGTCCTCGTCAGAACTGGCTGAGGCATAATACAGATTGATCTTTTCGCCCTTTTTTATTAACTGGCTACCCACCTCCACATCCTCTGTGGCAGTGCGGCGAAAGGCAATGATAGCCGGGTCAAAACGCAGAATTTCCTCGATAGCGTCCTCCACTAAATCTGGATTATCTACCAACTGCTGATACTGCTGGGGATGCTCCATAAGCAGACGCATTCCCTGCGATGTCACTGTACGGGTCGTCTCGTTCCCAGCCACCATCAGCATCAGGAAGAAATGACAGAACTCCTCATCAGTGAGTGGCTCATCTTCCACCGTTCCGTTAAGTAGCACATGCACGATATCGTCCTGGGGGTTATCGCGATGCCTTACTGCAAGCTCGTGGGCGAGGAAGAACATTTCGGCCATCGCATTCTCACCGTCAGCCTCAGATGTCGATAGCTCCGGGTCGGACATTCCCAACATGATATTGGTCAACTCAAACAAATGCTGGCGCCTGTCAATGGGCACTCCCATCAGTTCGCAGATAGCGATCAACGGTAACTCGGCCGCGACGTCTTCCACAAATTCACACTCCCCTCCAGTCACTGCCTGATCGACAATGCCTCTGGCGATCTCACGAAAGCGAGGCTCGTAGCTGTCGACCTTTTTGGGTGTGAAGGCATTGCGTACCAGACGCCGATACTTCAGATGCTGCGGTGGGTCCATGTTGATTAACTGCTGACGCATTAACGCCACGCGCTCCGGATCAGACTCAAAGGGCAGACAACTCTTCTCTGCAGAAGAGAACAAAAGCGGATTCTTGGAGATAAAATCCAGATCCTTGTGCTTGGTTACTGCCCAGAAACCAGTGTCGGTCTCCGGATCATCATGCCAATGGATTGGCTCTTCCTCGCGCAGGTATTTGAAAATCTCTCGTGGAACGTCACCGGTATAGGTTTCCGGAGCGGTTAAGTCAAAATGTGGGCAGCCAGCCATACTCATACCTCATTACGGTTATTCCCGCCGAGAGACTACACCCTAATAGTCTATAGGCACAAGAGGCCTCCCGTGTTCACTGGGCCTTCAGCTCCAGATGCAGCTGGCCCAGCCGTCGGACAAAAATGCTGGGCACATGCTTGACCGGAAACTGCCGATCCAGACCGAAGGAGCTTGTCTGCTTTAACATTTCCTCGAGAATAAGCTTCGCTTCCATACGCGCGAGCCTCGCACCGATACAAAAGTGAATGCCGTGACCAAAACCCAGGTGCTCATTGGTATTGCTGCGCTCAATATCCAGCTGGTCCGGATCGCTAAACACCGTCGGGTCACGGTTCGCCGCCGCCCATAACAGAAATATCCGAGCTGAATCAGGAATGGTTACGCCTCCCAATTGCGTCTCATTCAATACCGCCCGGTAATGTCCCTTGAACGGAGACTCCAGTCGCACCACCTCCTCGACATAGGGTCCAATCAGCTCCGGCTGGGAACGCAATCGCTGCTGCAATTGCCGGTTCTCTGCCAAAATACGGATCGCACTGCCGACCAGGCTGGAGGTAGACTCACCCGCAGCACCTACCAGAACAATAATGATGGCCACTGCATCCTGCTCCGAGATGGCGCCCTGCCTGACCCCCTCGACCAGCTCCGCCATGACATTCCCCGCCCCATCCGGAGTGGAGGATTGCTGCGCTGCAGCAAAGTGTTTTTCAAGATATGCTTTCATCTCCCCGGTCGAGGCAGCCAACTCAATCATGCGTTCCAGGTTCGGAGTCCCTGCAAGAATATCTCCGCCACTGAATGCCCATTCGAGCAGCTGATCAACATCTTCAACCGGCAGGCCGACCAACCGCGCCATCACCTTAACCGGAATTGCATTGGCCAATTCACCGACACAATCACCTCTCCCGGCAGCAACAAGTCGCTGCACGCCGTCATGCGCCCAGCCGCGCACCTCCTGCTCCATTGCTGCGACTTTACGGGCGTTGAGTTGCGGAAGAACCATCTTACGGTGCACCGAGTGAAACGGCTCATCGGCATTGGCAATGGCGTCCACCGTGCCGCCGAATTGGGTTAAATCAAACAGCGCCGGGTGTCCCTGTTCATCGCTAATGAGAATGCCGGTAAGATTGGCGGAGTAGTCCACTTGATTCTTCAACACCTCGTGTATCAATTGCCAACTCGAGACCAGGAAAACTTCAGTTCCGGGCACGCGATAGACCGGCGACTCTTTCACCAACGCGCGGTAGAAAGCATAGGGATCCTCAATAACGTCGGGATCAAGAATCTGAAAATTGACAGAGGGCTGCACGGCTGGGTTGTTGATGGTAATCTCCTGCGGGTATTGGGTGTAGTGGGCACAACGGCGTACCTACTTTACTTTAGCAAACATGGAGCAAGCTTCAATGACCATCCGCTACGACCAACCCATTCCCCTGGGGTGGTTTGCCCTGGAATATTCCAGCAAACTGGCCGCAGGCGATGTGATGCCGCTGCAATATTTCGGTCGCGACCTGGTGTTGTTTCGCACTGAGTCGGGACAGGCTCGGTTACTCGATGCCTATTGCCCTCATCTGGGCGCGCATTTGGGTCACGGTGGTGTGGTAAAAGGAGACAATATCGCCTGCCCCTTTCACGGCTGGCAGTTCGATGGTGATGGTATGTGTCGCACAGTGCCCTATGCCACCAATATACCGCCTAAGGCGAGAGACAAACAGATTGTCGGAGCATACGTGGTGGTTGAACGCAACGCTATGATCTGGGCCTGGTACCACCCCAATAATGAACCACCCGATTTTGAAGTGGAGACAATTGCTGAAATCGGCTCACCTGACTGGACCGACATCGAGGTGTACGACTGGAAAATCAACACCATTATTCAGGAGGCTGGCGAAAATGGCGCCGATGTGGCGCATTTCATGTTTGTCCACTCGAGCCCGGAAATGCCACAGGGTGAAGTCACAATGGATGGCATCAGACGATCAACGTTGCTGCTAAACAAAGTCCCGCGCATCAACGAAGCCGGCGAGACCGATGACAGCGGCCAGGACTGGGAATTCATCGAGGTCAATTCCGTCAATGTGGGTCCGGGACAAACTATTCAGCGCATTACAAGGGCCTTTGAAGTCGTCATGATGGGTACCATCACGCCCATTGATGACCAAAGCATACATTTGCGCTTCACGTTCACTGTACCCAGGTCGCAAACCGACATGAATCAGACTCTTGCCGAGGCAACCCGAGACAATATCGCCGGCGGCGTGGAGCAGGATATCGTGATATGGAATAACAAGCGCTACGTGGAAAACCCCATCCTGTGTGACGGAGACGGGCCCATCGCCAGGTACAGAAAATGGTTCAGCCAGTTTTATGCCACCTAAGTTGCCACTTGGCCCAGCGTACTGTGCCGTCAGCGCATCAGTACTCCGGGAATGATACGGCTACAAACTGCCGTATCTGTCTCCTGTCGGTTACATTCGCCTTGAGTCCGACCGCTCATGGAACAGCCCCTAGTATGCACAGTCAAGCGCTAGCCCCGGACAGTCACACCAGCATGTCGGCCATAATTTACCTTCCTCATGGCCGACGAACCGGTTATTTTCTTGACGAACAGTGACAGATTACCGGATTCTATCCATTGTCTGGCGATTTGGTCGCAGCTAGACTCTTGTATTAATTTTAGTTAAGGGGCCTTGGACGTGTCATTTTTTCATGCTGCCGCCGGGCGGATTGCAAAGAAGGAGTATGGCATCCTGGCGCTCGCACTAGGCTTCTGCCTGCTGGTCTCCGCGTTCCTGCCTATCCAGGCCACACAGGCAAATGCCTCTGCGGACATCTGGATAGCCGTCGACACCCACGAACTGAGCCTTGCCATCATGCAGGGCGAGACCGAGCTCAAGATCTTCGACAACATTGCAATTGGCAGCAATGGACCCTCACTGGCCAGGAAAAGGGGTGACGAGACCACACCCCTGGGCGATTTCACTATCACCCATATCAGGCCCAGCAAGCGTTTCGAGCTGTTTATGGCCATTGACTACCCCAATCTCGACCACACAGAGCGGGCTTTCGTAGATGAGCGCATCAACGTCAGTGAGTATCGAGCCTTGCGGCGTCAGCTGGACCAAGGGCGCCCGCCTCCCCAAAGCACCAGTCTGGGGGGGTATTTGGGAATCCACGGTCTCGGTGAGGGGGACACGGAAGTACACGAAACCATCAACTGGACTGACGGGTGTATAGCACTCACCAATGAGCAGTTGCAGGAACTGGCCGGGTGGGTTGACGTCGGTACCAGGGTGATTGTCCGCTGAGTGGCAAAAAGTCGCGTAAACAATCACTTGCGATTAGTCGCCGTATCTCTGAAAATAGAGGTCGGAAGTGCTCGCCGACAAGGTTTGGCGACATTGCCCCAACATGCACCACCTGACCTGTCTTTGTCAGGGAACAGTGGTCTGTGCTGGAATAACCTTAAAAGGCCGGGTAACGGCTTACCACTTAGAGGAAACGATTATGCGTAATACGCTCAAAACTACGGCAGCAGCATTCATGTTGGTAGCTGTAACAGGCATGTCTGGCTGTGCCACTACCAGAGATCTGGACAAAATAGAGTCACAACTGGCAAGCATTCAAGCCGCTGCTGACGCTGCCGCTGCTTCTGCTGCTTCTGCACAAGCCGCTGCTGATGCTGCCCAGGCGTGTTGCAATGCCAATACTGAAAAAATGGACCGCATGTTCAAGCAGTCCATGGCTAAATAGCACTACGGCCATCTTCTTGCCGGAGCGACCTCACCTCGTGGTGGGGTCGCCTCGGCGATTTCCGATCTCAACGTCCGGTTGAAATCACAGTCGGTAGCCCAGTCTGCTGATTGACCTCCCTATCAATGACAATATTGTTCAGTTCAATAGGCCGCCTGGCGGTAGCGTCATCCAGCGCCAACATCACCTCTTCCACTAATGCACCTTTGTCGTAATGCTCCTCCAACGGTGGATGAACTTCCAGATAGAGCTTGCCGCCGTACCAGCCCGCCTTGACCGGTTGATTGATTATCGACACCGGGGTGCCAACGGGAAGCTGAGGAAATAATTTTTCGATATCTTCCGGCAGCATTCGTATGCAACCGTGGGACACCCGCATACCGACACCAAACGGTTTGTTGGTGCCGTGGATCAGGTAACTCGGGATCCCCAGGCGCAGGGCATAACGACCCAGTGGATTATTAGGCCCGGCCGGCACCACGCGGGGCAACGGGTCACCCCTTTCGGCGTGCTCACGACGGATGTTTTCGGTGGGTCTCCAGGCGGGGTCTTTTGTTTTTGCCGTGATGGTGGTCTTACCGAGTGGCGTAGCCCAGTCCATACGCCCGATACCAATAGGATAGGTCTGCACCTGGGGCAACTGACCCGCCTTCTTGGGCGGATAGTAATATAGACGCATCTCGGGCAGGTTAAGCACCACCCCCTTGCGCGGCCCAGCCGGCAAGATATGCTTGGAGGGGATGATAATCTGCGTCCCCGCGCCGGGCAGCCAGCGATCGACGCCCGGGTTGACGCGCTCCATCTGATCCTGGCCAATATCGGTTCGCCTGGCGATATCCAACAGGGTGTCCTGGTGTTTAGCTTCCACCATACTAACTGTACCAATGACGTCGAAATACTCCGACGGCAGCTCGTAGGTCGTGGCCAGTGCATTTATTGAAAGCGAGAACGTAAACAGCGTAATTAAAGTCTTCATAGCGCAACGATAATGCAGGTTGAGGGGGAAGCACAAGCGGCAGATCGCACAAGCGTGACACAAATATCAATTCCGTGCCTTGGTCGGGATTTTTGCCTGAACGGCTCGGGAGCCCGACAAGTTAATCCCTATGCTTGAGTGCTTATTGCTAAAATAGAATAAGAAGGGGTGATAAACACGGAGGGTAGATGGAAATGGAGTCGATGCTTCTGTGGGGACTACTCTTGGCGTCGGTTGGTCTGGGGTACTTTATGTACGGCCGCAAACAGGACCTACTGATTACCAAATACTGTGGCCTATCACTGATAGTATTTCCCTACTTCGTGCCAGATGTGTATTGGCTGGTCGGTATTGGAGCCGCGCTGGTCGCCCTACCCTATTTTCTACGCATATAAATAAGAGCTAAATTATGGCAATTAACTGGTATCCGGGTCACATGCACAAGGCCAACAAGGAGATGACCAAGGTTCTGCCGGAGGTAGACCTTGTTATAGAGTTACTGGATTGCCGTTTGCCTTACAGCAGCCAGAACCCCGCAATTGCCAGGCTTGCGAAAAATAAACCCTGCATCAAAATTTTAAGTAAGTCTGATCTGGCAGACCCCGCAATCACCGCCCAGTGGCAGACCCATTTCGAAACAGCGGCGTCCACAAAAACCCTTGCCACGTCATTGGATCAGCCCGATAAGGCGCAAAAACTCATCCAACTGATTCACAAGCTCGTTCCAGGGCGGCCCAAAACAGGCGCCAATATACTGGCCATGATCACCGGCATTCCCAACGTGGGGAAATCCACCCTAATTAATGCAGCAGCCGGTCGCAAGGTGGCGAAAACCGGCAATGAACCGGCCATTACGAAAGGTCTACAAAAAATACGGCTAAACGAGGGTATTGTATTTTTGGACACGCCCGGCATTCTGTGGCCAAAAATTCACAACGAGAACAGCGGCTACCGGTTAGCGGCGAGCGGCGCGATCAAAGACACAGCGATGGAAGTTGAGGATGTCGCAATGTACCTGAGCGACTATCTTCTTGGCCGATACCCAGAATTGCTAATAGAGCGGTACGAGCTAAGCTCGCTCCCGGCAACCGACATAGCATTTCTCGAGTTGATAGGTGCAAAGCGGGGTTGCCTGCGTAACGGTGGTCGCGTCGATATGGAAAAGGTCTCTTCTATCCTGGTAAATGAATTCCGTGGGGGCATATTGGGCTGTATTTCACTGGAAACGCCAGACATGGTCGCGAAAGAAGAAGTGATTATAGCGCAGAAACGCCGCGAGAAAGCGGAGCGGGAAGCACTGTTAACGGCGAAGAAATAGAGTTCGCGAGACATGCCCGCGAAGCACCGCTAGCACGATGGGTACTTCGCCCAAATCCGCTTATCCAGATCCGCACTGTCAGCCATCGCCCCGATATCCCAGTCCCGACAAAAGTAAAGATCATCAGCCATTTCGCCGATGACTTTGCGTAGCTCGAGGCGTTTCAACCACGGTGCAGGTATGCTCTCTTCCCCCATGATTACACCGAGTAAACTTCCAGCCATAGCGACAGTGGAATCCGACACTCCATCGTGATTTATTGCCAGGACAATACCCTCGAGCATATCGGGAGCTATCAGTGCACAGTAGGTAGCAATGGCTAGAGCTTCATGTGCTAGCCAACCACGGCCCAACTGAGCAATTGCCTGATCATGGTCAACACCGGCACGATCCAGTTTCACCGCCATCTCCAATGCCGCAGTAACCTCCTGGTGGTCTGGCTTGTCGGCCAGACACTTCAGTGCGCTATCGATGGCATCCGGTAACTCAGCGCCCTGCTTCAATACCGTAATCATCACTGCCATGGCGCCACCCGACAACCATCCCGTGGGGTGCCCATGTGTCTGAGCAGCCAGATGGCAACCCAGCTCGAAACTCTCTTCTACAGTCGTTGCAAATAAGCCCGCTGGAGCCACACGCGTAGCTCCACCGCAGCCCTTACTGGTATTCAGCGCGGCCTCGCCCATCTCAGTCGCATTACGCAGGGCAGCCCGGCAGGTACGGCCCGGCGCACGTCGTGCATGTAGCTTCTTCACGTCATAGAGCCAGCCGGAGGTCGCGTCTAGTGAACTGAGCCCATGCGCGTTGCTCTCTCCCTGCGTCAGCAACCAGCGCTGGTAGGCGCTTGCCGCAAAGTAGCTATAGTCGGAGACTACCTCTGATGTCTTATGCAACGAGCCACGAATCAGCGCTTCTGCCGAGAATAGCGTCATCTGAGTCTCGTCAGATATCGCACCTTTGCGCCCCGCGAATTTCACGTAGTCGCGAATGCCTCCGCTGCCAAAGGTCGTGCAGATTCGGCTGAGACTCATAAATTCGATAGGTGCCCCCAGGGCATCACCGACAGCGCCTGCCAAAAGACAACCACGAAAACGACTTTGATCTTCCATATCCGGTACTTCCTCCAGCGCGAACCATTCACGAACGTTGATACAACCCGTGCGCGCGCAATATTATTTAGTGACCGCTAGTGCCTTGTGGCCCTCGAAGGCAGTCGACTTATGTCCACCCCAATTCAGTACAAAAAAATCAGTACAAACGCATTTGCAAACACGTTAACAAAATCATATATCAGGTGCCTGTCTCCATGGCGACACTTAGGTAGCCGCGTCGTGTTTTTGCGACCCGTCTCACAGTATTGGGTCACAACTTAACCAGACGAACCTATTCTTCCATTCTTGCTATAGTTGAACTTTTGATGGAAGGCTGCCATGACCGAGCTTACCCAAAGCTATTACTGTGGTGCATCGAACACCCAGATCATTTATCAGACGATTGGTAATTACTTCGACACAATCTGTGAGCGATACCCCGACCAGGAAGCTCTGGTGGTCTGCCATCAGGGAATCCGTTGGAGTTACCGGCAACTGCAGATAGAGGTCAATCGCTTGGCAACAGGGCTACTGGCACTGGGGATTGAACCGGGTGACCGGATTGGCATCTGGGGTGCGAACAGCTACGAGTGGACCCTGGTGCAGTATGCCACCGCGAAAATCGGCGCCATTATGGTGTGCATTAACCCCGCGTACCGCCTCTACGAACTGGAGTACGCTCTCAACAAGTCATCCTGCCGGGCTATCGTCACCGCTGCACAGTTCAAAAGCAGCGACTATCTCAACATGCTAAAGGAACTGGCACCGGAACTATCCACCTGCGCACCCGGCAAACTGCGCTCCACGAAACTGCCACACCTGGAAACGGTTATTCGCATGGGCGAGGAAGCCACGCCGGGGATGCTGAACTTTTTCGAAGCATGCCGTCTGGGTGGCACCAGCGATAAACACCAATTGGACGCCCTTAAGCGCCGGTTACGCCCCGATGACCCGATCAATATACAGTTCACCAGTGGCACCACCGGCGCGCCGAAAGGCGCAACACTCACCCACTGCAATATTCTAAATAATGGCTATTTGGCTGGCGAGGGTATGCGCTTCTCGTCAGAGGATCGCCTGTGTATCCCGGTGCCTCTCTACCACTGTTTCGGCATGGTGATGGGCAACCTCGCCTGTATGGCCCATGGCGCCACGGCGGTCTACCCCGATGCCGCGTTTGATCCACTTTCCACCTTAAGGGCGGTGCAGGAGGAGCGTTGCACGGCTCTGCACGGCGTACCCACGATGTTTATCGGAGAACTTGATCATGCGCAATTTGCAGAGTTCGACCTCACAAGCCTGCGGACGGGCATTATGGCCGGTGCGCCCTGTCCAGTTGAGGTCATGCAACGCGTTATCGGCCAAATGCACCTGGGCGAAATCCTCATCGCTTATGGCCAAACAGAAGTCAGCCCCATCAATCACATGACCTTACCCGACGACTCCCTGGAAAAACGCACGCAAACCGTCGGACGCGCCGTCCCCTGGGTGGAGATTCGCGTCGTGGATGACGCAGGAATCGTCGTTCCAGTTGGGACAAAGGGTGAAATTTGCACCCGGGGCTACTCGGTAATGCGTGGCTACTGGGACGACGAAGAGCGTACGCGGGAGACCATCGATCCTGCGGGTTGGCTGCACTCTGGTGACCTCGGTGTGATGGACCGCGAGGGTTATATGCAGATCGTGGGCCGCATAAAAGACATGCTGATTCGCGGCGGCGAAAACATCTATCCGCGGGAGATTGAGGAGTTTCTCTATTCGCACCCGGCGATCGCCGAGGTTCAGGTCTTCGGAGTACCCGACGAGAAAATGGGAGAAGAGGTCTGCGCCTGGGTGCAGTTACATACCGGCACTAACCTGACCGAAGACGCGCTGAAAGGTTTTTGCCGAGGCCAGATAAGTCATTTCAAAATCCCCCGCTATATTCGCTTCGTTAAGGAATACCCGATGACCGTGACTGGCAAGATTCAGAAATTTGTCATGCGAGAGCAAATGGCATCGGAATTAAAAGAAGGCGATTAAGCCCTCAATCCACTGCTGTGCCAGATTCAACAGATTCCTCATTGGATCGGTGCAACCACCTGACATCAACGCTAGCCAATATATTGCTCGCTCTATACACTGACGCTTTTCCCGTCAGGAATCCTCAGATGAGCCTCTCAGTAAATCTACTCGACCCCGCCATCATGGGGAACGACTCCTCCATGTATGAACTGTTTGGCCAGCTACGTGAAAACGATCCCGTCGCCCTGGTTGAACACCCGGACTTCGAGCCTTTTTGGGCCATAACAAAACACGAGGACATCAAGGCCATCAGCCAGAACAATGCTGAGTTTCTCAACAACCCACGAACAGTGCTAATACAGCGGGAGTTCGAGGAGGCGTTGCTGTCACAGTTTGGGACACGCAATGGGCTGGAAACATTGATCCATATGGACAACCCGAAACACCGGAAGTTGCGCAACGTTACACGGAATTGGTTCAAGCCCGCCCCCATCGATGAATTGAGTGCGGATATCAGGGCTATTGCCACGGAATATGTCGATAAAATGGCCAATATGGATGGCAAGTGTGATTTCGTAAAAGATATCGCTCTGCTCTATCCGCTACGCGTCATTATGTCCATCATCGGCGTCGCTCCCGAAGAGGAGGCCATGATGCTCAAACTCACCCAGGAGTTATTCGGCGGTCAGGACCCGACCCAGTCCCGTGGCGTTAACATCGATGATGGCCTTGCAGTGCTGATGGATTTTTTCAGCTACTTCACAGGGGTAGTAGAGGATCGAAAAGAAAATCCCACTGACGACCTGGCATCAGTACTTGCAAACGCCCTGATCGACGGCGAACCCATGGAGCAGCTCGATCAGATCAGCTATTTCATTATTACGGCAACGGCGGGCCACGACACGACTTCAGCAACGATTAGTGGCGGCATGAAAGCGCTGCTGGAACACCCCGATCAACTCCTTAAGCTGCGAGAAAACCCTGGACTCTCAATGCAGGCAGCGAGGGAGATGATCCGCTGGGTGTCGCCGGTACGGCATATGATGCGCACAACCACCAAGGATATTGAACTGCGCGGCAAAACAATCAAGGCTGGCGATAGCTTATGTCTTTGGTATCCGTCTGCCAACCGCGACAGCGATGCTATAGAGGATCCAGATACTTTCAATATTGAACGCGACAACCGCAATCAAATGGCCTTTGGCTTTGGTGGACACATGTGCCTCGGTCAGCATCTGGCGGTGCTGGAAACAGCCCTGTTTTTTGAAGAATTACTGCCACGACTTGAACACATCGAACTAGCGGCAGACCCTGATTGGGTGCAGGCGATTTTTGTCGGTGGCCTCAAGTCCATGCCGGTTCGCTATACATTCCGCTAATTTGAACCCAGCAACCAATTTGCGCAGGGGCAGACCGTTGCCTGTAACGTCACGCCATAAGTACGCGGCGGACCGAGAAACGGGCCCTGCTATGGGGCCAAATTATCGTCGAAGTAAAACGGTGTATTAAAGTCGGCCCTGGCGTAATTTCCATCGAAACAATTATCATCCCAAGTACGTGGAGTGCACCTGAAGCCGGTGTCATTGCCGGCGAGTGAACTCTCTGGCGTTGATCGATCTACGCGCAGTTTCCCCCCTCGGAAACACCCGCACAATGACCGCGATTGAGGCGTTTCGATTCGAATTCGCTGGCAGGCGCTTCTAGCCCGAACACCTTCAACCTAAATAGTCATTAAATACAATAGCTTATAAAATTAAGTTAAGCGTTTTAGACGCCCAAACACTTGACTTTACGCGGCCTGATGGTATTGTTTTCGCCCCGCTGAATCCTGCACCAAATAGCGCTTGCCGCTGGTAGCCGATCGAGGAGCAAAAGCTACCGATCGTGGCACCTCATGAGTGATAGTTTTTGCTGGGCCAGACAATCTGGCGGTTTCATATCTCACCACCAAATGAGTTGAAAGCATGATGAACAAAAGAGTCGACGGCAAAATCGGATTTCCAGCAAAGCACGGCCTCTACGACCCCGCCCTCGAGAAAGATTCCTGTGGCGTAGGTTTTGTCGCTCATGTCAAAGGTATACCCAGCCACGAAATCCTGACGGATGCCTACCATATCAATTCCAGGATGGATCACCGCGGTGGCTGCGGATTTGAAGAAAATACTGGCGATGGCGCCGGCATTATGACCGCCATTCCCCACAAGTTCATGCAAAAGGTCTCCGCTGAGCTCGGTATCACACTGCCAGAAGTGGGAACCTACTCTGTCGGCAATGTATTCCTGCCGCAAGACGAAACTAAACGCAGTGTCCTTAAGGATAGTCTCAAAGCAATACTAATCGAAGAGGGGCTCGAGTTTCTCGGATTCCGCGAAGTTCCAATCAAGCCGGAAGAGGCAAATATAGGACCGGCAGCCCGCGATGCCATGCCCTTTATCGAACAGGTTATCGTCGGCGGCGGCAAAGCGGACGATCACAGTTTCGACCATACGCTTTATATGGCGCGAAAGCGGTTCATTCGCGCCGCCAAGCAGAGCTATCCCCAGGATTTGGTCTATGTATGCAGCCTGAATTCGAGGATTCTTGTCTATAAAGGCATGCTCACCCCCGCTCAACTCTTTCCGTTTTACCCGGACCTTGAGGATGAAGACTACGAAAGTCATCTGGCCATGGTTCACTCCAGGTTCTCTACTAATACCTTCCCGTCTTGGGACAGAGCACAACCGAATCGTTTCATGAGCCATAACGGCGAAATTAATACGCTGCGCGGCAACAAGAACTGGATGACCGCTCGTCAGGGCGTTACTAAAAGCGAGCGGTTTGGTGACAGGATAAAGGATCTTTTTCCCATCGTAGAACCGGAATTCTCAGATTCAGGTTCCTTTGACAATGTACTGGAGTTTCTCCTGATGACAGGCAGGACGCTACAGGAATCCATCATGATGATGATTCCCGAAGCCTGGCAGTCCGACGTCAATATGCCCCAGGTAAAGCGCGATTTTTACGAATACCATTCAGCGCTAATGGAGCCATGGGATGGGCCCGCATCCATCGTCTTTACGGACGGCCATTACATTGGCGCAGTGCTGGACCGTAATGGCCTCCGTCCCTCAAGGTATTATCTTACCCACGATGACAAAGTCATCATGGCCTCCGAAGTTGGGGTATTGCCGGTAGATCCTGCCAACGTGAAAGAAAAGGGCAGGTTGCAGCCAGGAAAAATGTTCCTGGTCGATTTTTTCGCTGGACGCCTGGTCCCCGACGAAGAACTGAAAATGGAATTCGCCAAAAAACGGCCTTACGGTGAGTGGCTGGAGCAGCACAAACTGGAACTCTCTGATCTGCCACCGGATCACGCAGAATTGCATTATGAGCCAGAGACTCTGTTACATCGCATGCAAGCGTTCGGCTACACCGTCGAAACTATGCAATTCATGCTACTGCCTCTGGTTAACGAATCTCGTGACCCTCTCGGATCTATGGGCAACGACAGCGCCCTCGCTTGTTTGTCCGACAAATCGCGCATTATCTACGACTACTTCAAGCAGTTGTTTGCACAGATTACCAATCCACCCATCGATTCCATTCGCGAAGAAGTCGTGATGTCACTGGCTTGCTTTATTGGACCTGAAGGGAATTTGCTGGAGACAACGCCAGAGCATGTCCACAGGCTTGAGCTACAGCATCCGGTAATCTCCAACGATGAGCTCAGCAATATCAAAAATATCGACCGCGATGGCTGGAAGTCAAAAACCATCGATATTACGTTTGAGAAATCGACAGGTTCCGATGGGATGCTGGCCGCACTCGACCGAATTTGTGCAGAAGCATCGCAAGCAATCGAAGATGGCTATTCGTTCATCGTATTATCAGATCGCAATATCGGTGCCGAGAGAATGGCGCTCAGCGCGTTGGTAGCCTGCGGCGGCGTGCACCATCATCTGGTGGCGCGACATGAACGCACCCGTATTGGCATTATCCTGGAGACAGGTGAAGCCAGGGAAGTGCATCATCACTGCCTGCTTGTGGGATACGGTGCCGACGCGATCAACCCGTATCTGGCTTTCGAAGCGGTCTGGCAAGCTCTACAAGACGGCTTGCTGGATAAGGGTACGTTTCCCAATAGTGCTTCAATCGTCAACGCCTACAAGAAAGCTGTCCGCAAAGGCATGCTCAAGGTGATGGCAAAGATGGGTATCTCTACCTTGCAATCCTATAAAGGTGCACAGATATTTGAAGCCGTAGGCCTGGCCGATGAGATTATTAATCGATGTTTCGCGGGAACGGCCAGCCGAGTTCAGGGTGTCAATTTCTCTGTACTCTTTGAAGAAATGAAGTTGCGCCACGAGATCGGATACCCGGTTCGAGATCAGCACCTCATTCCCGTACTGCCAAACCCTGGTGACTTCCATTGGCGCCGTGGCGGTGAAAGCCACATGTGGGATCCTGAAACGATTTCAAATCTACAGATTGCGACCAGAACCAATGATGAAGAGGCCTACTGGAAGTTCGCCAATCATGCGAATTCAGAGTCCACCCGCCGTGCCACGTTCCGAGGGTTGATGGAGTTCAAGGAAGTCAAAGAGCCCTGTGATATCGACGAAGTGGAAGCCGCATCCGAAATCGTCAAGCGATTCTGTACGGGCGCTATGAGCTACGGCTCCATTTCTACAGAAAGCCACGAAACACTGGCCATTGCGATGAATCGTCTGGGCGGAAAGTCCAATACGGGTGAAGGCGGTGAAGACGTTGGCCGTTTTACACCTATGGCCAACGGTGATTCGAAGCGTTCTGCCATCAAGCAGGTTGCATCGGGTCGCTTTGGAGTGACCATCTGGTATCTGGCGAACGCCGACGAGCTGCAGATTAAAATCGTCCAAGGTGCAAAGCCCGGTGAAGGGGGCGAACTGCCCGGCAAAAAAGTCGATCAAATTATTGCCAGCATAAGACACTCTACTCCTGGCGTTGGCCTCATCAGTCCTCCACCACACCACGATGTTTACTCCATCGAGGACATTGCCCAGCTCATTCATGATTTAAAGAACGCCAATCCAGACGCGAGGATCAGCGTCAAGCTTGGTTCCGAGATTGGCGTGGGCACTATTGCCGCGGGCGTTACCAAGGCGAAAACGGATCACCTTGTGATTGCCGGGCATGATGGCGGCACCGGTGCGTCACCGCTGACGTCTATCAAGCACGCGGGACTGCCCTGGGAGCTTGGCATTGCAGAAACCCACCAAACGCTGGTGAAAAACAACTTGCGCTCGCGAGTAGTGCTGCAAACCGACGGACAGATCAAGACTGGCCGCGACGTTGCGATGGCACTATTACTCGGCGCAGAAGAAATAGGCTTCGCTACGGCGCCTTTGGTAACATTGGGTTGTATTATGATGCGCAAGTGTCACCTGAACACCTGTCCGGTGGGTATCGCCACACAGGATCCTGAACTGCGCAAAAAGTTTTCCGGTAGTCCTGATCATGTGGTCAACTACTTCTTCATGGTTGCGCAGGAACTGCGCCTGATCATGGCAAGTCTGGGCGTGCGTACTGTCAATGAAATGATCGGTCGCGCTGACCTACTCGAAACCAGCACGGCGATTAACCACTGGAAAGCCAATGGACTCGATTTCAGCAGTATCCTGACCCCTGCAGAAATCGTGTACGAAGGCACTGAGGTCTACCAAACCATCGAACAGGATCACGGACTGGACAAGGCACTTGATAATGTTCTCATCGAGCGCGCACAACCGGCACTAACACGTGGTGACAAAGTTTATATCGAGCACGAGATCATTAACATCAATCGCGTCGTGGGCACCATGCTGTCTCATGAAGTCGCCAAAGCGACCGAGGGCAAGCTGCTCCCCGATGACACAATTCACATCAAGCTCAACGGTTCTGCCGGACAAAGTCTCGGTGCCTGGTTAGCCAAAGGCATTACTCTGGAAGTTGAAGGCGACGCCAACGACTACGTAGGCAAAGGTCAGTCCGGTGGCCGGATAGTCGTGTACCCACCGACTTCCAGCACGTTCAAGGCCGAGGACAATGTCCTTATTGGCAACGTTGTCATGTACGGTGCAACCTCAGGTGAATCCTATTTCCGCGGTATTGCAGCAGAACGCTTCTGCGTCCGCAACAGCGGTGCAAGCGCAGTCGTAGAGGGCATTGGCGATCACGGCTGTGAGTACATGACGGGCGGTCGCGTGGTGGTTCTGGGCAAAACAGGCAGAAACTTCGGTGCCGGTATGAGTGGCGGCATTGCTTACGTCTGGGATAAGGACAGCGACTTCGAAGGGATGTGCAATACAGAGACATTTGAGCTCGAAGCACTTGAGTCTACTGACGACATCAATGAGTTACTCGCATTGATCACCGATCACCAAAAGTACACGGGATCTACCGTCGCGGAACACATTTTAAATAACTGGAAAGCTGAACTCACCCGATTCGTTAAGGTCATGCCGACTGATTACAAACGAGTCCTTGAAGAAATGGCAGGAGAAAACGTAGTAACCGCAGCAGTCGGTTCCTAGGAAAAATATCACATGGGAAAACCTACCGGATTTAAAGAGTACGATCGAGAAACCGAGCCCTATCGCGATCCAGCGGTTCGGATGATTGATTTCGATGAGATTTATACCGAGCACAATGAGTCGCACCTACAGACTCAGGGTGCCCGCTGTATGGACTGCGGTGTACCCTTCTGTCAATCCAACAGTGGCTGCCCCGTTTACAATCTTATCCCCGAGTGGAATGACCTCGTTTACAACGGCCGCTGGAAAGAAGCTCTGGATCGATTGCATACGACCAACAATTTCCCGGAATTTACCGGCCGTGTCTGCCCAGCACCATGCGAAGGCGCTTGTGTACTTGGCATCACCAGTCCGGCGGTCACCATTAAGAATATTGAGTGCGCCATCATCGATCGTGGCTTCGATGAGGGCTGGGTTACCCCAAAGTCAACAGCGCAAAGCACGGGCAAGAAACTCGCCGTAATTGGTTCCGGTCCCTGCGGCCTCGCCGCCGCTGAACAGCTCAATACAGCCGGGCACAGTGTTACCGTCTACGAACGTGCTGACCGGTTGGGCGGTTTATTGATGTATGGCATTCCCAATATGAAACTCGACAAGGGAATTGTGGAACGCCGCGTGCAGTTGATGCGTGACGCCGGCGTGGAATTTATCGTCAACGCCGACGTCGGTAAGAACGTCGATCCGGCCGAGCTTGTTGCAAACAATGACGCAGTACTGCTCGCTACTGGCGCAACACTTGCGCGAGACCTACCCATTCCAGGACGAGACGCCAAAGGCGTTCACATGGCAATGGAGTTTTTGACCGCCAACACCAAGAGCTTGCTTGATTCCGAACTGGAAGACGGCAACTATATTTCAGCTAAAGGTAAAAAAGTAATTGTTATCGGCGGTGGCGACACCGGCACTGATTGCATTGGCACCTCTTTGCGCCACGGCTGCGAATCACTTGTTAACTTTGAGCTAATGCCACAACCACCGAATGACCGTGCCTCTAATAACCCCTGGCCGCTTTGGCCGAAAATTTATCGGGTTGACTACGGGCATGCAGAAGCTGCAGATAAATTTGGCGACGACCCACGCGTCTACTCTATTATGAGTAAGGAATTTCTCAAAGATGACGAGGGTAACCTGACCGGCATTGTCACTATCAACGTCGACGAAAATATCAAAGAGATTCCAGGAAGCGAAAAAACCTGGGAAGCCGACCTCATTATGTTGTCCATGGGCTTTTTGCAGCCTGAGCATTACATTAATGAAGCGCTGACGATGGAAACGGACGGACGAGGCAACTTCCGCGCCACCAAGGAAAACTTCCGCACCAGCGTACCCAAAGTCTATGCCGCTGCGGATTGTCGACGCGGACAGGACCTCGTCGTGCGCGCGATCAATGAAGGCCGGGAAGCAGCCCGCGAAATTGACCGCGATCTCATGGGCAGCACTCAACTGCCCTAACGGAATCCGTCCCGGCCTATCGGCCGGGGCGTTCAA
>JAPKAY010000041.1 GCA_028825045.1 Halioglobus sp.
TGAGCCACAAATCATCCCAGTTTTGAGCGACGGCAGGCTGTGGCTGGGCTAGAAAGAACAAGGGTAGCAACGACAACAGCCAGCCGCGACGAAACAGTCCCAGCGCCAGGGGGAGTAGTGCGAGGATGAACAGGTAGCCCTGGTCCTCCCAGGTGTCTGCAGTTCTATCGAGCGCCAGAGTTTCTTCAGAGTCACGCAGGGTATTGTCGGCGAGCAGATAGTCAATGTCTGCGTCATCAATTTGCATGTGTCGGTAACGGCCCCCGGTCGCATCGGCCAGTTGTCGCAGGTTCTTTTCGTCCAGCCCGGGCAATACAATCGCGCCGTCCTTGTTCTTCACAAAACCGCCTCGTAGCATTGGAATGGGTGCTCCGGTGCTTGTGCCCACGCCCAAAATGTCCAGTTGTGCATTGCTGCTCCTGAGCAACTTCTCTATTCCCTCAAGGTCCCGGTCAGAGACACCGTCAGTCACCAGCAGTATTTTGCCAGCCCGAATGCCCGCTGACTGCAGCAACTCAAGACCTTGGGCGACAGCACTCACGGGCGCACTGCCGCGCAGGGGCATCATGTCAGGATGCAGCGCGGGCAACAGGTTGGCGATGGTCTGTATGTCGTCGGTAAGAGGCGTGACGATATGTGCGTCGCCGGCGTAGGCAATTAGACCGGTTTGGCCCTCACGGCGCTGTTGCAACAAATCCAGTATTTTTTGTCGCGCGCGGTCCAACCGCGAAGGCTGCAGATCTGCCGATTTCATGGAATAGCTCAGGTCCAGAATTACGACCAGTGCGTCTTGTTTCTGGTGAATTGGCTGGGGAATTTTCTGCCAGCTGGGACCACTGGCAGCGATGGCAGCCACTAGCCAGCCCAGGGCTACGGCGGGTAGGAGATTTCTGCCTCGCGAGCCATCCGCGTCAGATACCAAAAAGGGCAGTAAATCTGGCGCGATGACCGAATGCCAGCTGCCCTGTTGACCGCGAAGCCGCCACAGTATCAGAATGAAGATCAGTGCTGGCAGCAAAGTCCACAGCCACTCTGGCCGCATGAAGTGCAGCGGCATCAGTTATCCCCCTGTGGTCGGCGCGTACCGGTTGCAGCGTTCCAGTTAAACGCCCGCAAGCAGTGTCGAAGCGCCAGCAGAAAACTGACTAGGAGTGCGCCTAGCAGAGGCAGGTAGCTTAGTGCCTGGCGTGGACGATAAGTTGTGGTGGCCTGTTCCACGGGTTCGAGTTCGTCCAGCAACTCATAGATAGTGATCAGCTCCTGTGGGTTGCGTGCACGGAAATATTCGCCGCCGGTGATACTGGCAATTTCCTTCAGCCCGGCCTCATCCAGCTCTGCAGAAGGGTTGACCTGCCGACTGCCAAAACTGGAGCCGAACAATCCGGGTAGTGTTAGAGAGTCTGCGCCGATACCGATGGTATAGATGCGGATTCCCAGGTCGGCTGCGAGTCGAGCGGCGTCCAGTGGTTTTACGGAGCTGGCAGTGTCCTGTCCGTCGGTCAGCAGGATTAGTACACGGCTTTCGGCGGGTCGCTCCTTAAGACGTTTGACTGCCAGCCCGATCGCGTCTCCGATAGCGGTCTCTGATCCGGCGAATCCGATTTGGGCTTCCAGCAGGAAACGTTCTACTGTGGCGGTATCAAAACTGAGCGGCGATTGTACGTAGGCGTTACTGCCGAAGAGAATTAGGCCGAGTCGATCGCCGGCACGACGCCCAATAAATTGAGCGCCCACTTGTTTGACTGCATCTACGCGTTGAACCAATGTTTGGTTTATCTGCATGTCCTCGATCCGCATCGAACCCGAAATGTCGACCGCTAACATAAGGTCGCGCCCGCTATTGGGTAGCTCTATCGGTTCTCCGATCCATTGCGGTCGTGCTGCCGCTGTCAGCAATAAAAGCCAAATTAGCCACAGTGAGATAAGTGGCAGAGTGCCTTCCTGTTGGGATCTGCCAACTTGTCCGCCGCCCATTTTCTGCCATTCGGAAAAGAAGGGCGCGCGTAGAGCCGGCTCCTGGTTGCTCGCCGGCGGAATGGCGCGGCGCACCAGCCAGGGAAGGGGCGCCAGCAAAAAAAACCACGGCCAGATCCACTCAATCACGACGCCACCTTATGGTGTTTTATCCAGTGGTGAGCTGCACGATGTACCTGTGCAAGATCAATCTCAGGATTGATCTTTTGGTAGATCGCCTCCGCGTATGAAGGTTGGAAAGACTCGCCCCCAGTAGCGCTGTGATTGAGAAAATTTCGCCAGGCTTCGCCGTACTGGGGAGCAATGTCCTGCCGCGAGTAGGCAACCAGGGCAACGCTCTTTAGCAGCGCGTTAATGTGACTTAAATGTTCACGATGGTCATCCGGTTGATCGAATTCAATTTGCAGCGACTGCAATTGCTGTAACGCGCGACGCCGGTAAGCACCTTTGCGATAGCGCCGCACAACCCAGTAGGCGAGGGCAGCTATCGCTAGTAACATCACCAGCGCCAGCACCCACCACCCGGGTGCTGGTGGCCACCAGCCGATTAACTCAGGTGACCGCAGGGGCTGCAAATCGGCCAGGGGGTCTTGCGGGTTCATCGGCGCTTGTCTCTGTAGTAGTTTTGCAACAGGCCGAATGGGGCTTGGTCAGTAGAAGCCGTTAGCAGGGGTACACCCAGACGCAGCAAGTCGTTACTCAACAGTTCATGCTGTTGTTGTAGGCGTTGTTGGTAGCGCTGCCGTAAGTTTCGATCGCCGGTGTGCAATTCACTCCGCTCATGCCCGTTAGTGACCGCGTAGGTGCCCGCTCGGGGCAGTTCAAACTCCATGGGGTCAGCACAGGATACTGCGGTCATTTCAGTGTGCTTGGCGAGCTCAAACAGATGCTCTCGAGCCCGCCCTTGTGATGCGCCGCGGAAATCACTCACCAGGAATAGACTGCTTCCCGGTCGAGCAATACGGCGCAGATTGGAAAGTGTATTGGCGAAACTATCCTGGTCTCCCGCTGCATTGGCGGGCAAACTACTATTGTAATGGGTGATTTGAGACAGCAAAGCCAGTACGGTTTTGCGGCTGCGGCGCGGTCGTATTTCCTGATGTTCATGGTCATTGAACACAAGTCCGCCGACCCTGTCGCCGCCGTTGAGTGCACTCCAGGCAAACAGGCTGGCCAGTTGTGCCGCCAGTACCGATTTAAAGCAGTGGCTGGAGCCAAAGAACATACTGCTGCGCTGGTCTACTACCACCATGACCGGTCGTTCGCGTTCCTCACGGAACAGTTTAGTATGTGCGCTTCCGGTTCGGGCCGTCACGCGCCAGTCGATAGTGCGGATGTCATCGCCGGGTTGGTAACTGCGAACTTCCTCAAAGTCGATGCCACGCCCGCGGAAATTGGACTTATTGGGTCCGGCCAGCGTGCTCAGCGCTCTGGTTCTGCGACCCAGTTGCAACTGCTTCGCCGGAAAGCGCAGCGCAATGAGCTCATTCAAATCGGCATAGGCGCCGCGGGCGGGGGTGTTAACGTCAGTCAGCTGCATTACCGGTCTCAGCCCACAGGCACTAGCGACAGCAGTTCCTGAATGACCTGATCGGGTGTCACGCCGTTGGCCTCGGCTTCGAACGTCAATATTAGCCGGTGACGCAATACATCTGCCGTTACCGCCTGGATGTCATCCGGACTGACGAAATCCCGGCCTTTAAGCCAAGCGTGCGCACGGGAGCAACGGTCTAGCGCAATGGTGGCGCGCGGACTGCCCCCGTATTCGATCCACCCGGCCAATGTTTCGCTGTAAGGTGCCGGAGATCGGGTGGCCATGACCAATTGCACCATGTACGTTTCGACCGCCTCGGACATGTGCAATGCCAGGATCTCCTGGCGGGCTGCGAAAATGGCAGCCTGCGGTAGTGGCGAGGATGCTTTTTCCAGTCCACTGCGGGCCTCATTGCGGGTCAATCGTAGAATTTCTGTCTCTGCAGCCGTGTCGGGATAATCGACGTTTACGTGCAGCAAAAAGCGATCCAGTTGTGCTTCTGGTAGCGGGTAAGTCCCCTCCTGTTCAATGGGGTTTTGTGTGGCCATAACCAGGAATAATTCGGGCAGGCTGTAAGTCTGGCTGCCTACGCTGACCTGGCGCTCTGCCATCGCCTCCAATAGTGCGGATTGAACTTTGGCCGGCGCGCGATTGATCTCATCCGCCAGTACGAGGTTGTGAAAAACCGGGCCCTGCTGAAAGTGGAAGCTGGCTTCCTGTGGCCGGTAAATTTCCGTACCGGTAACATCTCCGGGAAGCAAGTCGGGGGTGAACTGAATTCGGTGAAAGCTTCCTTCGAGGCCATCGGCCAATGACTTGATTGCCCGTGTCTTGGCGAGGCCGGGAGCGCCCTCCACCAGTAAATGCCCGTCTGCCAGCAAGGCGATGATGAGCCGTTGCACCAGGTGAGGCTGACCAATGATTTGGCCGCTTAGCCAATCTTCGAGTGCTTTTACATCTGCGTTTGCCACGAATTCTCCTGTGGAATTGATTAATGAAGCCTGAGTCTTCTGCCCGCGTCGCTATTCGGACAGGAACGCATTGTAACTAAAGATAGCAATGCGTCCAGTGTGTCAGTGTTTGGATTTTACTATTGTGATTGGTGTGACTGACTGTCGGCCCAATAGTTCCTTTGCGTAATGCTTGCTGAGCGTGCTGCGATTCACTCAGCCAGGGCTTGCCGCACTGGAAACAGCATCGTAATGGATAGAAGTAGATGGGAAGCTCAGGCAGGGTTTTTACTGGAGCGGTGGCAGTAGAATCTGGTGCAATGACAAACGCTATCCAAGCCTGGCTTTGCCATACTGGCAATGGCGAACCGAGAATAGTGGTCTCTCGCGCAGTAAACTGCGCGAGGCATGGCTAAATCGAACGAACGGTAGGGAGAGTCGTCAGAGCGCGCGTAATTTGTGTACCCCAGAAACACCGGTGAGGCCATCCCATTGGTCGCTGCGACCTTCACGCCACCCCGATACCCAATTGTGCCGGTGTTCTTCCTCTACGTGAGGGCAAAAATCGATGCTTCGCCCCGCAATACCGGCCTGGTAGCCCTTGTCGAATGCTCTGGAATTCATATCGCGCTTCTGTCTTCTCATAGAGTGTGCCCCCGTGGCAGACTGGGCCACCATAGGATCGCGAGATGGTTCGCTGACGCCCCTGGTACCCTGTTAAATAGTGATGCTTGCCTTTATAGGCCCATCACTTGACCTGTGAAGGCGGTGATAGGCTTGTCTTCTATAAAACCAAATACCCGGTTACAAGTCGACTATCGTTTTGGTCTTAGTACGGGTCGTCATATAACCAATTTGTGAATTATTACCATTTTTCGAATCATCGTTTACCGCGATCATCGCTAGAATGACGGCGCTGCCAGCCAGGCTGTTCTTTGTGGTCGTCCAGCTGTTCAAAATTTGACCAATCGACAGGATCAGATATGAATAAATTGCCACCATGCCCACAATGTGACTCCGAATTCACCTACGAGGACCGCAATTTATATGTGTGTCCGGAGTGCGCGAACGAGTGGCTTCCGGGCGCTGTGGAAGAGGGTGATGAACCTTCCTCAGTCAAGGACGCCAACGGTAACCTTCTGGAGGACGGTGACTCTGTTACCGTGATAAAAGATTTAAAGGTAAAGGGCTCGTCTTCGGTGGTGAAGGTGGGTACACGGGTAAAGAATATCCGTCTGGTGGACGGCGATCACAATATTGATTGCAAGATCGACGGTATTGGGGCGATGAAGCTAAAATCAGAATTCGTAAAGAAAGTGCCGAAGTAAATCCCTTTATGCTCCAATCAATTAGCGCCAACCGGAGATAAGTGCGCGTTCAATTCCAGGGCTATTGTTCAAGAGAACTAGTCGAAGGTGGCTTGGCTGCGACGCTATAAGTCACTTAATGATCCGCGTGTGCAAAATATAAATGATCGCCCAAGCTGCGGTATGTCGTTGATAACTCCCGCAAGGTTGGACCTGTACCTTGCGTGCTGACAGCGTCTTGGCCCGCTTAATCCGGCCAGATTACCTTCGAACCGGATGCATACCATTTGTCCAAGAACGGACCGTAGGCGGATTCCACCACGTTACGCTTGATCTTCAAGGTTGGCGTGAGGAAGTCATTGGCGGTATCCCAATCTTCCCTGACAACGGCCAGAAACTGTACTTTTTCATATTCCTCAACCCGTTCATTCACTGACGTGAGCAGAGCTTCCAGTTTTGGAGTGAGTTGCTGGCGAAAGCTCTCCTGGTCCAGTTTATCTTTCAGTTCCTCCGCAAGCTGCACCGTCGCATAACTGGCAGGGCGACCGGGACCTGATACACATGAGAGCTCTATATGGCTATCTGCGTTGAGCAGATTTTCAATGGGTGCGGGGGCGACATACTTACCCTTACTGGTTTTGAAGATTTCCTTCAATCGACCGGTAATTCGCAGCAGCCCGGCTGCTGAATAATCCCCACGATCACCCGTGCGGAAAAATCCGTCGGCGGTATAACATTCAGCGGTGAGATCCGGGGCCTTGTAATAGCCGAGCATGTCACCCGGAGACTTGATTTGTATCTCACCATCTTCGCTGATACGCGTCTCAACGCCGTCGCAGGGTACCCCGACATAGCCCGCCCGTCGTAGCGCAGGGGTAGACATGTGGGAATAGGCAAAGTCCTCACTCATGCCATAGCCTTCCAGCACATGCAGTCCCAGCTTGTTATACCATTCAATGAGTTCAGCAGGAATGGGAGCTGAGCCACTTCCGGCCAAGCGCACATGGGCAAGTCCCAGACCCTTAAGCACTTTCCGTCGGACTATTCCGCGAACAATGGGAATGGATAACAGTCGTTGCAGACGCTTCTCGGGAAATTTTTGAAACACGCCAAGTTGAAACTTAAGCCACAATCGCGGTACCGACAAGAACAGCGTGGCGTCAGCCCGTCGTAAGTCTTGCAGGAATGTATCCAGGTTTTCGGCGAAATAAATATGGGTGCCGGCAAAAAATGAGCCGCATTCGACGACTGCACGTTCCATGACGTGAGCTAGCGGTAAGTAGGACAAAACTCGATCTTTGTCGGTGATGCCGAACTCCCTGACGGAAGCCCGGGTTGGAGCTGAGGCGGATGCAAAAGTGTGCATAACCCCTTTCGGGCGCCCGGTACTTCCCGATGTGTAGCACATCAGCGCGAGCTGGTCGCCGGGAGGGGAGGGGTTGTCGGTAATGGGATTGTATCGAGTAATGATGTCGTCCCAGTGGGCGTAGTCTGTTTTGGGTGCTAGCGGCAGGGCGATTTTTTCCAGGCCGTCGGGAATGCCGACTTTAATTTCGTCCCAATCATCCAGCTTCCCAATAAAGATAAGGCGGGATTCAGAATGCTCAAGAATGTACGTTACGGTTTCCGCATTCAGTGTCGGGTACAAAGCGACAGTGGCGTGTCCCGCCATCCAGATCGCCAGGTCACACATGACGAAGTGCGCGCAGTTTTTCGACAGCAAGGCGATGTGGCTGTTCGCGGGGAGTGCCAGCGAGCGTAGATGAGCGGCCATTCTGCGCACCTCGTTCATGGTCTCGGCCCAGGTGTAGTCCGTAACCTCGCCGTTGCCTATCGGCTGGGTCATGTAAACCCGATCCGGGCAGTTGGCCTCCCACTCGTAGACGGCATCTAACAGAAATTTGTCTTTTGTATCGGTCATTAGTTGCTCTTTAAGGGGGAGAATAGGCTGGAAGGAATATAGCAGATATTAGGTTTTTCGATCAGCTATTCATTTAGCTAGCGTTAAATCTAATCAGGGTGCGTCCAATAACTCGATCCAATGTACAACCGGCACTCCCGCCTGTGATTGCAGGTGCAGTTGGCAGCCAATGTTTGCAGTGGCAATTAGCGCCGGGTTGTCATCTGTCAATGTCTGTAGCGTTTTCTCGCGCAGTCGCTCACTGATGGTGGATTGCAAAATGGAATAGGTACCCGCCGAGCCGCAGCACAGTAACTTCTCTCTCAACACGGCGAGTTGAAATCCAGCCCGGTGCAAAATGGCGGTGGGTAAGTCGGGCCGTTGCAGTGCGTGTTGCATTGTGCAGGGTGTGTGCACCGCGACTTTGCCGATTGAGGTATTCAATTGCAGCTTATCGAGATCTTCATCCAGTAGGACTTCGCCTAGGTCGCGAGTGAGCTGTGAAACGCGCTGTGCTTTTTCGGCGTAGTTTTTGTCGTCTGCCAGTAGTCGTCCGTAATCGATTAGCATCGCACCGCAGCCGCTGGCACTGCTAACGATCGCCTCGGCGCCGCTTTGAATGTGGGGCCACCAGGCATCAATGTTGCGACGCATGTTGTCGAGACCGTCAGCGTGTGCTGCCAAATGGTAATTCACAGCGCCGCAACATCCGGCCTGTGGCGCGCCGATGAGTGTAATCCCCAGTTTGTTCAGCACCCGCCTCGCGGCGTCGTTGGTATTGGGCGTTGCTGTGCGTTGGATGCAGCCCTCCAGTATTAGCATCTTGCGTGTATGTCGATCTGTTGGAAGTGTCTTGCGAACCTGACGCATAGGCACTGTCTGGCGTATTGAAGCAGGTAGAATCGGGCGTAATGTCTGGCCAATAGCCAGTGCCATTCCAATAAGCTGTGGTCGTGAGAGCACAAATCGCAGCAGCCAGCGCAGATTTTTAGAGGTGACCGGGCGTGGCACCTCGGACTCCATCAGGCCGCGACCGATGTCCAGTAATTCGCCATATTGCATCCCTGATGGACAGGTGGTTTCGCAATTGCGACAGGTAAGACAGCGATCGAGATGCAACTGCGTTGGCTCCCCAGCCTCGCCACTTTCCAGAAAATGTTTTATCAGGTGGATACGGCCGCGAGGACTGTCCCTCTCGTCGCGGCTATCGATATAGGTGGGGCAGGTGGAGAGGCACAACCCACAGTGTACGCACGCGCTGGTCAAAGCCTTGGCCTGTATACCTTCAGGCGTATCGGCAAAGCGCGGGTGTAGCTCTAGGTGCATCCGGTTGTTCTCCTACAGCCAACTGTACAGTCGGCCCGGGTTGAGAATGCCATCAGGATCAAAGGCGTGTTTTAGCTGCTGCTGCAAATGTTGTTCTGCCCCAGACAATGGCGAGCGAACCTCTGCGGCGCGATCACCGCCTCGAAAAAGAGTGACATGACCACCCGCTCTTGCGGCTGCCTGCTGCAATTCCTGCTGGGGGTATTCCCCGCGCAGCCAACGTTGCGCACCGCCCCAATCGATGAGGCTCGAGTCCGTTGCGGCGGATATTGTTGCGGCGGGATTAACAGAAAAACGCCACAGCGGTTCGTCGTTGGCGAAGTAGGGCAATGTCATATCGCGCAGGCGTTCCCAGGTGTTGTCTGCTGCTTCGAGAATATCGCCGCCCCACTGCGTAGCTGTGCTGTCCACTGCGCTGGCAGCGCCGGACAGTCGTAGAGTCAGTTCGCCGTTGAACCAGAAGGCGCCTGATAGCGGCTTGGGCTCACCGGCGCGTCGGTTCATACACTCGATGGCATCCCCGACTGTCATTTCGTAGCGCAAGCTTAGTGTTTTTTCAGGCTGTGGAAGAAGCTTCAGACTGACTTCGCTGATTACCCCCAGCGTCCCAAGCGCCCCGGCCTGCAAACGAGAGACATCGTAGCCGGCTACATTTTTCATTACCTTGCCGCCGAAGTTAAGAAGCTCGCACTTGCCGTTAATTAGTTGCACACCTAGCACCGCGTCGCGAATGGAGCCTCTAAAAGGCCTCGCGGGTCCTGAGAGATTGCATGCCAATGTGCCGCCCAGCGTAGCTTTCCCACCGAACAGGGGCGGCTCGAATGGCAGCATCTGATTGTGCTCCTGAAGTGCTGCAATCAGTTCGGTCAACGGAGTCCCCGCGCGTGCGGTGATCACTAATTCCTGAGGTTGGTAGTCTACGATGCCACGGTGCAGTGAGACATCCAGGATGTCGCTGTCGCAGTCACGACCAGCAATATGACGCTTGCTGCCACCGGCACTGATATACACCGGGCGGCCTTCTTCTCGCGCCTGAACAAGTGAGGTGACAATGGCTTCACTGTGATCGCTGGCATCGAGACCAGCCGGCTTGGGTTCCTCACTCATGCTGGTGCCTTGTAGGCAGAGCTCGGTATTCCTGGCAGCGCTTTAGGATAGGCACGCCCTTGCCCGGGTTCAGGTTGAGCGCAGGGTCAAAGGCATGTTTGATGTCCTCGAGCTGTAACAATTCTTCGGTACTGAATTGACTCGGCATCAGTCGAAGTTTTTCCACACCAACGCCGTGCTCTCCGGTGATGCAGCCACCCACTTGCACCGCTAATTTCAGAATTCTACTGCCGAATTCCTCGGCCTTGCGAACGTCGTTCGGATCACTGGCATCAAACAAAATTAGGGGGTGGAGATTTCCGTCGCCAGCGTGAAAAACATTGGCTACCCGCAGGTCGTAGTGTTCAGACATCTGGTGCATTTCATTCAGTACAAAGGAAACCTGTCCCCGCGGAATAGTGCCGTCCATGCAGTAGTAGTCCGGTGCTAGACGGCCCACGGCGGGAAAGGCTGATTTGCGTCCCTTCCACAGTAGGGATCGGTGCGCTTCATCGCGGGAAATGGTTAGCGAGCTTGCTCCCATACTGTTGAACAGATTCACCACCTGAGATACGTGCTGATCCACTTCCTCGCGGGTGCCATCGACTTCGCACAACAGGATGGCCGCCGCGTCTCGAGGGTAGCCAGCCTGTGCAAAGTCTTCTGCGGCCTGAATGGCCAGGCGGTCCATCATTTCCAGGCCGGCCGGGATAATCCCCGCACTGATCACCGCTCCCACTGCATCGCCTGCTGCATCCACGCTTTCAAAGCCCGCCATCACCACCTGGGCCGCTTCCGGCAAGGGCAATAAACGCACAGTGATTTCCGTGACAATACCCAGAAGGCCCTCGGATCCGGTAAAGAGCGCCATAAGATCATAGCCAGGACTATCGAGGCCCTGGCTGCCGATGGTGAGTGCTTCCCCTTCCACTGTGAGTATGTCGAGGGACAGGATGTTGTGCACGGTCAGGCCGTATTTGAGGCAGTGGACTCCGCCAGAATTTTCAGCCACGTTGCCGCCGATGCTACAGGCAACTTGCGACGAGGGGTCCGGTCCATAATACAGACCGTGTGCGGCGACCGCCTCGGAAATAGCCAAATTGCTGACGCCTGGTTGCACTCGCGCCGTGCGCGCCAAGGGATCAATATTCACAATACGATCAAGCTTGGTGAGCGCCAGAAGTACCCCCTCGGGGTGTGGCATAGCGCCGGCACAAAGGCCGGTACCGGCACCACGGGCTACCACCGGTACATTCAGTTGGTGGCATACGCGCAATACTTGTTGCACCTGTACTGTGGTTTCGGGCAGAGCAACTAGTAATGGTAGGTCGCAGTAGATGGTGAGTGCGTCGCATTCGTAAGGGCGCTGCGATTCCTGGTCCACAATAATGTTGTCGGCGCCCAGGTATTGCTGCAGGCGGCGTTTAAGTTCATCCCGGGAGGATTCCGGCATTATGTTACTTGTCGTATTCACAGGTGTAAGACCAGTTGCCTGGCACCTGCGTGATGACGGTGTTCCCACAAATAGATACCCTGCCATGTTCCGAGCATCAGTGCGCCGTGCTGAAACGGAATGCTGATCTGCGTGGCCGTTAAGGCAGATTTAATGTGGGAGGGCATGTCGTCGTCGCCTTCTAAAGTATGTGTGTACAGCGAATCCTGTTCTGGCACCAATCGGTTTAGCCAGTTTTCCAGGTCGACCCGGGCGCTATCGTCGTAGTTCTCTTGAATAAGCAGACTGGCGGAAGTGTGACGAATAAACAGCGTGCACAGGCCTTCAGACTGATCGCAGCTGCTAACGACGGGTGCTATCTGTTCGGTAATGGCGTAGAGGCCCTGCCCGCGCACTGCAATGGAAAGTTGTTGAATCAAGGAGACTCCCGGTCCGTTGGTACTGCCGATCACATACGTAGGCCAGTACCGGCATTTATCCTACGTGATCGGGGCTCTCACATAAAGCATCCAGACGTTTGTCTAAGCAAACCCCGGGGCTGGAGTCCCATCTTAAAGTGTGGCATAACACGTGCCCGATCATCGAATAGGAACAAAACAGAATGAAAGATTTCGCAGGAAAGGTAGCCGTGGTAACGGGGGGTGCAAGTGGCATTGGGCGCTCACTGGTGAAAGAACTGTTGGCGGCAGGTGCCAAAGTGGTTATTGGCGATGTGGAGCAGTCTGCGCTGGATCGGGTATTGAAGGAGTTTGACGGCGCCGGCGAAGTGACGGGTGTGGTGACGGATGTGTCGAGCGCGGACTCGGTGAACGCCTTGGCGGATAAAGTGTATGACGTGCACGGCGCCTGCCATCTGCTATTCAATAATGCCGGTGTGGCAGCGCCTTCTGCCAACGTCTGGGAAACGACCGAAAACGACTGGAAATGGGTGCACGGGGTTAATGTTCACGGTGTAATCCACGGGATTCAAGCCTTTGTGCCGCGTATGATCGCTTCCGGTGAAGAGGGTCGTGTCATCAACACCTCCTCGGGCGACGGTGGTATATCACCCCTCCCTTACCAATCTGTATACGCCTCCAGTAAAGCCGCGGTGTCCTGCATCAGTGAGTGCTTGGCGGCGCAGTTACAAAGTGAAGGCACCAACCTCGCAGCGTCAGTGTTTTATCCCTCTGGCGGACTGCTCGATACTGGCATCTGGACCACCGACCGTAATCGTCCGAAGGATCTGGCGCGTGAAAAACCTTACGATCCCGTGCCGACGGTGCAGGATTTCAAAGTGGCTGCCGAAAAGGCTGGCTGGGATCTTGAATTTCAGGATCTGGACGAGTTAGCCCGTTACTGTTTGCAGGGCATCCGCGATGAGCGCTTTGTTATTATGATTCGGGTGGAAGACGCTGAGAAAACCCTGCAGGAACGTGCAGCACGCATTGGACGCAGTGAATTGCCTATTGATCAGGCCGAAATTCCCCAGTTGTAATCAGGGTATTAGCGCGAAGCTACCAGCGTGTGGCTTCGCGAATCTTTGTTGCTATCGGCGCAGGGATCAGTGAGTTCGAGGGTGTAATTTCACCGACATCGCTGTGAACCCGTGCACGAACGAAGAGACGGTCCGTTCCGGTTCGCCCATAACTTCAACCCGCTCAAAGCGCGCCATAATTTCTTCCCACAGGATGCGCAGTTGCAGTTCCGCCAAGCGGTTGCCCATGCAGCGGTGAATGCCAAAGCCGAAGGACAGATGCTTTCGAATATCGGGACGATCAATAATGAACGCATCCGGATTGTCCATAAAGCGCTCATCGCGGTTGCCAGATACATACCACATGATGACCTTGTCACCCGCTTTGATGAGCTGACCACCCAGTTCGGTATCTTGCGTGCAGATGCGACGCATGTGTGCCAGCGGGGTTTGCCAGCGAATTGTTTCTGCGACCATGGAGTCGATGAGGTCCGGATTCGCCACCAGTTTACTGAACTGATCCGGATTCTGGTGCAGAGCCAGGGCGCTGGCCGTCATAGTGCTGCGAGTCGTGTCATTGCCGCCCACAATCAGCAGCACCAGATTACCCAGATACTCCATGGGAGGCATATTACGAGTAGCTTCGTTGTGGGCCAGCATGGAGATCAGATCATTTTTCATGGGTAGCTTGACCCGGGCATTCCACAGATCTGTGAAATAGGCCAGACATTCCATTAGTTCCTCTTCACGCGCCTCATCTGAATCAATAACACCAAGGCCGGGAATGGCAGTGGCGACATCTGACCAGCGCGTCAGTTTGCCGCGTTCTTCGAAAGGAAAGTCAAACAGTGTAGCCAACATCCGAGTGGTCAGTTCGACGGAAACCTTCTCAACCCAGTCGAATGTTTCTCCCACGGGCAATTGCTCAAGCACATCGATGGTGCGTTCGCGAATAATTGGCTCAAAGTGGCGCAGGTTGTCCGCTCCGGTAACGGGGCTCACGGCTCGCCGTTGTTCGTCGTGCTTGGGCCTGTCCATGGCGATGAACATAGGCAGTGGAAAGTTGTCCTGAGTGTCGCCGATAGTGATAGCGGGTTCTGAGGAAAAAAGTTCATGGGAGGTATCTACTTTAACAATCTCTTCGTACCGGGTAATCGACCAGTAGGGCCCGAAGAAACTCTCGGGGCAATAGTGCACGGGCGCTTCATCGCGCAGGCGCTTGAACCACTGATGGTGAATATCACGTTGAAAAAGGAAAGGGTTGGCGATATTTATTTTGTCCAGGGGTATTGCGTAGGGATCCTGATCGGCCCTATTTGCGGCGTCGGTCAGTAAATCACTTAATTCCATGGTTTGAGACCCTTCTAATTTGCAGTTGTCGCAGTCTAGGACATGTCGGGGGGTTTAGCCAAACAACATCGAACGAACATCCCAATGCAGCGTGCTCCAGCATCACAGAAATCTGGGGTATTATCGTTGCCATCCAATCTATGAGGAGCGCCAATGGACGCTGAGGATGCCGGCTTCGAGCAAGCGGTTAAGGAGCAAGATAGGGGCGACCCCATTGGACAGCGTGTGAGCCGCTCGCTTGCACCCGATAAAAAGTCTGCAGAGCAGACTGGGAAATGCTCGCCATGCTTTTCCCTGGTGCTGGCCTTCTAGTATGCTATCGAGCAAAGTAAAGAGTGTTCTGTCTGCGGGGCACCGCCGTGCGGCGGTGATGTGGGCTTAGCCTGGTGCAGGGGAAACTATCAGTGGACAGTGCAGAGTTGTGGCGACAAGCCGCAAAAGATATTTACTGGTATCAATCGCCGGCTACTTTGCTGGACAGCTCCAGTCCGCCTTTTTATCGCTGGTTCCCCGATGGCGTTACCAATGCGTGCTACAACGCATTGGATATTCATGTGGCGCAGGGTTCGGGAGAGCAGGTGGCTCTTATTTATGATAGTCCCGTTACGAACACTAAAAAACAATACACCTATACGCAATTGCTGTCAGAGGTGGCGCAATTTGCCGGTGTGCTGAAGGCGCAGGGCGTTAGCAAGGGCGACCGGGTATTAATCTATATGCCAATGGTGCCTGAGGCCGTGATTGCCATGCTTGCCAGCGCACGACTGGGTGCAATTCACTCCGTGGTATTCGGTGGCTTTGCCAGTAACGAATTGGCCACGCGTATTGATGATGCTACGCCGCGCGTTATCGTGGCAGCTAGCTGTGGCGTAGAACCCTTACGGGTCGTGCCCTATAAGCCGCTACTGGATCAGGCAATCGAGCTGGCAACGTATAAACCCGAGCGCTGCATTGTGCTGCAGCGGTCTATGCAGTTGGGCGACATGACGTCTGGCCGCGATCTGGATTGGGCGGATGCGATGGCCGCATCTGAGTCTGCCAACTGCGTCCCAGTCAACGCTAACGATCCCCTTTATATACTCTATACATCTGGCACAACGGGTCAGCCCAAAGGGGTAGTGCGCGACACGGGCGGCAGTATTGTCGCACTGAAGTGGAGTATGAAGGCTATCTATAATGTTTCACCGGGGGATGTGTACTGGGCTGCCTCGGATGTAGGGTGGGTGGTGGGCCATTCCTACATTGTGTACGGCCCACTATTCGCAGGGTGCACCACAGTGCTGTATGAAGGGAAACCGGTGGGTACGCCAGATCCGGGTGCCTATTGGCGCGTGATTGCGGACTATCAGGTGAATGTAATGTTTACCGCGCCCACCGCTTTTCGCGCCATCAAGAAGGAAGATCCACAGGGCACGCTACTGGCGCAATACGACCGCTCGAGTCTGCGTGCATTATTCTTGGCAGGGGAGCGTTGTGACCCCCACACTCTGGCATGGGCACAGATGAAACTGCAGGTACCGGTGATTGATCACTGGTGGCAAACGGAAACCGGCTGGCCAATCTGTTCCAATTGTCTGGGAATAGAGCAATTACCGATTGTGCCCGGTTCGCCCGCACGAGCGGTACCCGGATATGACGTGCAGGTGCTTGATGCCAAGGGGGGTTCGGTAGAATCGGGCGATATCGGTGCGTTGGTCATAAAAAACCCATTGCCACCGGGTACCTTTACCACTCTTTGGAATGCGCCCGAGCGTTTTGTCTCCGCCTACTTCAAAAAATTCCCCGGCTACTATGAGACCGGTGACGCAGGCTACATCAATGAGGATGGCTACGTCTTCGTGATGGCCAGAACTGATGATGTGATCAATGTGGCTGGACATCGTCTATCCACGGGCGCTATGGAAGAAGTCCTATCGGACAATGAAGATGTGGCAGAATGTGCCGTTATTGGTGTGTCCGACTCGATGAAAGGTCAGGTGCCGCTGGGCCTGTTGGTGTTAAACAGTGGAGTCACGCAGGACCCCCAGGCGATAGTGGCTCGGGTGATCGAACAGATGCGCGACCGCATTGGACCCGTAGCTGCCTTCAGGCAATGCGCCGTAGTTCCGCGCTTGCCTAAAACCCGGTCCGGCAAGATACTTCGAGGGACCATGCGTAGCATCGCCGACGGAGAACATTGGAATATGCCGGCTACGGTAGATGATCCGGAGATTTTTGATGAGATCGCTGTGACGCTTAAGGCGTTGGGATATCCTGCGTGATGTCAGCGCCAGTATTGGCCTCCGTTAACAAGCAATCTCGCGCGTGCATGAGAGTAAGAGTTTAGTCATGGATATTCGTTCCAAGGTCATGTCGGCATTACGCTGGAGTGCTGCGGCTCGCTTTCTGGGTCAGGCGGTGTCCTGGGGAATTACCATCATGGTCATGCGCCTGCTGTCGCCGGGCGACTACGGACTGATGGCCATGGCGATGGTATTGGTATCTTTTCTGGTGTTGCTCAATACTTTCGGCCTGGATGCGGTGCTGGTTCAAGAAAAGGAAATGGATGAGCAGGTTCGGCGGAAAATCTTCGGGGTCATCATCGTGCTCAATACACTCTTTTTCGCCATCCTGTTTTTTGGCGCGGGTGCGGCTGCACACTTTTATAATGAACCTCCGCTTAAACCGATTGTACAGGTGCTGTCCATCCAGTTTTTGCTATTGATTTTTGAGACGCTACCCCAGTCCGAGCTGGAGCGCGATATGCATTTTGCCGGCCGTTCGATAGTGGATTTCACGACGCTCATCATCGGCAGTCTTACAACGCTGATACTCGCTTTGCTGGACTATGGCGTCTGGGCGCTAATCTGGGGGACTGTCGTAACCAATGCGGCTCGCATGGTCGGTTTGAACCTGATTTGCAGGAACCAGGTCTGGCCCAGCTTCTCCTTGCGTGGCTTGGGCGCACATTTATCTTTTGGCGCCTTTGTTACGACAGACCGGGGCCTGTGGTATTTTTTCAGCGAGTCCGATAAGTTCATCGGGGGCAAGTTATTGGGCAACCAACTCCTGGGCTACTATGCCGCCGCCAGCCAACTGGCGTCGATGCCGATTAACAAGATCAGTGGCCTATTGAATTCCATCGCTTTCCCTGCGTTTTCCCACGTACACGCGCATACAAATACTGAAACCGTACGAAGTTATCTGCTCAAGGCGACGCGTATTCTTGGGATTGCCGCCTTCCCTGTATTTTTTGGTATTAGCGTCACAGCAGAGCCGACCATTGCAGCCCTGTTAGGGGAGAAATGGCTACCCGCAGCGCCGATATTACAAATACTGGGTGTGGTTATGCCCTTTCGGCTGATGAGTAATATTTTTCCACCCCTGCTTTGGGGCATTGGTTGCCCACGCACCAGTGCATCGAATTTTGCCATCGCTGCGATATTAATGCCGATAGCTTTCTACACCGGAACGCGCTGGGGTATTGTTGGTCTGGCCTATGCGTGGTTGTGTATGTATCCGGTGGTATTTTTCATTACAGCTTATCGAACCTGTGTCGCTGTCGGTCTTAGCGTGGTCGACTATCTCAAACAAATGCTTCGGCCCGTCGCTGCAGGGATGATAATGTATGCCGTTGTCGTCTTTTGTCAGCAATACGTTTTTGGGTCGGTGGGTGACTGGTTATATTTGATCCAGTTGGTGATACTCGGTGCGCTGTCCTATGCCGGAGCAATGTTGGTTATCGACCGCCAAGGGTTGCAAGAGACGTTTGAGTTGATTAGAAGTTAGCACCTTTCTTACACGCACAGTTTTTTCGGGAAGCTTTTATACACATGAATATTCTGCAAATTGAAGATGCCGCAGACCGCCATCTGGGTAGAGCCATTCAACTGCAAGCAGCCCATAATGGTGATGCGGACTACATACTTTTTGGGGAGCGGCGCTATACCTTTGCTGAGGTCAATCAGCGGGTAAATGAACTGGCGGCGGGTCTGGCAGGCGCCGGATTGAAATCAGGCGGCAGGGTGGTGTTCTACATGAGTAGCGCGCCGGAGGTTATTTTTCTGGTGTTGGCAGTCAACAAGCTTGGCGCAGTGTGGGTGCCTGTAAACACCGACTATAAAGGTGCCTGGTTAGTTGACACGATAAACGGTAGTCGGTCGACGATTTTAGTCAGCGACGCAGATCACATCAACCGACTGCAGGAGGTTATGCCGTTACTCACAGTCGGCACACTCGTGCTGCATGGTGGGCATGAAGCAGTGCCAGGCGCGCTTGCATTGGAACAACTGTATGTGGCTGGGGCAGGGGAGCCGGATATGTCTGCACTGCATACTGGAGATACCTGCGCAGTGCTGTGGACGTCCGGCACCACGGGCAAGGCCAAGGGCGTGATGCAAAGCCATAATGTGTGGTTTAGGGCTTCCTATGCGAACAATGAGGCCTGCCAGTATGGAATTGCTGAAGGGGATGTCATTTATACCGTGTTGCCAATGTATAATACGGCAGTTTGGGTAACCGCTATTTTTCGAGCGCTGTTTGCCGGAGTTCCGCTTGCGATCGACCCTGTATTCTCAGTAAAAACGTTCTGGCAGCGCGTTGATTTCTATGGTGCAACTCAGTGTTTCACCTTGGGTGCGATGCACATGTTTTTGTGGGATGCCCCCGCGCGGGAGGACGATGCCGCGCATACTCTGAATAAACTCATGGCCGTTCCTATGCCCCCTGCTGTTGCGGCCCCTTTTTCTGAGCGGTTTAACCTCGAACTTTTACCCCAGGGTTTAGGCCAGAGCGAGGCGATGCGACTGGTCGCACCAGTGGATGGCCGCACACAACCCCCCGGTAGCTGCGGCAGCCTGGTGTCGAGCTTAGAGGCCAGACTGGTGGGAGACGATGGTGAAGATGTGCCCCTGGGAGAGGCGGGCGAGTTGTGGGTTAAACCGTTAGAGCCACATTTTATTTTTAACGGTTATTTTGATAATCCTGCCGCTACTGAGGCTGCCTATGAGGGTGAGTGGTACAAGACGGGCGACCTGTTGAAGCAAAATGAAGAGAGCTTCTTCTTTTTTTCCGATCGCAAAAAAGATGCGGTGCGCTATAAAGGACGAAATATCTCCACGTTTGAGGTGGAGTTGGCGGCACGCCGTCACCCTGCAATCGCTGACTGTGCCGCCTTCGGTGTCCCCAGTGAAGAGCTCGAATCAGAAAGTGAAATTATGCTGGATGTCATCCTCAAACCAGGCCTTTCGCTGGAAGCCCTGGAATTGGCCCAGTTTATCAACGACAGCGCGCCGTATTTTTTCGTACCGCGCTACATCCAGTTTGTAGATTCTCTGCCGTACACGCCCACTAACAAAGTTCAGAAGTTCCAGTTGCGAGAGCGGGGGGTTACCGCAACCACCTGGGATGCACGAGTAGCCGGATTCAAGGCCCAGCGCTAGATCCAGCCAGGAATGCGGCCCAGTAGGGGTCGGTTTCAGGGTCTGTCAAATTGACGATTGACATCCTAACTAATGCCTAGTAGCCTTTAGCTAATCGGCCTGTTACTCACTTGGAGATAATATCTATGAGCCAATGTCCCTTTGCGAATTTTCCAAATCTGATCGATCCAGAAACCTACGCTAATGGTATGCCCTACGAGACACTGGCAGAAATCCGCCGCTCTGGGCCGGTGCACTATATGGATGGTTCCTACCAGGATGTGCCCTATTGGCTGATAACCGGGCGCGATCAAATCGATTTTGTCTCCAAAAACCCGAAACTTTTTTCCAGTGAAGCACGCTCCGCGTTGGCAGAGGAGTACTCGGAAGAGGACATGGTGTTGATCCAGCGCAACATGACCATCAATCAGGACCCTCCCGGCCAGATGAAATCCCGTAAAATCGTGCGTGCCACCTTTACGCCCGGAGCCGTAGATTCCTACGAGCCGAGTTTTCGTCGACATGCCAAGAACATTATTGACCAGGTCGCGAGCCGCGGTGAGTGTGAGTTTGTTGAGGAAGTGGCGGCGGAACTTCCGCTGCTGGCGATTCTCGAGCTGTGCGGTATCCCGCCGGAAGACCGCAGAGATTTCTTTGAGTGGACCAACAAGATGATGTTCAGTCAGGATCCGGAGATGTCCGCCGGCCAGGAAGAGGCTGAAGCCGCCTCCTTCAAGGTCATCGAATACGCCATGAAGTTAATGGAGCAACACAAAACCCATCCAAAGAAAGATATTATCGGTGCTTTGATCGATGGCAATGGCAAGGACGAAGGGTTGAGTGATGATGAATTCGTCTGGTTTTTCCTGATGATCATCGCGGCTGGTAATGAGTCGACCCGTACCGTCACCACACAAGGTATGCGTCTGTTGATGGAAAATCCGGATCAGTTACAGTACCTGATGGATAATCCCGACAAGATCCCCGGCGCCTGCGAAGAAATGCTGCGCTACAATACGGCGTTTACACTGATGCGCCGCCAGTGCGTGGAAGATACCGAAGTGGCTGGGCACCTTATCAAGAAAGGCGACAAGGTAATCATGCACTATCACACCGTAAACCATGACGAAACCATCTTCGGCGAAGACGCTATGCAGTTTGATGTGCGCCGAGCCGAGCGGATGCCTGACCTCTACAACCAGCATCGTGCGTTTGGCATTGGCCAACACTTCTGTCTGGGTACACACCTGGCGCGACTGGAGATGCGCGTCATGTTCGAGGAGATTATTCCCCGCCTCCGCAATCCTAAGTTAGTGGGTGAAGTTGCCTACACGCGTTCAAATTTGGTGAACGGCATCAAGCGCATGGACATCACGTTTGATCCGGAAGTGAAGCCGTCAGAGCAGGCTGCCTAGTTTTCAAAGCTTAAGAGCGTCTCCGTGGGTTCAGCCTGCGGGGGCGTTTTTCGTTGTACAGAAGCACCTCATTTTGCATCGATACACAAAGTGGGTCCACCCGTGGCATCTGACCTTCTATTTCGTGGCCCGGCTATAGCGCGTGTCCGACACCGTGGTAAAGCCTGAGCAGACCAATGTGTAAGCGTAAGGTGGCACCAACGATCGTGTTTTTTGTCTTTTACTCTAGATAAATTGGTGCGCTCACCTTCAGTGTACGCCGCATTGTGCTATGTTTAGCCTAAACTTCGGTCTGCAAATCCGGGCCTGCTTTCCGGTTCGGTTAAGAGGGTAATGCTCATGCTTCGGAAATATCTATTTTCATTAACATTACTGGTATTGGCCGCATGCAGTAGTGAATCCGCCGATGACTATCTCGCGAGTGCCCACGTCGCCATCGAGAATTCGAATTACGCCTCTGCCACCATTGAGTTGAAGAACGTATTGCGACTTAATCCTGAATCGGCAGAGGCCCGCTGGCTACTGGGTAAGATTTATTTCGATACGGGTGACTTGCCCTCCGCAGAGAAAGAGTTGAAGCGCGCTTTATCAATGGGTTGGCCTGCTGAGCAGATACAGCCCATGTTGGCTGAGACCATGCTTTCACTGGGCGAGTTCGAGAAAGTTCGCAATATTCGCACGGGAACACTGCCGCCTGCTGCGAAGGCCAGCCTGTTAGCAGCGCAGTCCCAGGCCGCACTGAGTCAGGGAGAGACCTGGGAGGCCGAGCAGCTTATCGAAGAGGCGCTCGCTCAAGATCCCAACTCTATTGGCTCTCTTATGGCCAGCGCCAGGTTGCTGGTAGTCCAGGAAGATATTGATGGCGCCAACGCAATTCTAGACCGGGTTCTTGAACTTGACGACCAGTCTGGTCCGGCCTGGAGTTTACGTGGCGATCTGTTGTTGAGGGATGTCGATTATGAAGGCGCGTTGGCAGCCTATAGCAAGGCGGTCACTCTGCAGCGATTTACGTTCGGCGATCTGTACAAGCGGGCCATGTTACAGCTGCAAATGGGCGATTACCCGGCGGCCCAGCGAGGCGCAAGAGCGATGCTAGGGAAGTCTCGTAAACACCCAGCGGCAAATTATATTCAGGGCCTGCTCCATTTCCAGGCCGGTAACTACAAAGCTGCTATCACTTCGCTTACGGTGGCAGAGCCTGCGCACAGTGAGTATCCTTTGACCTTATTTTTTCTAGCTAATGCCAACCTTCAGGAAGGACGTCTGGAATTGGCAGCGAGTCAGGCTAGCCGTTTCTATTCTCAGGTGCCCAATAGTGTGCAGGGCAGAATTCTGCTCGCCACTCTTCGGTTACAGCAGGGTGACTATTCGGCTGTTCAGCCGCTTTTGGTGCCGGTACTTGCCAGTGACCCCGACAACATCAATGCGCTCAATCTGATGAGCAATGCACTATTTCGCGAGGGGAAAACAGACGAGGGCATTGAGCTGCTCTCCCGAGCGGCCTTATTGCAGCCCGATTCTGCTACTGCACAGATTAGGCTAGGAGCGGGTTTGCTCGCCGGTGGCGACACGGACGCATCCGTGTCGCAACTAGAAACGGTGCTCGAGCTGGATCCGCAGTATCAATTGGCAGATATGCTGATTGTGTCTACACATGTGCAGAAGCAAGAATACTCACAAGCAATTGCAGCGGCGAAGGCTTACCAATCCCGTCATCCGGATAGCGTTACTCCTTATAATGTGCTCGGGAAGGTTTATCACGCGGCAGATGAGCGAGAACTGGCGCTTGCGGCATTTAATCAGACACTCAAGCTCGACCCGGCCGATCCGGGGGCAAATCGCTACCTGGCGCAAATCTCCGTTGAGGAAAATGACATTGCGGCTGCACGCGAACGCTACGAAACGGTATTGACCAAATACCCCGATTCGACGGCGACGCTGATCCAGTTGGCTTTGCTGGATGCGCGTGAAGGAAAAGCAGTAGAGATGGAGGCGCACCTGGAGCAAGCGATGTCAGCAGAACCGGCGGCCCTCCAACCCCGCGTGCTACTTGCCCGTTTGTATCTTAGCCAGGGTAGTCCCGAGCAGGTCGCGCCCTTATTTGTCAGTCTGGACAGTCAGCAGCAACAAAACACGGACGTTCTCCAGGTCACGGCGATGGCGCAATTGTCGAATAAAGATCCGGAGGCAGCGCAGTCCACATTAGAGAAATTATTGGAGTCTACCCCCGACACCGCGCCTATCCGTCATGTTATGGCAATGGCCGCATCTGCGACAGGGGACAATGAGCGCGCGAAGGAGGAGCTCGAGCGTGCTCTGGAGCTGGACGAAAACTATATTTTGTCGAGAATAGCACTGGCAAGGTTTGCCCTTGTGCAACAAGACAGTGCCGAGTTCGAGCGACAGCTTGGGGTGTTGACGAAATTGGCGCCAGATAGCGCCAGTGTGCTGCAGCTGCAAGCGGCTGGCGAACAGGTAAAAGGTAACGCGGAAGCAGCAACGCGCTATGCGGAAAAGGCTCACGACATCTCACAATCGAGTGCCACACTGATCGCGCTGGTGTCTTATGAACATGCAGAAGGACGTCCAGAGAACGGTCTTGAGCGCTTTTCGCAGTGGCTTGATACGCATCCTGAGGATGGTGCAGTGCGTATAGCATATGCCAGTGCCCTGTTATCTGGCGAGCAAAATGAACGGGCCAGCGAGCAGTACCGGGCCTTACTCCTGGAAGACCCTGACAATCTTGCGGCGCTCAATAATCTCGCTTGGATCTACCGTGAGACTAACCCTGTAGAGGCTCTGGACTATGCACATAAGGCTGTTGCGCTCGCTCCCGAGTCGGGTGACGTGCTTGATACGCTTGCTGTAATTGAATACATCAGTAAGGAATACCGCCGCGCAGAACGCAGCATAGAGCGAGCACTGAAAGCGAGTCCGGACAACCCTACGCTGCGATACCACAGCGCTATGATTGCTGTTGCGGTGGACAACAAGTCAGCCGCTCGCATTACGCTCGTGAAATTGCTGGATGCCGATACAAAATTTCCCGAGCGTTTAGAGGCGCAGGCGTTATTGGAGAAGATTGGGAATTAATAGTAGTAGCCAGGCTTCACTCGGCACTACCAGCGGTTTCCTTTGCAACCTCCGCTATAGCCTCTTCCACTGGTCCCAGCATGGACGCCGCGCGCGGATAGCCAGAATACTGGGCGATGAACAGCAGGAATTCACGTGCTTCTTCCGGGTTGATCTCCCCGCGTTTCAGCGATGCTTTTATCTGAATTTTGAAGGTAGTGGGCTCTCCTTTTTCAGCGATGATGCCCAACAGCAGAATGCGTTTATCGCGCATTGAAAGCGTCTCGCGAGTCCATAGCTCGGCAAACAACTGCTTCAGCATGATGTCGGTAAACGCGTAGCCCTCAGGGGGTACGACTACATCACCGGCATAAACATCTTTGATTTTTTCTTCGCCTAGGGCGCGTCTTTCCTGGTCATTCATGTTAATTCTCCAGATCGTCTAGTCGAGTGTGCCAAAGATCTTGTCGTAAAACAGGGTGATGGTCGCGTAGTTACCCTTATGCATGTTTTCGTGGTGCACATGATGCTTAGCGACCATCCAGTTGAGGGTCTTGAAGGGGAAATGGGGTAGATCGACATAAGTATGGTTGATCTGATTTATCAGCGTAAACAGAAGATAGGTCAGAATAACGGTCGAGATTTGAAAAGGCCCCATGACCGCTGCCAGGAAAATGATCGAACCCATGTAAAGTGACAGGCCAACGAAGGTCTCAAACGGATGCACATAATGTGCATCCAGATAAGTTGGATTACGGGCCTGATGGTGTACGGCGTGTATCTGGCGCATCTTGCCCTGCCCATGAAACCAGAAGCGATGGGATAGATAATAGAGAAAATCATAAAACATCAGGATGATGAATGTATCGAGAAAAACTTTCCCCACCGACTGCGCTGAAAACGTAATACAGAACGGCAGAAGCAGGAGAAAAAATATAATATTAAAATAGAGGCCAACTTTTTGCGTGGCACGAACAATCGGTGGGTACTTCTCTTGGCCCCACTTCGGCTTGTCTTTCTCCTTGTTGAGTTGGCGCATTTTACCAAGCGCTGGAACGCTAAATGCCAGTCGCTTCCCTGCTATTGTAATGGCGGCGATGGCCGCCAGGGCCGCTAGTGATCCTAGTATGTTGTAGTGATGCCATACCGTCATCAGCCACTCGTTATTCATGGTTTTCTACCTCGCGTTCTCTGAAGGGTTAAGCAATAGTCTGGCCAGTACCTGACTGCCATGTTCGCCCAATTGTTGCTGTAGTTGGTGTGCCAGCAGACTGATGTCAGCGGTGCTATTGTTTTCGAATATTTCCTGTTCCAGTCGCAGGCCCCGATACAACTCGTACAAGGTTTTGTTCAATCGTTTTTGTGCTGCCAGTCCGATGATAGAGGCGAACTCAGTTTCCAGATCATCTACGCTAGCCACCGAGTCGGTAATAAGACGTTCGCCTCGCTCTGTAAACATCAAAACAATCTGGCGCGCATCCAGTGGGTCCACATCGCGCTGCAGGTAGCCAAGTTCTTCCAGTTCTGTGGCGATGGCGCTAATGGCCTGTTTGCTGACGTCGTGAATCGCCGCAATTTGCTGAATGCGTCCCCCCGAGGGTCCTATCAATGTCAGTACCTGACCGAAGCTAAGTTTTAGTCCCGGGTTTCCTTTTTCTCGGGTCAGTGTCATTAGTCGTTGCAGGATATAGTCGCTTATGCCCGGTAAAAGCGCGCCCATGCCAATGCCGGGTGTCGGTTGTGAATGGTGTTGTGTTGCTCCCAATGCCAAGTGACGGTAGATCTTTCCAAGTGATTTACTCGCGTCTGCAATCGCGCGCTCGCCTGTTATCTCTGTGAACCGGGTGTCCATACGTGTAACGATGCGTATGCCATCGCGGCGTAACCTGACACCCTGAGGAGAGAGGGAGAGTTGTTTTGCCCGGCCGTCTTGCGAGTCAGCAGTGCGGGTAATATAGCCGGCGATTTCGATCTGCTTGACTGCCTGGTTACAGGCTTGGCGGGAGATTAGCAGCGCGTCGGCAAGGTCCGTCAGGCGACGATCCTGCTCTCCCAGCAAGGTAATATACGGCGAAAACCCCAGGCGCAAATGGTTGTGGCCACACTGGTCTTGCAGTGTCTCCATCATGCTGGTTTGGAGATAGCGGGCAACGCCCAGGAGGTACCGCGAGAAGTTATGCCGGTACCGATTCCAAACGAGATTGCTGTCAGCTACAAGGGGGCTTGCATTGTTCATTCTTAAAATAGTAAACCTTAATTGACGACTAGTCAATTTGTATTGACATAACTGAAATGGTGCGACTACACTGCTTGCATATAAAAACCGATTAATTTGCCCCGACTCGATCAGGAGCATCAATGAGCAATAAAACCAACGTGGGTTATATAGGCCTGGGCAACATCGGCAAGCCGTCGGCAAAGCGGCTTATTGGTGATACTTTCAATGCGCATGTCTACGATGTCTATGCGCCCGCCGTAGAAGAATTGGTAGCAGCGGGGGCCGTGGGTTGCACCTCCGTTGCAGACCTTGCCAGCACCTGTGCGCATATTGGCATCTGCGTGCGCGATGATGCTCAGGTGGAAGATCTTCTGGAAGGAGAAGCGGGCATTTTTGCCCACGCGAACCCCGGCACCCTCATTGCGGTGCATAGTACAGTGACCCAGGCCAATCTCCTGAAGTGGGCGCAAAAAGCACTTCAGCATGGCCTCGAGCTGATTGACGCTCCCATCACCGGTGGCGCTCACCGGGCGCAGGACGGAACGTTGTGCTATATGCTTGGGGGCAGTGAGGAGCAAGTGCAAGCGGGTACGCCTGTGTTTGAAACCTCTGCTGAAAAAATTGTACACGCCGGACCACTGGGTTGCGGAATCGCATTAAAGTTGTGCAACAACTTCATTCAGTACACCGAGTTTGTCGCGATGGTGGAAGCAACCCGTCTGGCGGAGGCGTGTGGTTTATCGGTGGATGTGTTGCGCGATGTCGGTCTGTCCAATGGTGTAGTGAATGAGCAGATGTTTATGTTTGCCAGCGGCCGCAATGGATTTGCGAAATCCAGTAGCGAAGAAGAAATGGATCAGTACTTCGGTGCTATGGGACGATTAGGCCACAAAGACCTTGAGTGTGCGCTGAGTACCGCGGCGGACAAGAACGTTGTTATGCCCACGGCTGAATTCGTTCGTGATCGGATCGTGGACGTGTTTCTGGCCAAAGACGAATCTCGGCCCCCAAAATAGTAGGAGTCCATTGCATGAACCCTGAGTCCAGATTGTTTATAGACGGCGAGCTTTGTGAGGCCGCTTCCGGCAAAACCTACGTCAATCTCAACCCGGCTACCGAGGAGGCGATGGGTGAGGTGGCCGATGCGGGGTCGGAGGACATGGATCGTGCCATCGCAGCGGCACGTCGCGCCTTTGACGAGAGTGATTGGTCCACCAACCACGCCTTTCGTTTGCAATGCCTGCAACAACTTAAGGACGGTCTGCGAGCAGTGGAGGAGGATTTCAAACAGCAGATTGCTGCCGAAACCGGTGCACCCCTGGGAATCTGCGGCGATATGGGCCCGCAATGCGAGCTGCCAATAGGTTTCATCGACTACACATTGGAAAGCCTGCCGAAGTACGAGTGGAGTCGGGATATCGGTATTTCCGAACTGATGGGTGGCAAGAATCGCCGCCTGGTAGAGAAAGAAGCTATCGGAGTCGTGGCTTGCATAACGCCCTGGAACGTACCGTTGCAGATTAATCTGGCCAAATGCATTCCTGCACTTGCTGCCGGTTGTACTGTGGTACTCAAAGCAGCGCCAGATACACCCTGGTCGTCTACTATGCTCGGCCGCGTAGTAAAGGAACACACAGATATACCCGCTGGGGTTTTCAATGTGATTACCGCTGCCGATCCTAAGGAGGTAGGCGACCAACTCGTCGGAGATCCAAGGGTTGATATGGTCTCGTTTACTGGCTCAACAGCGGTTGGTAAGCACATCATGGCGCGCGCTGCGCTCACAGTTAAAAAGGTGTTTCTGGAGCTGGGTGGAAAATCCGCCAACATTATTTTAGATGACGCCGACCTCGGTGCCAGCTTGCTCAGCAGTCTTGCGGTTTGCTTTCACTCGGGACAGGGTTGTGCGATTCACACGCGACTGCTAATCCCTCGCGAAAGACAGGCGGAGGTGGAGGCATTGCTGCCGACTTACTTCGGGTTTATTCAATACGGTGACCCGTCTTCGGATAGCCAAATTATGGGCTCACTGGTGAATGCCAAACAGCGCGAACGGGTGTTGGGCTATATCGAAAAAGGGAAGGCCGAGGGAGCGCGTCTGATACTAGGCGGTGGAGTACCTGAACAGTTGGAGAAGGGGTACTACGTTGAGCCGACAGTCTTTATGGATGTGACCAATGACATGACCATAGCCAGAGAAGAAATTTTTGGTCCGGTTCTGGCCGTTATTGCCTACGATGATGAGGAAGACGCGATACGCATCGCCAATGACTCGGACTACGGACTCTCTGCGGGTGTGTGGTCGGCCGATGATGAGCGGGCATTAGCAGTTGCCCGGCGCCTTCGCACTGGCACTGTCATGGTTAACGGCGGTAATTTCTATGGAGCCGATGCCCCTTTTGGTGGATACAAGCAAAGCGGCTTGGGACGTGAGATGGGCAGGGAAGGCTTCGAAGAGTACCTGGAGACCAAGACGATAGCGATCTCTGCATGAGTACGAAGGCCCTGGAGGGCAGGGTGTTCATCATTACCGGCGGTTCCAAGGGTTTTGGCCTGGCTATCGCGCGGGACCTGGTTGGGCAGGGTGCCCGAGTAGGCCTGGTGAGTCGCAATCAGTCGGGCCTTGATCAGGCGGTCAATGATCTGGGTGGGGATGCAGCGCTGGGCATTGCAGTGAATGTGGCCTCACGAACAGAAATTACAGCAGCATTTGCCGCATTTAAATCACATTTCGGGCGTCTGGACGGCCTTGTTAATAACGCGGGAATGGCTACGCCGAACACGGTAGAAAACCTCGTGGAAGAGGAGGTGATGATGCAGGTGCAGACCAACTTCCTGGGTACCGTGTTTTGCTCACAGGCTGCTATACCTCTGCTGCGAGGCGCTGAAAACCCGTGCATTGTCAACATTTCATCGGCCAGTGCCTATCACTATGACGAGATGTGTCATCTATCGATCTATGCCGCCACTAAGGCCGCTGTCGAACGTTTTACGCGGGACTTACGCGTGGAACTTCAGCCGGACGGGATTGGAGTGACCTGTATTCGACCCGGTGGTGCCTGGACCAGTTTTGCGGATGCATGGGATGGAGATGCAATGGACGCCGGATTTACGGCCTGGAAAGATGTGGGCAAGTATATGGACACCGGTATGGAAGTGGATCACGTGGCAGAAGCCGTGCGTTACGCATTGTTGCAGCCTCCGGGCGTAGCGGTCGACCTACTGGAGATTCGCCCCAGCACGCTAACACCCAAAGGATAACTAACCTAGGAGTTCGACATGGATTTTACCGGCAAAACAATTATCGTAACTGGCGCTGGCGGTGGTATTGGAGAGGGCTACGCCAAGGCATGTTCCGAGCGGGGCATGAACGTCGTGATCGCTGAACTGAGTGAAGAGGGCGGACAGCGCGTTGCAGATGAAATAAATGCCGGTGGTGGTAGTGCGCTGTTTGTAAAAACAGATGTCGGTTGTGAAGACTCCACTAAGGCCTGTGCCAAGGCCGTCATGGATAAGTTCGGCGCAATTAACTATCTGATCAATAACGCCGCTATTTTTGGTGATATGAAAATTGAAGGCTATATGAACGTTGATATGGATTACCTGGAAAAGTTTATGCGTATCAATGCTCACGGCTGCGTCATTATGACACGCGCTGTCGTTGACCACATGACCGCTTGCGGGGGCGGGGCGATTATCAATCAGTCCTCTACCGCAGCGTGGATGAGTACGGGGTTTTACGGTGTGGCTAAACTTGCAGTGAACGGCATCACCCAGAGTCTTGCGAATGAATTGGGGTGGCGCAAAATCCGTATCAACGCGATTGCACCGGGCCCCACGGATACCGGTGCCTTAGCTAAAACAGCGGGCGACTACGCTCAGGAAATGATCAAGAGTATGCCGATTAAGCGTCTGGGGCAGCCCAAGGACATGGCAGATGCCGCCCTGTTTTTGCTTTCCGATGAGGCCAGCTGGATCACTGGCCACATTATGAATGTGGATGGCGGGCAGTTCATGCGACCCTAGGGGGAGAACCCGATGAGTGGATTAAGTGATGAATTGTTACGGGCAACGGCAAACAGGTTGATCGCTGCTCATGAGGAAGCGTCGCGCAGCGGTGACTGGATTGTCTTTGTGGATGCACTCTACGCAAAGGACTGTGTATATACCTGCCAGTATGCCGGGGTAATGGATGTCACTGCCAATGGTATCGATGAGATTAAAGCCACCCACTATGGCCGCGATATGCAGGTGGGCTGGGAAGGCTGGACGTTCCCCTACATGGGCGTCTACACCGGAGTCGATAACAATCTCGTTACCCACTGGATGAATCGGGGGCCCGGTACTCGCCCGGATGGTTCTTACTACGAGACCCCTGGGATATCCTTTATTACGCTGAATAATGACGCCAGGATATGTCGTCAGTTTGACCTGTTTGATGTCACACACCAGATGAAGTTGTGTGACGATATAGAGGACGCGGGCTTGCTGTCTGCGCAACTCAAAGCGCAGTGGGTACAGCCGATGAAAGAAAAACTCGAGGCACAATTGGCGCGCAATCGCTAACGATTAGCCAAGAACCATGAACCCGTAAGCAGCTTGAGCAGTATTAGTCTGCCTTGCTCCTGCTAAGGAAGCCCTTTTCCCAGTCGCGATATTCTTTCAGAAAAGCTTTCACGTCACTGATCTCGACGGAGCTTGGATTGACATTGTCATGCGGAGTAATTAGAAAGTCCTCCGCCAGATCTTCCAAAAAGAAAGCACGGTTATACGCCTGCGCCCGAAAAAGAATTTGGTGAAAATCGAGAAAACGTTGTTCGGATGTTCCACTGTTTTTGCTGGCCATTTTTGGTTCCTGGATCACGGTGGATTCTAAAATAACTTCTCTTGATATTGGACCGAGCCGTCACGAATAGATGATATGCCGTCTGCGGTTGAGTCGTCGAACTCAAACTATTCCATGTGCGCTCAACCGGCAGATTGAAACGCTACCGGTTCCTATTGTTGGGCGTTGTAATGATTCACTTTGTCGATATTTTGAGAGCTTCTTTATTCTCTCCCTTAACTATGCCGCTGCCATCAACCGACCATCGGTAAGTTATCGCCTTGCCGTCCCAAGTGACAAACATTCTTTCCACTAAGAACTGGCCGATGTTTCCACTGGTACGCCAACCCAGATCATTGTAGCCTTTTTGAGTAGACATTGTGTCCAAGCACCGCGCAACTGTTTCGCCAGTGGTGCAACGATGGCTTTTAACAGAGCTTTCAGCTTCAAAGCTATGCTTGAATTTCGCTTCCATTTGTGGGGATTTATATGAATCTGGCAGTAACAGGTATTCCTGGTAGGCTTGCGTTTCTTGGTATCGCTCATCTGCAAGCGCCTTTTCGCCCCACAAACCAACACAGAGCAAAGCGCAAATTACGGTGACTAAATGTTTGCGCTTATTAATTCGGTGAATCGTCTTATACACCATGTACTGCTCTCCTCAATCAAACCTGAAGCCCATGACGCTGGCCAAGTGCCAGTGGGTCAGAGGCCTGAACTACGCGGCTAAATGAGCAGCAACGCAAAAACCAAAGCCCCCGCAGTGGCCGTCAGCAACGCAGATCGTCGAAGGCGGGCATTGGAAATCCCCAGCCATAGGCCGCTGCAAATAATGAAGGTAAGTGCAACGGCGAATAATTTTTGGAAGGTTTTAAAAGTGGGGGGACCGTGGCCCTTATGAAGTTCCATTAACCGGCTTTGCAGGTTGGGTTGAGCGAAAATCACTTCCACTCCATCGCTACTGGTTTTAATTATGTAGTAGTCCGATGAAGTAGGGCGTGTGTAAAGGTCCGTACCGCGGATTTTTACGTATTCGAAGCTGTAGGACTTCACTCCCGCGCGGGACAATAGTGCGGCTACATCAGCGTGTAGCGAAGCGGACTTGCTGTTGATAGCGATATCGCTACTGCTGAAAATAGTTTTTTGCTCTACGTCACCTTTAACCCCAGCTAGATATAGACCGCCAGAAATAGCTACTAGCAAGACCGCTGGCGTAAAGAATGCCGCCAGATACATGTGAATAGTAATGAGTAGTTTGCGATTCATTAACAGGCTCCTATAACTTCCGCCCATGTTAGTGAACGGCGGTAGCTGTGACAAGTTGTTAAGGTAGTCAGGACCTACGGTGGATTTCAGGTGGTTTGTGGGCACTGGAAAGTCAGCTTTTTTACGCGCGAAAAGCGTAAGATCAGAGCTGGTAAATAACGCAAATAGACCTCACAGTAGGCCCGGTGAAGTATCTTCGGTGAGTCGAGGGCGGTTTTTGGTACGTCAGCCCATGACCTCAAGTTAACGCGTCAGTGCCTTACAGTGAAACGCCTATGAGCTCGAGCAAATCCAGAAAAATCAGTTATACACTCATTATTTTTGCGATAAGTGTCCCGCTGCTCTTTTTGGTGGATAATTTATTCGGCTACGCCATTCTCAAGCATGTCTCGATCAGTTCCAGAAATAATGCAGAACGAGGAATCAGAGTCGACCACCCCGTTTATCATCATACTCTTTCCGCATCTTATGACGGGCTGGCGCGCAATCTGACGGAATATCGGTTTTGCACGAATTCTGACGGGTTGAAATCAAAATGCGGAGAGGCAAATAATGACAAAGAAATCGACATTGGGTTTATGGGCGACAGTTTTACGGAAGGCCTTGGCTTGCCCTATGAGAAAACGTTTGTTGGTTTGATTGCGGACAATCTTCCTCATAAAAAAATTGCCAACCTTGGCGTTGTTTCCTATGCGCCAACCATTTATTTACTAAAACTGAAAGATTTTCTGGATAAGGGTTATCGCTTTAAACAACTGGTTGTTTACATTGATATCAGCGATATCCAGGATGAGGCCAACTACGCGATTGTTGATGGGAAAGTGGTAGAAACAATCGAGGACACGAGTAAGCATCGAAGATTTCCGGTGGCGCATTTTGGTTACAAAGGGCTCAGGGATAGACTAGGGAATGAATTCGAATTTTTTAAGAGAAAGGAAGACGTCCACGAAGACCAGCTGGATTTAAGCGACCCGGTTTATCGCAGGGATTACAGTCGAGGCGCCTGGACTTATAATAGCAGTATCGGTGGATACGGGAAGTTGGCCGTGAACGGGTCGATTGATAAATCAGTTGCTATGATGGAAGCACTCTACGCGTTATGCAAAGCGAATAGTATCAAGCTCTCTATTGCTGTTTATCCTTGGCCAGGCCAGATTCTTTACGATGTAGAAGAGTCCAGGCAGGTAAAAATCTGGAGAGATTTTTGCGATGGAAAGTGTGCAAATTTTTATAATTCGTTCCCAACCTTCTTCGGCCTTATTAGATCATCCAGCAAGAGAGCGGTGATCGAAAGCAATTACTTTCACGGTGAAATGCACTTCAATGAACACGGTAATCATCTAATTGCCATGGATTTTCTGAAAATTCACCGGGAAGATTGAGAGTTCTGCCAGGTAGCTCGTCCTACTGATCTGGCCAATGTAGGCACAGCTATGCCCGTAGTTAGCACTATTTTAGCGGTATGGGAGGCTAAGGTAGGTAGACGAACTAGCGTAGATTTAGCCCTCATCAGAGCATATTACATGGCTAAATAGCGCTGGAAAAACACGAAGAATGGACTGTGAAATCCATCCTTTAGGTGGTGATCGTTAGCCAGGCGTGTCGCAGAATTTTCCGATTCTCTAACGATCATCGGAAAAACTCTGCTCGCAACACGCCCATTACTTCATGAACACGTTGCAACGTGACCTAGAACATATAGGCCGCACGTAGACCTAAAACGCGCCCTTCGTCCATCACGTGTGCATGTGAGCCAGCCAGCACAGGTACATCGAAGCTCTGTGATAGGGCGGCTTCATCAAACACGTTGCGAGAATAAGCCGTTAGCTCCCAGCTCTCTGCCCGTAAACCCACGCGCAGGTTGACCTTGGTGAAGCTGTCTATCTGGTCAAAGGGATCGTTGTCTCCGTTGGAGAAAAACTTATCTCGATAATTCGCTTCCCCGCTGACAAATACGTCCATTTCGCTCAGAGGGTAAATGAAGTCCCATGTCACCGAGGCGCTGTAATCCGAGGCGTACAGGGTTTTTTCTCCATCCAGATCGTTGAACGTGTCCAACATATTAGTCGGTCCGTCTACGCCACATTGAGGATTCGCATCTAACTGTATCGCGGTGCAAGGTGCTTCTTTGAATGAGCCATAGGAGGCATCCAGCCAAGCAAGGTTCGCACCCAGCGTCAGGCTGTCGGTAGCTGCCCAGCGT
>JAPKAY010000136.1 GCA_028825045.1 Halioglobus sp.
AACGTCTGCCCGGGGGACGTTACCGGGTAACCGTTTATGACCCTCTGATTAGTCCTATTCCAGATGCGCCGGTCAAGGAACAGGCTGTCGCAATGACCGAAATTGTCCACCACCATTTCGAAGACTGGATCAGGGAGTACCCACAGGAGTGGGTCTGCCTAAAACGGCGCTGGCCGAAGGAACATAAACTCTAGAGCATCGGGCCGTTGTGTCTAAAGTCTACCCCGCTGTACACTTCAGCGGTTAACCCATAAACCCGGATAGTGTTTCAACATGGCATTACTACGAGCGTTCTACAAGTCCCTCAAAAAACGGCGAAGCATGGCGGCACGCTTTCGACTCCTGACAGAAGTGGGCAAGAAGTTGATTCCACAGTACCGGTTCAGTTGGCCCTATCTCGACTGGTGGAATGATAAGCCATTCAATAGTTATCTTGAGCGATTCAACGAACTGCACCACTTCAATACTGACCGGAAATACATGCTATACCAGTTATTGCGCTTGATTGACGATATCCCTGGCGACACGGTGGAATGCGGTTCACTCGAAGGTGCTGGCAGTTATCTGATACATCTGATGAATGACCAATCACCTCAGCATGAACGCTGGCATCACGTGTTTGACTCCTTTGAAGGCTTGTCCGCTCCGGGTGAAGGTGATGGGAAACACTGGGAACAGGGCGACTTATCTGTTTCTATGGGGCAGGTAAGAAAAAATATGGACAACTTTGACAGGTACACGCTCTACCAGGGGTGGATTCCTTCAAGATTCGCTGAGGTGCAGGACAAAAGCATCGCCTTTTTGCATATTGATGTAGACCTGTACCAACCCACGCGGGACGCCATCGAATTCTTTTACCCCAAAATGAGCGAGGGCGGGGTCATACTCTGTGATGACTATGGCTCTTCCCTTTGCCCCGGTGCAACACGCGCGATCGACGAATACCTGGCCGATAAAACCGAGAAAATGCTGTATATGACTTGTGGCAGCGGCTTCCTGATCAAGGGACGTCAAACTGCGCTACAGCTGGCCTGAAAAGCCTTTATCGGATAACCTGTTTCAGTTACCTTGCTGTGCAAATTTCCACCTCAGCTTAGTCTTCAGTTTACGGAGAGCGCCCCATCTCGCCTAATCATAAAAAACGCACGAGACTATGGCTGAGCTCACCGCATTTCTACCCCACCTACGGTGGCGCTCAAAATCGCTATCGAAGTTACATTCCGGGATTGATCAACCGCAATCTGGATGTGCGCGTTATGACGGGCACCCCCCAGATTCAGGAACGCAGTGAGGCGGACACAGGCATTAATTGGTACGAGGCAACACCGGGATCATGGCTGCCTGAAAGTGTACTCGATGGTGCCCCGCTGCAGCGCATCCGCTTACCGGACAGCAAGAGCCGGACACGCACGCAGATCTACTATGACGCACTGCTAGAAATATGCCAGAGCCAGACAGATCGGCCAACAGTGGCCCAACTCATAACCAACATGCGACCCGAGGCACTGCCCTGG
>JAPKAY010000085.1 GCA_028825045.1 Halioglobus sp.
GGCAAAACCCTCACCTGGAGCGAACTCAATGCGCACGCCAATCGCTATGCGGCAGACCTGCGTGCTCGAGGATTGGTTCGAGGCGATGCGGTGAGTCTCATTATGGAAAATCGCATCGAATTCCTGACAAGCCTTCTAGCATTAAACAAATTAGGAATCATTGCCGCGCTAATCAACACCAACCTCACCGGCCGGGCGCTCATACACTGCCTCAAGATCACCGACTCCAGAATGTGTATCTTTGGTGAGGAGTGCCTGGAGGCCGTCGCACAGGTGAAGGACGAGGCAGACCTGGCAGTAATAGAGCGATGGCTGTATGTAGCGGACGCAATGAAAGAGTCCTGCCCCGATTGGGCCAGTGATCTAGAACAAGCATCCGCCACCCAGGACAGTAATAATCCGCCTGAGACAGGACACAATACACTTGCTGATATTGCGCTCTATATATACACCTCTGGCACTACCGGACTACCCAAAGCTTCCGTTATTTCCAATCGACGTTTTCTCATCTCTGCCGCCTTGTCTTACAAGGGCGGGTTGAAATGCAAGGAACATGACCGTATCTATCTATGTCTACCTCTGTATCACGGAACCGGACTGTTCCTGGGTGTTGGTGCTTCCTTTGCCACCGGAGCGAGTATGTTTATCCGCCGGAAGTTTTCTGGCAGCAATTTTCTCAGGGAAGTGCGCGAGCACAAAACCACCTGCTTCATCTACATCGGCGAACTTTGTCGCTATCTATTGACCATCACAGCGCTGCCGGATGACCACAACAATCCGCTAAAGTCGATAATGGGCAATGGCTTGCGCCCTGACGTTTGGCATGAATTTAAATCCCGTTACGGGATAAAGCGTATAGCGGAGTTTTACGGATCGAGCGAGGGCAACGTCGGCTTCGTCAATATGCTGAACAAAGACTGCACAGTGGGCACCACTAGTATTCCCATGGCATTGGTAGAGTACAAAGTAGATACCGACGAAATTACTCGCGACGCAAATGGGTATTGTATCGCCGTCGCAGACAGACAACCGGGGCTACTGTTGGGTCAGATTACAAAGGATACGGCTTTTGAGGGCTATACCAGTGAAGACGAGACCGAAAAGAAAATTATGCGAGATGTCTTTGAAAAAGGAGATGCGTGGTTCAATACCGGCGACCTGATGAAGACGGTCGATGTCGGATTTTCGCTCGGATTTAGCCATTATCAATTCGTTGACCGCGTGGGGGATACCTACCGCTGGAAGTCAGAAAACGTTTCTACCAATGAAGTCGGAGAAATTGTCAACGGTCACAAACAAATAGATTTCTGCAATGTCTACGGTGTGGAAATCCCAAAAGCCGAAGGCAAAGCCGGCATGGCTGCGTTAGTTCTAGCCGAGGGAGTCAAGGAACTGGATGTCACCAGCTTCTCCGCCTACATTAATGAACACTTACCGAGTTATGCGCAGCCTGTTTTCCTGCGCATACAACCGGAGATGGACACCACGGGTACTTTCAAAATGGTGAAGGGTGATTTACGCAAAGAAAACTATGACCTGAAGCAGATCAACGAGCCTGTCTATGTCCTAAAACCGAGAAGCAAGACCTACGAAAGACTGGATACAGAATTTGCAGCGATCTTGCGTGCGGGAGATGGCGGTTACTAGTTGCAATTCACCACTGCGGGTGATGTATATTGGACTGCAGACAGGATGAAAGGGCGTAGTAGTAATCAGCTCTAGCCTGCTGAATTTGGCAATCGCGTAGTTTTAGGATGCACCCGGGGTTCGAACTAGAACTACTTCCGCGAACGTCGCCGACGACCGGGACGATTCTGCCCGTCGCCCCCACGACCGCTAGAATTTGAAAGCTTTCCACCAACACGACTCGCCCCGCCGGGTCCTTTAGGCCGCTGGCCATGGCGCGAATCACGGGGTTTGCGCAGAGCGTCACTCGCGGGCACTTCATGATCCGGCTCGAAGCCATCCACATATTCTCGCTGCAAATGCCGCTGGATGAGCTGTTCAATACCCTTGAGTTGCGTGATTTCATCAGCACTCACCAGAGAATAAGCTTGACCAGACAGGCCTGCCCTCCCCGTGCGACCAATCCGGTGTAAGTAGTCTTCAGGAACATTGGGTAGATCAAAATTCACAACCTGCGGCAGCTCGACGATATCCAGTCCTCTGGCTGCTATATCTGTCGCCACTAAAACCCGGACCTTGCCGGCCTTGAATCCAGCCAGCGCTCGAGTGCGCGCCCCCTGACTCTTGTTACCGTGAATCGCTGCTGCATTGACGCCGAATTTCTCCAGAAAGGTAGCGAGCCTGTTTGCGCCGTGTTTGGTGCGACTAAACACCAACACCTGCTGCCAATCATTGCGCACCACCAGATCCAACAGGAGTTCGGACTTACGTTTTTTATCGACCGGGTAAACCCACTGTTCCACACCTTCCGCTGTAGCATTGGGAGGCGATACCGATAGCTCTATCGGGTTGCTCATGATGGATTTGGTTAAGGCCCTGATCTCGTTAGCGAACGTGGCGGAGAACATGAGATTCTGACGCCGAGCGGGTAGCAACTTTAAAATCCGACGAATATCGTGAATGAAACCCATATCCAGCATACGATCGGCTTCATCCAACACCAGCACTTCCAGGTCAGAGAAATTCACCTCCCCCTGCTGGTGAAGATCCAATAATCGCCCCGGCGTTGCGATCAGAATATCTATTCCTTTTCGCAGCGCCGCAATCTGCGGATTGCTCTTGACGCCGCCAAAAATCACAGCGGACCTAAATGGCAAGTGAGCGCCGTAAGTGGCCACACTCTCGCCGACCTGTGCTGCCAGCTCACGCGTAGGCGTGAGCACCAATACCCGAACACGATGTGGGTGATATGAACCCGCATTGTGCAACAGCTGCAGTATCGGAAGCGTGAAGCCAGCAGTTTTCCCTGTCCCGGTTTGGGCCGTAGCCATAACATCGCGCCCGGTCAGCACAGCCGGAATCGCGGCGGCCTGCACCTCAGAGGGCTCGGTATATCCCTTCTCCTGGACAGCACGCAACAGTGGCGCGGCGAGGCCCAGTTCATCGAATGTCATGGGATCTCTAAATTTAAGGCTTGTTCACACTCGGAGGGAACTGGGCAAGAACGGTCTTGGCGGCGGCGTCCCGGTTCTGCGTTGACAACTGTGGGCCCTGATCATTGAGAATGCGCGAGACCAGCGTAGCTCGCCACTCAGACTGCAGCTGTAAAGGATCGACCATCTCCACTACGAACGTGCCCTTTATGAATTTTGGCTCCTGCGCACTGTCTCCAGCAGCACAATTTAAACAATTATACTGGCTAATCGAATTGAGGTTTTTCGTATCCATAGGCGCTTCCGTTACCAGATGCCAGACTAAAAACATGTCGGCATCGGCATTACTTTGCACTACCTGAAACCCGCGGCTCTGAAGCTCCACAGTCAGCGCTTCATCAATCCTGCTAATCTGTGCATCCGTTATTTGAATCGTGGAAACCGCCGTTCTACTGATCGGTTGGATAGCAATTTTATGGACGCCAGAAAAATCGTAACTGTGATTAAATCGAGTGGTTACAGTAGGGGTGGAGGGTACTTCGGCGGCATTGGTACAGGCACCGAGCAGCAATACGAGACAAAACCCTGCGAGGATTCCACGGATAGCATGTTGCATTTGGGTCACTCCATATTGACATAAACTCAAATCAGCATGTGAGTGTACTACAGGCAAGAACACAATATCCCGTCCAACATCGCTATACAATCCGAAACTTGCGAATGACATCCCGGCAGATTTTGTCTACTTGGATAACAGCAGAAATAGACATATATTGCGATATTGGCCACAGGAACAACAATAGAATGATGATGAAGAACGTGCTGGTTCCAGGAAAAAAACGGCTGCTTATCGCTAGCCTCTTGCTCTGCCTGTCTGCCTGCGACAATACCAATCTGAGGCCCTGGCATACCGAAATACTAGAGAGCGAGTACAGTGCTGAAAACGCCGCCGAGATTTACAGTTTCGAAGACTATCTTTCGCTGGAAGACACCGTGTTCGACGAAATGGATCTGCGCATCTACGCCGAATCCGCGACAGGACCCCAGCAGATGCTGGAACGCTATAGTACGGGCAGCCTTGCAGATCCAAGGAAACGGCAACCCAACTGGAACCGCAGTTTTGAATTGCAGGGAGATGCAAGTACCGGTGGCGTGCTCCTGTTACACGGAATGTCTGACTCCCCCTACAGCCTGCGCGCACTGGGAGAGGCTCTACAGCAGCGTGGATTCCATGTTATCGGCTTGCGCATGCCCGGACATGGCACCATACCGTCGGGGCTGCTTAATCTTCAGTGGCAAGACATGGCAACAGTCGTGAATCTGGGCGCGACCCATTTGGCAAAAGAGCTGCCGGGAAAACCCATTCATATCATCGGTTATTCGACCGGGGCTGCTCTGGCACTTGACTACACTTTACGGTCTGAATTCGATGCAGTTCTTCCCCCTGCTGCGACTCTGGTGCTGATTTCCCCTGCCATCGGCGTCAGTCCAGCTGCGGCACTGGCAAAGTGGAGCCGTCGACTGTCATTACTTCCAGGCTTGAATCAGCTTGCATGGCTTGGGGTAGAGCCAGAGTTCGATCCCTACAAGTACAATTCATTTACCACCAATGCAGCCGAACAGGTCTACGAATTGACGCAATCGGTTGCACGCCGCATCGCCGCCCGCAACGACGGCGATTCACCTTTGCCACCCATTCTGGCATTGAAGTCCACTGTGGATGCAACAGTGTCCAATGATGCTCTAGTAGACCGATTGCTTTTGAGGCTCACACCCCGGAGGCATGAGCTGGTGGTGTTTGATATCAATCGCTTTGCTGCAAATACACTGTTGTTAAAGAATGACCCTGGGCCTTTCACAAAACGAATGATTGCCGATAAAGAACTTCCCTTTGGGGTGACACTGGTCGCAAATTCGCAGGCCAGCAGCCAGTCTGTAACAAGTTATTATAAGCCGGCTTTTGCCGCGGGCCCTTCACAGATAGAACCTCTGGATACCTCGTGGCCCCCAGGCATTTTTTCGCTGTCACATGTAGCGCTTCCCTTCCCAGCAGATGATCCGCTTTATGGTCAGACGCAACCGGAAGTTAGTGGAGAAATATTTCTTGGAATGCAGGCAATGCAGGGTGAACGTGGGGTGCTGAAAATACCCGGCGGCTTTTTGTTACGGCTGCGCGCCAACCCATTCTACGATTATTTGCAAATGCGAGTTATTGACTGGTTACAGTAGTTGACTCAGGCGCGGTTGTGGCCGCTTCTACAGACTGTTCTGTGCTGTATCGCTTTTCACTATCACAAACAGACACCCCCCGGGGCCTGATGAATACGGGCTACTATTATCTAAATCAGATAGTGCGAGCCTCGAAAACCGGCCACAGACTCGCACTCTATTAGCAACTCCGATCGTCCCGCTGAAGCTCGGAAGTTTGAATGGGGTCTTGTCTGCACTGGCCGATACAAACGGATCGGCTCAGCTTTCCACAAACGCCCGCTCGATCACATAGTGCGCCGCCTCACCATGACGTGCCTCCCTAAGACCACGGCTTTCCAGCAAAGGACAAATGTCCTTCAACATACTGGGACTGCCACAAATCATAAAGCGATCAGACTCCGCGCTGATCGGCGGCAACCCAACATCAGCCGTCAATTTGCCGATGCGCAACAAATCCGTCAGCCTACCGTTGTTCTCAAACTTCTCCCGCGTCACGGTGGGATAGTAAATGAGCTTCTCGCGCACCACATCGCCGAGGTATTCATGCTGAGGCAAGTGCTCGGTGATTAATTCCCGGTAGGCCAGTTCTTCCGCAAAACGGCAGCCATGCGTCAGAATGACTTTATCGTAACGTTCATAGATTTCCGGATCGCGAATAATACTGAGGAAGGGTGCCAATCCAGTACCCGTGGCAATAAGGTAAAGATGCTTACCCGGTAGCAAACTATCTTGTACCAGTGTGCCGGTGGCCTTACTGTTCACTAACAATTCATCGCCAACAACAATCGATTGCAGTTTAGACGTCAACGGCCCATCCGGTACCTTAATGCTGAAAAACTCCAGCTCGTCCTCGTAATTCGCACTAGCCATACTATAGGCGCGCATCAAAGGCTTACCCTCCTGCTCCAGGCCAATCATGGTGAAATGCCCATTTTCAAACCGAAAACCGGGATTCCGCGTCGTCTTGAAACTGAACAGGCGATCCGTCCAGTGATGAACGCTGGTCACTTCTTCTCTCAGTATCTGTGCCATGTCACTAAACCTCTGCAAGTAATCCTGATGACGAGAGATTAAAGACTGTTGGTATACCTGTAAAACAGATATAATTGATATTGTATATCGCTTTTATAGATAAAGGAGTTCAACCGTGCGCTACAGCCTGCGTCAGCTGGAGGTTTTCCTCGCGACGGCTCATTACGAAAATGTGACACGGGCGGCAACCGCTCTGAATATGTCGCAATCAGCCGCCAGCGGATCACTGAAGGAACTGGAGAGACAATTCGACGTACAGCTGTTTGACCGCATCGGTAAACGGCTGCAACTAAGCGAGCTGGGCCTACAAATAAGACCTGACGCGGAAAAGCTGCTTGAACAGGCAACGGCGTTCGAACACGCCCTGGCGGGCCAGGACATTACCGGACGCCTGCAAATAGGCGCGACGCTCACTATCGGTAACTATATTGCAGTTAACATGATCGCCGACTACCGCCAACAAAACCCTCAGGCCGACATCGTTTTGAGCGTTGCCAATACCGAAACAATTGCCGAGCAGGTGGCCGGGTTTGAACTGGACATGGGCCTCATCGAGGGGGAGTTTCACCACCGTGACCTGGACAGCATTCACTGGCGCCCTGACGAATTAGTGGTCTTCGCCGACCCACATCACCCCCTTGCACAATCCGATGCCCTCACGGACGAGGATCTGTTAGCGCTGCCCTGGATTGTTCGCGAATCCGGATCCGGCACACGCCAGACTTTCGATCGCGCCATGCATGGCATTCTTTCAGATTTGCATATCGCCATGGAACTGCAACACACCGAGGCTATTAAACGTGCGGTAGAAGCAGGCCTCGGGGTGGGTTGCCTGTCCAGGATATGTCTGGAAGAAGCTTTCAGGCGCGGCTCGCTGGTACCGCTGGCGGTCCCTGAGCGCGACTTTCGTCGGGAATGGTATCTGATTACCCATCGGGAAAAGTTCCACAGTGCGGCGCTCAGACAATGGTTAGCACTCTGTCTGGAGCGGTGGTCCGCATAAGTGTGTGCATCGGACTGTCCGATCCGAATGTTTATCTCTGACCCGCAACTATATAAACTGATGCCCCTCTGATCTGTGAACCCAGTTACAGGAATACACTATGAAAACACGCGCGGCAATTGCATTTGAAGCGGGCAAACCCCTGGAAATTGCGGAGGTCGATCTCGAGGGCCCTAAGG
>JAPKAY010000086.1 GCA_028825045.1 Halioglobus sp.
ACCGTTCGGAGCATGTGGTTTTTCATCAGCAGTGCGAGGTGATGCTGCGCGGGCTGAACAGCGTAGAAAAAACCACCGCCGACGTGCGGCAGTTACTGATCCAATCCGCTGGCGACTTTCTCGATATTGCGCAGGTAGCCGAGAGTCTGCATGTGAGTGAGCGTACACTGAGGCGGCGCCTTAAGAATGAGTCGACCAGCTTTAGAGCGACCGTCGAAGAGGTCAGGGATTTGCTTGCCCGGGAGTATCTTACAGAAACCGAGTTGACCGTTGCTGATATTGCACACCTGTTGGACTATAGCGAGACGGTGAATTTTCGCCGGGCGTTTGTGCGCTGGAATGGCGTGACCCCTAGCAAGTATCGTCAACAGAATATGGCCGAAACTGATTCCTCGGGGATTATTGCTCCAGTGTAGTGTTCTGCCTTTGATGCTGGAGTCCGTATGCAGAATCTCCTACTTGCCCTGGCCCTTCTTCTTCTGGCGGCTTGTGGCGGTGAACAAACCAGTGAGCAGTACCTCTCCCGGGCGAAGAGCTATTTTGCGAAGTCTGACTACTCATCGGCCACCATCGAATTGCAAAACGCGCTACAACTGGATGGCAAATCGGCAGAGGCTCGTTGGCTACTGGGCAAAATCCATCTCGATTCGGGTGCTATTCTGGAAGCAGAAAAAGAGCTGCGGCGAGCACGAGGGCTGGGCTGGAAGAAAGATGACGTCCGGCCGGCGCTGGCCAAGACCCTGTTGGCCCAGGGTAAATTCGCTGATGTGCTTGCGCTGGATTATCAAGACCTGAATCCTTCGGCGGCATCGCAGTTGCTGTCCAGCCAGGTGCTAGCCGCATTGTTAGAAGGTCAAGCAGACAGGGCAAATGAACTGTTGGCCCTTGCACTGGATAAGCAGCCACAGTCGCCCGAGGCAAAACTGGCCGAGGCGACAATTGCTGTTTACGCAGGTGACCCGGCGAGAGCGATGAATCTGATCGAGGCGATACTGGATTCGACGCCCAATAGTGGTGAGGCCTGGCGGATCAAGGGGCATCTCCTGTTGCAGCAAGGGAAAATGGAAGAAGCGCGCGCAGCATTTGACCAATCCATTGCCCACCTGAATATCAGCTTTGCCGATCGCGTCGCGCGTGCTCTTATTAACCTGCAGTTGCAGGATTATGAGGCCGCCCAGGCCGATGCCAGGGAACTGATACGGCTATCCCCCGGGAACCCGGCTGCCAACTATGTACAGGGCTTAGTCCACTTTCAGCACCAAAAGTATCGCGATGCAATCACTGCCCTGACGTTAGTCGAACCCGCCGCAGGCAAATTTCCGTTGGCCTCGTTTTACCTCAGTATGGCTTATCTGCTCGAGGAGAATGACGTGGAACTGGCTGCAAGGTTCGCGGCTCGGTATGTCGAGTACTCTCCAGGCGAGAGCGATGGCAGGAAGCTGCTCGCCGCTATTTTGGTTCTGCAAAACAAGCCCAGGGAAGCCCGGGAGGTGCTGCGACCCGCAATGGATCACAATCCGGATGATGTCGGGGCACTGAACATAATGGCCAATGCCCTGCTGCTGGATGACCAGGCTGATCAGGGGATTGTTCTGTATGCTCGAATAGCGCAGCTGCAACCCGACTGGCCCATTGTCCCGCTGCGGCTGGAGGCCGGGTTGATTACCTCAAACTCCGATGACGAGGTAAGCCAGTACCCTGATGCTGCGCCGGATGACAATGCGAATTTTCCGCAGGCTGATATTTTATTAATTTTGAGCCATCTCAGGAATAAGAATTTCGAGGGTGCGATAGTGGCTGCAGAGTCCTACAAGTTTCGGGACTCGAAAAGCCTTGCACCCTATATTCTTCTGGGTAGTGTCTATCTTGCAGCCGGTAAGCCAGCACAAGCCCGGGAGGTGTTCGACAAGGCGCTGAAGCGTGAGCCAGGGAACCCCTCTGCCAACCTGAGCCTCGCCCAAATGGCACAGGATGCAGGTAACTCGGACACTGCACGCCGGTATTACCAGACCGTGTTGGACTACCATCCGGATGACCTTGCTACCCTGGTGCAACTGGCTGGCCTTGAAGCCAGGCAAAAAAAAGCAACGGCCATGATTGCACGACTGAATCAGGCTGTTCAAGCCCATCCAGACTCACTCGAGCCCCGGCTGATGTTGGCGCGTTACTACGCCCACACAGGCAGGCCGGATAAGGTAGAGCCTCTGTTTGCGAAGTTTGGAGACTTGCAGAGGCTGTCACCCCGGGTGCTGGAATTGATCGCCCTGGCGCAACTTTCGCAGCAGCAGTACGCCAGCGCCCGCTCCACCCTGCAAGAATTGGTTGATGCCAAACCCGAATCGGTCGAGTACCGCTATCAGCTGGCAAAGGCCGCTAGCGCTAGCGGTGATATCCAGAAAACCAGGCAGGAACTGAAGGAAGCACAGAGGCTCGATGCGACTCATGTGCCCACACTGATCGCCTTGGCGAATGACCTGGAACTCGAGGGTAATTTGTCCGGCGCGCAGGTGCAGTATCGTGCGGTGCTGAAGGAGGACCCGGACAATATAATGGCCCTTAACAACCTGGCTTGGGCACTCAGGCTCGAAAATTCAAAAAAGGCTCTGGAGTATATCCGCAGGGCCTCTGATCTTGCCCCTGACATGCCCGCCATTCTCGATACGCTGGCTGTCATTGAGCACCTGAATGGCGATAACACGCGGGCCCACCGCAATATACAGCGAGCGCTGGAAGGTGCTCCCGGGGGGCTGGTCATGCGCTATCATAAGGCGATGATCGAGGCAGCGCTTGGCGAGACAGAGCAAGCCATCGATTCACTGGAAGAACTGTTGACGAATGATGCCGGAGAGTTCCTTGAGCGGGCCGAGGCTGAAAAACTGTTGATGAGACTCAGGGGTTATGAAGCAGGGGTATACCCATCCCCAGCCCCGGGCTGATCAGCTTTTGCCCTTACTTTTGTCACCTTTTTTTACAGTCCCATCCGCTCTATGTCCTCTTATATTGAAACGATAGAACCTACTCGGCACTGGGTCGCTTGGATATAGTAAATCTCGATAGTTTATATAGCTAAGCAAAATTAGGTGTCAGCAGGTTGCCTGAGGGCAGTACTTATGGCAATGGACGCCGGTACAAGACCAGAGAGGCCATTATGCCCAGCCCCATCCTTTTAAAGCGATATCTTCTAGCGCTGCTAGCTGTATTATTTGTACAGGCCCCTATGGCGCATTCAGCGTCAATTGGCTTTCAGCCAGATCCTGTTTCTGCCGACACGGGCGATTCCATTTCACTTGATCTGGTCATCAGCGGCCTGGGGCATTTTGCGTCTGACTCCCTGTCCGCGTTCGATATATCCGTTGGATTTGATGCATCCGTACTGTCTTTTACTGGCTATAGCCTGGGCGATCTCCTCGGTGATGTGGGTGCGGCTGAGGCTATCGATGTGAGTGCAGGCGCTGCGGGCGGCACAGTCAGTGTCGCTGAAGTCAGCCTTTTTTCTGCATTGGGCCTCGATGCGCTTCAGCCGGGAGAATTTGCCGTGGCCACCCTGAACTTCGATGTAATCAACCTTGCGATGGGGGCGGTGACAGAGCTTTCAGTTTTGACAGGTGCTGCACTGGCTGATACGTCCGGATATGTAATAGCGGTAACCGGGGAGGAGTCGGGTTTGGTTAAAAGTTCCGTCCCGGCACCGGCCACAGGATTGTTACTGCTAGCGGCACTGTTTGGCTGGCTTACACTGAAAAGACGTCAATCCGTTTAGCGTCAGGTGGCGCCACCAGGGATGTACCCACAATTTGAGACCCCGTGTAGTCGCGGGTGAATAACGGTTCCGGAGAAAATTTATGCGGTATCTACAACTACTGATAGCCCTGACGGTCATGACCTTGAGTAGTTACTCCTACTCACAGTGTGGCGGGCCAGTTCCCCAGCTGTGTGATGCGGATGGTAATTTCGAGGTCAATCAGGATGACATCGATGCGATAGGCCTCGCTGTGGGCACTCCGGCGACGGAGCCCACCGACCTCCGGGACATCGACGGTGACGGGCTGATTACCATACTTGATGCCCGGCAATGTGTCGCCCAATGCACCGTCGACGGGTGCCGCGATCCCTGGGAGCCGACCCCCGATGATCTGGCCGCATGTGAGGAAGCCGAAGAGACTCTCGAGGACGTACTTGGAGGCTTGCCCCCAAGGCCGATAGTGCCCAACGAGCCGATAGTATGGGACCAGGGGCCGGAAGATGGCGACCCTGGTATTTTACCGCCGGATGACCGGCAGCCCAATATCGTTGTCATTCTTATAGATGATATGGGCTTCAATGACGTCTCTCATTACAATGGTGCGACAGCGTCACTGCCAACCCCGGCAATCGATGCCATTGCGTCAGAGGGTGTTGCGTTCAGCAATGGCTATGCGTCACACGCGACGTGCGCGCCGGCAAGAGCGGCCATAATGACAGGCCGATACCCCACGCGATTTGGCTATGAATTTACGCCAATGCCCGATAGTGCTGCTCCAATTTTTGAACTACAGAACGTATGCAATTTCGATCCGCTACCCACGGACATCGATCTGGGGGCTGCCCAGGCCAACGCCGGTGTACCAAAGAGCGTGCCTACGTCTGAGATATTCTTTGCCCAACAGTTAAAAGACGCGGGCTACCACAACGGCCATATCGGCAAGTGGCACCTCGGCAGAGCAGCGGGTACGACGCCGCTGGATAAGGGGTTTGATGAAACTCTCGAAATGAATGGGAATTTATATCTCCCGGAAGACTCCCCTGATGTAGTCAATAACTATACCGAGTTTTCCGCTCAGATTCGGAGGGCGTGGCTAACTGGAAGTTGGGGAGTAACCTGGCAAAACGGCCCTCGAATGGAGCCGGACGGTTACGTCACCGATTACTTTACCGACCAAGCCGTACAGTTTATCGAGGCAAACAAGAACCGGCCCTTCTTCCTCCACCTCTCTCATTGGGGCGTTCACTCACCCCTGCAGGCGGCGCAGGCGGATTATGATGCCTTGTCCCACATTACGGACGAGCGCTCAAGGGTCTACGCTGCAATGATCCGAGCGCTGGACAGATCGGTTGAGAGCGTCATGCAGGCGCTGGTGGACAATGGTATTGATAACAACACCCTGGTGATATTTACCAGTGACAACGGTGGTTCAGGTGCTATTGGGATAGCGGATGTAAACGCCCCGTATCGAGGCTTCAAAGCCACCTTCTTTGAAGGTGGCACCCATGTTCCGTACTTCATGAGTTGGCCCAAAGAGATACCCAGTGGTGTGACGTATGACGGTAACGTCAGTCATATGGATATGTTTGCCACGGCAGTTGCCGCCGCAGGCGCCGCAATGCCGGCAGGTGTCACTATGGACAGTGTTAATCTGCTTCCTTATGTCACCCCGGGAACGCCCCCTGCAACTGCGCCCCACGACACGCTTTTCTGGCGTAACGGGTTTTACTTCTCCGTGCTTTCCGATGGCTGGAAAATGAGCGTGTCAGACCGGCCGGCTAAAGTGTGGCTGTATGATCTTTCGGTTGATCCACTTGAAACCAATAATCTTGCGGATGTAAATCCAGCCAAGGTAGCGGAACTGCAGGCCCTAATTGATGCTCACGAATTCGAGCAGGTTCCCCCCTTGTGGCAGAGTTTTATACAAGGTCCTTTCAGGGTTGATAAGACCCAGGCAGATGAGCAGCTTCCAACAGATGAGTATGTCTACTGGATGAACTAACGTCTTTTACTTGAGTAATTCGGGCAAACCGCCGCGGTCTCTGCGGGGAGGGGCAGCGGTTTCGCCCTGACAGCGCCGGATGCAAGGTGCTTGTCTTAGCGCAATTCAGCTGGGCTGGTTCCGGTCCATTTTTTGAAGGCCCGCCGAAAATTGGAATCGTTGCTGAAACCCAGTTTCTCGGCGATATCGCAGATTGTTAAATCGGGATTTTGGAGATGGTTCAATGCCTGATCCCGTCGAAATTCGGCGACTATCGTTTGATAGCAGTAGCCGTCGTTCTGCAGCCTCCGATAAAGGGTGCTGCGCGACATGTTTAATTCTGTGGCCATGGATTCCAGCGAAGGAAGGTTAGGCAGCGAGCGCATCAGGATTGTACGAATTCGTTCCGTAATAGAATACTGTGATTGACACCTCTGCAGGATCTTACGACACTGACGCTCCTTCATCGCCAACACGGGTTCGTTGCTGGTGGATATCGTGCTTTCCATGAAGTCGCGATCAACTGTAATACTCGGAATGTTGGCGCCAAACTCAACATCGCAACCCAGCAGGGTTTGATACATTTCCCAGTGGGGCGGCCGCTCATAACGTACCGTAACGTGCTGGTAAGTCAGCGGCTTGCCACTCAAGTACCTGGCCTGTTTCAAAATGGCGTAAAACAGGCTTTCCATTGCAAACCACTTTGCAGGGTCGGACAACTCCGGCGTACCGTGTGGATCCAGTTCAACCCGGTAGCTATCTTTAACCCAGGTGGCATCAAGCTGAAAAGACAAAGACAGCAACGGGAAGTAGCGCAGGATGTAATCATAGGCTTGCTCGAGGTTGCTACAGGCCATGAGTAACTGTCCTACAGTGCCAGCAGCCGCTAAATCAAATAACTCCCCATACCGGAAACCCAACCCACAGGCCGCCGTTGGCTTTAACGATTGTTCCAGTATCGCCAAAAATTCAGCGGTGCTTATTTTCTGGCTGTAATCGCTGAGATCGTGATCCGAACCGTCAAATCCTAGCAGTGTGTAACCCTTTGACTCCAATGCAGCCTTCAACAGGGAGACATAAAGGATGCTCATCACTTTATCGTGCGGAGAAAATCTGGTATTGGAGATTTTCATCAGAGCTTACCGCCATGCTGGAGATAGACCAACCCCGTAGTGGGGTGCCGCACGGGCATGCGGGCGCGTAGACGTTGAAAACGAGGCGTCAGGACAGTCAACCTAGCCTTTTTATAATTATCCATATTGCCCGACTATAGCGACTGAATAGCGAGCAGGGGAAGCATATTCGGCCAGTTTCTGCCCAGACTATGAAGGTGGTGTGTGGCGCGAATTCCGTGGCGATTACCTCATGTATTTCGATCCTGATTTTCACCCCTGGGACGATGATAATCGACACCTGCTCGATAGCTGGCATGCTCCCCAGGCCGCGTGAATGGGGCCGCCCCTCCCGGGGCGAGTTGTGCCAAGCAAGCAAGTAGCGGTTGGCCGGAAAAGATTCCTTAGAGTTCGCTGCTCAAGCGTAGCATCCCCAAGTTTTCAAAATGCTTGTAACAATGTGCAACGGGGGTTTATCGATGAAAAAATTGTTTTATGGCCTGCTTGGCGTGGCAGTGCTGGCGGCGATATTCGTCCTAGCCTTG
>JAPKAY010000042.1 GCA_028825045.1 Halioglobus sp.
CGGGTGGTGAGTGTGGCGAACCTAGTGATCATTATCTTCCCCTATTGCCCACTATCAAGAAGGTCTTTTATTGTGACGTGTTCCTTACCCAGTTGAGCCGCCTGTTCTGCCAGCCAACTACTCTGCACTAACTGTAAGCCAGACCAGCGTGTAAGCATAGTAACAACTTCATACATAACATGGCGATACAGGCAAATTGTGATTTTTTACACAAAGTAGTTTGCGGGCCTTTGACGGTCGAGAGGGTCGCTACCTGTTTGCTGCTTCGGTTTTTGGCCAGGTCGCACCAATGCGTGTTGTGAGACTGATGACCAGAACTTAGGGCCACGCAGCCCTGCGTCCAACTCTGACGAATTCAATGTTCTGGACCGCCAAAAACAGGGCCTTAAAATCAGACGACTAGCGCGATAGGGAGTAACGACTGATATCGAACGCCCGTGGGTGGCGTTTGTAGATGCTCATTCACCGATTGCAGTCATTTGGGGCAGTTAACTGGGGTTGCACTACCAGCAGTCAGAACCCAGGGTACCGGTAGCGTTGCGCTGACCGAGCCGATTCAGGGTTAAGCTACCGCAGGCTGTATCCATAGTTTGTGCGCCCGCCGGCGCGGCCGTGAGTACATAACAGGTCTCAATGCCAGCATCACAGGGCAGCACACTGAGGTTATAGAACTCCTCTGAACTGGTTGTCCGACCAAGATTAAGCCCCGTCGGCCCATCAATGGTAAGAGTGTAAACGCTGTTCTGGGCAAAGAAACGTTCCTGCCTGGAAGCCAGTTCGAGCAAATCGTCCATGCCATCTGAGCGCCGCGCCTTACGAACACTTTCCTGGTACATGGGCACTGTAACAGCCATCAGAATCCCCACAATCGCCAGAACAACCATTGCCTCAACCAGCGTAAACCCGCTACTCTTTTTCAACATCGTAGAAGTTTTAAATCTAAACACCGCGCCTCACCTGTCTGTATTAGTCGGGAACTAGATCGGTCCAACTCTTTCGTCCGTATTTGAAATCAACACCTGCACCATCGTCATCTTCCACGCCGCCGGGAATAACCAAGGCAGTTTGACCATCACCGGGGGTGTCAGCAGAAGAGTCACCCCCGTCATCCCCGCCACCTTCGTAGTCTGGTCGAAGCTTTACGAGGTTGAGCAGCAACTTGGCGTAGTCCTGATCCTCGTATTTTTTACACTTATTCTTCTTGGTATCAAAATCTTTGCATACTAGGGCCGCTAGCTCCGCATCCAGGTCCTCGATCTCCAGGTACTCCAGCACTGCAGCAAAGGGATCATTGCTCTGCTCAAGAATTACGGCCGCGGCCCAATCAGGATCGCCATAGCAGGGTTTCACACCCAGAATAAGCTTGGAGAGATTACCGAAGTGCCAAAACAGTGTGGATTCCCAGACGTGTTCTGTCCCGGAACTTGCGAGGGTTCCTCCCATGATCTCATGGTTGCTCTCCTGTAGCTCTCCCCCTGAATTGTCAAAATCTTCATACAGATTGATTGCTGTTCCATCTTGAATTATGACGGTCGCCACCAGATCATCCGGATCCTGGATGGTCACTTGGGAAATCGCGGGATTGGCGCTGAAGTGGCTCGCCTTGACTAACTGGGTGGTCAGGGCCCCGTTGCGCCAGCGCCCTTCCTGGTTACTGGGATCATAGGTATCATACGCACTGTCCTTAACACAGCCGGTCTGCGTGGGATGAAGTCCGCCCGCTAGAATCGCAATATCGTTAAAACTGTGCGAAATAGTGCCTCCTCCGGCTTCTATCTCAGCCCAGGTGAATATCAATGAATCGCCATCACTGTCTACAGGAACATTACTACTGTTCGATGCGTCCCAGTTTTTCAGCGCGGTGTGTATTTGCCGCTGGTACTCCACCACGCTCCAGGTCTTGTTGCCGATCTGCATAGTACTGCCCGGTGAGAAATCCGCATTGGCAACCAGCACAACAAAAGCCTCATCGGGGTCGATGTCACTGGCCGGGGCTGGCGTACCCGTTGAGTTGATCTCGACGTGGCCGGCCAAGTCTATATCGAAAAAGTCGACGTAAACTCGCCCGGTCTTTTTGTCATACTCGTGATCGTGCTTGGTAGATTTGCCCGCAAACGGCTCGCTGTTGTGCCAGGTATCGACATCGATATGCCCCCCCTGAAACCCGCCATCACAATCCCCTTCACAAGGCGTAGCGAGTGGCGGCTGCAAAAAATTAAGATACAGATTGTCAACGCCGCTGGATATGCGTGCAATGGTGACCCGCGAGGCGATCCCGTCGCTCCTCCTCCATGCCATGGGTATCTGCCAATCCTCAACCCCAGGATCTGCGTCATCGTCATAGCGGTCAGCATCGCTTAGTAAGCCGTCGACATTCAGGTCAAAAACGGGAGCATTATGGGGGCCCCCATCGTTGATCGAAGCTTCCACGAGGTAGTTCTCCTGTTGTACTGAGGAATCAGGTGATGGCTTGCTCGCTGTTACCTTTATTCTTGATCCACGAAGTTGAATTCCCTCCAGGACACGAAAACCGTCGGGCAGATCAAATTTCCACCCATGCTTAGTAGACCAATCGACATCGCCCGCATCTGGAGCGTAAATTGCGACAGTCTCCTCGACGGTCGCACCATCGGTATCGGTATAGGTATAAGTGAGCGGCCCTTTCCAGGTTTGGTCTAACAGGACCTGCGGCCCTGCGGGCGTGGCGTCGCTATCCCGTATGCCATAGACGGACTGCGCGCTTCCGACATCCTTGTCTCCGAGAGTGAACAAACGGCCGGTAGCAAAAAACAGCAGATAACCGCTATCCGGGTGCTTTGCAATCTCAGGGGCCATGGTGATGGATTGACCGGCAGCAGCCGGGTGCAGCGGTTGTGCGGGGGCCAGTGCCCAGGAGCCTGAGGTATTCCCCGATAGGTCAAACTTCCACAGGTTGCCATCTATATCACCCGCGTAGGCGTAATCCACGCGGCCATCCTTGTCGACGTCCAGCAAGGTGGGTGAAGAAAGTCCATTAGGCGAGCCCGATGTACCGCTGGCGGTGGTGATCCGTTTAACAATAGCGCCGGTTTCGATATTAATGATATACAGCTTGGCCACACCGTTCACGCTGTTGTAGCCATTGCCAACGACCACATACCAATTATCGTCGTTCAGCTTCGCAATAATACCGCGGCTGAACGAATCCCCGAGGTCGTCATCAGCGTCGGCGTTAACTTCCCATAGAACCTTAACATCGGTGCCGGTGGTGGCAGTCTCATCGTTCAGGTCAGGATCCGTTATATCCAGAGCAAATAAGCCTCGTCCGCCTGCTCCAAGCGTGCCCACAAGGACGGTATGCCAGTCACTGTTGCCACCGCCAAAATTGGCATCGCCAACCGTCAGCTTGCCATCTACAAAGTAGTGATGTGCATAGGGTCGAGCCACTAATTTGCTCAGGTTGCCCATCAACATCGACGGGATATACGCGTAAACCTCGCTACCGTTAGATGCATTTAATGCATGCACCATGCCGTCGTTGGAGCCCACGTAGATGCGCGACTCGCGGTCCAGTTTGCCGGCGGCCCATGTCGCATAGCCCTCATCGGTGCGCCCGCCGATCGGGTCGGCCACATAAACCGGGTTGGAGTGAATGATACTACCCAGAACAGAAATTCGAGACCGCAGCGCTTTTGCCGCCGGGTATTCATTACTGCGGTCTCCTCGAACCCAGTCAAGAATGTCGGAGCTAGCGGCATCTGCACCCACTGCCGTCGGGTCAATCAGTGCCATGTTGCCCAAGCCAATGGTCGCATCTCCCCAGCGAAAAGGGACCTGGGCTAATCCGTCCCAGGTTATGACTTCCCGGCCCGTATTCCAGTAGTCGGCGTCAGCTGCCTCACTAGCGGCAAATGATACCAGTGCAGACCAGTTCGCCGCCGGGTCTCCTGTGTTGACAGGAGAGGTTCCGGAGTAGTCCACACTGGTGGTGAGTCCACCCGTAGTAGAGACGGTATACTCCGCAATGTCTCCCTGCCAACTGCCGTTTTCAAACCACGGCCGATAGGCTTTTACATTGCCCGCGGAAAGATCGCTGCCGGACAGCACGATCGGCGCAATGGACCCCAGAGGTTGGCTGTCTGGCGAAAAGCGCACCGCGCCAAATGCCTGAAAGGCACTGGCAAACGCCAGTGCCGCTAAACACCCATAGGCTGTTTTCTCGAAGAATTTCATCTGATAGCACTCCCGCCCCGTCAGGGGGCCTCAACAGTCGTGTAGATTGACTCCACAATTCGAACACCCTTACTGCCTATAGCGCTGCGGGTGGTAATACGATAGGTGTACGCAAAACCGCCTGCGACAAGCGCATCTGGATTCTCTCCTTGAGAATTGCCTGGAATCACTTTCGCGCCAAGGTATTCCACCACCCACTCGTCGTCGTCGTCTGTTCCGTTTGCGGTAAAAACGGGCCCTCCTTCACTGTCGATGCTTGACCAGTCGATAAACGAAACATTAAGTTCGTCCCCAGGAAGATAGTACCCGTCATTCGATGATCCGAATTCAAACTGACCGTCCGTCGTGGCTATCGTCTCTATCGCTGTTTCGGCAAAGGCGAGAGAGCGCTCGGCACGCCGCAACGCGACTTCTTCCTGCTGCATAATACCGGCCATACTAATTTCCAGCCGAGCACCGTTCATTGCAGCAATGCCAAGTATGGTCATCACCAGCAACAGAATAAGACTGACGGCAAGGGCGGCACCTCTCTGCCTCATGCGGCTTTTCCACTTCATATTGGCGATCTCATGTTGAACCCTTGTGGTTGCGCACTGACGTCACAATGGTGAACACCTGGCGTCGGTAACCGTCAGTTGGTCCATACTCCGATGCCAGATCGCCGATGGCAAACGTGCGGTCGTTGGTAAACCCGGTCTCCGGGCACTCTGTCCTGACCAGAATGGTCGTCTCAATTGCCCCCACGTCTGCCCAATCGGTTACAGCGTTGGCATCGACATATTGATTGCCTACCTGATACTTAAACTGCAGATGCTCCACACCCGCCAACAATTCCTGCGGCGCAGTGGGCACACCTGTGTCACTGATCGATTTTCGGAACAACGCAGGGACAGGCCAGTCGTCCGGATCATCTGAATCAGGGAGGGCTGGGCCCTGGCAGGAACGCCCACTGCTCCCGACGTAGTAAGTATGTGCAACCAACGCATAATTCCGACTGGTGGGATCGGATAGCAGATTGTTTGTTTCCTCGGCATCCTCGGCATCCTCGGCATCCTCGGCACCCTCGCCCTCAAAGTCATCGACGGCATCTTTGCCCTCAAAGATTGTTCCCTCCACCAGTGAGGTGCGAATGTACGGCCTTGTAGAAATCATGTCATCTGGCTTTACTGCCAGTGATGAGGCAAAGCGCAGGGTAATTACGTCACCTCGGAGATACTCCCCACGAAGAGGGCCAACTGGGGGCGGCGTTGCATTTGTAATGCAGTCGAAGCTCGCGTTGATGGTAAAGGGGTCGTGGTCGTTGAGTCCAGCAACTGGCTGCCTCACCATCGTTCCATAGGTATTATCGCTGGGACAAGTATTGGATGGCGTCGCTTCACCCAGGGAACCAGTAATATCTAGTCCGATGTTGCCCCCGAGGTAGCCGGCGCGACGGATATCGTTGGTCAGCAGTTGGACGGCTGTTCGTCCGGTTTCCTGGATTCTCGATAGGCTCGACGTGGCCATCGCATTTTTCGAATTGGACACCAGTAGTTCAATAAGACCCGTCATAACTACGGAGAACAGTACTACCGCCACCATCAGCTCGACCAGAGTCATGCCAATTTGGTTGCGAGACGCGCGATGGATCCTTGGTTGATGCGCAATTTTCATCGGAATGGACTAAAGCCCCACTGTCAGCGCGTAGCAATCAAGGTCATCAGGATCCTGCAGGGTAGGAGGGCTATTAAGTGCCGCACAGTCTGTGCCGGCTGAACCGTCCATATCGTCGTCCCATTGCACCGTAATCACAAAATTATCCGTTGCCCCAACACGCGCAACCGCACCTCTGCCAGACGGTAACGTGCCGGGGGTTTTCACATCATCAATGAATCCTGTCACTTGCTGTTGCCATATATTTACATCGTACTCAGCTATCTCCGCGCTCGTGCAGGTGTCTGTAGCGCAGTTTTTCGGCTTTTCACCGAGCCAGGCGGTGTGATTGTAAGCAGTCCCGAGATCTTGCGCAGAGTTAGCTATCATACGATCTGCGATATCGCTGGCAAGCATCACAGCGGCTCCGAAGTTGTGGGATGTCTGCAGTTGCCTGTAAGTAGACATCTGTAAGGCGGCGATACCCATGACACCGATCGCCAACACTAACAGAGCGATCAGTACTTCAATCAGGGTGAATCCTCGCACGCGGCGGGACGTCTCCGCACAGTTCTTTAGCCGCTGCGCACTCATGACGGACAGCTCGCACCAGGCATGTCTTTAGCCTTTAAGATGCTGCCCTTGCCGAGTAAAGACACAGTAATAACGCGTGCGTCGGCGATACCGTTTTCGTTACATATAACCAGACTTTCTGTTTGGCCCAGGTTGGTCAACCCGTTGGGGCGGTAGGTTATTCGATTGGCCAAATCTGCCGTTGCGAGCGCCGTCATGCCGTCGGCAACAGCATCATGCACCTGGATGATTTCATCTCCATCATCTATCGTGCCATCCTGGTCTGCATCAATAAATGTCAGCCAGCCCTGCTCCCAGCCACCCGCAGTGATACAAGCGGTCGCCTCGGGATTGCTCTTGCACAGGGTGACAAAATTACTTCGGCCAATTGACTCTGCCTTGGCGTACATCATTCCACCCAGAAGATCAGTGGCGGCCGCTGACATACGACTCTTGAGCATCTGTGTTTTGAATGCTGGTACGCCAACCGTCAGCAATATAGCCGCTATTACCAGCGTAACCATCAGTTCGATCAGGGTATAGCCCGACTGCAGCTTGTTCCGCCTTCGTTTGTGTATCACGGCAGGTACCTCAGTTCTATTGCTATAATTAAGTCTTGCAAAGCTTCGACCGCAGCATTTCTCAATGCTTCTACTATAAAATGGATAATAGCTCAAAACCTCCATTCCTGCTGGGAATACCATGGTATTCTTAGGCAATAGTGGGTAATGGGCGATCAAGCAGTTACTGATTGGGAAAGCAGATACCAAGTGCCGCCCCAGATTGCATCCGTTATAAACTGTTGCAAGCGTGGCTCAATTCGCTTCGCCCGACCTACTGATTTGAACTTAGGCAATCCCCGCTGTCTTACCTGATCGTCTCACGCAATTGCTATGGACGATTATTCTAAACCTGCTTGGTGCTGTGTGCCGTTCTATCGGCTTTTGCACCGCAATCTGGATAGCCCAACCATGAAAATCTTATCACCGCTTATTCTGTGCGCGCTCACGGGCCTGCTGGTCACGTTAGCCGCAGGACGCGCTGTCGCCGCAGAGCTAACCGTGCAGCTGGAGAATCCTCCCTCCTCCGGGGCGGTCGCGCTGGTTCTGTTTAGCTCAGCCAATACCTTTGGCGATCTTCGCGACCCTGCGAAGCTGGAGACCTATAGCCTGAGTGAGAATAACCAATATGTGTTGAAGGATATCCCTGCCGGCGAATATGCCCTGATGGTCTATTACGACGAAAACGATAACCTCGAGATTGACAGAAACTTTATGGGGATTCCAACTGAGCCGTTGGGTTTTTCAAACAACTATAGACCGAAAGGCCCACCCAGTTACTCGCGGGCCGCGTTTACTCTGAAACAGGATGAGCAGATTGCATTTACCGTCAGCCTGTATCGCCCACTGGGCAAGCGCGGTCGCCTGGGCATTGGCGTGGGAGCACTCAGCCGCAGTAGCCCTTACAGGGACTACGACGGCGGTGTGACTCAGGTGATTCCAGCAATTACCTATAATGGTGAACGCTTGCAGGTACTGGGACCCAATGTGAGCTTTGGCTTGGTCGGCTCGGGAAAGCTCAGATTGGCAGCCGCAGGCACTTATCGGCTTGGCGTCTATGATGAGGACGACAGTGACTATCTCGCGGGCATGGGAGATCGAGACAGTACGTTTATGGCCGGTCTGGCGCTGCGAGCGGAACTGCCAATGGGCTTCGATGCGGCCCTGCGCTATCAGCATGATGTGCTCGACAGAATCGGCGGCGGCGAGGCAAGAATTGCGATCGACAAATCTTTTCAGTTAGGCCGTTTCCGGTTTTCCCCAGAGTTAGGCGTCAACTGGCTGGCACAGGACCTTGCCGATTATGATTTTGGGGTTCGACAGGAAAACGCTACTACCGTTAGACCCGCTTACCGTGTGGATGCTGTTTTCACCGCTGATGTTGGAGTAGGCATACTGTACGAGATAACAACCGAGTGGCTACTGGTGATGAATGTCGCGGTTGAGTTTTTCGATAACGAGATCACTGACAGCCCAATCGTTAGCGAAGACTATGTGGTCAAGGGGTTTTTAGCCGTCAACTACGTTTTCTAGCAGGCAACACTCATTGCGGACCTGCTCAAAAGAGGCGCTTAGCGAGCCGCGGCAGTGATCCCAATTAGCCGATTAAACATCGCTATCATATAGAAAAATGGATAGCTTCGCCGTTGTTTGTCTCTGTGTAGTCATCAACATCTCTGTAGCGCCACCAGGAGTAACTAATAATTCCCAGAGCTAAGATCACGGTGGCCTGGGCAACTTTAAACAAATCAATGTAGCTGAACCCAAGCGACAATAATACAGACATTGCATAGCTTCCCAGCGCCATACCCAAACCGAAGCCAAGCGCCATAAAACCCCAAAAGTGGGCGTGCCGAGACAGTCCAACTATTTCAAGCGTACGGATAGATGAAAGCGTAACAATCCCGAAAAGGGACACGCCAATCAGAAATGAGGAGGCGGCGACAATGATAACCTCATCAAAGAGCAGGACCATGGCGATCGCAGCTCCACCCATACTATAGCTAATAAACAAGCTACCGCGAGTGCCCAATAAGCGGATTAACAAGCCCACATAAGTAGCGCCCACCGCGCATCCTAAACCGAGGATGCCAAAGAGTGAACTGCTGTCGCCAACACTGAGCCCCAAATCACGGTGCATGTAATCTGCCAGAAATAAAGTGTGGGGTACGACTGCAACGCTTATTAGCGTATAGGCAATCCCTATCCGCAGGACCAGACCTCTCCTCTTAGACTCAAGCGGTTGGATTGAATCCGGACTAGGTGTACGTTCATGAGGTGCCATTGAAACAAAAGGCCAAGCAACTACAGCAAGGAGCAGCGTAATCGACGCCTCCAACAGCCAGCCGCCACTAGGTCCATTAACGATAGAAAACGGCAGCACCAAACTGATAACGACGATTGCTATACCACCACCACTAATGGCAAACCCAACGCACATGCGTTTCGACCTGGCGCTGACGCTTCGCACTACTAAGGCCGTGGTGTGTATCATCAAAGCAGCGGAGGCAACGCCGTTAAGGAGACGCCCCACGGCGAGCCAAGCAAAGCCTAAGTTCCAGAAACACATGCCTAAGCCAATCACAGCGAGCAAAAGTGAAGCTCGCATCAGCAGACGGATACCAGTGATCCGGGGTAACCAGATTGCCATCGCGCAACCGAGGATGACTCCGAGGCCATTAAACGCTCCGAGGTAACCCGCTTCAGCCTTGCTGACCCAGTGCGCCTCTATCAGCGACGGCACTAAAGGTCCGTAGGCGAAACGAGCAAGGCAGATTGATATGGCAAACAAACAAAACCCAGAAACCGTTGCATAGACAGGGCCAGGCAGCGTTTTTTTCATCTCTGGGGCTGCTGAGGAAAGTATATAATCACCGGGTTAGTCATAGGTAAGCACCGTGGTATTGTGCGTGGGGTCCAGCGCAATCCCCGGAAGTGCAGCGCTCCGGCGTTTTACCTTGCCCGGATTAGCGAATTCCGCAAGTGAGGTCTCCTAGGATGTCCCAAACGAGTTGGGACCGCGCCTCGGATGGTAGTCTAGCCGATATTATTTTCGCTGCCCACCCCCCAGAGATCTAATAAATCTTTACATCGCCGCCCGCATCACGCTAAGGCTCGCCCCGTTTATTTCCCATCTCTACCGTTCTTCCAGTGCTCATAAATTGACTGCCAGTAGATTATTAGCAGTAGCTCACCGTGCAACTGCTGTACACTTGCCTTCTTTCAGCAGGAAACCATCGTGATGAGCAGCAGACCCCAAAAGCCCTACCGAATCGAAGGTACGATTGCCCCAGGTTTTGAATCTGTAAAATTATTGTACGACCACAACATGCAGACTCTTGCAGAGCGCAGCACCCAGTTGTGTGTCTACCACGACGGCCAAAAGGTTGTAGACCTGTGGGCGACAGCTGAAGAGGGCAATAATTTTTCTGGCGATACTTTGGTCAATGTTTTCAGCAGCGGCAAGAGCTTGGAAACTATTGCCATGGCATGGTTGGTTGGCAAAGACCTGTTGAGCTATAGCGCCAAGATAACGGAATATTGGCCAGAATTTGGCGCCAATGGAAAAGGTGATCTTACCGTTGCTGACCTTATGCGGCATGAAGCAGGCCTCGCCACTTTTAATGTAAGCATCATTGGGGAACAACTGTTTACGGATAACATAAAACTCAACAAAGTCGGCAGCATTATCGAGGAGCAAACGCGATTATATAAGCACGGAAGCAGGAGAGAGTATCACGCCATCACCAGAGGCTGGATTGCGAACGAAGTGTTTAGACGCGTAGATCCCGCCAGGCGCACAATGGGTGAGTTTCTGGAAGAAGAGATCAGTACCCCGTTGGAGGTAGATGCCTTTATTGGCGTTAAGGAAGAGCAGCTGACAAGGAGAGAGAAGGTCTCAATGTTAGGTTTTCGCTTTCAGTTTCTGGAAAGCTTGAAGCCAAAATTTCTTGGCAGGCGGATAGAGCACAATATTTTTCAATTAATCGCGAAAATAGTCAGTTTAATCCCCGTCTTGCGCGGCGGTTCACGGTCGAAGCCTCCAGCCCCATTTAAAGGCATGAGAAAAGTAGAATTTTTTAACGAGCCGGTCATTGCGATGGGAGAAACCCCCTCAGCAAATACACATTCTACCGCAAGGGGCTTGGCGAAGATCGCCGCCATGATGGCAGCGCAAGGAAAATGGGATGGCAAAGACTACCTGACTGATGCCGCCTGGGCTGCCCTGCATGAAAACCCAGTCACTGCTGATATGGGTGGCATTATGACGACGAGCTTTACACAGGGCGGTGTAGCGCTATTTTCAGAGCCGGCTGCTGGCAGTAGCAAGCTTGTTTACGGGCTGAACGAAGGTCGAGCAGGCTTTTACGGCTGGATGGGCCTTGGCGGATCTCTATTCCAGTGGCACCCGGAACACAACATTGGCTTTGGCTATGTTCCCACATCCCTCAATGTGTTGGACTTGGTGAACGAGAGAGGCAAGGCCTATCAGGCTGAGGTGGTTCGTTGTATAAAAGCTTTGGCTGCGGCATAACGCAAGGCCACCGTTAACGAAACTGAAAGTTAGCCGGGGTAAAGGCGTTATAGGTTCGCTCCATATCTTCAGGTGTCGCTGCCATGGGTGCAATAATGCTGGTGTCCACCCCACCGTCTGCATCCGCCTGAATACGCTGCTGAATTTCCTGTTCCGTGCCGATGATGGCAATTTCATCTATCAGTTCGTCGGTCAGAGCAGCTGCGGTTTTCTCCCTATCCTTTTCTGCCCAACCTTCAGCGATGGTGTTGGCAGCATCCTCGTACCCCGCCCAGGCTAAAAACTTGTTGTACACGGGGGTGGCATAATAGGGGCCAAATGCCGCGCGGAAAATTGCGCGGCCATAGTCTTTGTCATCCGTACAGAGCACCATTGCGCGATTAACCACTTCAATATCTTCCCAGTTTTTACCCGCTTTCTCCGCGCCGCGTTTTGCGGCTTCTATCATTTTGGGCAGCGCGCCCTGTGGCCAGAGGTTGAAGATAACGCCGTCGCCTACTTCGGCAGCCATCTCGATCATCTTGGGACGCAACGCGCCTATATAAACAGGGGGAGGATTGACTGCTGGTGCTTGCCGGTATCCCCGGCTGTAAAGCGTTTTACCTTTGAAGTTGGTCTTTTCTCCAGAGAGCATGACCTTGACTAATTGTGCTGTTTCTTTCACGCGAGTGAGTGGTTGATCCAGGGGGATGCCGTTCCACTGCCCCATAATAGTCTGGCTTGAGGAGCCAAGTCCCATTATGAAGCGACCGGGTATGACCTGACTGATCACATTTGCCGATGCTGCTAATACTGACGGGCTTCGCGTATAGACGGGAGTCACCGCCACTCCAATACGAATGTTGTTGGTGTGGTGCCCCACGGCTGCTATCTGTGTGAGGGTGTCCGGCGCACCTGAATCACTGAACCAGGCGTCCGTGATGTCGTTGTCCTCAGCCCACTTCAAGCGAGCGATGGTATCGGAAATCTGGGGGCCTTCTGGCAGCGTGACGGCTATTCGTTTCTTCAGTGACATCAATCTCTCCGCGATTCTTTTCGATGTATTTCACAATTAGTGCTGGAGCGTTCTGATACAGTTACTCGACCAGACTACATGAATCTTCCACCATGCCTCAAGCGACCGCCCTACTCCATCCCGCAAACCCACTAACCCTAAGTTTCCGATAGTGTGCAGCCCTGAACAGATGCCTGCCAGGATTGAATCGTCTGTGGAGCGCCGCATCGACACCCGCGAATCGCTGGCGTAGGTCGGGATTCATCCAACAATTCCACCCATATCGGCAGGCTACCTTGCAGGTAACTGGCCACTATTGCGGGAAGACGGTTGTCCATGCGAAACTCCACGGATTGGAGGGTATCTGCATGTCATCTCTTAAGTATATGGTCGTATTAATGTTGGTGCCCATTATCACCTTATTGATCTGCTGGCTTTTTTGGTCGGGGCTCATTTAGCGCTCGAACAAGGCATAGGTGGGACATGACGCGAGTGAGGTCAGAAAAGAAAAAATGAGTGCTCTACTTGACGCCATGAATGCCCTACAAGCTGAAGCCGCCACTTATTCCCAAGGTCTCCAGGTTTGGATGAGAATAATGGCAGTTTCTTACTTTGCGGGCATAGTCTTTGTTCCGTGGAGGCGCGAGGCACTGTGGATCGTTTTGATGGCTGCTTTCACCTTTGTATTGCTTGTTATAGGCAAAATGCTCGAGCCAACGTTGACTCGCGTGTTTCTTGGTAGCGTCGTCCACCTTATTCTCTGGCCTTGGATACTCTTGCTACTGTGGTCCCCTGCAGCTCGCATTCAACGTCGAGCTGATGATTCCCAGGGATTGTGGCGCTACGTCTTCCCAGCTTGGCTGGTTTGGGTGACGGCTCTCATTGTGATTTCTCTGGTCTTTGATGCAAAATACCTACTGTCGTAGACCGGAATGGTCAACGTCATAGTGGGGCGACTGTCTCTAAAAAGAGTGCCCCGTCGTACCAGTCAGCCTCTGGATCGCGACTCACTCGGTCTGAACTGGGCGCTAGCCATACCTCCTGCGGCGCAGCGACCCATATTCTAAAGATCAAATAACGGAGCCTTCCCGTTGGATAGCAAGCCATGCTTCAACCTTTCCTCCGACTCTGATCGGCAGTACTCTCCAGTACATAATAAAAGGGGTTCCATCTTTCTTGTAGTTAATGGCTTTCCCTTCGAATTTGCCACCCGATTTGAGCGCTATGGCAAGGCGACTGATCACTTTTTTGTCAGTACCCACCCCTTGAAGAATCCGCGGAGATTTTCCTATGACCTCGGAAGGAAGGTGTCCGGTCAATTTTTTGAACGCCTTATTCGCGTAGGTAATTTTTCCACCGGCCGTCGCATCGGTTATTAAGATTGAGTCGAAGCTATTGGCCGCGAGCACCTTCAACAGTGTCAGGCTAGTTTCGGTGTTGCCAAGAGATGTCTCGATTGCAGATTCCACTTTTTTCCCTTTTTTGATGTGTTTTGATCTTTTAATTACGCAGCCAGGGCTTGTTCGGATCACTGTGCAATAAAGAGCTAACTCGGTATCGACACGTTAAGTGCTGCGCATCGCAGTGACTTTAGTAGTGGGAATATGCAAATGTTTTACCTAAGAGAATTTAATTTATCACCGGATTGATCAAATACAGATTAAGGGCTTTAGCGCTCACATAACGCACTGTTAACCGCGATGGTGATGTCGTAAAAAGTTGCGCGGATGACTCACGGGCTTGCGCTCAGCGAGAAACTTGACACCCTATGGGTAAACGTTTACTTTTTAGCTGTTCAATATCCTCTCCGAGACGGGCTATGAGCCAGTTTAAGCCCAACAACCATCCCCATCGTCGCTACAATCCACTAACCCAAGAATGGGTGCTAGTTTCACCGCAGCGGGCCAAACGACCCTGGCAAGGCCGGGTCGAGCCCTTGGATGAGCAAACGCTACCTGCGCATGATCCGAACTGTTATCTGTGCGCCGGCAACACTCGCGTCAGTGGTGAGCGCAACCCCGCATACCAGGGTCCATACGTGTTCAAGAACGATTTTGCTGCGTTGATGGACGATGTCCCTACTTACGAACAGACAGATAGCCAGACCGATAACTTGTTCCGCAGTGAATGTGTAGCAGGCACCAGTCGCGTCATTTGCTTTTCTGAGCAGCACAACCGAACCCTTCCTGAACTGGGCGAGGAGTCGATAGCTGCAGTAATAGAAGTCTGGTGTCAGCAATACCGTGAACTGGGGCAGCGTTTCCCCTGGGTTCAAGTGTTCGAAAACAAGGGTGCCATCAATGGCTGTTCTAATCCTCATCCCCATGGGCAGCTCTGGGCCTGCAGCACCCTGCCGACATTGCCTGCGTGTGAGGATCGTACGCAACGGGACTACTTTGAGAACCATCAGCAGTCGATGTTGCTGGCCTATGCCCAACGAGAATGTGAAGCTCAGCAGCGAGTAATTTGCCAGAACGATAACTGGGTAGCCGTGGTACCGTATTGGGCGAGTTGGCCTTTTGAAACTCTGCTACTGCCTATAGCAGCAGTCGCGCAAATGACCGATCTTGACGGCGCCCAAAAAGCCTCGCTAGCATCAATTCTAAAAGTCTTAACCACCAAGTACGATAATCTTTTTCAAACCTCGTTTCCATACAGCATGGGTTGGCATGGAGCTCCTTTTGTTCCGAACAATAACCACATCAAAAGCACAAAAGGCGACCAGCGGCATTGGCAATTACACGCTCACTTTTACCCTCCACTCTTACGCTCGGCCACAGTAAGAAAATTCATGGTCGGCTACGAAATGCTGTGCGAAGCGCAGCGTGACTTAACTCCAGAAGAAGCGGCCGAGCGTTTGCGCAGCTTGCCTGATCGCCACTACAAATCAGTAGGAAAACCCGGTTGATGTTGGATAAATTAGCGCTGACTTTTGCTGCAACCTATGGCCATAACGCGAAGCAGATAGTGCGCGCGCCCGGACGGGTAAATCTCATTGGCGAGCACACTGATTATAACGAAGGTTTTGTGTTGCCCTGCGCTATTGAATATCACACCCTGGTGGCCGTTTCGCCTCGAGATGATAACGCAGTACATACGCTGGCGCTGGATTGTGACGGCGAGACCGATCAGTTCTTCCTTGATCAGCCCATTGAATTTTTTAAGGAAAAAATGTGGGCTAATTATGTACGCGGCGTCGCATCAGAAATGCTGGCTAGAGGCCTGGCCATCACCGGTTGTAATATCGCCATCACAGGCGATGTTCCACAGGGCGCAGGTTTGAGTTCATCCGCTGCTTTAGAGGTCGCGGTGGGCAGGGCTTTTGCCAGTAATGCTAATATCCGATTGAGTGGCCTGGAACTGGCTAAAATTGGTCAGGATGCTGAAAATAATTTTGTCGGTTGCAACTGTGGCATTATGGATCAACTAGTCTCTGCCTGCGGTCAGGCGGGCCATGCCCTTGGCATAGATTGTCGAGACTATACCTTTTTGCAAGTACCTGTCCCTGATGATCTCGCGATTGTGATGATTAATACCAATGTGAAACGCGGCCTCATAGATAGCGAATACAATACCCGGCGACAGCAGTGTGAGGCAGCCGCGCAGTATTTTTCCGTACCTGCATTGCGCGATGTAAGCCTGGATCTATTCAATCGGGAAAGGCACGCATTACCTCCACTGTTAGCGAAGCGCGCCCAACATATACTGGAAGAAAATGAGCGCACTTTGCAGGCCTATGAAGCGCTAGAGGCTTATGACCTCCCACGCCTAAGTCAGTTGATGGCGGCCAGCCATCGGTCAATGAAAGATCTGTTTGAAATTACTACTCCCGAGGTCGACTTCCTGGTCGACGCCATCAGCCATGTGCTGGGTGATCAGGCTGGCGTGCGTATGACAGGGGGAGGCTTCGGTGGCTGCGTGGTGGTATTGGCGCCTGGTGCTCGCGTTAATGATGTTATTCAAACGGTAAAGAATTGCTATTTTGCCGAGACTGGAATCAAAGAAACAATTTATCTCACCAAACCCTGCGCAGGAGAAAGTCGTATTGGGTAGTTCAAAAAAGAACTATCAGTAGCAATATTTCAAAAATAAATAACGAGTCTGATTATGCATCTTTCTACTCTCGATATTGCCTGCTTTGCGTTTTACTGTGTGGCTTTGTTTTGCTTGGCATGGTGGGTGTCACGGGAAAAATCCGGTCATAAAAAAGACAGTAAAGACTATTTTATGGCTGGCAAATCCCTGCCATGGTGGGCTGTTGGTGCATCGCTGATCGCTGCCAATATATCGGCTGAGCAGATTATCGGTATGTCGGGTTCTGGCTATGCCATCGGACTGGCAATTGCATCTTACGAATGGATGTCAGCCATCACGCTCATTATTGTAGCCAAATACTTTATTCCCATTTTCCTGGATAAAGGCATCATCACGATGCCGCAGTTTCTGGAACAGCGCTTTGACGGGCGGGTACGCCTGCTCATGGCAATCTTCTGGTTGGGTGTTTATGTGCTTGTGAACCTGACCTCGGTGCTGTACCTGGGAGCATTGGCAATCCATACCATCGCAGGTGTTGATATGGTCTACGGCCTCGCCTTCCTAGCGACTTTTTCCATCGGTTATTCCATTTATGGTGGTCTCAAGGCCGTGGCGCTTACCGATATTGTGCAGGTGGTGTTGCTGATATTCGGAGGCCTAATGGTATCTTACCTGGCACTGGATCAAATTAGCGAAGGTGAGGGGGCTATCGCTGGTTTCGGTGAGTTGCTGGCGACCATGCCCGAAAAATTCGACATGATTCTGTCTCCAGACAACCCACACTATATCAGTCTGCCGGGAATCTCCGTGCTGGTGGGTGGTATGTGGGTCATGAACCTTTCCTACTGGGGCTTTAACCAATACATTACCCAGCGTGCGCTGGCTGCAAGGAACCTGGCTGAAGCGCAAAAGGGTATTGCTTTCGCCGCCTTTTTGAAGTTGTTGATGCCGCTCATTGTTGTAGTCCCTGGAATCGCCGCCGTAATGCTGCAACCGGATTTGGCGAAGCCAGACCAAGCCTATCCGGAAATGATGAAATTGGTGCCCAGCGGTTTGTTGGGTATTTGTTTTGCCGCACTGGTCGCAGCGATCGCATCATCACTTAGCTCAATGGCTAACAGTATTTCGACAATTTTTACCGTCGACATTTACAAGCCGCTCATTAATCAACAGGCCGACGAGCAACGCTTGGTTTTAGTAGGCCGCTCGGTGGCGTTGCTCTCGATGTTGATTGCTGCAGTAGTCGCGCAACCACTGCTGGGCCAACTGGACCAGGCCTTTCAATATATCCAGGAATTCACCGGCTTCTTTACGCCAGGGATCGTGGTGATTTTTATCCTGGGTTTTTTCTGGAAAAAAGCCACGGCCCATTCAGCATTGGTTGCGGCGGTTGCCTCGGCGCTGTTGTCGCTGGGTTTCAAACTGCTATGGCCAGACCTACCATTTATGGATCGGGTCGGCTTGGTGTTTTTACTCTGTTTAGCCATTGCCGTGACCATCACCTTATTGGAAAATAAAGGGGATAGCCCCAAGGCCGTCGACCTCGAGCATATCGATTATCGCACCAGTACCGGCTTTAATTTAGCCGCTCTGGCCGTCGCCATCATTTTGGTCGCCTTCTATAGCGCCTGGTGGTGAGTCCACTTTTGATAACAGTTTTATACACCTCTCATACATTGGCTTCCTGGTACGTGGGGCTATCTGGTAATTGGAGAATGACATATGTTAACCGCAGCAAGAAAAATAATGGCTGTTGCCAGTCTAACTGCAGTCTTGGGAGGCTGCATGACTCCTCAAAGCAATAGCGAGGAACAAAATACAATGCCTGGCTCGCATTTTGGAAATCTGATCTCCGGTGAGGCGGTGACTCTCTATATGCTGACTAATAGCAGTGGCCTCGAAATCGGTGTGATTGATCTGGGGGCTACGATCGTCAGCCTTATGGCACCCGATCGAGACGGTCAGTTTGCTGATATTGTGCTGGGCTTTGACAACCCCCAGCAATATATTACCGATAGCCCCTATTTTGGCACGGTGGTGGGCCGCTACGGTAATCGTATCGCCAAAGGCCAGTTTACACTGGATGGGGAGACTTATACTTTGGCGAAAAACAATAGTGGCCATCATCTACATGGTGGCGATGTTGGTTTCGATAAGCGGCTCTGGACAGTAACGAGCAGCAACCCAAACCGTTTGGAAATGAAGCTGGTTAGTCCCGACGGTGACGAAGGTTACCCGGGTGAATTGACCGTGCGGGTGACTTACACCCTGGACGAAGACAACCGCCTGACGGTGGACTACTACGCTACCACTGACAAACCCACCGTGGTCAACCTCACTCAGCACAGCTATTTTAACCTTGCGGGGCATAGCGCGGGCTCTGCCATGGATCACGAGTTACTGATCAATGCTGAGCGCTATACCGAAGTCGACAGTGAGTTGATACCCACCGGGCAACTACCCGCTGTTGTCGGTACGCCACTCGATTTCCGCCAGCCTGTTGCGGTTGGCGCACGTATCGACGAAAAATATCCGCAGTTAGTCAACGGTGGTGGCTACGACCACAACTGGGTACTGACCGAGAAGGCCGCTGCAGGGAGCGAACCGGCAGCAGAAGTACGCGACCCCAAGACTGGTCGTACCCTGGTGATCTATACCGAAGAGCCTGGTATACAATTTTACGCGGGTAATTTTCTCGATGGCTCCATCATCGGCAAAGAGGGTGCGGTCTACGATTACCGCAACACCGTCGTGCTCGAAACTCAGCACTTTCCCGACTCGCCCAACCAGCCCGACTTCCCTTCCACACGACTGGACCCCGGCGAGGTCTATAAGACCCGCACGGTGTTTGAATTCGGTGTTGAGCCCTAAGGCAGTCGAGCTTTAGGGCAGGTACCGGCAAACTAACCGTTCTGACAAGTTAACTTTTGTGGACCACCGAAGATTGAATTTCTCAATCAGGCCGTCGCCCTTCTCCAATCAGCGAGCGGACTAACCCTGAGATCCCGGTACAACTTCGCAGCCTGTCAGTCACGATCTGTCGGGGCGCCCCATAGATCAACACTGAGCGCTTTTAACGTCGACCCTAAACACTCGAAGCGTCAGCCCGCTTCGACACAAAAAGCATAGGCACCATTGCTTCCTCCATGTGGTTAAGGTAATTTATCAAAGCATATAACTAATAATTTGTTAGTCCAGCGAAACTAGATTATGGCAAAAAATCGAGAAGAGGCGAGAATCAGGCGAATTCGTTTCGTCAGGAAGTCCTACAGAAACCTCACCGCCCCATTAGCAATAATGTTCCTAACCTACTCCACCAAGGTTCACCCCAGTTACGGAATGACATGGTCAAAACGCGTGCGTCTTGGCTTTAGATTTTGGCGGAACCACAGCAATGTTAGATCCGGCACTTCCTGGCGCGCTCACCTGGTAATTGCCATGCGCCTGCTGGAGACGCCACCAGAAGTAGAAGGGAGTGTGGTGGAATGCGGTTGTTGGAAGGGTGGCGCCACAGTCAACTTGTCCATCGCAGCCGATATCACGGGTCGAAAACTCAAAGTTTACGATTCCTTTAAGGGGCTTCCCCCACCCTCTCAAGGTGACCCCGTCGCGGAGCACTCTTTCAGGAATGGATTTAAGGCTGGCGTGTTTGGTGGGACCTTGGAGGAGGTGTCAGCAAACGTGCGCCAGTACGGAGCCATAGAGGCCTGTGAGTTTTATCCCGGCTGGTTTGAAGACTCGCTTCCACATCATGAAGGCGACATTGTGTTGGCATTCTGGGATGTGGACTTTTATTCCAGTTTGCACGACTGCCTTATTAATCTGTGGCCATCCGTGGTTGATGGCGGCTTTGTATTCCTGGATGAATACCGCAACATTCCCTATTGCGCCGTGTTTTACTCTGAAAAGTACTGGGACAAATATTTTTCGACTGTACCGCCAGGCCTGGTGGGCATTGGCACTGGAATACAGGTTGGCATGATCTACCCAGACCACAGAGTTCCAATCATGGGCCCCACCGGAAGGACCAGGGTGATGAGTCCCGAGAGCATTGGTTACTGCATTAAGGGCACCAGGGCAATCTGGGAATACTACCCAGACGAAATTGAAGCGGCCAACAAAAAAGACCCACCAGTAGACCCCGCTGTCGATCACCAGCCCACGAAACTGGTCTGACTCATACCGCGCTATTGGATAACTCAGTGAGCGTAAAGACCTCCTGACTTCGGCCAATAGGTTCTTCCTGCATGCAGTGAGCTGTGAAGGGCATCAAAAAGACAAGCGGGAGCGGCTCCAGTGATACCTCGTTCGGCGCAAAGATGTTCAATTTAGCAGAAGGAATATATCCCCCTACGTCTTTTGAATTTCTTAAACTTTCCAGGCTCAGGAAGCCGAAAAGTGTCAGTAAACTTTACAATTGGCAGTATTGGCTCCAACCAAAACGCTGGAAGGCCGCATTATCACTATGCTGGCACGATAATTGCATTACACCTGTGAGCTGGGATTAAACAGAGTACCGAAAATGATAAAAGCAACACTACTAAAAGCATGCCACACAATAGTTGCTACTTTTGCACTGTTCTTCGCCGCGCAGGCCACACAAGCTATGCCACTTCCCCCGGATTCGGATTTTGCATTTGGGGTATTAGCCCCGGGCTTCCACACCGCGAGTGCCAACTTGCCGGATATAGATCCTAATATTGCCTGGTTCGAGTTTCAACTTACCGCCATCTCCAGCGTCGCGCTAGATACTTTTGGCAGCGACATTAGCGACACTATTATGGGACTCTACGACCCCACCGGCCTCCTGCTGGGTGACAATGACGACTGTGGGGATTCTTTAGAAAGTTGCCTGCTTTTCCCTGATCTCATGCCTGCTTCGTATCTCGTCGGCGTAGTCGAGTGGGGCTTTCCACCGCAGGGCGACCAAGACAGCATGTTTATCTCTGGGTGGAATGTGAACTTTGTAACAGACAGTGGTGATAACTCTGCCACCCTAAATATTGTGGTTGAAGCCGCTCCACAGCCCGTATCCGCACCTGCCACCCTTGCCCTGTTCGGGCTGGGCCTCGCCGGCCTCGGTCGCTCTCGCCGGAAGAAGGCCTAGACAGAGCCATCGGTATAAAGCCCGCTTCAGCGGGATTTTTTTTGCCTCGAACTAGCGGTCAGTTTCACTGCGCGGAAAGATCGCAATCTTCAGTCGTGAGTCAAGTCACCCATTACAGGTGATGCAGGCAGCCCGTACTAACACTTCTTTTGTCGCTCTGCTTTCCATACTGCACCAAGTGCCTGCCCAGATTGAACTAATCGCTAACCGCAGCATAGATTGCAGTCCACGCTCTTAGTCTACCTACCTCACTCTCCCACATGGTACATTGACTTTCTGAGTCAGTGGCTGCCCGGAGTTAATTTTTCGCGCTCTAATCCAAACTCACTTTGTAGCTAATGACAATATAGACAGTGGCAGGCTGGAATTACGTTGGTTATTCGTCTTCCACAGGAGCCACTGAATAATATGGATAGTATCCAAAATTTAGGATAGGAGGTGCTTATGATTAGCTTGCTGTTTCTACTGTTTCTTGTGGCTATGGTTTTGACTATGGTCGATAAACACAAGAGTTCATTTGCTGTGTTTGGAGTCGGTATGTTGTTGAGTTTACTGTGGTTCAGATATCACGCCACAGACACCATCAATATTTTGCTGTAGCGGAGATCCACCATGCATATTAATCTTTTCAGACGTCTCAATGCTATCGGCATGCTGCTGGTCAGTGTGGTTTTGTTGACTGCCTTTTACGGCCAGTTGGTGGGAGGAGAATTGGCATGCCCTTTGTGTCTACTGCAGCGAATTGCCTATGTAGCGGTGCTTTACGGTTTGATGTTGAATGTGATTAACGGCCCGAAGCCATCGCATTACTCTATTATCACTATCAGTGCCTTCTTTGGAGCTGCGATTTCGATGCGGCAAATTCTTCTACATATTGTCCCCGGAACTCCGCCCTACGGTTCGCCGTTCTTGGGATATCACTACTATACCTGGGCATTTATCATCTTTGCGTTGGTGATTTTCGGAACTGCGGTAATTGCTGCCTACAGTACGCAGTATCGAGCCGACCATTTTATAGGGTTTAAAGACCATCGCTGGGTATGCAAATTAGCCATCGTGATGGCACTGGGGATAACGGCGGCTAATGGAGTACTGGCCTTTGTTGAGTGTGGTCCTTTGGTCTGCGCGGACAACCCGGTCTCCTACTGGTTATTTTCATAAAGATAGTGAGTAGACTGAAGAGGGTTCTATCTCGTGAAAATAACCGGAAGGTCTTTTCGTCCACGCAACAGAATGTTGGGTAGCATTACAGATTCATCAAGCGGGTAATGCGCTCGATCTCGACTACCCTGCCCTGCTTCACCAGAGAAACTCGAACCCTTTCGTTCACTTACTGCCAGGTTTCCAATTAGAACATCCGACTATGAGGGCGGGATGGGTGGCATTCTTTGCAGAGCAGGAGAGAACGAGGACGCGACGACCCGCCACGCCAAGTACCTGATTTCAGTCCTACTCGTTTACGTCGCCAAGGGCGGCGGGCATATTGGCAGTAGCGAGGTTAACCGCATGATCGAGATTGTCCCCAGGCGCTTTGATAGTTCCGGAGCCGAGGCAATGGGCTTGTTGTCCGATGCTGTGAGAACGTTCATCGATGGCGGCGACCTCGTCGGGAAGCTCTAAGGGATTAGTCTGGGGCTTACTGAACCTCAATGTTACGGTATTTTTGATATGTTGCTGGAAGTCGTCATGGCCGATGGGGAGATGGCCGATGGCGAAATTCGTACGATAGAAGCCGCCGGTATGATCCTCGGACTCTCAGATGAAGCTATTCAGACGGGAATTCAATCGGCGCGTTAAAGACCGCCCTCACGACGGCTCTAACAAGTTCACTCCTCGGCATCAAGGAAGTCTAGCGCCCTAGTCTCAAGTCCCCTTTACTCCATTCATTGAATGCACCTAACCTGATCCCGACCATGCCGAGCCCTTGTCAGCAGGCGAGCTAGCGGCGCGCACGCGGATGGTCATTACATTAGTACCCACAAAAGTGAACTGAATGCAGTCCAGACACGTACCCGACTATGACCTTTCTTATCAACGGAGATCCCGCTGGCCATCTTCTGAGTACTAACGCGTCGAGTGCCCATCGTGACGCGAAACAGTAACAAGTGTTAATGGCTTGTGGTGAGAATCTTGCCAAGGTAAACCACGACCAATGCTAAAATCGGGTCCTCGAAATAATTTGAGTAGCGCAATCGCCGGAAACATAACCCTCCCGCTTCTGCCACACTGTGCGTTGCTTACTACTAATGCGTTGAAGGACATCGCTGTATGAGCCGCTATACTATTTTTTTGCTGCTGACTCTGTTGTCAGTCAGTCTTTTACATGCCGAGTCAGAGACGCTATTCAGTGGGGCGCCACGCAGCGACGATGGGCGCTTTACCAACCCGGCAGGTGATCTAACCCACGGCACTCTCAGTGTCCGCTTTCCTTTCATACTGCGTCGCATGGGAACCTATTTTCGCGCCGGCGATGGCGCGCCTCTGCGGGTAGCTAATGACGGGGCCTTTCTGCGGGAAAACACTCGCCACAGCAAACCGACAGTGACCTGGGTCGGGCATGCCACATTATTAGTCCAGTTCGAACATGTCACGTTCCTGACGGACCCTACTTGGTCAAATCGCCCCAGCCCTGTAGCGGGAATAGGTCCTAAACGGTTTGTCGAGCCCGGACTTGCGATCAAGGATCTGCCGCCGATTGATTTCGTATTGATTTCCCATAATCACTACGACCACCTGGATCTACCAACATTGCGGTCACTTGCTAAACGCAATGCAGATACCGTATTTTTTATTCCCCTAGGCAATGGTGATCTCCTGCGCAGGCAAGGCATCACTCACGTACAGGAGCTCGACTGGGGGCAGACGGCTACCTACAAGGGAGTTACCATCCACTGCCTACCTTCCCAGCATTGGAGTAAACGCAGCCTGACGGATGACCGCAGGGCACTGTGGTCATCCTGGGCAGTTACCGGCGACGAGCGACGTTTCTACTTCGCTGGGGATACTGGCTATTTCACCGGCTTTGAGGAAATTGGACAAAAGCTTGGGCCATTTGATCTCGCTGCGGTTCCCATAGGCGCCTACGAACCACGGGCCATGATGCGCCAGTCGCACATGAACCCTGAAGAGGCAGTTCGGGCCGCTCAGGATTTACGTGCTAAAACGGCGCTCGCCATCCATTTTGGCACCTTCGATCTCTCCGACGAGCCTCTGGCGGAACCGCCGCAACGTTTCAGGGATGCGGCCGCGGATACTGAGTTTGGCGACACTCGCGCTTGGGTGTTAAACATTGGGGAGACTCGCGAGTTCTGAGTCATTACGCCGCTATTGGCAAATTAACTTTTTGAGAGCAGAGGAAGCCAGACTCAGGTCCCTATGGGCTACACCTTAGCTGGTGATACCCGGGAGAAAATCGGTAGCGCTTGTATATATTCATACGCTCGATCCTAGCCGGCCTTGCCCACTAACTTACCGACACCGATTCTACACATGATAGGCAGTTAAGTTGGTAATACCCTCACTATAGGTGTAGCCATGGTTTCTGTTTTATTTAGCGAGATAACCGGCCCACGGCGGCCCCTATCAATACACAGAATCTAACAGGTCGTAATAAGAAAGATCGAAGACACCGGCATCCTGCTTTCGATGGGTGAAATTCCAATCGTTGAACCAATCATAGGTCGACCAGAAATTGGCTTGGTTACGCAGTACCGCGTAGCGGTCTCGGAATTCGAGAAAATCAGCCATCGATTGCACGTCGCGCAATTGCTGCACGAAAGCGGGCGCTTGCTCGACGTCCATTTCCATAAAGAGGTTAGGGAAGCCACCTACCACGTCCGGATATACGCTCATGGTATACAGGTCGGGAAGTTCCACCCCATTCTGAAAGAGAATCGTGTATTGGGTTTCATAAACACGGTTCAGCACCAGAGTATAGAGTCGCGATTCTTTCCCCTGCTTGACCTTCATGACGATCATGCTTGGCATGTAGCGCGGAAACTTGTAGTCGGTGGTCACGGTCATCGTTGAGATGGCCTCGGCCCACTCGTCGAAATTAGACACGCCCTTCTCAAGAGGATAAGGCTTCTTCACCCAGGGATTGAGGTGGTCGATGGGGCCAGTAATCGTGGAGCCCATGTGAGCCTCAATATTGCCCACTATACCCACAAGCGGATGAGCGGGATCGTTGTTCTTAATTGGAGACGGCTGGTCTTTTGCGGCGAAGCTTGTCAGGTGAAGCCCCACATCGCCAACCCCTTTGCTCCAGCTCTCGCGGATTTTTCCACGCATGTCTTCAGGTAGGAATAAGAGGAAATCGTCCTCAAAATCCTGGCGCAAGAAATTAAAAAAACCTACGGTCTCAAGCTTTCCGGTATCGCTTCCCCAGTATTCAAAGTGCGCCACGGTGTCGTAATAGATACGCTCAAAACCACTGAAGCCCATGACCCACTGGCTCCGCGGAATCCCGCCCTGCCGCCCGGTCATGACCCAGGTATTGCTTTCATGGCGAAGGATCGTGAGCCAGGCGTTCTTGTTTGTCTTATTCCCGTCCCAAAGTGCATCAATCGTGTAGCCGTCCGGAAAGAGCCGCTCTACTGCCTTCCCATAAGCGATGTCATAGGCTTCATTTCCAAGGGGCGAGCGATCCATTAAGGCCTCCCAATCGCCAAGTCCCAGCTGTGGGTCGAGCACCGATACATCATGATCCGGATCCATGAAATAGACCCAGAACTGATCCTTAATCGCGTATGTAGCAACCTGCCCCAGACAAACCGGGCCCGACGTAATGCCGGCTACGATGACCGCCGAATTCTCGATCAGGAAGAGGTAGCGAGACTTCGCGGGAATGGCTTGATACATGACGAACGGGTTGCCCACGTCCCAGGGCGCATCAAAGCCTTCAGCCCTGGCCCACTCCCGATCAAAAAAGACCGATTCCAAATGCGCAATATCGTCCTGCCCAAGCTGCCAGATAAAATGATTTTTCTGCACGGGTCGAGACGTCATCTTCTGAAGTCGGTAATAGAACTGATCCACACCCGCATAGGCCATCGGGTTGTCATACGGGTGGGGTGAATCAATCACTACGACTTTCGGCGTGGGTTTTCCCGCTGTGACGTCTTTGAGTGAGTTTCCGGCTGTTTTTGACCGCACTAATTTGAAGACTTCTCCCGGACTTTCATCCAGCGCAAGAGTCGAGAGGTAGACATGATCAAAGATATACCGTGAAACCAGTTGGTGTTGGGAATCAGGCTGATTGAGGAACGCCTCCCAACGCGCGACCATCTCCGGGTTGGCCAAAGCCGAAGCTTTCGCCAGGTCCGCTTCAGTGGGCCCAGGCGAACCGGCTGAGACCCACTCCTTAATCTGCTCTAACTGCAACTCATCCAAGGCCGGAAGCCCATAGGGCATGCCCTCGGCGGGATTGTCGGTCAGGTGCGACGCAAGGGCATGGGATGTATTGGGACAGGAGTGCTTGTAACGTTGGGTATACGTCGACATCAATGCTTTTCGAGGGAAGCCCGGCTGATTATTCTGCTGCCCTGCGGTCACAAGCTGTGCGATCATCGATCCCGCTAGGTTTTCGGTGGCACTGCCCCCTCGCGACACCACAGGGTAAAAACCTTCCTCGCGCCATTCCTCCGTCGTCGCGTGAACGTCCATCGTAGTTCGCGGAACATCATCAAAATGCAAAGAATAGGGGTTCGTCCCGAAGCCTCCTCGCTCGACGCCACGAAAAGAAGAAAGCTTCACATTGCAAGGCGAACCAATGCAGCCATGACATGCGATACAGCGATTGTCAAAGAGCGGTTGAATTTCGCTGGCGTAAGTAGCCGATGCGCCGGGCGCCGGTTCCGCGATAGCCACCTTTTCAGGAGCATTCGCCCCAGCGACCGAGAGCTCATCGCTGCAGCCTAAAGCCAACGCCGAGAATATCAGCACAAAAACAATAGAGCCGAATGGCTTGAGGTACTGAGGCATCTTCATGATTCCCTTATTTAATAGGTCGCCCGTGAAACATTGTGATCGCTCTGGTTTCAGTAAAGGGCAGAGTCGAAGCCGCTTCGACTCTGCCCGCAGAAACTCTGGAATCACGTCAATAACACTATGATTCTTCCCAGTCTAGGCTCCAAAAACCGATCGGAAACGTCAATCCTCCAAGTATAGGGATATTAAAGTGGCCGTGTCGAGCCTATTGTCTGGCCCGGCGCGGTCGGTGAAGAAGCAAGAGCATACGGTTGCGTATTCCTAGGCCGTGACGACGCTAGTGGTGATTGGTCATGCTTCATTGTCAAATTTTCCCAAGATCACGCTCTTCTAACGAGGGCTAATGAATAACGAAGCCCAGCCGTTAGTCGAGGACGGGGCCGACACTATTAATCGGTAACACCCGCGCACTTGCAACCGCATTACTCCATTGCGGCTATAGGGGCTCCGGCGACGGCTCTTACGCCTAAGACAACTTCTGTCGCCTAAAAAGCGAATTTTGAGAAAAGGAACCTTAGCGCCGGGATATGTCTGCTAGACTCATTAACCTCATTTATGGAGTCACGTTATGGTTGGGCGGTTGCAGACTGTGCTGAATTGGATCGGGTTTGTATGCCTGGTCTACATGATCACGTTCACCATGATATATGGGGTCGGCATGGAAGTATTCAGCATAGACATTCCACATCCTAATCGTTTTTTTGTAGACCTATTCTTCATCAAGCTCGTCCTTTACCCCATATGCCTTCTCGCTCAATACGTCATATGCGGGAAGGTCACGGTTCTTCCTTGGAGGCTAGGCTAGGCTGCTCTGAACATTCGAAGTATTGCGAATGCTTGTCGCGGCTGAGACGGTCGCATGCTGTTGTTCCACTTTAGGTTGAACTTTAAAGCACTCGGCGTTGACTAACTGTAGACTGCAACACATATTGACACATGGGAGATCGTATTTTGAACAGGAGACTCTTTTGCAACGCGCTTGTTCTCTTTGGCGCGGGCGCGACACTGCCGCTAACGGCCTGCAGCGCCGGCGGTAGCAAAAAAACATTCCCATTACAGTTGTCTGATGCCCAGTGGCACAAGTTACTGGCGGAGGATCGTTTTCAGGTATTGCGCAATGACGCAACCGAGCCTTCCGGCTCTAGCCCTCTCAACAAAGAAAAGAGCGCTGGCACCTATACATGTGCTGGCTGTAATCTTCCGCTGTTCTCGTCTGTAAACAAGTACGAAAGCCATACTGGCTGGCCCAGTTTCTGGAAACCGCTGTACGCCGACAACATTGGCGTCAAAAGGGACTTTAAGCTGATATTGCCGCGCACTGAGTACCACTGTGCCCGCTGCGGAGGTCATCAGGGGCATATTTTTGATGATGGTCCGCCGCCCACCGGAAAGCGCTATTGCAATAACGGGCTGGCATTAAAATTCGTACCAGAAGACCAGGCCCTGCCGGAGCTCGTGTAAACGAAATACTAATATGCATTTCTAGTTACAGGGTCAGGCCTTATATTTCACAGCTCGCGGGAATGGCCGAGGCGAGCGCAGCCAGTTGCATGGAAGCGTCGGCCGTCGCTTCGCGCTGCACCACCTGACCTGAACCCACCAGTATTGTATTATCAGGTAGCGTGGCTATGTCGATCATTACAGGATCAGCTCAGCCATATCTCGCAACTGTTGCTTGTCGCCAGTGGCCACAAGCAGGGTGGTTATTTTGGAGTCTTCCCAGGCTTGCAGGCGATCCTTGATTCTATCTTTGGGCCCGATCAGCGCAAGCGAGTCAGCCAATTCGTCAGGAATGACCTGCGCGGCCTCATCCCGTTTACCTTCGATAAACAGCTGTTGAATTTTATCAGCCTCAGCCGCATAGCCCATGCGTGCAAACAGGTTCTTGTGAAAGTTCTCACTCTTGGCACCCATGCCGCCCACATAAAAACTTAGAAAGGTTTTTACGCCCAGCAGGCCTGCTTCAATGTCGTCCGTAATATTGACAGTCAACATTTGTGCTATCTCAAAATCGGGCCGGGCATTGACCAGAGACTTTGCATAGACACTTTCATCGTAGGGGTTATAGAACAGCGGCAGCCAGCCGTCGGCAATCTCCGTGGCCAGCGCGATATTCTTGGGGCCTTCCGCACCCATGTAAATTGGAATTTCATTGCGCAGTGGATGCACAATGGACTTAAGTGGTTTACCTAGCCCGGTCCCATTATCGCCATCATAGGGTAGCGGGTAGTGCGGCCCGGGGTTCGTAACCGGTGCCTCGCGCGCCATTACCTGACGGATGATATCGATGTACTCGCGGGTGCGGGCCAGCGGCTTCGGGAAGGGTTGTCCGTACCAGCCTTCAACGACCTGCGGACCGGAAACTCCCAAGCCCAGTATCAAGCGGCCATTGGACAGCATATCCAGGGTCAGGGCGTGCATAGCACAGGAGGCAGGCGTTCGCCCCGAAAGCTGCACAACGGCGGTGCCCAGCTTGATCTTCTCTGTCTGCGCGCCAATCCACGCCAGAGGGGTAAAGGCGTCATTACCCCAGGCCTCTGCTGACCATACCGAGTCGTAGCCGAGCCTCTCGGCTTCCTGCGCCATCTCCACGAAGTTCGGGTTGGGTGCCGCCCCCCAATAGCCCTGAGCCAATCCTAGTTTTAAGCCAGACATATCGTATTCCCCTATTCTATGAATTCTTACCCGCTATGCGCGATAGTGCGCTGTAATAAAAGCATGAAGGCGTCGAGTCAGGCCTTCGCAGATAGTGTACATCTCTGCCAAGCGTGCCCTGATTTTACATCTGCGCGTATTCATCAACAAGGTACGCAAGTCGCTGGGCGAGAGTATTCGCCCGCCTGACCCGGAGCCAGCCAACATTACGGCAACTGCCGTCCCGCGTTTTGGATCACCTGATTGTTTGCTATCTATTACACCAGCCACATTCAGCCGTGGGCTAACATGCGCATAGTATTCCTCAAAAGCAAAAGTATTGCGCCCTGCGAAGCCATTGGGTGGAACCGCAGCATTGTAGTCAGACGATGGGCAGCGCGCGACTAGACGTTTCAGGGGGGACCACAAAGCATTTATGTACAGTGACTTTGTGCTCGCTATAGGGCGAGTAATCCGGGTTGCCGGAGGACCTCACTACGACAGCGGGTTTAGTGCCCTCCGAATACCAGCATTTGTACCGGCATGACCATGGCTTGAATTCGTAGGATAATGGCATGCACTACCCCCACTGTGTCCACTGCATGATAAAACAGCGCCTCGAAACCACTGACCTCATCCGACGCCAACAAATCATGATTATTAGTGTACGCATTAGCGATACATTTACTACCGGGCATCACGCCCTCCATGCCACCCTCATAGAGCGGCTCCATCACAACGGTCAGCGTACCCGGCCGAGCGCGTTGCTGGGCGTCCAGTAGATTATCCGATGGCCGCAGTTGCCCCGCAGCCACAACCGGCTGCACGCGAATCACCACCATCGGTATCACTTCAAAGGGGCGCGATAAACAGGCAACCTCAGCAAGCGTACCGACGTGGATGACCTGCGTTGCCAACTGGCTGAAACCTGCCGCAATCTGATATCGGCCGGACTCTGGACCTTTATCGGGAATTAAAATACCGGCTGGGCGCAAAATCGGATTGACATAGTCACCGCGCTGCAAAAAGAATTGCGACACAGTGCCGTCGACGCCCGCGTAAACGACAGTTTTGCCCAATTCAACCTCGGCCTGCTCAAGAGCGCGTTTGGCGCTCTCAAGCTGACTTGGCAGCACCGACTCCCTCTGCGCAACAACCGAGGCGATATTGGCCTTCGCTGAGTCAACGCCACCACTGCGCGAATCGACCGTATTTTCCAGACGCTCGAGCTCAATTTTGCTCACTAACTGGGCTCCACGAGACGCAAGGTCACGCTTCTTCTTCAGCTCATTTTGCGCCTGGTCCAGCGCGCCCTGCGCCTGCCTCAGGCCACCGCGCGCGGCCGCAAGCTGGCTTTCCGTTTGCACAAATGCGGATTCCACCTGAGCCACCTGGCTGCCCGCGGAATTAACCGCTGCAAGCTGCGAACTGTCCAGTAAACTAAACAGGGGGGCGCCCGCCTCCACTTGCTGATTGTTCTCAACATAAATTTCCTCGACACGGCCACCGCCCTCAGACAACATCGTGACGGTACGAAAATAGGGGCCCGCGTTCGAGGTAGAAGGATGGTAATAAAAAATGAGGGTAATCAGCGCGACCGTGAGTAAAATACAGGCCGAAATACCCCACCGCAGCTCGTACCAGACCGAGAAAAAGTTGATCTCTTTACCCCACCGCTTGCCCTGTCTGTAGCGCCGAAACAAATAATCAGGGAGCACTGTAACCAACGAACAAATTAGTAATTCCAGCATAGTCTATTGCTCGTGCTCATCAGTATTAGACGCACTGATCTCTGGTTCGGTTGGCGTATCAGCCATGTTGCGCAATGAACTTGCGATGGAGTTTAGTGGAGTAATAAAATCCGGAATTTTTATCAGCGCCAACACAAGAGCGGCAACCCAGAACAAATGGTTGTGCGTAAACAAAGCCAACACTGCCAACACCATAATCAGTTGCGTTTGCGTATTATTTTGCTTTTGCGCTAAGTGCTCCGGTATCGAGTGTAGCTTAAAGTACAGCACCACCACGCCCATAAGACCTATAATCAGGATAAAAGTCACCGCGGTGAGCAATGGGTCACTGCCGTCTGCTCCGCCGATATAGGATGGCAGTCCATGCGGCGCCAAGGGATGAGTCATGGCTTATCTTTCCTTTCATTAGGGCTGGGTGTCGTAAGCTAACCTAAGGAGATAACAACGGCAACTCCGCCATTCCTGCCAGCGCCGATGCAAAAAGCGCTCGGCTCCAGTCTTAAGGTTTTGGCTGACCAACGGGGGGGCGTTTCTGGGTGACCGTGTCGATGATAAGGTGAACTGGCTGTCTAATCAGCGCGAAGAGTACTTCAGTATTGTTGCTATCGAGTAACACAAGCTCTTTTACCGAATTAGTCCGCATGCGTTCAGCCCTGAACTCTCCCACGCCTCCGGCCTAGAAAACCTGAAGTCCAATATTCCAGAAGCGCCTGCATCCCTCACCCGGGGCACAGCTCACAGTCAATCCACAACCACAACGCCAAATCGGAAAGGACGCCATTGAACACCTCATAGCATAGACAGGAGCTCAGTGGGCTAGACCGACTAGGGTCGATATTTTCAAGGCTGGTAAAGAGCCGCCATGAGGAGGTCTGCTCTCAACAGACCCTTTATCTGTCCTATACTGAAGTCGCCTATGGACACCAGCTATTCCGCGGGATCTTATCATGGGCACCACTTTGAGCATCAGTAGTCTGATTTCCCTGCTCTGACTATCCGCTTTTTACGCAAAAATAAGTTAACTTGTCAGTATCTTTATTGCCATTACAGTTCATAGCGACTTAAAGGAGTTCGGTGAGTGGAACATGTATATAAAGTCTCAGGGATTCAATGCGGCGCCTGCAAAGAAAAAATTGAAACGGCCCTCAACGCTATAGAAGCGGTGGTCGATGCAAACGTTGCGTTATCCGACCACACGACCACCGTCAAGATGACCGCCCATGTCACGCTGGAGGCCCTGCAACAAGCGCTACTGGATGCTAATCTAAGCTACCGTATATATCTTCCTGGAAAGACTGGTGAGTACCACGAAAATACGGCCTCTAAGCCTGTAGTTAACGGGAACGGTATCTATTACTGTCCCATGCACTGCGAAGGCGAAAAGCCCTATACACAGCCTACCAGCTGCCCCATCTGCGGTATGGATTTGCTGGAGCAGCCAAGCCTGTTGCCCAGTGCCCTATACACCTGCCCTATGCACCCAGAGGTTATTGAAGGCAAACCCGGTGACTGCCGCATTTGCGGCATGGACTTAGTAGCCAGAGAACCCGATGAAGGAGCGGAACAAAAAGCGTACAGGGATCTGCTGCAAAAGATGAAGATAGCCGCAGCCTTCTCATTGCCGGTATTTATTATCGCCATGGGCGAAATGATTCCGGGCAACCCCCTGCCCGGCTTGATGAGCCAAAACTTTTGGAACTGGCTGCAATTTCTGCTCACCCTGCCGGTGGTCTTTTATGCCTGCCGCATGTTTTTTCAGCGTGCCTGGCAATCCATCATCAGTCTGAACCTGAATATGTTTACCCTGATCGGCATCGGTACCGGTGTAGCCTTTGCCTTCAGTG
>JAPKAY010000008.1 GCA_028825045.1 Halioglobus sp.
GCACCGCCGCCGCCTCCTGCGCCGCGGCGATCACCTCCTTGGCCGCCTCCGCCTCACAGTAACGCGAGATACTCTGGAGACCCAGATCACCGTTGAAGTGAATCTGGATGGCTCCGGCAAGGTTGATTTTGATACCGGCATTCCATTTTTGGAACACATGCTGGATCAGGTAGCGCGTCATGGCATGGTGGATTTAACGATCAAGGCTAAGGGTGATCTGCACATCGATAACCATCACACGGTGGAGGACATCGGTATTACCCTGGGTCAGGCGGTTGCCAAGGCAGCAGGAGACAAAAAAGGTATTGCTCGCTACGGCCATGCTTATGTGCCTCTCGATGAGGCTTTGTCGCGTGTGGTCATTGATTTCTCAGGTCGCCCTGGAATTGTGTATCACGTGCCCTATACCCGTTCGGCAGTCGGTGGTTTTGACGTGGATTTATTTCTGGAATTTTTCCAGGGCTTCGTCAACCACGCGTTGGTAACCCTGCACATAGATAACCTCCGCGGCGACAACAGCCATCACCAGGTCGAAACGGTCTTCAAGGCTTTTGGCCGCGCGCTGCGCATGGCCCTCACGCCTGATCTGCGCATGGCGGGCGTTACGCCTTCCACCAAAGGCGTGTTGTAAACAGGAACTTCACTCATGAGTGGCATCGTCGCCGTTATTGATTACGGCATGGGAAATCTGCATTCCGTGGCCAGTGCGCTACAGCACGTGGGTGCTGACGAAGTGCTGGTGACTAATGACGCTGATTTAATCCGCAAGGCCGATCGCGTGGTGTTCCCTGGAGTGGGCGCTATTCGCGATTGTCTATCGGAAATTCGACGGCTGAAGTGTGATGAACTTCTGGCGCAGGCGCTTACAGAACAACATATTCCTGTGTTGGCGATCTGCGTAGGCCTGCAGGCGATGATGACGCGCTCACAAGAGAACGATGGTGTGGAGTGTCTGAACATGATTCCGGGCGAGGTACGTTTTTTTGGTAACCCGCTCAAAGATGCCCAGGGCCAGCGTTTAAAAGTACCGCACATGGGTTGGAACGAAGTTCACCAGCACACTGACCATCCTCTTTGGGCGGGTATCCCTGATATGAGCCGCTTTTACTTCGTGCACAGTTATTACGTGCATGCACAAGACCGTAGTCTCTTGGCTGGCAGCGTGGACTATGGCGTGAGTGCGGATGCAGCGCTAGCACAGGACAATTTATTCGCGGTACAGTTTCACCCGGAGAAAAGTGCCGCCGCCGGGCTTACCTTGCTGAAAAATTTTCTGGAGTGGAACGGACAATGCTGATCATCCCCGCAATTGATTTGAAAGACGGGCAATGTGTGCGCTTGCGTCAGGGTCTGATGGATGACAGCACGGTGTTTTCCGATGATCCGGTGGCGATGGCTGCTCGTTGGGTTGATGCCGGTTGTCGGCGTCTACATCTGGTTGATCTGAACGGCGCATTTGCCGGTGAGCCGGTGAACGGTTCGGTAGTAACGGCGATCGCAGCGGCCTACCCCGACTTGCCAATACAAATTGGCGGCGGTGTCCGCAACCTGGAAACTATCGAGCATTATGTCAAGGCCGGTGTCGGCTATGTGATTATTGGTACCAAGGCGGTTAAAGAACCAGAGTTTGTGGCAGAAGCTTGCGCTGCCTTTCCTGGTAAGGTCATTGTGGGCCTGGATGCGAAGGATGGGCTAGTCGCGACTGATGGATGGGCCGAGGTGTCTGAGTTGCGCGCAACTGATCTGGCACGCCGGTTTGAATCCGACGGAGTCTCCGCCATTGTGTACACCGATATCGCGCGCGACGGTATGATGCAGGGTGTGAATGTGGAAGCGACTCTAATAATGGCACAGGCCTCCCGCATTCCGGTTATCGCCTCCGGCGGCATAACCAACATTGACGATATACGTGCGCTTAAAGGGGTGGCCGATCAGGGCATCTGCGGCGCTATCACTGGCCGTGCTATCTATGAAGGCACATTGGACGTAGCCCAAGCGCAACGTCTGTGTGACGAGGTCGACTAGAAGTGGCCCTCGCCAAACGCATAATTCCTTGCCTGGACGTGGACAATGGCCGCGTGGTCAAGGGCGTTAACTTTGTCGATATACGCGATGCTGGTGATCCGGTTGAAATTGCCATGCGCTACAACGAGCAGGGCGCTGACGAAGTCTGCTTCCTGGATATCACCGCCAGCCATGAGGGCCGCGAAACGACGGTGCACACGGTAGAGCAGATCGCTGAGCATGTATTCATTCCACTCACGGTGGGGGGTGGCATTCGTTCAATTGAAGATATCCGCACCATGCTGAACGCCGGCGCTGACAAGGTCAGTATTAATACAGCCGCCATTCACAACCCCGAACTGGTGCGAGAATCAGCCCAACGTTTTGGCTCTCAGTGCATTGTTGTCGCTATCGATGCAAAACGTGTGGATGATGTAGACGGCCTGCCACGCTGGGAGATCTTCACCCACGGCGGACGCAAGCCCACAGGTATTAACGCGGTGGAATGGGCGGTAAAAATGGCCGATCTGGGCGCCGGCGAAATACTGCTAACCAGTATGGACAGAGATGGCACCAGAAATGGATTTGAGTTGGGCGTCACTCGAGCAATTACCGATGCAGTGGAGATACCCGTGATTGCCTCAGGCGGAGTGGGAACATTGGATCATCTGGTTGATGGCGTTATTCTTGGTGGTGCCGATGCGGTATTGGCGGCCAGCATTTTTCACTTCGGCGAATATTCAGTACCACAGGCCAAGGCTTACATGGCGGAGCACGGGATTGAGGTGCGACGCTAGTCGCAGAACTGCGTCGATAACGGGGTTTGTTCCGGTTAAGACTCGCCGCTGGGCTCCACTACCGACTCTACTGTCGTGTCGCGCATTCCCAAAATATTAAGGCCCTTCAACAGGGTCAGCGCTTCGTAGAGTTGGTTGTCATCGGCAAGCAAATCGTTGTCCACTTTTTTCTTTTTCTTTTTCTTGGCAGTGCTGTTTGCATTGTCCAGGTGCCGGGACAAATCCGCTTCGGAAATTCCCTTCGGGTTTTCATAGGCCGTTACCTGCGCTCGCTCAATCGTCACGTCCGGCACAATACCCTCAGCTTGTATGGAGCGGCCGTTTGGCGTGAAGTACAGTGCTGTGGTCAGCTTCACCGCGCGTGATTCAGACAGAGGCATTACAGTTTGAACAGAACCCTTGCCGAAACTCTGTGTGCCCATAACAACCGCCCGGCCGCGATCCTGCAGCGCCCCGGCAACAATTTCAGAAGCGCTTGCCGACCCTTGATTGATTAACACAATTAGAGGCACACCAGCGATGGCGTCCAGGGCATCTGCGTCGTAGTGCATGTCCGTGCTTTCCATGCGCCCCTCGGTGTAGACGACGTTGCCTCCGTCCAGAAACAATCCTGCAACATCAACACTGGCGCGTAAAATGCCGCCCGGGTTGTTACGTAAGTCCAGCACGAGGCCTTTCAGTTTTTGCTCGGACATGAGTTTTTCCAGCGACTTGCGCACGTCCGCTCCTGTGCGCCGTTGAAACTGCGCGATGCGAATATAGCCATAGCCAGGTTCCAGCCAGCGCTCGCGAACACTGGCAACTTTAATAGTGTCGCGCACCAGAGTAACGTCGAAAGGTTGACTTTCTCCGGGTCGGCCGATGGAGAGTTCAATTTCGCTGCCCTTGGGCCCGCGCATGATATCGATGGCCTCGTTCAGGCTCATACCCTTCACCGGAACAGTGCCGAGTTTTAGAATGATATCGCCGCTCTGCAGCCCCGCATTTGATGCGGGAGAACCATCAATGGGAGAAATAATTTTGACGTAGCCATCCTCCATTCCGACTTCGATGCCGAGCCCCGTGAATTCGCCGGTGGTGGTGGTCTGCAAATTCTGAAAGGCGTCTTTCGTCAGGTACATGGAGTGGGGGTCGAGGTTCATCAGCATGCCCTGGATGGCATATTCCAGCAGTGTACTGTCGTCGATATCCTCGACGTAGCCCTCGCGAATCTGGTTATACACCTCTGCGAAGGTGCGTAGTTCTTCCAGCGGGAGCTTGCCCTTCTCCTCTACTGCCGACAACGGCAGTGCAAGAGTGAGGGTCAGTGTGGTTAAAACCACAGTCAAAGGGAGACGGAATAAAAGAGAAAGGCGCATGAGAGTTATCTGGTGACCGGTAGTGTTCAGGACTACAGTTTACCTCATTGTGTATTGTAGTTGCCAAGCCCGTTCTCACCCGGGGTTTTCAGCCTTCACACCAGTTCGCGGGGTTGGTGGGTTTACCCTTGTGCCGCACTTCAAAATACAGCGCAGTTTTATCCTTACCGCCGGTGTTGCCCACCGTGCTGATAGGCGTGCCCGCTGTCACCCATTCACCCACATTACGCAGCAGACTCTCGTTGTGAGCGTAGAGACTCATGTAGCCGTCGCCGTGATCAATGATCAGCAAAAGACCGGAGCCGCGCAGCCAGTCGGCATAGACAACGCGGCCGTGATGAATGGCCTTGACGGGGGAACCCTCCTTGGCTGGGATAGTAACCCCGTGCCAGCGCATTTTACCCTGAGTACGCCAGCGGCCGAAGTGATTACTCGGCTTGCCCTGCAAAGGCCAGGGCATTTTACCCTTGGCACTTTGGAACTCATTATAGTCAGACGGCATTTCCAGTTTAACAACTACCTGCTCGATGGCTTGTAGAAGATCCTCCAGCTTGTCGCGGTCCTGCTCTTTCTGTTTGAGTTGCGCACTGCCGCTGCTGATACTTGCGCTTAGATTTGCCACCGCGAGTTCGCGCTTTTTCTGGGCAGCGGTAAGTTCTGTTTTTTGCAGTTGAAGCGTTTGGCGGTCGGTTTTTAATTGCGCGAGGGTTGCGTCGATTCGCTGTTTTAGGTTCTCAAGCTCGCGCAGCGTTTCTCGGTATTGATCGAGCAGCGTAGTGCGGGCCTTGAAGAAATAGCGGTAGTAAGCCAGCGAGCGAGCCACGGTATGCGGACTCTCCTGATTCAATAAAATTTTCACCTGCCCCTGTCGCCCCATCTGCCAGGCGGTTTTCAGTTCCAGCGCGATACGTGCTTGCTGCTCGTCGCGGGCATGTTCGAGTTCGTCGCGACGTTGCTCCAGGGTTGCGAGTTCCTTTGTGCCCGCGTCGAGGGACCGTTGATTCTCAGCAATTTTGGGTTGTAGTGAACCCAGTTCCACTTCGGCTTTTCGCAGTTTTTCTTGTAGAGTGTTGCGCTGACTGCTGGCTTCGGATATTTCCTGGTTTATGCGCTTGATATCGCGCTCCAGCTGCTCCAACTGTACTCGCCTAGTCTCTTCGTCCGATTGTGCAAGGCTTTGGCTGGGCAAGCAGGAAAAGGAAAACACCAACAGTATTAGTCGGCCCAGGGTCGGTAGTGCGAAAAACAATGCGGACACTTCACGCATTAATGTCCACCGATGGCATGGGTAAAAGGAGCGTCAATTGCGCTCAATAGTCAGGTCGCTACCGGTCATTTCTTTCGGCTGCGGCAAGGCCATCAGGCTGAGCAGTGTTGGCGCGATGTCAGCCAGTATGCCGCCGGTAGAATTTAGCTTGAGGGCTTTAGGCCCCAAATACACCAGGGGCACCAGGTCGGTGGTGTGCTGGGTGTGCTGTTGGCCAGATTCATAATCGAGCATTTGTTCACAGTTGCCGTGGTCGGCGGTGATCAGGGCCTGACCATCGACGGACATCAATGCCTTCTCAACGCGGCCAAGGCATTCATCCAGAGTCTCTACCGCTTTGATCGCCGCCGCGTAGACGCCGGTGTGCCCCACCATGTCGCCATTGGCGTAATTGCACACGATCAGGTCGTATTTGCCTGATTCGATGGCCTCCACCAACTGGTCGGTTAATTCTGGCGCACTCATTTGCGGTTGGAGGTCGTAGGTGGCCACATCCGGTGAAGGAATCAGCTTGCGTTCTTCTCCTTCAAACAGCGCCTCGCGCCCGCCGCTGAAGAAAAAAGTTACGTGGGCGTATTTCTCCGTTTCGGCGATGCGCAGTTGGGTCATGTTGCGCTTGGCCACATAGTCGCCCAACACGTTTTCCAGTTTTTCCGGCTCAAAAGCGCAGTTCGTCTGGATGTCCTGGGCATATTCAGTTGCCGTTACAAAATTGGCCAGTTGTGGCACTACCTTGCGTTCGAAATGGTTGAAGTCCTGGTCCACAAAGGCGCGGGTAAGTTCGCGCGCGCGGTCGGAGCGGAAATTCATGAACATCACAGTGTCGTTGTCACCCACGGGGGCAGCATCCTGCTGGTCAGCACAAATCACCGTAGGCAGGACGAATTCGTCGCTTTCGTCGCGTGCGTAGGCGGCTTCCAGGCCTTTAGAGGCACTGTCGGCACGATGCTCGGCGACGCCTTCTGTGAGCAGGCGATAAGCTTGTTCTACACGGTCCCAGCGGTTGTCTCTGTCCATCGCGTAGTAACGTCCACAGAGGGTCGCCGTGCGTCCACAGCCGAGCTCAGCAAACAGTGCATCGGCCTTGGCCAGGGATGGCCCTGCGCTTCTGGGCGCCGTATCCCGGCCATCGAGAAAGGCATGCAAATAAACTTTTTTGGTTCCGCGCGCTGCAGCGAGACGGATGGCCGCGAAGAGCTGCTCCTCGTGGCTGTGCACTCCACCAGGGGAGAGCAGGCCAAATATGTGCACGGCGCCATTAGCTGCGATGGCTTTGTCGATGCCTGCGGTGAAGGCGGGGTTGTTATTGAAGCTGCCATCTCTTATGGCCTGGTCGATGCGCGAGATGTTCTGGTAGAGCACGCGTCCGGACCCCAGGCTCATGTGGCCCACCTCGGAATTGCCCATTTGTCCGCAGGGCAGGCCCACATCCTCGCCCGAGGCAGAGATCAACGTATGGGGAGACTCAGCCCAGAGGCGATCCCAGACTGGCGTGTCTGCGTTGGCGATGGCGTTGTCCTGTGTTTCCTCGCGGTGGCCCCAGCCATCCAGCACGATGAGGACGGTTGCCTTCCTGTTCTTATCACTCATGTAGTTTCCCGAATAGGCAGGGTGTTGTTTAGAAGCGTATGCAAGCTGGCATTTTAACCTGTCTGGCTTGGCAGCGCATTGTCTGAGTCGGCTGGGGGTCTGGTTCAGTTTGATAGGGGGTTGCCAAACGCCTGCCAGCGGGCTGCTACCCCATTGAAAAGGAGGCAGTAACGTTGGCCGGTACAAAGTAGGGTGGGACTGGTTGCCCCCTGACAGACCCTGTATACTTGGCGCCCTTTTTACCAGCGGCGTAGGTAACGAGCGTGCACCGTCACAATTGTCAGGTGTATGATCCCCGCCGCCATTTCTAACAGGTCCGAATTAACAACATCATGGCACTAATTCTCGAATTTCTGACGCAGCAGTGGATACTGGTGGCTGGACTCCTTGCTCTTGCCGCAATGTTGTTTCTGCATGAATCACGCAAGTCTGGTCCCTCGCTCTCGCCCCAGCAGGCGATTAATATCGTCAACACAGAGGACGGTATTTTTCTGGATTTGCGCGATGCGGCGGAGTTCAAAAAGAGCCATATTGTCGGCGCAATTAACATTCCTTTCTCTAAATTGACCGCGCGCACGGCTGAGCTTACGAAGTATAAGGACAAGCCGATTGTGCTGGTGTGTAAGATGGGCCAACAGTCGGGTACAGCGGGTAAGCAACTCAAGGCAGAACAATACGGGCAGGTCTACAAAATGACCGGCGGCATGATGGAGTGGGGCAATCTGCAGTTGCCTACTGTCAGCTGATACGGCGGTTAGTGATGAGTCCAGGTGTCACCCTTTATACTACGCGTTTCTGCCCCTACTGCATTCGGGCTCGGGACCTGCTGGATGACAAAGGCGTAGCCTACAGCGATATCGCGGTGGATCAGGAGCCGTTGTTGCGCCGGGAAATGATGACAAAAAGCGGGCGCAATACCGTTCCACAGATATGGATAGGCGATCAGCACATTGGCGGCTTTGATGATCTTTATTTGCTGGAACGACAGGGCCGTCTGGATGAATTACTGGAGCAGGTTCGCCCTGCGCCTTAATGTTTTGACACTTAATGGGAGGACGGCGTAATGGCCGATGAACAAGTAGGATCCAACACGGAACAACCGCAGCAACAGTTCGCTATGCAGCGCATCTATACCAAGGACTTGTCTTTTGAGTCTCCTGCCACACCCGCAGTATTTAAGGAGCAATGGCAGCCTAAAATAAATGTTGAGTTGAACACCCGCGCTGAGCCGATTGATGAAGAGGGCAACTTCGATGTGGTGTTGACTGTTACCGTCACCGCCAAGGTCGAAGAAGAGACCGCATTTTTGGTTGAGGTGCAGCAGGCGGGTATCTTCTTCCTTCAGGGTTTTGAGGGTGAAGAATTACGACGGATTTTGCGCACGGCAGCGCCCAACATTCTATTCCCTTTCGCGCGCGAGACGCTCGATTCAATCTGTGTAAAGGGCGGGTTTCCAGCACTCATGCTGGCCCCCGTCAATTTTGAAGCCCTGTACCAGCAAGCACTCGCTCAGGCGCAAACGGCCGAGGCGCCGGCTAAACACTGAACGCGATGAAAGACCCGGAAAGAGGGCTTTGGCCCTCTTTTTATTGGCCTAAAACCGATGTGAGCGCTTACTTATTGTAGGCCCGGAAAGTCCAGCTGGCGCAGCCCCTCATAGACCACCAGAGCTACCGCATTGCTCAGGTTGAGGCTACGACTCTGGGGTTTCATCGGAATGCGCAAAGTCCTCTGAGGTCCGAGTTCGTCCAAAATATCGCCTGGTAATCCGCGTGTTTCGGGGCCAAAGACGATGGCATCGCCGGGTTGATAACTGATCTGATGATAGGCCGTTCCACCGCGTGTAGTTAAGGCAAACAGCCTGCCATCGCCGTGCTCCTGCTTGAAGCTCGCCATATCAGGATACAACTGCATGTCTGCGAATTCCCGGTAGTCGAGGCCGGCGCGGCGCATCTTTTTGTCATCCAGATCAAACCCCAGCGGCTCGATGAGGTGCAAAGAGCACCCGTTGTTAGCGCACAGGCGGATTATGTTGCCGGTATTGGGCGGAATCTCTGGTTGATAGAGGACGATTTTTAGCATTGTTTATGTCCTGGATCAGACTCGACTAACGCCGAATCAAGTGGAATTACACCGACCTGGCGGCTTAAGCCGGCACTATCTGGAAGAAGCACCCGTTTTTAAAACTCTAATTCTTTGATCTTCCGTGTCAGCGTATTGCGACCCCAGCCCAACAGCTCGGCAGCATCCCGCTTACGCCCCTGCGTATGCTGCAGCGCCACCTCAATCATGACTTTTTCAAATGCCGGCACAGCCTCCTGCAGAATCTGTTGTTTACCGTGAATCAGTTCATTGTGCGCCCAGCGATACAACTGTTCGCGCCAATCAGATTCTTCGCTGATTGATGGATGCGTAATGCCTGTGCCGAGCTCCGGCGGTAAATCACTGACGTGAATTTCACGCCCCGATGCCATCACGGTGATCCAGCGGCAGCAGTTTTCCAACTGCCTGACATTGCCGGGCCACTCCAGGTTAATCAGAAACTGTTCTGCTTCAGGTAGCAGAATTTTAGTCTCCCCGCCCAATTCCTTTGCCGCCTGCTGGAAAAAATATTGCAGGAGCCTGGGAATATCCTCGCGCCGCTCGGCGAGCTTTGGTATGTGAATTCGAATGACATTGAGGCGATGAAACAGGTCTTCTCTGAAATCGCCGCGCTGCACCAGTGCTTCCAAATCCTGGTGCGTGGCAGCGATAATGCGCACATCAACTTTAACCGGTACGTGGCCACCCACACGATAGAATTCGCCATCGGCGAGAACACGCAGCAAACGGGTTTGTGTATCGGCGGGCATATCACCAATCTCATCCAGAAACAGGGTGCCACCATCGGCCTGCTCAAAGCGACCCTCGCGCTTGTTGTTGGCGCCGGTGAAGGCGCCTTTTTCATGGCCGAACAGTTCCGACTCCATCAGTTCCTTGGGAATAGCGGCCATATTGAGCGCTATAAAAGGAGAGTTGGTGCGGGGACTGTGCCGATGCAGGGCTCGCGCAACCAATTCCTTGCCGGTTCCCGATTCACCGTTTATCAACACGGTAATGTTGCTGTGTGCCAGCCGCCCGACGGCGCGAAATACTTCCTGCATAGCGGGAGCTTCACCAATGATCTCAGTTTCGGGAAGTTGTTCCGCTACGGTTGGGGTGCCGCGTTTCTCATACGCGTGAGCGATGGCGCGCTCGGTAACTGCGATGACCTCGTCCAGGTCGAAGGGTTTGGGCAAGTATTCAAAGGCACCCTGCTCGTAGGAAGCGACTGCGCTGTCAAGGTCTGAGTGTGCGGTGGTAATTATTACGGGTAGGTCGGGATAGGTTTCGTGGATTTGCGCAAGTAATTCCAGCCCGTCTGTTCCGGGCATTCGGATATCACTGATGATGACATCCGGCTGTTGTGAGGCAAACTGTTTTAGCAGCTGATCCGCGTCGACGAAGCTCTGGTGTTCTATGCCTGCCTGCTTGAGGGCGCGCTCCAGCACCCAGCGGATGGAACTATCGTCGTCCGCTACCCAGACTTTAGCTTGCTTTTGCATCGTGTAATTCCATTGGTAAGAAGAAGGTGAAGTGGGTTTTGCCGGGGCGGCTTTCGCAGCCGATTACCCCCTTGTGGCGGTGAATAATAGATTGGGCAATCGACAGCCCCAGACCTGTGCCATCGGCGCGCCCGGTGACCATTGGGGCAAATATGGCGGGCAGTATTGCAGCGGGAATTCCAGGCCCGTTGTCGAGGATGTCCACCCGGCACACTAGCCGGTGCACCCGTGTGCCCATAGTGAACTGTCGCTGCGAACGACTGCGCAGCGTAATCTCACACTGATCTGCATTCGGTGCCGCTTGCAGCGCATTGCGCATGATGTTGAGCACGGCCTGAATGAGCTGCGCTTTGTCGCAGGCAAACTCCGGCAAACTCGGGTCGTAGTCGCGGATGATGGTGACTGCGTTGTCCGATTCGGCAATGATGAGGTTGCGTACGTGCTCCAGGACTTCGTGAATATTGCGTGGTTGCAGGTCCAATTGGCGGTTGGGGCCCAGTAAGCTGTCGACCAGGTCACGCAAACGGTCGGCCTCGCGGATAATAATCCGCGTATATTCTGCCAACTCTTCGTTCGGCAACTCCCGGGCCAGTAGTTGTGCAGCCCCACGCACGCCGCCCAGAGGGTTTTTAATTTCGTGAGCGAGCCCCCGAATCATCGCCCGGTTGGTCTCCTGGGCATGGACCAGACTTTCATCCCGACTGATTCTAAGGAGACGGTCGATCGTCATCATCTCCACCAGCAGGCTGAGTGCTCCGTCCTGGTCGATCAATGGTGTGACGACGACATCGACTCGAATTTCTTGTCCTGAGTGTAATGTCAGGGCGATGCCGCGACTGGTGTGCAGGTTACTGCTTGCCAGTGCATGCTCCAGGGCGGCCAGCCACTGAGTCGGGTCCAGCACCAGTTTGCCAGCATGCTGCCCGAGACAGCGGGCCAGGGAGGTCTCTAACAAGGCCTCGCCGGAGGCATTCAGAGCCATGACCTTAAGCTTGTCGTCGAACTTCACAATACCGGTACTGATACTGTCTAAAATGCCCGGGTCTGGTTTCATTCTTGCCTCATGTTCATGTATCTCCGCGGCTGGAGGCACCCATCTGTATGGTGAGCTAGCCGACTTGTCATGCACGATTCGCCCCGCCCCTTAGTCTTAGCAATAATGGAGCCAGAATGTCGTTGTGAGGAGCAATAAGAAGAAAGTAAGCGAATACTTTGCACACAGACGAAGTAAGTACACACTTACAACTGATGTATTGTGCTGCGAAGTCGTATGGTGGCGTCAGGCGTACAATGATAGCGGCCCTTTCAGTTCCGCACGCACCAATATGGTGCACCAGGCATCAAGCCTTGTCGAGTCCTAATTTGCTCTGTTTTTGAAGTTCACGGAGGGTCGGTGCACGTACACGCGAATTGGCTCAGACATCGCGACTGTTTCCCCAGAGCCATCAATGAGGCCAACGGTGAGGTCGTGTTCGCCGCGAAAGACATTGGTGAGCCGCCAGTTTGCGCTTCGCTGCGGGGTGCCCCAGGGCGCGCCATCAACGAACAGTTGGAGGTTAGTGCGCGGAGACATCTGAGGCTCCACCCGAACGGCGGCGGAAAAATTGCCGGGCCCCATGGGGAATGACGTTTCATCCTCGGGTGATGTAATAGTGACGCTGATCGCCGTTTCCTCTGGTTCCCTGGGTGTTGTGATGGGCGCTGTCAGTGGACTTGGCGGCGCTAATGTATTGATCGGCTGGATTTCGACCCGCTCTGTCGATTCAGCGTCGCGGGCGGACGGCGCATCGGTAAACACTACATTGCCTTCTGCGTCGGTGGTGCGGTAGATAGATTCGGCCGCACTGCATAGGGGTGTAACTAGCAGGACAAGCAGGAGAATTCTAAACATGATTAATTCCTAGGGTGTTCCGTATAGGCTACACCCTATCAGAAAGCGCCGGGTTGAAAGAGCTCATGTGGCCACAGTCTAATGGCGCTGGCTAACGTTATCCGGTCGGTCATAATTCTGCTTACGTCAGGGGTGTTTTTGGAGGTGTCGAATCATCGCCCACAAAAAAGGCCCACCAGGGTGAGCCTTTCAGTAGTCTACAAATGACCTTAGACAGAGTAATACATATCGAACTCGACCGGGTGAGTGGTCATGCTCAGACGTTGGACTTCCTCAGACTTCAACTCGATAAACGCAGCGATCATGTCGTCGGAAAAAACGCCGCCTTTAGTCAGGAACTCACGGTCTGCATCCAGTGCGGCCAGGGACATTTCAAGGCTGGAAGAAACCGTGGGAATGGCTTTGCCTTCTTCTGGGGGCAGGTCATACAAATCCTTGTCGGCCGGATCGCCGGGGTGGATCTTGTTTTGAATGCCGTCCAGGCCAGCCATTAGCAGCGCAGAGAACGCCAGATAGGGATTGGCGGTTGGGTCCGGAAAGCGCACCTCGATGCGCTTGCCCTTGGGGTTGGCCTCGTAGGGAATACGGATAGCAGCAGACCGGTTGCGAGCTGAGTAAGCGAGCATCACCGGGGCCTCAAAGCCGGGCACCAGGCGCTTGTAGGAGTTTGTGGACGAGTTAGTGAAGGCATTCAATGCACGTGCGTGTTTGATAATGCCACCGATGTAAAACAGGGCTGCCTCAGACAATCCCGCGTAGCCGTCGCCGGCAAAGATGTTGTCACCACCTTTGGAGATAGACTGGTGTACGTGCATGCCGGAACCGTTATCGCCCACAATCGGCTTGGGCATGAAGGTCGCCGTTTTGCCGTAGGCGTGGGCTACGTTATGCACGCAGTATTTCAGTATCTGCACCTCGTCGGCTTTTTTCACCAGGGTGCTGAAGCGGGTACCGATCTCACACTGTCCGGCGGTGGCAACCTCGTGGTGATGCACTTCAATATCCAGGCCCATTTGTTCCATGGCCGTGCACATGGCGGCGCGAATATCGTGCAGAGAATCGACAGGAGGTACAGGGAAATAGCCGCCTTTAACGCCCGGGCGATGGCCGGTGTTGCCGTCTTCAAAGCTGTGGTTTGATGCCCACGCGGCTTCATCGGCGTGGATCTTCACGCCACAGCCGCTCATGTCGATGTGCCACTTGATGTCGTCGAAAACGAAGAACTCAGGCTCTGGACCAAAGTAGGCTGTGTCACCGATACCGGTGCTCTTAAGGTAGTCTTCGGCGCGCTGGGCGATGGAGCGCGGGTCGCGATCATAGCCTTGCATGGTGGTGGGCTCGGCGACGTTACAGCGCAAGATGACAGTGGAGTCGTCGGTGAAAGGGTCCAGCACTGATGAATCATCATCGGGCATCAGTACCATGTCGGAATCGTTAATGCCTTTCCAGCCGGCAATGGAGGAACCGTCAAACATTTTACCGCCATCGAAGAAGCCTTCGCTCACTTCCTTTTCGGGGATGGTGACATGCTGCTCTTTACCGTGGGTGTCTGTGAAGCGCAGGTCTACCCAGCGTGCTTCGCTATCTTTTATCAGCTTCAGGGTTTTGTTTGACATCTTTTGTTCTCCATAAGGCATTAATTAGGCCGGCTTGCTTGGTCCGGGTTGTTTCTCCCGGTGCCAGTCAATGCGGGCAGCACAAGTAGTCTCAGCAGTCTTTGTGAAAGCAAGAGCTGTGCCAAATAAGTGCTTGCTCTAACGCACTGAATTTTAGGGGATTTACAGCGTAAACCGTGTTGAACCGGCCACCAATGCACTAATACAGGGCGTTAACGCACTATTTTGGTGCGATAATGTGGCCTGCAGATAGCAATTTGGGGCTGAACAACTGCCCGAGCGAAGTGCGAATAATACCCGCTCCGCTCCGGCGCATTGGTTATGGCCTCTATGCAATTCGTTGTCAAGTATTTCTCGGGCATCGCTATCAAGAGCAAGCTCGTCATGTGTCAGCTGGTTCGCCAGTTGGAATCGATCTTGCGTGCGGTGTTGCGCCGTGACCGGGACAAAATCAGGGTGGAAGTGGCACAATCCGATGAGACGGTATTGGCGCAAATGGTAGAGGTGGTGCGAAATATGTTGGGGATTACTTATGCACTGGAGATATTTGCGCAGCCCCTTTACGAGTTGTGTCGTCGCGTTTCCGAGCTTTCTTGCGGCGGTACTTAGATGTTGTATTGCGGCAAGGGCGTCATGAGGCGCCCTCACAGGGCCTATTTGCAGAGGTGGCCCGCTGGATATTAGGGTTTATGCTCCGTGATGCGACCTCGCCACACTTTCAAATAGTACACAATTCACACAAAGTCGCTGGCAGCTCACAGCACCGCGATAGGGTATAATCCGCGCCTTTTTTACGGCACCCATGTGCCCAGAGGCAGCCCCTTGATCGAGAAACTTCGCAATATCGCCATTATTGCCCACGTTGACCATGGTAAAACCACCCTTGTGGACTGCCTGCTACAACAGTCGGGTACCCTTGATCGCCGCTCCGATGGCGCAGAACGGGTGATGGATTCCAATGATCAGGAGCGAGAGCGCGGTATTACTATCCTGGCCAAGAACACGTCAATCGTTTGGGACGGCTACCGTATCAACATCGTCGACACCCCCGGACACGCCGATTTTGGTGGCGAGGTGGAGCGGGTCTTGTCGATGGTCGATTCAGTATTGCTGTTGGTCGACGCCGTGGATGGTCCGATGCCGCAGACTCGATTCGTCACGTCCAAGGCTTTTGAGCAGGGCTTGAACCCCATTGTGGTGGTTAACAAGGTAGACCGTCCAGGGGCGCGGCCGGATTGGGTGGTGGACCAGGTGTTTGACCTGTTCGACCGACTGGGAGCAACAGAAGAGCAGCTGGATTTCCCCATTATTTATACCTCTGCCATCAATGGTATTGCCGGCCTTGAGCACGAGCACATGAGCGAAGACATGCAGCCCTTGTTGCAAACCGTCATAGATAAAGTGCCCGCGCCCGAAGTGAATTCCCAGGGGCCGCTACAAATGCAAATTAGCGCCCTCGATTACAGCAGCTACGTTGGTGTAATCGGTGTCGGTCGAATTACGCGCGGCACACTTGCGCCGAACACTCAGGTGACTGTGGTCGACGGTGAGGGTGGAACGCGCAAGGGCAAAGTACTACAGGTTATGGGTTATCTAGGCCTGGAGAGGATAGACGTGGAAGCTGCCGAAGCGGGAGATATTGTCTGTGTGACCGGAATAGAGGGGCTGAATATTTCGGACACTTTGTGTGACCCCGAAGCGCCCGAAGCACTGCCGCCGCTGTCGGTGGACGAGCCAACCGTGAGTATGACGTTTCAGGTGAACAACTCTCCTTTTGCTGGGAAGGAAGGCAAGTATGTTACTTCGCGCAACCTCAAAGAGCGCCTCGAGCGGGAATTGATTCACAATGTAGCGCTGCGCGTTGAGCCTGGCGAGACGCCTGACAAGTTCAAGGTGTCAGGGCGCGGCGAGTTGCACCTGTCTGTGTTGATTGAATCCATGCGCCGGGAAGGCTTCGAGCTGGGCGTCTCTCGCCCGGAAGTTATTCAAAAGGAAGTGGATGGCGTGATTCAGGAGCCCTTCGAACAGTTGGTGATCGACTGTGAGGAGGCGCATCAGGGCTCGGTGATGCAGGAATTGGGTCTGCGTCGTGCGGAACTGGAAAACATGGTGCCCGATGGTAAAGGTCGGGTGCGCCTGGAGTTTATTATTCCTGCTCGCGGACTGATTGGTTTCCGGTCGTTATTTCTTACACTGACCTCGGGCGCCGGAATCCTCACCCACGTCTTTGACCACTACGGTCCGGTGAAGAATGCAGAGATCATTCATCGATCCAATGGCGTATTAGTGTCAATGGTGAAAGGCAAGACGCTGGGCTTCTCGTTGTTTAACCTGCAGGAACGGGGGCGAATATTTGTTGACCCCAACGTCGATGTTTACGAGGGTCAGATCATTGGGCTGCACAGTCGCGGTAATGACCTCACGGTCAATCCCACCAAGGGTAAGCAGCTTACCAACGTACGCGCTTCTGGAACCGATGAGGCGCTCACACTGACGCCTCCGGTGCTTCATACATTGGAGCAGGCTCTGGAATTCATCGAAGATGATGAACTGGTGGAGGTCACGCCCGCCAGTATTCGCTTGCGCAAGAAGTTGCTGCAGGAGCACGAGCGCCGACGCGCCGGTCGCATCTGAGTCTGATTGGTGAAGGCACTGTTGCAGCGAGTCAGTCGCGCGAGTGTTGCTGTTAACGCTGATTGCGTTGGCAAAATCGATCAGGGTCTTTTGGTGTTGGTGGGGTTGGACAAGGGTGATGATCGCGTCGTGGCAGACCGGATGCTCGACAAATTGTTGGCTTACCGCGTTTTTGCAGATGCAGAAGGCCACATGAATTACAGTGTTGCAGAGGTGAACGGGGGCGTGTTGTTGGTATCTCAGTTCACCTTGTCTGCAGATACGCGCAAGGGATTGAGACCGAGTTTTTCATCAGCCATGCCTCCGGTCGAAGCGGAGCCTCTTTACGACTACCTGTTGTCGCAATTGCAGACCCGCCACGCGCCTGTGGCTTGGGGTGTGTTTGGTGCCGATATGCAGGTCAGTTTGGCCAATGAGGGCCCGGTTACCTTTTTACTAGAAGTTTAAGGTGGCGCTGGATATCGCATTTTGCGGTGCGGAATACCATCTTCCTTATATTCGTCGCCTTCAGCTGTGAATCCCACAGAGGCATAAAAATCCTGTAAATGAGCCTGCGCGCTTATGCAGATATCGTATTGAGGCCAGTGGAGCTGGTTGTGCGCGACACCGCGTTGCGCGAGCTCCCGGCCCAACTGCCGACCACGCATTTGACGGGTGACGATTACCCGTCCCAACGAACTTTCCACGTAGTTCAATCCGGGAGGCAGGCAGCGCTGGTACGCTGCTAGCGTGCCTTTGTGCCAACACAGCATATGCGTGGCTTGTTGGTCGAGCCCGTCGAGGTCCAGGTAGGCGCAATTCTGCTCTACTACAAAAACTTCTTGTCGCAGGCGCAGTATGGCGTATAGCTCCTCAGAGCAGATTTGAGAAAAAGATAGAGTTTTCCACTCAAGGCTCATAGCGCTACCCTAAAAAGCGTGTAGTTACCGCTATAGTTGAGTTAATAAAAGCTGACCGCGGCGTTCTACGTTACTATAAGGCTATAACTGCGATGGTAACAGGCTCTTCTTGGCTGGTTGCCATCGTATGATTAAGTCGCAGTATCCGGGGCTGGGAACTCATTTCTCATGCGGACAGGGCAGGTTTTCGATAGAGCAAAGGATCGCTAATGCTGGTGAACATTGACGCGCAGGATATAACAGCACTTAGCCAGCAATTCGGTAGTCTGGTCAGCTCATTGGTGGAGGCAGTAAGTATGCCGGCGGTGGCCCTGGAGGTAGATGTCACTCCTGCCGGGAATTTTAGGGGTTTCGACGACACCCAGTTCTACGTTGTGCGCGAGGGCTCATTAACGGCACGGTATCAGGGCAAAATTATATACACACTCGAAGCCGGAGACATTCTATTGCCGGATATCGCCGGGAGTCTGGATCAATCCATTGCTGTTTTGTACGGCTCTGATTCGGGCGCACAATTGCTGAGGTACCCGGCGCTGGACTTTATGCAACGCGTGTTCAACGAGCCGACAGCCATCAGGTTGTGGACGCGCCTGTTAATTACTTACGCCGGTCTCATGCTGAGAATTACGGCCGCTCATACGCAACAGGGAACGCCAGTTACTCCGGGCTTTGAAGTCTTTCAGCCGGGAGATATCATTATTCACCAGGGGGGCAGGGCCGATTATGTCTATAACATGAGCTCTGGTGTTGCGGAGGTGTTTGTCGATGACATTCCCGTTGGTCGAATTGCCGACGGTGAAATTTTTGGCGCAATGACCGTGCTGACAGACTCTGATCGGAGTGCGACTGTAAAGGCAAAAACAGTCTGCTCGGTGGTGAAAGTTCCCAAAGAACAGTTCACCGAGCTGATCAAGAGCAACCCGGCAACTATCCACAGCTTGTTGGTCGATATGGCAAACTCGATTGTCAATCTCAACGAGCAGCTGGTTGCCTTTCAGGGGCACGATCATGGAACTCGGCAGGTTAAGCTAGGCCGCTGATTCGATGGGTTGACTGCGCAGTCTGTGTTGCCGCCTTTTGCCCATAGTTCTCCCGTCCAGAAGTCTGAGTGAGCGTTAGCAGGGAAACTGAGGTGAATTGGGCTTTGCGCGGTGGTGCGCTCCTTGCCTCATCGCGAATGATCCGCTCATTGAATTCAGCGCAGAAAAAAGCGCAGAGGATTTTAACCAGAGCATTTTTACACAATGCGATATTCTCTCTTATCTTTGGCTAATTTTTCTTTCGTTTGTTCACTTAAATGGCGAGAATGGCGTCGAGCAGCTAAATACTGATCGAAACAGAGTATGGGCAGCGGCGCGAAGTATTAACTCAAGAAAACACAGATAGTTGTAGGTCAAATGACTGATATTTTGGAAATTGATAGCGATGGCACCGAACAGGTGTCACTTAAAACTTATGCCGAGAAGGCTTACCTGGACTATTCCATGTACGTCATTCTCGACCGGGCACTTCCGCATGTTGGCGACGGCCTGAAGCCGGTGCAGCGGCGGATCGTCTACGCTATGAGTGAGCTCGGCTTGAAAGCCACGGCGAAATTCAAAAAGTCGGCGCGTACTGTGGGGGATGTGATTGGTAAATTTCACCCCCACGGCGATAGTGCCGCCTACGAGGCCATGGTGTTAATGGCCCAGAGCTTCAGCTATCGCTATCCCCTGGTCGACGGGCAGGGTAACTGGGGTTCTCCCGACGACCCTAAGTCTTTTGCTGCCATGCGCTACACAGAGTCACGTCTGACGGCCTATGCGGAAGTCTTACTGGGTGAGCTCGGCCAGGGCACGGTCGATTGGACTCCCAATTTTGATGGCACCATGGACGAGCCCGCGTTTTTACCGGCTCAAGTTCCCAATATATTGTTGAACGGGACCACTGGCATTGCCGTGGGAATGGCAACAGATGTGCCGCCGCATAATTTGCGTGAGGTGGTAGCGGCCACTGTGAGACTGCTGGAGTCACCCAAGTCCACCGTGGCAGAGTTATGCGAGCATGTCTTAGCGCCGGATTTTCCTACTAACGCCGAGATCATTACGCCGCGCGAGGAAATCCTCGCGCTGTATGAAACGGGGCGTGGCGGGTTGCGTATGCGCGCGGTATGGGAGAAAGACGGCGGTGATATTGTGGTCAATGCGCTGCCGCATCAAGTTTCTGGTTCCAAGGTACTGGAACAGATTGCACAGCAGATGCAGGCCCGGAAGCTGCCGATGGTAGCAGACCTGCGGGATGAGTCAGATCATGAAAACCCCACCCGACTGGTTATTATTCCGCGCTCCAACCGGGTTGACCTCGAGTCCCTGATGAGCCATTTGTTTGCCAGCACCGACCTGGAGCGCAGCTACCGCGTGAATCTCAACATGATTGGGATCGATGGCCGCCCGGGCGTAAAAAGCCTGGATCGGATCCTGCGGGAATGGTTGAAGTTCCGCACCGTAACGGTTCGGCGTCGTCTGGAATACCGACTCGATCGCGTACTGAAGCGGCTGCATATACTTGACGGTTATTTGGTCGCTTTTCTCAATATAGATGAAGTAATCCATATCATTCGTACTGAGGACAAGCCCAAACCTGCGCTTATGCAGCGCTTCAAAATATCCGATATCCAGGCTGAAGCCATCCTGGACTTGAAACTACGCCATCTGGCAAAGCTTGAAGAGATTAGTATCCGTGCCGAGCAGGATGATTTGCAAAAGGAGCGGGATCAGCTACAAAAAGTGCTGGGTAGCGACGCGCGCCTCAAAACGCTGATTAAAAAGGAATTGCTGGCAGTTGCGGAAACCTACGGTGATGAGCGTCGTTCAATTCTGGTGGAGCGAGGGGAGGCCAAGGCATTCAGTGAGCTTGAACTGCTGACCGCCGACCCGACCACGGTGGTAGTGTCACAAAAAGGCTGGATTCGGGCTGCCAAGGGGCACGATATCGATCCCACCAGCCTCAGCTATAAATCCGGCGATGGCTATAAAATGTGTGCCTTGGGGCGCACCAATCAACCTGTTGTCATACTCGATTCAACGGGCAGAGCGTACACGGTGCCCTCGCACAACCTGCCTTCCGCGCGGGGGCAGGGCGAACCCGTAACCGGACGCATTAATCCGCCTTCCGGCGCGACCTTTGAGGGCTTGATGATGGGAGCCGAAGATGCGCTGTTTTTGCTGGCCAGCGACGCCGGCTATGGTTTCGTTGCCAAGCTGGGCGATTTACAGACCAAGAACCGTGCGGGAAAAGCCGCCATCACGCTTCCCAAGGGGGGCCAGGTATTGCAGCCTGCGGCGATCGGTTCCGTGGACGACTCGCTGGTTGCCGCGGTTACAAGCGAGGGTCGACTGCTGATTTTCCCGCTGGCGGATCTGCCACAAATGGCGCGCGGCAAGGGCAATAAAATCATTGGCATTCCCTCAGCTCGTGTGCAGGCGCGGGAGGAGTTTGTGATAGCGATCCAGGTGGTAACAGCGCAGGATACGCTGGTTGTTTACTCCGGTAAGCGTCATCAGAATTTCAAGTTCAAAGACCTGGAGCATTATCGCGGAGAGCGCGGTCGTCGCGGCAACAAGCTGCCCCGTGGTTTTCAGAAAGTGGACAGTATGTTAGTGGAGGCTTGACTTCAGAAAGGTCTAGATTGAAGGGGGTTTACTCAATTTGGCAACCACCTACTGGCGTAAAAGCGCTGTTCAGCCCCGAGTAGCAATAAAGCGCATTAAGCCCTGGCTGGATCCATCAAGCGTGTCAATATCAGCCGTAATTGTCTCTCGAGTAAATCCTGATAAGGGCCTTCGAACCCTTCGATCACTGCGTATCCGTTCACGTCAGTAGCGCGATGCTCCAGGCGCGCGGATATGTCCATGTCCTGGCAGGCAACGGGTGAAAGCAGAACGTTGGGCGGTTTGCTGGCGCATACCTCCTGTAGTTCATCCAGCGTGTGCTGTGTATACAGGCCGGGGTAGATATCATCTCCGTTGCCCGCGCCCAACTCACTCTGTGAGATAGCCATATTTATCGATAATGAAAGTGACATCTGTTGCTCTATCTCTTTACTGACGGCCTGCACCAGCCAGGCACAGGACGCGGCTCGGAAGGCGGCACTGCCGGCCTTGTTGTCTCCACTGAAGTACACTGCCAGGCCAAATTGACGCGCAACCTGTAACTCGCCTGCGTAGAATCCGGCGGCCGCATACACTATCTGATGCAGGCGGGCGGTATATCGCTGTAGTGCCTGATCGTCCAGCGTGTCCACATAATTTACGAGGCTGGACAGGTGCAGATATAAAACCGCTGTGGGGTGGTAGTTCTCATCCTGTGGTTGGGGGTCGCTGCGTGTGCGCAGCAGGTCCATGGGCAGAGCCTCGATCTGCTGGTGGAGCTGCACCAGTTCATTGAAGGTAGTGGGCCTGTCATCCTCCTGTTCAAGGGTGATCTTCCTGGCCATGGTGGATAATTGATTACCATAGCGCTGTCCAATGCGACGGCAGGCGCCATACGCTGTAAGGCTTAGTAATACGGCGAGGCCGATCAGGCTCAATACAAAACGCAATTGAGCTGCCCGGGTGTCACTAGAGTTGATCGTGATCACGATTTGCCCGGCGATATCTGATTCAATCAGAACGGGGGCGGTGTATTGGTGCAAGGATTGCCCATGCGTCTCGCCCACCTGCCCCAGGGCCTTTCCCTCCACGTCAGTGAAGGAGATAGCCTGTGCCGCAGAGGTTTCTATAAAGCGTTGCAGAGACGCCGATATACTGAGCAGATCCCCACTTTCCATGGCGATGCTGACTCGCTGCGCCACTTGTATGGCCAGGGCCGTGCCATATTCTTCCTGCAATTGCAGTTGCATATGGCGACTGGAAATTGCGCTCAATGCGACCAGTGCGAGGCTGACCAGCAAGCACAACCCCGCCGTGAGGATTGCCAGTTGCTGACCGAGGCTGGTATTACTGAAGCGGCTATTCACGCGAGTATGGGTGGCTTACCAGGTTATTATGTCCGCTATTATAAACCAGACCCGGCGGCAATTGTTCGCTTTGTGCCAAGGTGAGACATACTCATAATTCCAACTGACTGAATACTAGTTAGATTACTCGCTTTTCAGTGCTTGTCGTCAGCGGGTAGAATGGTACTCAGACATAAAAGTGGAAGCGGCTGTGTGAACCAGATATTGCTCATTACCATCTCCGGCGAAGATCAGGCCGGTGTTACCGCTGGACTCGCGGCTCTATTGTCGGAGCATGCTGCGAATATCCTCGACATTGGTCAAGCCGTGATCCACGCCACCCTGTCATTGGGCCTATTGGTCGAGCTGCCCGAAAGCTGCGTATGCGCGCAGGTAGAGGATGCGGTGCGAAGCTTTGCAATGCAGCGCGATCTGCGGGTCGTAACCAGTGTTGTCTCTTCAGAAAGCTATAGTGACTGGGTCGCATCTCAGGGCCGGGCACGCTCTATTATCACACTGCTGGCGCGCAAAATTACCGCAGACCAGCTTGCCCGAGTAACGGCGGTAGTCGCTCAACATGGGTTGAATATAGACGGCATAAACCGCCTTTCAGGGCGTATTCCCATGGGTGAACTACCCGCTCTAAGTAAAGCGTGCGTAGAGTTTTCGGCCCGTGGCTCACTGCGCGATCCAGCTTCTTTTCGCCGGGATTTGATGGAGGTAGCTGGTGCGTTGGAGGTCGACCTGGCATTCCAACAGGACAATATGTATCGTCGCAACCGCAGACTTGTAGCGTTCGATATGGACTCCACTTTGATCGAGGCGGAGGTAATTGACGAATTGGCAAAACTGGCGGGTGTGGGAGAGCAGGTCAGTGCGATTACCGAACGGGCCATGCGTGGCGAGATAGATTTCAGCGAGAGCTTTCGTGCTCGAGTCGCTTTGCTGGAGGGGCTGGAAGAGAGTGCGCTAGCGCGCGTAGCTGGCCAGTTAAAAATTACAGAGGGAGCAGAACACCTGATATCCACACTGCGCGCTCTGGGGTACAAAACTGCAATCCTGTCAGGCGGATTCACCTATTTTGCCAATCATCTGCAGGCCCGACTGGGAATGGATTACGTGTACGCCAATGAACTGGACATTGCTGAGGGCGTGGTTACAGGCAAAATCAAGGGCACCATTGTAGACGGAGCGCGTAAGGCGGAGCTGCTGCGCCAGCTGGCAGCGGACGAGGGAATAGATTTACAGCAGGTCATTGCAGTGGGTGATGGCGCCAATGACGTGCCAATGCTGAGTATCGCCGGGCTGGGCATTGCATTCAGAGCGAAACCGCTGGTGCAGAAGTCAGTAGAACAATCGATTTCAACGCTGGGTCTGGATGCAATACTCTACTTGTTGGGTATCTCTGACAAATATCAACAGCACATTTAAGCTTGAGTGTTTGAAGGCGCTCTAAATACTGCTCCACACGGAGTCAAAATCCTTTGTGGCTTGTCCATCCTGATTCTTCGCCAGCACATCTCCCAACTCTTCTATGTAGCGGAACTCAAACTGTGCAAAGCTTCCTGTTGACGCAATATGCCGTAACAGCTCAACCGAATGCACCTCTTTGCTGTTTCCCAAAGACAGTTGTTGTCGTTCCTTGAACCCGGCGCGGGGAGTGACGAGTGTATGAGGCTGCCCCACGAGTGCGATTTCGGCCAACATTAGTACCCTTACAGGAGGACTTTTTTCGCCTGGCTTTATATCGATGCAGGCGCCATACGATATAGCCCGTGGACTCAGGAGCTCCAGCCCTACTAGGGTTTTTGCATTTTTCAGTCCGCTCAACCAGCGGATTACGGCAATTACCCAATCCTTATTTCCCTCTTCCTTCAAGCCGACAATGTCACCGGCCTTGATATTTCCGGGTAATTCATCATTCCACTCCAGACAATAGCCTCCAGAACTGAAGTCGGCTAACTGGACCTTGAATACCGGGTAGCGCTCACTGGGTGACAGTGTCCCATCTTCCTTATCTATTCGCTTAACCCTGCCGGTGCTATCGACGTCGATTTTACGAGAGGGGTCGACCTCGGTGGAACTCCTATAGTCCTGGCCGGGATTTACCTTCTGCCATGTGCCTGCTTTTATGTTTGTTCGTAAAAGCGGATTGCCTGACACGATCTTGTCTTCGGAAGATACGTCATCCTCTCCGTACAGTAATTGTTCGAATGATTGTTGGCCGGCTACATGAAAATGCGTACTGCTTAGACCGACACAAATCCGCAGGGTGCTGTCGGTTGGAGAACGCTTGAAATTTCGTAAGCTGACGCTGCCCAGGGCAGTGATAAGGTGATCGAACATAGCCCCTGAAAAACGGGTGTTCTGATCAAAGTGGATGTCTGCATTAATGGTCTTTTCTTTCAGCGCCTTAAGGTGCGTTACCAGCGCTGTCGCGTCGATATATCGACAGGGATGTTTGGGCGCCACATCGTACACAGAGCTGTACATAGGCGGTTGGTCGCTGCCCAGGGCAATCAGAAACAACGCCTGTTCTGAATCTTCAGTGTCAAGGAGCACCAGCTCGCTCCACTGTTGCAACTCGCGATAGATTGCTGCCAGGTCACTTTGACGTAGCTGACTCGATTTGCAGCAGCCCAATATAATGGCCCGCAGGTAAGTTGAAGTGATGGTACTGCCGCCAGCAAGGGGCTCTGGCACAGGGAGGTTGATGAGGCGTTGATTTTCTCCCAGAGCATAAAGCTGGTGGAGCGTTTGCCAGCCGCGGATTTCCATGGGCCGGTGTAATTGAAAAGTGAGCAGCACTTTGCGCCCCGCGTACAATAGGGCTCGCTGAATTGCCTGACAGGTGAGACGTGCAGGATTCATTGCGCGTAAGGCATCGCGTTGTTGAATGGCTTCGATCGCTACAATCGTGTACGCCGTGCTCGTCAATGTGCACAGATTGTCGCTGAGTTCAGCCATTTTTCGCGGTGCTTCAGGCAGAATAAGGGGTTGGTGAAGGTAGCGCCGCGAGAGATTGGTTAATGCCACCTCGACGTTGGGGCACAGAATTTCCATGATGTCGTAGCGGGTCTCGGGTGAGATTTTTATCCGGTTGAGATCACTGAGGGCATGGACGAGCAGCTCAACTACGGAAATGGCATTGGTGACCGGGAGACGTTCAACCCAGTTGCGGGCCGCCTCAGTATTTGGCTGAAACAGAGGCGCAGTGGTTAAATCCTGGCGCGGAATATGTAGTTTGACTCTCGTTTTATCTTCCACGTAGGCACTCCCCAACGCTGTTCGTGGCCCTATTCCACGATAATAGAATATCCTAAATGGGGAGCCTGCCGCTACTCACATATGGGCATCTGCCATTGCCGTGCCCGCTGAGGTATTATGGGCGCCTTTTAAAATGATCTTTTATTGAGAACACCATGGCGAACTACAGCACCAACGAATTCCGCTCCGGCTTGAAAGTCATGCTCGACGGCGATCCATGTTCCATCCTGGACAATGAACTTGTAAAGCCCGGCAAAGGGCAGGCATTTAGCCGGGTGAAGCTGCGTAATCTCAAAACCGGACGGCAATGGGAGCGCACATTTAAGTCTGGAGAGAGTCTCGAGGGTGCAGATGTAATGGACCGCACCATGGAATATCTCTACACAGATGGCGAATTTTGGTACTTCATGGAGCCTGATACTTTCGAGCAATTTCAAGCCGATGCAGCAGCGGTAGCAGACGCACACCTGTGGTTGAAGGAGCAGGACAGGTGCGATGTCACTCTTTTTAACGGCACACCCTTGGTGGTCGCGCCACCCAATTTTGTGGAGCTGGAAATTACAGAAACGGATCCTGGGCTGAAGGGCGACACCGCTACCGGTGGTACCAAGCCGGCGACGTTGAGCACCGGAGCAGTGGTAAAAGTGCCGCTGTTTCTCAGCCAGGGTGAGGTGATTCGTGTGGACACACGGACTGGGGAATACCAGAGCCGCGCGTCGTCCAAGTCCTGAGAGACGGACCGTCCCTAGAGTGAACTGGCGGCCCGGCTCAGGTCTCGAATCGCTTCGCCAACGGGCGAAATTACTCGCTCGATTGCGTCAGTTTTTCAGTGAACGAGGCGTTCTGGAGGTAGAGACGCCGCTGCTTGCAAGCGCTGGCATCACCGACCCTTCAATTGAGTCGCTAACAGTGGAGCGCGGAGTCTCTATTGGAGAGCAGCGACAGCGATTCCTGCAAACGTCTCCTGAATATGCCATGAAGCGACTGCTCGCCGCTTATGGTGAACCCATCTTTCAGATTGCCAAAGCGTTCCGCGATGGTGAAGCTGGCTCCCGCCATAACCCCGAATTCAGTTTGCTCGAATGGTATCGCCCCGGATTTGATCACCATCAGCTGATAGCAGAAGTGGGGGAACTCCTGTGTTATTGCCTGGGCGAGCGCCCGGTGCAGAAATACAGTTATCGTCAGCTCTTCCTGCAGCGCCTGCAGCTGGACCCGTTTGTGGCGACCGCAGACGAACTCAAAGCCGTTGCGGAACTGCACATCGATACGGGCGGTTTGAGCGGGGATCGGGACCTGTGGCTGGATTTGTTAATGAGTCATGTATTGGAGCCGATGCTGGGAACAAAGGAAATTTGTTTTATCTATGACTATCCAGCGTCTCAGGCGGCACTCTCAGTAGTCGTTAGGGACGCGGATGTTTTCGTGGGCCAACGCTTTGAAGTTTACGTAGATGGCATGGAGTTGGCGAACGGCTATTGCGAGCTCACCGATGGGCAAGAGCAACGCAAGCGCTTTGAGCAGGATAACGCGGTGCGGCGACAACGCGATCAGCCTGAGCGTCCTGTGGATGAACAGCTGATGGCAGCACTGGCTCATGGGCTGCCGGCGTGCAGCGGCGTTGCTCTGGGTATCGATCGGTTATTAATGCTGGTAACCGGTGCATCTGATATCAGGGATGTACTGTCCTTTGATTGGACGCGTAGCTAAAAAAAGCCGGCGCATGGGCCGGCATGTTAAGGCTCTTTCGAGTCGCTTAGCTGAATTCGCGCACCAGCCCGGAAATAGATTCCTTGGCATCACCAAACAGCATTCGCGTATTGTCCTTGTAGAACAGCGGGTTCTCGATCCCTGCAAAACCGGATGCCATTGAGCGCTTTAGCACAAATACCGTACGGGCACTGTCTACATTGATCACGGGCATACCGTAAATAGGTGAAGACTCATTCTCGCGCGCAGCGGGGTTAACCACGTCGTTTGCGCCGATAACAATCGCCACATCCACCGTTTCCATTCGCGGGTTGATCTCGTCCATCTCCAGCAGCTGGTCATAGGGAACGTCCGCCTCGGCCAGTAGCACGTTCATGTGTCCGGGCATACGACCGGCCACCGGGTGAATACCGAAATTCACTTCAGCGCCGTTTTTCTCCAGCAATTCAGCCAGCTCCTTAACCACGTGCTGGGCTTGGGCGACTGCCATGCCATAACCAGGGACGATCGCAACGCTTGAAGCGGCTTCCAATATGTAGAAAGCGTCTTCGGCGGTAATGGGCTTGATTTCGCCCTCCACTTTGGTGGCCTCTACCTTGCCGCTGCCAAAGCCCGAGAACAGCACGTTGGATAGAGAACGATTCATGGCTTTGCACATGACTTGGGTCAGGATGATACCGGAGGCGCCGACCAGAGCCCCCGCCACGATCAGGATGTTGTTGTCTACTGCGAAACCTGCAGCGCAGGCGGCTAAGCCTGAGTAGGAGTTCAGCAGTGAAATTACCACCGGCATGTCAGCCCCGCCGATGGGAATGACCACCATTACACCGAACAGCAATGACAGGCCGATGACCCAAAACAGCCATCCGCTGTTGCTCGGCTCCAGACAAAACATGACCGAACTAGCCACAATGCCCAGCACGACAAGGCTGTTCACCACTTGCTGGCCGTTGAACAAAAGCGCGGCGCTGCTAATTCTTTCCGAGAGTTTGCCGTAGGCGATCATGGAGCCGGTAAAGGTTACGCCACCAATCAGGATGGACAGGACAATAGTAATCAGCGTGAAGGTGCCCGCGTCTGGCCTAAAGGCGAAAGCAGCCCAGCCAACCAGTAAGCTGGCCATGCCGCCAAACCCGTTGAACAACGCTACCATTTCCGGCATTTTAGTCATTTTAACCATTCGCGCTGCCGTGCCACCAATGATGCCACCGACCACAATGCCAATGGCAATCCACTGGAAGTCGACAATATCCTGGTCCAGCAGAGTCGCCACGATAGCCACTAACATGCCCAGAGACGAAATCGCGTTGCCACGACGAGCCGTTGCGGGTGAGCTCAGTTGCTTTAAGCCATAGATGAATAGTGCCGCGGAAATGATGTAGGCGTATTGAGTCAGAATATCCATCGCTATCAGCTCCCCTTCTTCTTAAACATGGCGAGCATGCGATCAGTGACCAAGTAACCACCCACCACGTTAATAGTGGCAAGCGCGACGGCTGCTGAACCGAGCCAGTTGGCCAGATCCTGCTGTCCGCTACCGGCCAGGCTTATCGCACCTACCACGGTCACTCCTGAGATCGCGTTGGCACCGGACATCAACGGTGTGTGCAAGGTGGCGGGCACCTTATTGATCAGCTCAAAGCCCAGGAAGATGGACAACATGAGGATAAATGTGAGGAAAACTTCGTCCGGTATGATGAACACTTCGACAGATATCATGTTATGCGCCTCCTTCCAGAATATTCTTGATCGTCGTATTCGTCACTTCACCGCCGTGTGTAATGATGCAGCCGGGTAAAATATCGTGCTCGAAATCGACCACGAATTTTTTATCATCTTCGCTCCAGTTATCTTCCACTAGGCTGAACAGATTGGCGGAGTACATCTGGCTGGCGTCGCGAGCTACTTCTCCCGCGAGGTTGCCCTTGCCGATGACGGTAACGCCTGCGACCTGAACAATCTCATTGGGGACGGAGCCTTCGACGTTGCCGCCTGTTTCAGCCGCCATATCGACAATCACCGATCCGTGTGTCATTCCCTCAATCATGTCTTTAGTGACCAGTACCGGAGGCTTGCGTCCAAATACCTGCGCAGTAGTAATCACTACGTCTGATTTAGCGATCACTTCTTTTTGCGCCTGTCGCTGTATTGCTATTTGTTCTGGTGTCAGCTGCTTGGCATAGCCATCGGCAGTCTCGCCGGTTTCGCCGAGGTCAATTTCCAGAAATTTCGCACCGACGGAGCGCACCTGCTCTGCCACAACCGGGCGAGTGTCAAAGGCTGTGACCTTGGCACCCAGGCGCTTGGCGGTGGCGATTGCCTGCAGGCCTGCTACGCCGGCACCGATGACGAAAACGTTGGCCGGCTTGAGCGTGCCTGCCGGGGTCATCATCATAGGAAAAATTCGGGGCAGGTGAATTGCCGCCTGCATGACCATCACATAGCCAGCCAGGTTGGCCTGGGAACTCAGGGCATCCATTTTCTGGCTGCGGGTGGTGCGCGGAATCATTTCCATACTGATGGAGGTAATACCCGCGTCCTTGAATGCGTTGACCAGCGCGTGCTCATTGAAGGGGTCCAGATAGCTGATATGGATGGCTCCACGCTTCATCAGGCGGATTTCGTCTGGCTCCGGCTTGCGCAGGCGCAGCAGTAAGTCGGCGTTGCCAAACATGGCGTTGCGGTCCTGTGAAATGGTGGCTCCTACCGCGGAATATTCCGCATCAGTGAAGCCTGAACCTGCACCCATACCGGCCTCCACTTCAAGCTCCGCGCCCATGGCGCACAACTTTTTGGCGTGGGCGGGCGTGATGGGTATCCGGTTTTCCCCTGGATGGGTTTCTTTCGGAATGGCGATGCGCATGCGTTATGTACCCCGTACCTTTGTTTATTCGAGCAGCCGGCAACCAATGGCCGATTTAGTTATCAGGGCGCCGCGTGGGGCCGTGTAACAGACTACCGGCCGGCCGCTGGAGGCCACTGTGCTGAGCAGCCGCCGACTTTAGCACAGCCGGTACTGCTCGGGAACATTGGTTCCCCACTGTAAATAGGGGCCATCTGCGCCCTGTTGTGGCGAGATATCTGGCCCGGTTGGTTCAGGGCGCGCTAATTTGAGTGATTCGCGCGCAGAAACAAGGGTGGTAACGTCCAATAAAGTTGACTCCAACTGACACCCCAGGCGGCTGAAAACTACGATTGAGGCCAGGGTTTGTATTCCCACCAAGGGGGCAGAAGGGCTCGGTACTGTTTCTCGCCGTAGCGCGGATCGATCAGGAGCGCGCTGCCGGTGTCCTGGAGTCGCCGCACTACTCTGCCCAGCGCCTGGTCGACCTTCTGCATCCCCGGGTACATGAAGGCATATTCGAACCCCGCGTTATGGCGCTGTTGGTGCCAGTCCTTTAGCAATCGGGTATCGCGATTAACCTGTGGCATGCCGATTCCTACCACCACGACACTGGAAAGTTGCTCGCCGGGGAGGTCAATGCCCTCGCCGAATACACCCCCAAGGATGCAGAACGCGGCCATATCTCTGCGCTCTGCCAGTAACTGCAACAGTTCTTCGCGCTCACCCTCACTCTGTTGGGCGTGCTGGACCCAAAGGGTGCGCGACTCAGGTGAGGCACCAGCGGACTGCATCTGTGTCAGGCAATCCTGCAAGTAGCGATAGGAGGGAAAATAGAGAATGCAGTTTCCGGGAGTGCCTGCTAGCCAGCGCTGTAATTGCCGTGCCAGTTTCGGCAGAGTCGTGTCGCGCTGGCGGAAGCGGGTATCGATATCAGTTGCCAGCCACACCTGTAGCTGTTCGCTGTCAAAGGGTGAGTTGGCCCGAGAGCACACGGCCCCGTTTTCCAGACCCAGTGACGCTTTGGACCAGGGCAGGGGTGAAAGTGTTGCCGAGAAGGCAATCACCGAGTGCGCGCGTTGTTGCCGCGCGGCCAACTGACGCGAGGGGTCCAGACAGTTCAGCGTAACGCGCAAGCTCTGGCGGCCGGCCCCCCGGCTCAATTGAAAACGGTAGTCATCGCCCCACTGATCGGCCACTCGCAGGAACTGCAGAACTTCGAAATAGAAGGTCATTAATTCCGGGTGGCGGTGCAAAAATGTTGGGTCCTGCGCCAGTTCTTCCGAGACGGTGCTGACGAAACTCCGCAGGGCTGTTATCAGATCCGGTGGCAAGCTTTCGCTGCTGTCAAACTCAGCCTCCTGCCAGGATGCATTTTGCAGTGCCAGCAACTGGCGGTTGAGACGCGATAGGGCTTTGGCCATGTTCCCGCTCACGTGAGTTTTTGCTCGCATCAGCGCTGCTTTTTCCAGGCCGGCACTGTACATGTTTCGTGCCCTGCCCGGGAGGTTGTGGGCTTCATCGAGCAATACGGTCCAGCGCTTGTTGTCGGATTCCATACAAGCGCTCAACGTGGCCGTTAGACTGTAAACATAGTGTAGATCGGCGACGATCACATCGACCCAGGGCAGCAGGTCTATGGTCAGCTCGTACGGGCAGACTTCAAACGTTTGGGCAAGTGACTCGATATCGCCGCGTCGCAATGTGCCCTGTTCGATGGCCGCAAACATTGCTGCGGGGAGTTTCTCGTAGTAATCACGCGCGTAGGGGCAGTCATCCCCATGACACGCGCGTCCCGGAGATAGGCATATTTTGTCTTTCGCTGTCAGGCTGAGGGCAGTGCCGCGATAGCCGGCCGCGGCGAGGTCTGCAAGTGTGTTTTCGGCAGCGCGGCGCCCCACCGTTTTTGAGGTGAGGAAAACTACCTTGTCATGTTTGTCGGTGGCCATGGCCTTCAGCGCAGGGAATAACACGGCCGAGGTCTTACCGCTACCGGTGGGCGCTTCCAGTAATAAGTGTCCGCCTTGATCAATACATTTGTAGCTCAGCTCGGCGATGTCCCGCTGTCCATCGCGAAATTCCCCATAGGGAAATGCAAGCTCGGCGAGACTGGCATCCCGCGCGCGTCGTGCACGTGCCAGTTTGCGCAACCACTCTGCAAATTGCGACAGGGTGGCATCAAGAAATTCCGCTAGCGCTTCTTTCGTATACGTCTCGGTACGATTGAATTCCTCCCCGCTGTCGATATTGAACCATGTCACCCTAACGTCTAAGTGCGAGGGCAATTCCTGCGCAGCAATAATGGCTGCATATAGACGTCCCTGCGCCAGATGTAACTGCGCCACAGGTTCGCTGATTGTATCTGGAGGGACACGACAGGTTTTTATTTCTTCGACCAGTCCCACTTCCGGATCGTAGCCATCGGCACGTCCGCGCAGCGTTAGTATTAACCCCGGTTCGGTGTGCTGATATTCAACTGCGTACTCGCGCTGATAAGATGCCTGACGGCGAGTGTAGACGCGTTGGTGTCCCGCTACTCCTTGCACACCCGTGGGCGAGGGTTTGAAGCGCTGGTCAATATCACCGCGGCGGTGACAGAATTGAGTTAATTCTGTCACGGTGATGGAAAGCTCGGTTACGTCGTCCATTCCACCCAGGCCACTTGTGCGGGAATTTGTTGAGTCTGAAAGTAACGCAGCCAGCGTTTCTGATTGTCTTGCAGAGCGTCGCCCGGACCTTTGACTTCTATCAGGCAGTAGTCACCTGCCCTACTTCCCAGCGCGATAAGGTCCGGGAAGCCACGACGATTTTCCAGCGGGTCAAACAGAATTCGTTCCCAGACTGCCAGCAGGTGAGCAGCCGGAATAGTGCGCGCGGCGGCTTCGACCAGTTCGACATTAATGCGCCGCCAGTCCACCCAATTGCACCGGCAGAATTGGTAGCGTTGGTAGGCCTGACGCAATACGTCGGCCAGATTGCTACTGCGCAGTTGATCTAGTCTGGTGGTTATAGAGTCCTGGCGCCGGGCACAGAACGTGCGCTCGTACATATCTGCGGGTGCACTTTGATAGGGGTGGTGGAAGGCTCCGGGAACCGCCTCGAAAATCTGTTCCCAGAATGCGAGCCCAAATAGTGATGACATGAGACTGTTTTCAACGTAGTGCACCGCCTGCCATTGATCCAACAGATGTGCCGCGGCCAGATGCTCCACTGAATCGTCGCCCGCTGGCAGCGACAGTGTCACATTCGTGAAGGCATCGCGTTGCCGTGCTTGGCGGCTACCACCGAGTTTGCGTTTCACCCTTGGCTGTATCCGAGCGGCGGCCTCTTGCTCCGCTTCGCACCAGGGGTGCAGGAGCATGTGTGTACACAGTGTGTCTGCCGCGGACCAGTCGCCACACCGTTCCAGTATTCGAGCGCGCCGTTCCCTGGCGGGATGCAGCTTACTCCGCTGGTAAAGCTGCAGCGCAGTTTCCCAATATTCTTGTCGTTCCAGGTCTCTGGCCAACGAGTTACACAGACGATGCCAGCGACTTTCGCTGGAGGGAAAACGGATGTTCAGGGCGAGCGCTTGCTCGGCGAGTTCAGGCAGCGTGTCCGTCTGCCCCGCTTCCAGCAATATTCGGTGCTCGTCACTCAAAGCTGCGCAGATCAGGTACTCCTCAAACGCGTCACGGTTGGAAAACAGCCGATGGTTGCGATCGAGTTGGTACGAAAAATAGCGGGTGACGCCCAGGTCTTCCAGTACAAAATCAGTGAGGCTTTGGTGCCTGTTGCCAAAAAAGAGTATCTGTAGGTTCTCCACCAGCTCTACACCAAGCGGAGCAATCAGCCGCTGCGAGTCGCAGCCTCGCAGCGTTTGCAGCAGCTTCTTCTCATCCAGCGATAAAGCCTCAATAGCACATAATAGCGTAGCTTTTGAGGCGAACCGGCCGGTGGGGACGTCGGGGAAAAATGCCTGTTGCAACTCCCTACGGGTGTACAACCTGGTCACCACCTCCAGCGTTAATCCATCCGCTTCGAGTACCATCTTGCAGTCAATCAGCTCGTTCAGAATCGGCGCTATGGCCCCCAACTCCTGGTACTTTAGTTTGCTTTCGCGGAACCACGGACCTGTGCGGGACACCAGCCTTACATAGAGGCACTGCGCCTTGAATTCCAGCTGGCGAAAACATGTCAGTACATCGCGCTCAGCGTTGGTCAGAATGTCCTCGTACTGCGCCTCAACGGTGTCGCACAGGCGCAGAAAATTATCCCTGTAGTAATGGGGGGATAGTTCAATTGTTTCGAGGTCTGTCATAGCTTGACCAATGCTACGCGAACGGTTCACGGAAGTCAGATTGCGCGTGCACTTGGAAGCATCAGCCAATACCTTTTGTGGGGTTTGGTTCAGTTTAACAAAATGATATCGAATCCTCTGCCACGTAACTAATTTCCAGACGGGGCTATTGGCATTGGCTGGCCTCACTGTACCGAGCGCATGATTTAGGGCATTCTGGCAGTGTTGCTCGCCAGCTGACCAGATAATGAGGTGATCCCGCGCTGCGGGTCCCGAACAGTCCTATGGAGTGCCCCGAGACTTGATTCTTTCCTCAAAACCGCCCGCAGGTTTAACACCACTGCTGGCGCTGATTCCCATCATCTTTCTAGTGACCTTGCTAGCGTGTTCAGTTTATTTGTTTGGTGCGGATTCATCTTTTGGCGCCAACCAGATAGCCTTGATTCTGGCGACCTGCGTCGCCGCGCTAGTAGGTCGTCGCGTGGGTATTTCCTGGAGCGAAGCGCAAAATGGCATAATAGAGGGCATTGGTGTGGGGCTGGCGCCAATCCTTATTTTACTCGCTGTGGGTATGCTGATTGGTACCTGGATTTTATGTGGGACGGTGCCAGCAATGATTTATTACGGCGTGCAAGTGCTCAATCCAGACATTTTTTATGCTGCCAGCACCGTCATTTGTGCGATTGTTGCGATTAGTATCGGTAGCTCCTGGACAGTAGCAGGTACGCTTGGCATTGGACTTATGGCAATTGCCACCAGTTTTGGGTTGTCGCCTGCGATTACCGCCGGGGCAATTATTTCCGGCGCGTATTTCGGTGATAAATTATCGCCGATGTCGGACACCACCAATTTGGCCTCAGCGGCGACCGGCGTTGATCTGTTTGAGCATATCCGACACATGTTGTGGACAACTGTGCCCGCGTTTTTGCTGGCTCTGGTTATTTTTGCGAGCATAGGAAGCTCCGAAGCCACTGCTCCCCAGGAAATCGAAGAACTGCAACAGGCGATCGCCAGCGAGTTCAATATTGGGCTACACCTGCTGCTCCCGCTGCTGCTTATGCTCGGACTAGTGTTTAAACGCGTGCCGGCATTTCCGGCTATCGTGATAAGCGCTCTGACAGGAGCGATTTTTGCGCTGGTGTTCCAGCCCGATACTGTGATCCAGCTGGCTGGTGGTGATGAGAAACTTGGACGAGCATTCGCTTTATTCAAGGGTGTCTGGATTAGTTTGTTTGCGGGCTACACATCCAATAGCAATAGTGCTTTTCTCAATGAGTTACTCAGTAAGGGCGGTATGAGCAGCATGCTCAACACCGTGTGGTTGATAGTTTGTGCCCTCGGTTTGGGTGGTGTGCTGGAGCGAACCGGGATTCTCTCCTACCTGCTGCAGATTTCCCTGCGCGGTGTTAAGAGCACCGGTTCACTCATTACTACTACGGTGCTGACCTGCCTGGGCATGAACGTGTTGACCGCGGATCAGTTCATTTCCATTGCGATTCCCGGCCGTATGTACGCGGATGAATATGAGCGCCATGGTCTGTCGCGTTTAAACCTGTCCCGCACATTGGAAGATTCAGCCACGCTGACTTCGGCGCTTATTCCATGGAATACCTGTGGTGCGTATATGTCGGCTACGCTCGGTGTAGCCACTTTCAGTTATGCGCCCTATGCGTTTTTCAATCTCTTATGTCCGGTGATTGCGATTATTTACGGCTATACCCAATTTGCGATCAAGCCGCTTGAGCAGAGCGCGGATCGCCCGCAGGACGCCGCTTAATGGAAGGACTGAGACATCTCTGGCAGTATCCCAATCCGCACCTGCTGCATACTCGCGTAAAGCCTGATGATATGGACGGCTTGAATCACACCAACAACGCTGTTTATGTCAACTGGTGCCAAGAGGTGGCGTGGGCGCACTCGGTGGCTCTGGGCCTGGACCTGGAGCGCTATCGCGCTCTGGACCGGGCGATGGTGATCACCCACAGTGAGTTTGACTATCTATGCGCCTCTCGTGAGGGAGATGAAATCTTGGTCGCCACCTGGATTGTGGCGTGGGACCAGAAGATCACCATGGAACGGCGGTTTCAGGTTGTTCGACTGCAGGATGAGGTCACACTGCTGCGTGCGGGTATGCGCTTTGCGTGTGTGGAGCTCAGCAGTGGTCGCCCTAGACGACTGCCACCGGAGTTTATTAGCGGTTACGGGCCGGCGGTGTTGTGCGAAGCGTCGGACGAATGAGTCGTTGGTTTAGAAATTCGGCTTCTGGCGAGAATAGGTGTGATTTAAGCTACCAGAGCGGTGCCGCATCGCGCGCAGGTTGCTCGGACATGCCGTAAATCTGCCAATATTATTCGCCCGCATGATTCACGAGGTGAATCAATGATCTGACAGGCTAGTCTGGCGACCTATTCTGAACAAAACAATTGAAAGAACGAAGAGAAGGAGCTCAGAAAATGGCTGCCAATACCCAAGCCGCGGCGAATAAATCAACAGCTGCAAAAAAGAAATCTTCAACGCGTAAACGACCCGCAGCGCAGGAAAAAAAGTCCACGGCCAAGCGAGCTAGCGGGCAGAGAAAATCTGCAGCCGGGCTCAAGGACAGATCGGCAAGTACCGCTGGACCGCACTCAGAGCTGCAGAAAAATTCCGCAGAACAGCCGCTGATGAAGGCGTTACGCGCGGAGCATCGGCACATGGGAACAGTGATGCAATTGTTCCTGGAACAACTCAAGTTAATTGAGAACGGAGAGCTGGTCGATACTCACGTGGTGTACGAGATCATGCACTACATGGTGACCTGGCCGGATCGCTTTCACCATCCGCGAGAGGATTTGATTTACTTGCGGGCTGTGGAAGTCGACTTCCGGGCTTTCGATGATGTAGACACCCTGCAGCGGGATCACGATCACACTGCGAAACGTGGACGGGCGGTGTTGCGTGACATCGAGCGCTGGCGACGGGGTGAAGTCTCAGGAAAGGCCGTGGTTAATAACGGTCGGGACTATGTAGATCATATCTATGAGCATATGAATGTAGAGGAGAAACTGGTTTTTCCGCGCATTGAAGCCGCGCTATCAGCCAGTGACTGGCGCGAATTGGCAGAAGATGACGAGTTACAGGAGGTTGCCGATTCGGTTTTTGGGCCCAGAGTGCAGCGAGAATTTCGCAATCTTACACGCAAGTTGCGTCGCAGCCTGCGACGCTCAGTGGAGCGTGGAACCCTGGTAGAATGGATTGGTGTCGAGGCCTTTATGGAGTCGCTGGACGTGGTTTCCATCGCTTATGAGTCTGCTGCTGGCACTGCGGGCGATCACCTGCGAGGGGCCGTGCGGGATGCGTTCGAATACGCCAAAAAAGATCCCATGTCCGCTCCCCTGCGCTGCGCGGCTAACAACACCAGGGTCGCCTTTCGACTCCTTGGCGATGTGTTTGATATCTCACGTGAAACGCTCGATGATTTGTCCAGGGTCAACCGGGAACGTATTGATCGGATTCGACTATTGGATCGGGAGGCGTTTCGAAGCTGACCTGGGGGTCGCGGAACTGCAGGCTTGCCAGTCGCGCGTAGAGAGCGCAGTCGCGCAGTAGTTGTTCGTGAGTGCCGGTCGCAATCACTCGCCCCTCTTCCAGCACCGCGATATTATCAGCGTGCAATATAGTGGACAGGCGATGGGCGATAATGACAGTGGTGCGATTTTGCATCAGTTCCTCAAGAGCCAGTTGCACCTGGTGCTCACTCTCTGTGTCAAGCGCACTGGTAGCTTCGTCCAGCAGTAGAATTTTTGGATCGTTGAGAATTGCCCTAGCCAGTGCGACCCGCTGGCGTTGTCCGCCGGACAAACGCACGCCCATCTCACCTAAATGGCTGGCATAGCCATCGGGCAACGCGCAAATAAATTCATGAGCATGGGCAGCCCGCGCTGCAGCCTCAACCTCTTGATCAGAAGCATCCAATTTTCCGTATGCGATGTTATAGCGCACGTCGCCGGTAAACAGGGCCGGTTGTTGAGGCACCAGTGCAATATGGTTGCGCATGTCTTTAAGTCCCATCTCGCGAATATCCTGCCCGTCGAGCAGAATACGCCCCTCTTGCGGGTCATAGAAACGCAATAACAACTCGAATACGGTGGACTTTCCCGCACCGGAGGGACCCACCAATGCCAGGCATTTGCCCGACTCTATGCGTAAGGTGAAATCCTGCAGTGCAGCTTGCTTGGGCCGAGTTGGATAGTAGAAAGAGATATCATCCATGCGCAATTCCGGCTGCACACTGGTTGTTGTTTCGACGACCGTTCCCGGATCGACAATAAGACTGTCAGTATTGATTAACTCGATAAGCCGTTCTGCCGCGCCGGCGGCCCGCTGTAGGTCACCCCACACTTCAGAGATAGTCGCCACCCCACTGCCCACCATGATGGCATAAAAGACAAAAGCACCCAGCTCACCGCCGCTCATACTGCCGCTGATAACATCCTGCCCGCCTTCCCATAACATTCCGGACATGCCAACGAACAACAACAGGATCGCCCCGCAAATGAGCATCGACCGCTGCCAGATGCGACGGCGTGCAATTTCAAATGCACGCTCTACTTCGCGATTAAAGGCCTCTGATTCAAACTGCTCGCGGGTATAACTTTGCACGATGCGGATGTTCTGAATGACTTCGCCGGCATAACTACCGACACTGGCAATGCTGTCCTGGCTTTGGTTGGAGAGTTTTCTCACACGGCGGCCAAATACCAGGATGGGTAACAGCACCAGCGGGACCCCCAGTGCAATGATCAAGCTGAGCTTAAGATTGGTGATAAACATCATCACCAGTGCGCCAGTGGTGGTCAGGCTGCTGCGCAGCGCCATACTGAAAGAAGAACCGATTATAGTTTGTAGCAGTGTCGTATCAGTGGTCAGACGCGACATGATCTCAAGACTACGATTGGTTTCAAAAAATCCAGGATGCAGACGCACGACGTTGTCGAACACTTGTTTTCGGATGTCTGCGCTGATTCGCTCCCCCAGCCAGGAGACCAGATAAAACCGCACAAACGTACCCACCGCCATAGCCGCGGCAATACTGATAAGCAGGACGATTGCGCTTTTCAAGTCCGCACGCGTGCCGCCGCCAAAGCCCTGGTCGATCAACACCTGCAGGCCGCGACCCAGCGATAGCGTCGCGCCGGCAGTGAACAACAGCGCGATGCTTGCTCCTACAAGACGTAATTTGTATTGCGACAGCAGGCGAATGATTGGCAGGAGCGCCCCCATTCCTTTTTTTGCACGTGAGGACATCAGCTGAGTCTATCGGGGCGGTATTTGAGCTGTCCCTTGGAGTATGCAGTGGTGCTTGGATCAATAGAATTGACTACAGTGAGTTTCATGGCGTGGTTCCGTGGAGAGGTAACTGCTTCGTGATAGTGTAATTGCTCTGTGGCTTGATTGATATCGAGCAGAAAAAGGTTCTTGCCTAGCTTGAATGATATGACACTTGGACTTAAGGAGATTGAAACATGTATTTATCGATAGGGCCGTCTGTCGACAGTGGTGTTGCGAGCGAGCCTGCACCTTCAGAGCTTGCCCCGCCTCATCGGGTATGTGGGTTTTTTGACGTATCCCGGCGATAAATACATGTTTAAACCTCCGCCACACAACTGAAATTCGAACTGACTATTAGGAAAACGGGGTAAGTGGTTATGGGTGAAAAATTCAAAGATAAAGTGGTAATCGTCACTGGCGGCAGTCGCGGTCTCGGTCGCGCTATGTCACTCGGGTTTGCCCGCGAAGGTGCCCATGTAGTCGTAGCCAGTCGCAAAATTGAAAACTGCCAGGCAGTTGTCGCGGCTATCGAAGCCGAGGGCGGAAAAGCGTTGGCTCAGGCCGTCCACATGGGTGACATCGCCGATTGCGATGCGCTGATTAAAGCAGCCTACAGACACTTTGGCGGCGTGGATGTGCTGGTTAACAATGCCGGCATCAACGTTGCTCTGGGGCCTCTGTCGGATATTGCACCTGCCGCCTTTGACAAAATGGTGGATGTCAACTTGAAGGGCCCCTGGTACCTGGCGTCGAGATTGGCACCGCGCATGGGTGAGCAGGGCGGTGGCTGTGTTATCAATGTACTGTCTGTGGCTGCACTGTGCACTCCAGCATATTCTGGTATCTACGCTGCGACGAAAGCAGCACTGAAGGCACTCACCGAAGTCATGGCGCAGGAGTGGGCGAGCTGGAACATTCGGGTCAACGCGCTGGCCCCCGGAAGTTATCACTCTGACCTGACTGACGGCGCGATCGCTGCTCTACCTGAATATGCGACTGGTATGGTAGATGCGGCACTGATACCGCGCGTGGCGGAGACCGAGGAAATTCTCAATCCGGTTTTTTATCTGGCCTCAGAGAGCTTTACTACGGGTATAACACTGGTCGCCGACGGCGGCTTGATGGCCAAGCGTTAGTCATTGGATTGTCTTGCAGAGCGGCGCTGCATCAGGCGTCCGCAATAGACCCCGACCTCAAACAGTAGCCACATGGGAATCGCCAGCATAGATTGAGAAATGATGTCCGGCGGGGTTAGTAGCATGCCAAAAATAAAGCAGCCAACGATGATATAGGGGCGTTTTTTGGCGAGTGCCTCCGGCGTGGTGATGCCAGCCCAAATCATTAGAATTGCGGCGATCGGAATTTCAAAGGCCAGCCCAAATGCAAAAAACAATTTGAGTACGAAATCCAGGTAGCTGTTGATATCGGTCATTATGGTGATGTCATCAGGCGCGACGCTGGTAAAAAACGTGAATATAAGTGGAAAGACAGCGTAGTACGCGAAGGCGGCGCCAGCGTAAAAAAGTAGAACGCTCGAAGCCAGTAGTGGAATGGCTAAGCGTTTTTCATGGCGGTACATACCCGGCGCGATAAAGCTCCAGACCTGGTACAACACATAAGGCATGGCCAAAAAAACGGCTGCTACCAGACTCAGTTTGAAGGGAGTGAAGAAGGGCGAGGCGACTTCGGTTGCTATCATGCTGGCACCAGGAGGCAGTATGGACCGCAGTGGCTCTGATACGAAGGCGTAGATGTCATTGGCGAAAGGAAACAAACAAATAAACATCACTAAAATCGCTAAAAGGGCACGCAGTAGCTTGTCGCGCAATTCGGTGAGGTGTGTAACCAGTGGTAGTGGCTGATCGACCGATTCAGGCTCGCTCATTCGGCTTTATTTTCCGTTTGATTCTCTTGTTGCTCACCAGAGCGGGTGTCTTCGGGAGTCGCCCATGAATCGGCAGTACTTTTTAGTTCGTGACCGATAGCTTGCGTGTCGTCCTTCAATTTTTCCCCGGTCTGTCGCAACTCCTTCATGATTGAATCGTTATGAAGTTCCTGCTGCACTTCATGTTTGATTTCATTAAAGCCTCGCCTGATTCGATTTAGCCACAGGCTAGCCGTGCGCACCGCCTCGGGTAGGCGTTCTGGCCCAATAACGAGAAGGCCAACGACCCCAATGATGATGAGCTCGGCAAATCCTATATCGAACATTTAGCGGTTACTTTTCTTTGGCGCCGTTGTCTGCAGCATCGTCGGGCTCTGTGTCATCTCCCGGCTGAGGTGTTTCGCCATCGTCTGCCATGCTATTGCGAAATCCCTTTACCGCGCTACCTAAGTCGCCGCCCAGCGTGCGTAGTCGTTTGGTGCCAAACAACATGATCACAATCGCCAGGACGATTAATAATTGCCAGATACTGATTCCACCGATTCCCATTGCTCTCTCCTACTGTTCGTTCACTGTTGACAGCTCTTCAGTTGCCACGTGCTGCCTTTTCGTCAAGCCCGGAAATGCCAAATCGCTCGCTCAGGCATTTCAATACGTCATCTAAATCCAGGTCCAGATGAGATAGCATCACCATAGTGTGAAACCATAAGTCCGCTATTTCGCCAACGACGGCTGTGCGATCACCGCCCGCCTCCGCATCCTTCGCTGCTAGAATAACTTCGGTAGCCTCCTCGCCCACTTTTTCAAGGATCTTGTTCAGGCCTTTGTGGTGGAGGCTTGCTACATAAGATTGTTCCGGGTCAGTGCCCTTGCGCGCGGCGAGGGTGGTTTCCAGTTGTGTCAGCACGTCACTCATGGTTTATTCCCGTAAATGTCTTCAGGTGCTTTAATCACGTCGTCGGTGACGCTCCATGCGCCATTTTCAATTCGCTGGTAAAAACAACTGCGTCTGCCAGTGTGACAGGCAATGCCACCTATTTGTTCAACTTTCATCAGCACTGTGTCCGCATCGCAGTCGATACGCAACTCTTTCAGGTGCTGTATGTGACCTGATTCCTCTCCTTTGCGCCATAGCGCCTGCCGCGAACGCGACCAGTAAATAGCGCGACCCTCGCTGAGAGTCAACTGCAGAGCATTGCTGTTCATCCAGGCCAGCATCAGTACTTCGCCGGACTCCCAGTCCTGGGCGATGACAGGGACTAGCCCCTGCTCGTTCCATTTGATGTCTTGCGCCAGCGCACTGGGCTCAGTCATGTTTGTCTCCCGCAGAGTCGCATTATGGCACAGGGCGCTTTGGGGCACATATGTTCAGCGGTTCCTGGGCCATATCAGGCCCAGGCCCAGTGCAGCCAACAACCAGCTAGCCGGGGGGATAGCGGCGGCGTATTGCCGGATGTCGGGAATGGCGATTGCAACGGCAGCGATGCAAACAATAGCACCAACAATATGGCGTCGCCGTTTGGCCACAATCAGTCCTTGCTCTAGCTTGTCGTTAGACGCCTCTGCGTGTACTGGCTTGCGGCGGCTAGAATCCCGGGATTGTTGCAGGTTTTCCAGCGCAGCTTCTGATAGCTGTGGCAATTGCTCTATCCAGGAAGGTGCCTGGCGCTGCAGGCGCTTGAGGAGTGCTTGTGGTGAGTAGCGCTGCTGTACCCAGTCTTCCAAAAACGGTTGCGCTGTGTCCCACAAGTTGAGATCGGGATACAGCTGACGGCCCAGGCCCTCAATGTTTAACAGGGTTTTTTGTAACAGCACCAGGGAGGGTTGTACTTCCATGTCAAAGCGGCTGGCGGTCTGGAAAAGGTAAACCAGGAGTTGGCCGAAGGATATCTGGCTGATGGGCCGTTCGAATATAGGTTCACATACAGCGCGCATCGCTGATTCAAAATCCTGCACGCGGGTCTCCGGCGACACCCAGCCGCATTCCACGTGAAGTTGTGCGACTTCGCGATAGTCGCGGTGAAAAATGCCGAGAAGATTACGTCCCAGATAGTACTGATCGGCGTCCGAGAGACTGCCGATGATGGCGCAGTCCACACCAATATAAGTGGGGTCAGCAGGGTCGGTAACGTCTACAAAAATATTGCCAGGATGCATGTCTGCGTGGAAGAAACTGTGTTGGAAAACCTGAGTGAAAAAAATCTCCACGCCGCGCTCGCTGAGCAACTTCAGGTCGGTTCCCTTGGCTCGCAGGGTTTCAACATCAGTAACAGGAATGCCCGATATGCGTTCCATGGTTAATACGTCGCGACAGGTGTAGTCCCAGTAAACTTCAGGAACATATAGCAGCTTATTGTTCTCGAAATTCCGTCGTAGTTGGCTGGTGTTTGCAGCTTCTCGGGTCATGTCCAATTCATCAAGGATGACCAGTTCGTAGTCCGAGACGACTTCCACCGCACGCAAACGCTTGCCCTGTGGGTGGTACTTTGTTGCCAGTTTTGCAAGCGTCAGCATCAGAGCCGTATCTTCACGAATAACAGACTCAATATCGGGGCGGACCACCTTGACCACGACCTGTTCACCACTGTGCAGGGTGGCGCAATGTACTTGGGCTACGGAAGCCGAGGCCATGGGCGTACTCTCGAAGCTCGCGAACAGCTCAGTGACCGGTTTCCCCAGGGCATGCTCGATAATGGCGACGGACTGCTCTTGCGGAAACGGTGGGACACTGTCCTGCAGTTTGGCCAGTTCGTTAGCAATATCCTCAGACAGGAGATCGCGCCGGGTCGATAACATTTGGCCGAACTTGATAAACACCGGCCCCAATTCTTCCAGGGCGCGGCGCAGGCGAGCTCCGCGTGATAGATCCGGTACTGCATGCAGGCGCCAGGGCAAGAGTCCCAGCGCAAACCGAGGTAGCGCGGGAAGTTGTTCGCGGTCAACAAATTCATCCAGGCGGTAGCGACCGATGACCCGCAGAATTTTTGTGAGGCGCATGGCGCGAGACATCGGTCAGCCCCGCAACATTTGCAGGCGCTGACGCAGGCGCTCTGTGCGAGACTGCAATCGATCCACGCGCAATTCCAACTCATGTACATCGCGGTAGAAGTCTTCCACCTCTAGTCGGGGCGGGCTGAGTCGGGCCTCTTCGTGGATGAACTCGTCCAGCTGTCTGCTCAGGCTCGCAGAGGCCTGTCTGCCCCAGGCGAAGGCGCTGCGTAACATTTGTGCCAGCTGATGTCCGGGAACATCCCCAAGGGTCGCGACCAAAGGTGCCTCCCAGTCCATATTCAATGTTGCCAGAATTTGTTGCAATTCAATCAGTGGTGCACTGTCGCCTTCCAGTTCCAAACCACCGTTGATTAGGGTGGCTGTCGGATCGTTGGACGTAGCAAGCTCGGTGAAATCTGATGCCTCGCCTCTCACACTGGTTGTGATTGGGCCAGTGTGGACACCAGCCAGGCGAATGCCCTGCTCACCTGGGTGCAAATAGATTTCGAAGCTAGGCGCGGTGCAATGCAGTGCAAACACACAATCTTCAAGCCGAGCCAGTTCGTTTTTGCTCTCGGGGGCCAGATCCAGAGCGCGTTTGAGTGCCGTCTCCAGAGCCGCCAGGGCCGCCGTGTGCAGTGTGGGGTCTGCGGCGCCAGTCATTTCAGGCCTTGATGCCGCGGTGCAGTGCGACGATGCCGCCGGTCATGTTGTGGAATTCGCACTGGCAGAAGCCAGCGTCCTCCATCATACCCAACAAGGTGTCCTGGTCCGGGTGTTTGCGGATGGATTCTGCCAGATATTGATAGCTGTCACTGTCATTGGCGATCAGGCGTCCCATGAGCGGCAACACGCGGAAGGAATAAGTATCGTAAGCTTTGCTGAGCAAAGGATTGCCCGGCTTGGAAAACTCCAGCACCAGCAGTCGACCCCCGGGTTTGAGCACGCGCAACATCGAGCGCAGCGCCAGGTCGATATCGGTGACATTGCGCAAGCCAAAGGCAATCGTGATGCAGTCAAAACTGTCGTCTGGAAATGGCAGGTATTGGGCATCGGCCTGCACAAATTCGATAGTGCGCTGGCGTCCCTGATCCAGCAGTTTGTCTCGGCCCACCCGTAACATGGAATCGTTGATGTCGGCCAGGACTACGCGACCTTCCGGCCCTACCAGTTCGGCAAAACGCGCCGCCAAATCACCGGTGCCGCCGGCGATGTCCAGCACAGCGTTGTTTTTGCGCACGCCGCTCAACTCGATTGTGAAGCGCTTCCAGATCCGGTGTATGCCGCCTGACATAAGGTCGTTCATTACGTCGTAGCGTGCCGCCACTGAATGAAAAACCTCGCCCACGAGTCCGGCTTTGGCATCCTTGTCGACTTCCTTATAACCGAAGTGTGTGGTGTCTTTCTCGCTCATACTGCCTCCGTCCGGGATTGGGGCAAGGGTGCATTATAACCTGATGCGAGCGCCTGACGGCAATTAGCGCCCTCAACCTATTCAGACTTCCGAGCTTAAACGCAACGACCGAAGCGTCTGAAGAGGAAATTACTGGGTGCACACTACCTGGAGAGATCTAGCACCTGAACGTCCGGATCACGACTGGCGCCAGCGTCAGCCAGTCGATCGAGGTAGACCTGCCATTTGGCCTCCTGATTTTTGCCCAGCTCATACAGGTAAGTAAAGGCGTACAGCCCGGTATCGTGGCCGTCGTCGAAGACGAGTTGCAGGGCGTAGTTGCCCACCGGTTTGATGTCAGTGATGGCAACTTTAAGTTTTCCCGTTTGCAATACTTCCTGCCCGGGCCCGTGGCCCAGCACTTCCGCAGAAGGAGAGTAAACGCGCAGATATTCGCAGCTCAGGCTAAAGCGTTCGCCGTTGGCATACTCGAGCTCAAGCTGCCGGGAGCGGCTGTGCAATTGTATGGCAACGGGTTTAGTTTGTTCGGCCACAATTACAGGATAAACCGGGACAGGTCATCGTCAGCGCTAAGTTCCTGCAATTGTTTGTCAACGTAGGCAGCGTCAACGCTGAGGGAGGCGTCTTGAACGCCAGCATCTGCAGCGCCGAAGGAAGTGTCCTCCAGCAGTCGCTCCATCACTGTGTGCAGTCGGCGCGCGCCGATATTTTCGGTTCTTTCGTTCACTTTCCAGGCTGTCTCGGCAATACGCCGCAATCCGTCCGCGCTGAAAGTTAGCTCGAGGCCTTCGGTGGCCAGCAGTGCCTGGTACTGTTCGGTTAGGGAGGCGCTGGGTTCCGTTAGAATACGTTCGAAATCGTCCGGTGTAAGTGCCGCGAGCTCCACCCGGATAGGTAGGCGGCCCTGCAGTTCGGGAATGAGATCAGAGGGTTTGGCCAGATGAAACGCCCCCGAAGCAATAAACAGGATGTGATCGGTTTTGATCATTCCGTGCTTGGTGCTGACGGTTGACCCCTCGATCAGTGGTAACAGGTCGCGCTGCACGCCCTCGCGCGATACTTCCCCTCCACCGCCGTTTTCGGCACGTTTTGCTACCTTGTCTAACTCGTCGAGGAATACGATGCCGTTCTGTTCCGCTTCGGTTACCGCTTTTTGTTTGAGGTCGTCCTCGTTGATCATTTTCGCTGCTTCTTCATCACACAGTGCAGTGAGTGCCGCTTTCACTGGCATTTTGCGGGTTTTCTGTTGCTGCCGGGACATATTGGAAAACATGCTTTGCAGCTGACTGGTCATCTCCTCCATACCTGGCGGGGCCATGATCTCCATCCCCGGCAGGCTAGTGCTTACTTCCAGTTCGATCTCTTTCTCATCGAGGTCGCCCTCGCGTAGCCTTTTGCGCAGCAGTTGGCGTGTGGTGGAAGTTGTATCAGGTTCGGAGTCGCGGGCCGGGGGCAGCAGTATATCGAGAATGCGCTCCTCGGCCGCTTCCTCTGCGCGAAAACGTACGCGTGTCATTTCCTGTTCGCGGTACATTTTGATGGCAACATCCACCAAGTCGCGAATAATCGATTCAACATCGCGCCCAACGTAGCCTACCTCGGTGAACTTGGTTGCCTCAACCTTGACGAAAGGTGCGTTGGCCAATTTGGCCAGTCGTCGAGCGATCTCTGTTTTGCCGACACCGGTGGGGCCAATCATCAGTATATTTTTGGGCGTGATTTCGGCTCGGAGCTCTTCGGGCAATTGCATACGTCGCCAGCGATTGCGAAGAGCAATCGCGACAGCGCGCTTGGCGTCGTCCTGGCCGATAATGTGTTTGTCCAGTTCGTGAACAATCTCGCGGGGAGTCATATTGGACATGTAGGGGCCTAAAAATCCAGTTGTTCGATGGTTCGATTGTGGTTGGTGTAGATGCAGATGTCGGCAGCGATGCCAAGGCCTTTTTCCACGATGGTGCTAGCGTCCAGCTCGGTGTTGTCCAGCAGAGCGCGGGCGGCCGACTGGGCAAAGGGCCCACCTGAGCCTATAGCGATAAGATTATCCTCGGGCTCTATGACATCACCGTTGCCGGTGATAATGAGGGAGGTTTCTTTATCTGCTACTGCCAGTAGTGCCTCAAGTCTTCGCAGGGCACGTTCGGTGCGCCAGGCTTTGGCCAGTTCCACCGCTGCGCGGACCAGGTGGCCCTGGTGTTTTTCCAGCTGTGCTTCAAACAGTTCGAACAAGGTAAATGCATCGGCAGTGCCACCGGCAAAACCGGCCAGAACCTGATCATGATAGAGGCGTCTCACCTTGCGGGCGTTCCCTTTCATCACAGTATTGCCCATGGACACCTGGCCGTCGCCGCCAATGACTACGCTGTTGCCGCGGCGTACGGATAAAATGGTCGTACCTCGAAACTGTTCCACAATATTTCTCCGTTTGGCAACTTGCCGAGCGTCGCAAAGGGGAGTGGCGATGCATGTGCGTTCAATGTGGGTCTAGCTGTATAGGTTCAGTACACCCTGTTCGGTTTGATATGGGGCAAAGTCAGGAAAATTCAAGCCCTGATGTCGATGTCAGGGGTTCCCTCTCTTCAGTAGCAGCGTGGCTATATTCTGATTGGCCGTAAGACCGCGGGCTTTGGTCATCGCTGCGTGGGACTCAAACGGGCCGAGGTAAACCCGGAACACGCGGACATTGTCGCTGACAGCTTCTTGCACTCTGGGCTCCAAACCCAACAGCAGTAGCTCAGCCCGTCGCTGGTCAGCATCGTTCCTCTGCCGGAATGATCCCGCCTGCAGAACATACACGTCTGCCGAAGCGGCGACATTGGGTTTGCTGACATCGGCTGCGGGCTCAACTGCCACTGTTTCCGGATCCGTTTCAAAGGTTTGCTGAGGCAGGAGTGTATAAAAGTCAAAGCGGGGTTTGGGAACAGGTTCCGCTGGCTGCGCGAGTGCTTGTTGGTCCTGTACAGAGCCTATGGAGGTGGGCAGTGCTCCCAGATAAGCCAGAAAGCTTATGAACAGACCTGTCGCTACGCCGGCAAAGTATAGTTGCCAGCCTCTGCCTCCCGAATGACCCTTGGCTGCGCTTCGTTGGGTTTGCTGTTTCCTGGCGGGTGTTTTTTTGGTGCGGCTTGAACGACCCTTTTTGGCATAGTCTTGGGCCATTTTTACATCGTCTCCGGGGCGGATACGCCCAGCAAGCTCAGCCCGTTGGCGATAACCTGGCCTACCGCCTGGCTAAGAGCAATCCGCGCATCGCGCAAGCCCTGATCGTCAACTAACATTTTGTGCGCGTTGTACCAGGTGTGAAAATCGCCGGCCAATTCGCGCAGGTAAGCCGCCACAGTGTGTGGCTCACTATTAAGGGCCGCGCTGGCCACCACCTCGGGATATCGGTCCAGGCGCCTCAATAGAGTTTTCTCGTGTTCCTCTTGCAATTTGTCGAGGTTCTGCAGCGCGCGTTCAGCTTGCCACTCCCACCCCTGTTCTTTGAGTTTGCGCATAACACTGCAGGCTCGTGCGTAGGCGTACTGAATATAATACACAGGGTTGTCGTTGCTTTGAGATAGAGCCAGGTCAATATCAAAAGTTAGTTGCGAATTGGGAGCTCGGGCCACTAAAAAATAGCGGGTCGCGTCACAGCCGACTTCGTCAACAAGGTCTCGGAGGGTGAGGTAGCTACCGGCGCGTTTTGAGAGTTTTACTTCCTTGCCATCGCGCATCACGGTGACCATCTGATGTAGGACATAGTCCGGCCAGCCTTCTGGGATATCCAGCTCCAGTGCCTGTAGGCCCGCGCGAACGCGAGTGACGGTACTGTGATGATCCGCACCTTGTTCATTGATGACCCGCTCAAATCCGCGCTGCCACTTGTTGAAATGATAGGCGACGTCTGGAAGAAAATAAGTGTAGCTGCCGTCGCGCTTGCGCATCACACGGTCTTTGTCATCGCCGAAATCAGTGGTGCGCAGCCACAGGGCGTCGTCCTTCTCGTAGCAGTGTCCTTTTTCGATGAGGCGCTCGACCGTGCGCTCCACAGCACCGTTCTGGTACAGGGATGATTCCAGGAAATACGCATCAAAATGGACTGCAAACGCTTTCAGATCCAGATCTTGTTCCCGCCGGAGATAGCCCACAGCGAACTGTCGAATGCTTTCAAGGTCCTCCGGGTTACCTGAGCCCGTGACTTGTCGGTCCTGTGCATCAACGGAGTCACCACGCAAATAGGCGTTCGCGAGTTCTGCGATGTATTCACCTCGATAGCCATCCTCGGGCCACCCCGTATCATCCGGCGACAGGCCTGTGCAACGGGCCTGCACTGACAATGCCAGGTTTTGAATTTGCGCACCGGCGTCGTTGTAGTAGAACTCGCTGGAGACATCCCAGCCGGTGGCTGTTAGTAGGCGACAAAGGCTATCGCCTACTGCGGCCCCCCGCCCGTGTCCGACGTGGAGTGGCCCGGTGGGGTTAGCGGAAACAAACTCCACCTGTACCTTGCGGCCACTGCCGGTATTGCTGGTGCCAAATGAAGCGGTCTGATTAAGAATTGTGCTGACAACAGTCTGGTTACTGGCATCGGACAGGAAAAAGTTAATAAACCCAGGGCCAGCGATTTCAGTGCGTGTTACCAAGGGACTGGCTGGGAGTGCATCGCAGATTAAGGCGGCGAGCTCACGCGGTTTCGTCTGTGCGGGTTTTGCCAGAGAGAGCGCGATGTTGCTAGCCAGATCGCCATGGCTCTTGTCACGGGTGTGATCGATGTGCACTTGCGGCGCGATATCTGTCGGCAGCAGGCCTTGTTTAACCAGCGAATCCAAAGCCTCATGGATCAGCCGAGCGAGATCTTCCTTCATTTTATTGAGGACTTACCTGGTTTACTGCAAAGGGTTAATGGGCGCGGGGCTTCAGGCGCGTGGTTATACGGGAGTGGAAACCGACGTTGAAAAAGCCTCGGACTTAACTCCCGGTATTATCCTTATTACGACGGGCAATGGCCAGTGAAGTCGCAATCGTGTATTAGCTCAAATTGGAAATGGGGCCTGACCTCATCCTTCGACACGTTACTTTAATTGCAAACTGTGGGGCTACCCTCAGTCAGAATACGTCCTGCGGGTCAATATCTATCGACCACTTGAGCCCGTGCCGTGCTGGAATTTCTTCCGCCTTTGCCACGAGTGTGGTGGCGGCAGCCTGCGCGGTCCTGCGGCTGCTAGCGGTGAGCAGCAACTGACACCGATACCTGCCCGCGCGACGCTGCATCGGAGAGGGCAGAGGCCCGATCAGCACTGCATCGCTGGGGAGGTGGCGAGCGGACTGCTGCCTCAGGTTTTGCAGGAACTGCTCGCCATGATCTGCGTTGGCGCAGTCAGTGCGCAGTATCACCAATTGGCCTGCGGGAGGCATACCCGATTCCTGGCGTCGCTTTAGCATCTCCCTGGCTTGTTCGGCATAGCTGGTGTTCAACATGGCCAGCAGAGACGGGTGATCTGGGTAGTGTGTCTGTAGAATGACTTGTCCAGGCACGTCAGCTCTCCCGGCGCGTCCGGCCACCTGGGTGAGTAGCTGAGCCATGCGTTCCTCGCCACGAAAGTCAGCGCTGAACAATAGAGCGTCGGCGTCAATAACCGCAACCAGGCTCACGCCGGGAAAATGGTGACCTTTGGTGAGCATCTGGGTGCCCAGTAGAATGCAAGGCTCGCTCCTACCGATGTCGTCCACTAGCGTTTGCATGGCATCTCTGCCCTGCATGGAGTCACTGTCGACCCTATGGATAGGCCACTGCTGAAAGCGTGTGTGTAGAAATTCCTCCGTTTGCTCTGTGCCCAGTCCGGCGGCCACCAATTGTTCGCTATGACATGTGGGACATTGCCTTACCAGCACACTGGTATCGCCACAGTGATGACAGCGCAGACGGTGTCGGCGTCGATGTATGGTCAGGCGCGCGTCACAGGCGCTGCATTCGGCGATCCAACCGCAGTCGTGACACTGCAGGGTGGGAGCGTAGCCTCGACGGTTGAGGAACAATAATGCCTGTTGCCCTGAGGTCAATGTGGCATCAACCGCGTCTACCAGCGTCCTTGACAGACCTGCTCGCAGTGTCTGCTGGCGTATATCCAGCGCTTTTATGTCTGGCAAACGTGCACTGCCGGCCCTGTGAGTCAGACGATGATGCTGATAACGGTCGGCCAGTATATTTTGAATGCTCTCAAGGGAGGGGGTGGCACTGCCTAGGAGGACCGGGCAGGAATGTATCTGAGCCCGCTTTACCGCGACGTCTCTGGCGTTGTAGCGGAATCCGTCCTGTTGCTTGTAGGAGCCATCGTGCTCTTCATCCACAATAATCAGGCCTAGCTTGGCCAGTGGTGTGAAAATCGCCGAGCGAGTGCCGATCACGATGTGGGCGGTGCCAGTGCGGGCATCTTCCCAGGCGCGGTAGCGCTGGGCATCGGTGAGACCGGAATGCAGGACTGCGATATTGGCGCTAAACCGCTGCCCAAAGCGCGCCAGTGTCTGCGGCGTTAGGCCAATTTCCGGGACCAGGACAAGCGCCTGAAGATCCCGTTGCAGACAGCCCTCTATTAACTGTAGGTAGATTTCGGTTTTGCCACTGCCGGTGACGCCCTCCAGAAGATGGCAATTGAACCCCTCTGGTGAGTCTCGAAGCGCTGCCAGCGCCGATACCTGTTCTGCATTTAGTGTCAGCCCGGGGTGGCTAGTGGCAGATTGCTCTACAGGGCTTATCGCACAAGTCTCAATCAGCTGTTTGTCCCGCAAGCTGCGCAACACACTGGTGCTGATGTTCTGTTGCTTGAACTCGCTGTTGTCGATGGCGGACTTTTCTCTGAGCATTCTGATCACCTCGGCTTGCCGGGGTGATTTTGGCAGGGCTTCTGTGGGAAGACCTTTACCGCGAGTCGTTAGTGTCCAGCCAGGCGCGCCATGTTGCTGCGGCTTACCTTCGCGCAGGCGTTTGGGAAAGACCGCGCTGTAAACTTCCCCCGGGGGGTGGTGGTAGTAGTGTGTTGCCCACTGGCACAGCTGCATTAGGTGAGGGTCAATCAAGGGGGTTGGGTCGAGGAGCTCCAGCGCCTGTTTGAGCGAGTTGGCCGCGATACTGCTGTTCTCACAGACGCCAAGTAAATAGCCGGTTACTTCGCGCCGCCCGAAAGGCACGCGCAGCCTGACGCCGGGTTGCAGGGAGGCCAACTCGGCCGCTGTCATCCCAGCGGGAGGCAGGTAGTCAAAAATGCGGCGCAAAGGAGTGGGTATTACCAGACGAAGTACGGGCATTACGGCCTAGTGAATGATGAGAAAAAGCCATTGTAGCAAATCGAGCGGTCCTCTTGCTTATCACGCTGCGTCTGTTAAGATGCCCGCCTATTTTTTGAGCAGCCCGCGTGTAAGGCCGCTTTACTCCCCTTAAGGTGCGGTGCTCGGCGTTGGTCGGGTGGCGGTGCCAACGACAAGGAGCAACACCCAATGAAAGCAGACATTCATCCCAAGTATGAAGCCGTTACAGCTACCTGTAGCTGTGGTAATACCATCCAAACACGCTCTACAATCTGTGAAGATTTTCATGTCGATGTGTGTTCACAATGCCATCCATTTTTTACCGGCAAGCAAAAGGTTCTGGACACTGGTGGCCGCGTGGATCGCTTTAACAAGCGCTTCGGCGGTCGCGGGACCAAGCGCTAAAGGAAGAAGGCACGTCCTGGTGTTACTCCGATAGCTCCGATAGCGCCATTGCCCCAACGGGCCGGCGCTTTTTTTTTGCCTGAAGTATCACTTGTAACCCAAATTAGGCGTTTTTGATCGCGTGTACCCAAACTTTCCAAAAGGGTAAATTTCTAAGCTTGTTACTCATGCCCCTTTTCTATATTCTCGGGGCCCTTTTTCCGCAGGTCCTTCCGCGCGCACAGGTAGTCCCATGCCCAAAGACTTGAAACGAGACGCACTGGCCTATCACGCCGAACCAGTGCCCGGAAAAATCAGTATTGAATTGACCAAGCCTGCGGAAACGCTGCGGGATCTGGCCCTCGCATATAGTCCAGGTGTCGCGGAACCCTGCCGTGAAATTGCCCGCGAACCGGATCTGGCTTACCAGTACACCGGTAAGGGTAACCTGGTGGCCGTAATCAGTAATGGCACTGCGGTGTTGGGACTGGGAAACCTCGGGGCACTGGCGGGAAAGCCGGTGATGGAAGGTAAAGCACTCCTCTTTAAGCGGTTTGCCGGCATTAATGCAATTGATATCGAAGTTGACGTCGAGGACACGGAGGCTTTTATTACGACGGTGTCGCATATCGCCTGCACGTTTGGCGGTATCAATCTTGAAGATATCAAAGCGCCAGAGTGTTTTGAGATTGAATCTGCCCTGATAGCGCAATGTGATATTCCAGTATTCCATGATGATCAACATGGTACGGCCATTGTTACTGCCGCCGGGCTGATCAATGCACTGAAAATTCAAGATAAATGCATGGAAGATGCGGTCATCACCTGCCTCGGTGCTGGTTCCGCAGCCATCGCCTGTATGCGGTTGTTGGTGAGCATGGGCGCCCGGCGGGAAAATATTTTTATGTTGGATCGTCGCGGCGTTATTTATGAGGGTCGCGAAGGTCTTAATGTGTACAAAGAGGAGTTCGCCAACCACACCGATAAACGAACCCTCACGGATGCTATCGATGGGTCCGATGTTTTTATCGGTCTCTCTGGAGCGGACCTGTTGACCGCGGAGATGCTGCTCTCGATGGCCGAACGCCCCGTGGTATTTGCCTGTTCAAATCCCGACCCGGAAATCAAGCCGGAGCTGGCTCTGGCGACTCGCGACGACCTGATAATTGCCACCGGACGCTCGGATTATCCCAATCAGGTGAACAATGTACTGGGCTTTCCCTTTATTTTTCGTGGTGCCCTGGACGTACGAGCCAGCCGCATCAATGAAGAGATGAAAGTGGCCGCAGTACTAGCGTTAAGTGCGCTGGCTCGAGAGCCCCTTTCCGCAGATATGTTGGCAGCTTGCGAGCAGGACGCTCTGGAATTTGGCCGCGATTATATTATCCCTAACCCCCTGGATCCGCGATTGCTCAATCATATTGCCCCCGCGGTGGCAAGGGCTGCAGTGGATAGCGGCGTCGCACGCCTGCCCTATCCGGCGAATTATCACCCCACTCTCTAAGAACTAAAAAATATCGTAAATCTGGTCGTTCGCATCCCTGTTGTCGTTATGGCGCCCATCATCCCGGGCACTGCGCCGAGGGACATTGTCTTTTCTAAAGTACTCGAAAATGGCATCCCGTTGTCCAGTGCGTGCGAGTTGCCCGGTACTCGGATCAATCTTCACTCTGACGATACCGGCGGGCATCTGTCGCTCGAGCTGAGGCGTATCCTTTAGTGCAGCGCGCATATACTCGATCCAGATAGGCAGCGCGGCAGTACCTCCAAACTCTCTTCGACCCAAAGGCGTGTAATTGTCGAAGCCGACCCAGGTGGTGGTGACTACCTTTTGGTTATAGCCTGAGAACCAAACGTCCATAGGGCCATTGGTGGTGCCGGTTTTCCCTCCTATATCACTGCGTTCCAACACCAGGGCCCGGCGTCCGGTTCCGCGGGTGATTACATCCTTTAATATACTGTCGATAATAAAATTCACGCCCTCCTCCATAACCCGAGGTGCCGGCGGAAAGCGCTCTTGTTCAAGCATTTCACCTGCCATAATCTGCTCCATGCTGAGTTCTTCCTCGGCTGCGGGCACTGCCGGAATCACCTCACAATCCCGGCATACGGTCAGTGGTTTGGCTACATATAGGGTCTCTTCCTCGAAGCTTTCGATCCGTTGAATGAGAAATGGCTCCACCCGGTATCCGCCGTTGGCCAGCACGGCGTAGCCGGTGGCCAGATCCAGCGGGCTTAGAGATTGTGTTCCAAGTGCCAGCGACAGTTCAGGTACGAATTCGGTGGTATTAAAGCCAAGTTCGTTGGCATAGCTAATTAGCTTTTTGACGCCTAGTTGTTGTAGTAAGCGAATTGATACCAGGTTACGAGACTTTGTTAACGCCCAGCGTAATCGCGTTGGCCCATAGAATTTGCCTTCATCGTTTTTCGGTCGCCATATATCGTTCGGGGAGCCGCCCTCCATTACCACCGGCGCATCGTTGATAATGCTGGCGGCGGTAAACCCCGAAGCCAGGGCCGCACTGTACAGAAACGGTTTGAAGTTGGAGCCGGGCTGGCGTTGCGCTTGAGTGGCACGATTGAATTTGCTGCGCTCAAACACCAGACCACCGACAAGGCTGATGATCGCACCGTTTTCAGGGTCCAGCGATACCAGAGCGGCTTGCGCCGCTGGCACTTGGGCCAGTTGCCATTCGCCCTCCTCCTGCGTGACCCGAATCAGGTCGCCAATTGCCAGCACCTGGGCTACTGATTTTGGGCCGGCGCCCGTGGCATTTTCACTGAGATAGGGTCTGGCCTGGCGAATGCCATTTTCCCAAAGTAGCTCTGCTGTGCCGCCGTCGACCAATAGCAAGGTGACTTTTTCCTCTTCGACCGATGTGACAATGGCGGGAAGCAGTCCCGCAATGGATGTGGCCTTTTGCAGTGCAGAGCGCCATGATTTGATAGTGTTCTCATTGGTGGTCTGGGGTGGAAACTGTTGTTCAGGGCCGCGGTAACCGTGTCGCTTGTCGTAGCTAATAAGTCCGTCGGTGACAGATTTATCCGCGATGTGCTGTAACTTGCTGTCGATCGTCGTATAAACACGGTAGCCATTGGTGTAGGTGGTCGCACCATAACGCTGCAGCATTTCCTGTCGCGCCATTTCCGCGGCGTAGGGAGCGGTGAAACTCAGCTGCGCCCCGTGGTGACTCGCGCTTACAGGCTGCTCTCGCGCTTCGAGGTACTGCAAGTTGGAGATATAACCCAGCGTTTGCATGCGCCCGAGTATCCAGTTGCGGCGTTCTACGCTAGCTTTGGCGCCGCTGAGGGGGTTGTTGCGGGACGGTGCCTTTGGGATACCGGCAAGCATCGCATGCTGGGCCAGACTTAGCTCACCGATGCCGGAGCCGTAGTACACCTGAGAGGCAGCCTCGAACCCGTATGCCCGATGCCCCAGGAACACGCGATTGAAATACAGCTCAAAAATCTCCTGTTTGCTCAGGTTTCGCTCGATTTCAATGGCCAGCAAAATCTCATTGAACTTGCGTATAAAGGTCCGGTCACTGTTGAGGAAATAGTTGCGTGCTACCTGCATGGTGAGCGTACTGCCTCCGGAACCCTTTTCTCCAGTGAGTATCAGCTCCGATACGGCTCGCATGAGGCCCATGAAATCAATGCCGCGGTGGCGAAAATAGCTGTCGTCTTCAGCCGCCAGTAACGCGTTGATGAACTGCTGCGGAATTGCGTCAAACGGCAGAGGACTGCGTTTCTGTTCGCCAAACTGGCCGATCAATTCCCCGTCTTGTGTATAAATGCTCATAGGGGTCTGTAGCTTAACGTCTCTCAGCGTTTCAACGTCGGGCAAGTTTGGGCTCAGATAAAGGTAGGTGCCGGCGAACAGCCACAGGGCACCCAAAAGCCCGAAAAGGAAGAGTCGTAGAACAGGTCGGAGGAAGCTCATTTATCCCTTTGTAAAACAGTTGCTTATAGAAAAGTGAAACGGAGGTAAGGCGTTTGTATTGGTAATTATAAGCCTTTTTTGTGTTTGGATATATTTTCGACTGTGGTACAACTACAATTAATGTATTGGTGTATAAATATATCGTAAGTTAGTGATACGCATAGGGAAAAATGTTGCTCGGACTATTAGGGAAAAGAAAAGCGACGCAGGTTTTGGGGCTGGATATTAGTTCAACGACGGTAAAGTTGCTGGAGTTGAGCTATTCAGGGGGCCGCTATCGCGTGGAGAGTTACGCGGTCAGTTCGTTGCCACAAGATGCGGTCATCGAAAAGAGCGTGAACGACGTGGATGGTGTTACCAACGCCATTCGCACCGTGGTCGCGCAATCGAGGACCAAGCTGAAACATGTCGCAGCCGCCGTGGCCGGGTCGTCCGTCATCACCAAGATGATCGATATGCCTGAGGGCCTGAGCGAGGACGATATGGAAATGCAGCTCACGCTTGAAGCCGATCAGTATATTCCTTACCCCCTGGAGGAAGTCGCGATCGATTTCGAAGTCCAGGGCCCTTCTCCGGAGGGGGACAGCCAGGTGGAAGTCTTACTGGCAGCCTGCAGGCGGGAGACGATTGAAACTCGCGTAGAAGCCATCGAGGGCTCGGAGCTGATCCCCAAGATTATGGATGTTGAGGCCTATGCCATGGAGCGGGCCTTCTCCGTCTTGCAGAGTCAACTGGCCCTGGATGACGATAGTAGTACTGTAGCCGTCATAGACATCGGCGCCACCATGACGACCTTGAGCGTGCTTCATAACGGCCAGACTATCTATACCCGAGAACAATTGTTTGGCGGCAAGCAGCTAACAGACGAAATCATGCGCCGCTATGGCCTACCTCTTGAGGAGGCTGGCCTGGCCAAGAAACAGGGTGGATTGCCGGACGACTATGAGCCGGAAGTGCTGGAACCCTTCAAAGATGCCGTGGTGCAGCAGGTTGCGCGTTCATTACAGTTCTTTTTTTCCTCCAGTCAGTACAACGATGTTGACCATATCATTCTCGCCGGCGGTGTTTCTTCGATGGAGCATCTGGAAGAGCTGGTGCAAGAGAAGCTGGCAACGCCCACTTCCGTGGCGAACCCTTTTGGGCAGATGTCTATTTCACCAAAGGTGAATGCAGTTGCCCTAAGTAGTGATGCACCGGCCATGATGATTGCTTGTGGTCTCGCATTGCGGAGCTTTGACTGATGGCGCAGATTAACCTACTGCCCTGGCGTGAAGACCGGCGTAAGGAGTCAAAAAAAGCATTTCTGGCCACGTCTGCGCTAGTGTTGGCGCTCGCTGCGGGTTTGATATTGATGGTTGATCGTGTCGTCAGCAACCAGATCGACAACCAGAACGCGCGCAATCAATACCTGGAAGGAAATATTAAGGAATTGGACAAGCAGGTGGCTGAGATTCTCGAACTGCAGAAGCGACGCAATCAACTGTTGGATCGTATGAAAGTGATTCAAGAATTGCAGGGCAACAGACCGATTATTGTCCGCGTGCTTGACCAATTGGTGAGAACGGTACCCGACGGCGTTTTTTATACTAAATTGACAACCAAAGGAAAGAAAATATCTATTAGTGGTATTGCCGAGTCAAACAATCGCGTGTCGAGCTTGATGAGGCGTCTGGAGGCATCGGACTGGCTGGCAAGTCCGAACCTCGACGTGGTAAAGGCTGCCCCAAAGTTTGGCGATCAAGCTAATAACTTCGATCTGACTGTGAACGTGAAAGCCCCGACAATCGAAGAAGAGTGGGGAGAAGGATGAATCATGGCACTTGAAGATGCAATGCGCTCGATGCGCGAGTTCGATTTCGGTGGTTTAGACTTCGACAATATTGGATCTTGGCCTACTCCAATCAAGGCTTTGACTTGGGCGGTGCTGTTGGTCGCGGTTTTGGTAGGGGGTTACTACTACCATATTGAGGATTTGCAACTGGAATTGGCGACCGTTGAAACAAAGGAAGTTGCACTAAAGAAAGATTTTGAGAAAAAAGCGTTCCAGGCGGCTAATCTCGAAGCATACCGTCAGCAAATGGTGGAAATGGAAGAATCTTTTGGCGCGCTCGTTAGCCAGTTACCTAGTGATACCGAAGTCCCTGGACTTCTTGAAGATATTACGAACAAGGGCCTTCTGAATGGTTTGGAGATCGCGTCTATTGATCTGCAAAAAGAGCAAGCGAGAGAGTTTTATGTAGAGCTGCCGATAGCCATCGCAGCCTCGGGTTCGTATCATGACCTGGGTGCGTTTATTAGTGGCATGGCCGGTCTGCCTCGTATCGTCACTCTCCACGATTTCCAAATTTCTAGCCTAAAAGGGGACGCGAATAATCTGAATATGAAAATTATAGCGAAAACCTATCGCTACAAGGACGAGGACTCTTAGCGATGAATGTCCTTCCTCAGACTCTAATTATGCTGTTTCTGCTGGGAGCTGGTCTCGCGGGGTGTTCTGGCCAGAACCTCTCCGACCTGGATACGTTTATGGCTGAGAAGCGCTCGCGTCCTGGAGGCATTATTGCTCCGATTCCTACGTTCAAGGCGTACGAAGCATTTGGTTATAGCGCCACGAGCTTTCGCAGTCCTTTTGATCGGCCCATAGAGGTACGGGAAATTGCACAACTACAGGCGATTGCGGCGATCAAGCCAGATGACAACCGAGGGAAGGAGTTCCTGGAGCAGTATACCTTCGACTCTCTGCGAATGGTGGGCACGCTAGAGCGGGACGAAACAAACTGGACATTGATCAAAGACCCCGACGGTGGCGTTCACCGAGTCAAGATGGGGAATTATTTGGGGCGTCATCACGGTAAAATTGTGGATATGACAGACACGTATCTAGCGGTGATTGAAATTGTAAGCGATGGCACTGCGGAAGGTTGGGTTGAACGGCCGCGCACAATCAAATTAAGCGGTTTATAAGCCGAGATCATGGGTTAGAGCCATGTCATGTAAAAAACAAAAGCTGGGGACAAAGGCCGTGGGTATACAAATAAAGAGCTTAGGGGTTAGGTTGCTTAGCACGTTGCTAACGCTTGCATTCAGCCTTGGGGCCAGTTTGGCTCTGGCGGCGCCGACGGTGCAGGATATTGAATTTAGTTCCAGGCCAGGGAGTAAGTTTGAGGTTCGAGTGGAATTCAATGAAACACCGCCGGATATCAAGTCTTATTCAATCGAAAAGCCGGCGCGTATTGCAGTCGACTTCCCGGGCGCGACAAGTAGCCTGGAACAGAAACGATTTTCCTTGCCCTATGGGAACGCCACCAAAGCAGTCGTGTTGGAATCTGGAGATCGCACTCGCCTAGTGCTTGACCTGGTAAAGCTGGTTCCCTATGAGACGCGTATTGAAGGCAACAACATGTACCTGGTTGTTGGTCAGGAGGGGACTGATTATGTCAAGCCGACGGTCGATCCGTATCTGGTAGATACTGGCGTGGTCGCTGTTTCGAAAATAGTATCAGAAATACTCGACCTGCAATTTCAGCGGGCCGGGGATGGAGAGGGCAAGTTAATACTGGAACTGAGTGATCCCTCCGTGGACGTCAACGTCTTCAGTGAAGGCGGTGATGTTAAAATTGAATTCCTTGACACAACCGTCGCCGAGCGCCTGATGCGGCGCTACGATGTAACTGACTTTGCAACACCCGTTAACAGTATAGATGTGAATACATCCGAACGCGGTGCATCGATCGTCCTGAAAAACTCCGGGAACTATGATTACCTTGCGTACCAGACAAATAATCAATACGTTCTTAGCGTCAAGCCGCTGTCCATTAAAGAGCTGGAGCGGCGCAAGAACGAATTCAGCTATGTTGGCGACAGAATATCCTTGAACTTTCAGGATATTGAGGTGCGGGCGGTACTGCAGCTCATAGCCGACTTTACCGAATTAAACCTGGTGGCCAGCGATACGGTAGCGGGACGTATTACACTGCGATTGCAGAACGTGCCCTGGGATCAGGCACTTGAGCTTGTGCTGAAAACCAAGGGCCTGGACAAACGACAGGTTGGCAACGTGCTTATGGTCGCGCCAGCAACTGAAATTGCAGAGCGAGAGCGTCAGCAAATTGAGGCCAATAAGCAGATTGCCGAGCTGGCACCACTGCAGTCGGAGTTTGTGCGGATTCGCTACGCAAATGCCAGTGATGTCGTGCAGTTGTTTCAGGCGGGATCGGAGGATGGTGGCAGCCTGATCTCTTCGCGCGGTTCTGTAGTGGTCGATAACCGTACCAACTCTCTGATTATTACAGATACTGCGGCGAAACTGGCCGATATTCGAAACCTCCTGGAACTGGTGGATATTCCCGTTCGGCAGGTAATGATAGAGGCCCGGATTGTGATTGCGCAGTCGGACGCTGCCAAAAACCTCGGTATTGAGTGGGGTGGTGGTTTTCTGGACGTGAATAATGACAACGTATTGTCGGTGTCAGGCGATACGGACAACGTGGTGAACTTGAATAATGATGTGATCGGTGGTGCCCAGCCTACGGTTGATTACCCCGGAGCGCTTCTCGTTGATCTCGGTGTGGCCGCCAACAGCGGATTTGCGATTGGATTTGCGAGCAGTGACTTGTTCCTGACAGCTGAACTGTCTGCGCTGGAGCAAGAAGGTGAGGGAGAAGTCGTATCGCAACCCAAGGTAATAACAGGCGACAAGCAGCAGGCCTCCATCAAATCCGGTGTCGAGATTCCCTATCAGGAGTCATCGGCAAGCGGAGAAACGACTGTTTCCTTTAAGGATGCGGTACTGGCGCTGTTTGTAACACCCAATATCACCCCGGATGACCGCATTATGCTGGATCTTCAGGTCAATCAGGACTCCGTTGGTGAATTGGTGCCCACCGGTGACGGTGGTTTCATCCCCTCTATTGACACTACCCAGTTGGATACGCAGGTTCTGGTGGGGAATGGAGAGACTGTTGTATTGGGCGGTGTGTTCAAGACTGAGGATATCGAGTCGGTGAACAAAGTGCCATTCTTTGGCGATATCCCTTATATCGGCGCTTTCTTCAGGAGTGAATCGACCTCCCACAAAAAGACCGAGACACTCATTTTTATTACTCCTCGTATCTTGGCTGATACGCTGCTCGACTAGGGTTGTATAAAGCTACATGCCCTCTCCCCGCAGAGTATTTCTGGTTGGCCCCATGGGGGCCGGCAAAACTACGATTGGAAAATACCTCGCCGAACAATTGAAGCTGCGGTTTGCTGATACCGATTCCGAAATAGAAGCACGAACAGGCGCTGACATTCCCTGGATCTTCGATGTTGAGGGCGAGGATGGGTTTCGCGACCGCGAGCAACAGGTTGTTGCGGAAATGACTGAATGGGACGATGTGGTGCTGGCAACGGGCGGCGGCGTGGTCCTGCGTCCGCAGAACCGCGGAGCGCTGGCGGGGCGGGGTTATGTCATTTACCTCTATGCGACAGTCGATGAGCAAGTGCGGCGAACTCGTCGCGACCGGAAACGCCCACTTCTGCAAAAAGGTGATCCGGAAAAAGTTCTGAGAGCACTAATGGCAGAACGTGACCCATTTTATCGAGAAATTGCAGATTACATTATCGAGACCGATGCCTGCAGTCCGCGGACTGTCGCTCAGCGTCTGGTAAAGCAGCTTACTGCAGACTAGAACTGGTACAGTAGTAAAGACAGCTTCCCCCGCTTGGCGTTATCATAAGCGCCTAACTGCAAACCAACAATCTGAGGAACCATCGTGCCGTTGTTAATGCATACGCTGCATGTCGAATTGGGCGAGCGCAGCTACCCCGTTTATATTGGCCGGGAACTATTGGCCGATACCACCTTGCTGGCCCAGCATGTAGCCGGTTCGCAGGTTGTAATCATCAGCAACGAAACCGTGGCGCCACTTTATGTGGATCGAGTTCGGGCTGCTCTGGGCGCACGACAGTTGATTACGGAAGTGGTACTGCCCGATGGAGAGCAGTACAAAACGCTGGATACGCTGGCAGAAATTTTCGACCGGGTGATGGCCGACAAACACAACCGTTCTACAACTTTTGTCGCGGTCGGAGGCGGCGTAGTGGGAGATATCACAGGATTTGCCGCTGCGTGCTATCAACGGGGTGTCAATTTTGTTCAGGTACCCACCACCTTGCTGGCTCAGGTGGATTCTTCCGTGGGTGGCAAAACCGCCGTCAATCATCCACTGGGCAAAAATATGATAGGCGCCTTTCACCAGCCCCAGGCCGTGCTTATTGATATAGACACGCTGCAAACCCTGCCGCCGCGAGAATTGAGTGCAGGTCTGGCGGAGGTGGTGAAGTACGGTCTTATCAGTGACGCGTCGTTTTACCGTTGGTTACAGGAGCATATGCCGCGATTACTGGCGGGCGAAGAAGCGGCACTGGCGGAGGCCATTGAGCGCAGTTGTTCAATCAAAGGCCAGATTGTCGCTGCGGATGAACGGGAAAGTGGTATCAGGGCAATTCTCAACCTGGGGCATACATTTGGCCACGCTATCGAAACCGGCCAGGGCTACGGAAAGTGGTTGCACGGTGAAGCCGTTGCCACTGGCATGTTACTGGCACTTGAGCTGTCTTCTAGCCGTGGCTGGGTTACCGCATCGGATGTACAGGATTTTCGCGAGTTACTGCTGGGTATGCATTTGCCAGTGCAACCGCCTCAGGATATGGACGCCGAGGCTTTTGTGTCGCTGATGTCGCGGGATAAGAAGGTTATTGACGGACAATTGCGCGTGGTACTGCTGAAAGACATTGGCCAAGGGTGCATTGTCGACGATGTGACTGAGCGTGAATTACATAACCTGATCGATGGGACAATGGGCTCATCGTAGGCTGAGGTTTGTTCGTGCGCGACCATCTGGGTAGAATACGCCCCGTGTATCGCTGGAGTTACCCAGAGGTAACCGCTGTGGGCGTGGTTGGCCCAATTCAATGACAGGGAGCGCCCGATTCTTCGATGAGTGAACTCAAAAACGACCGCTTTCTGCGCGCGCTCATGCGCCAAAGTGTTGATCGCACGCCTGTTTGGATGATGCGCCAGGCGGGGCGTTACCTGCCCGAGTACCGTGCCACGCGGGAGCAAGCGGGGTCATTTCTGGATCTCTGTAAAAATGAAGAGTTGGCCTGCGAGGTTACCCTGCAGCCGCTGCGCCGCTATCCAATGGATGCGGCAATTCTATTTTCCGATATTTTGACTGTTCCAGATGCGCTTGGCCTGGGGCTGTACTTTGAGGAAGGCGAGGGTCCACGGTTTCGAAAAACGGTGCGCAGTGAAGCTGACCTTGCAGCATTAAACACGATCAAAGCAGATGATGACCTGGCGTATGTAATGCGCGCAGTGAGCACCATTCGTCGGGAACTGAATGGTTCAGTACCCCTCATTGGTTTTTCAGGGAGCCCCTGGACTCTGGCGACCTATATGGTTGAGGGGGGATCATCCAAAGATTTCGCCCACATTAAAACCATGGCGTACGACCAACCTCAGCTGATGCACCAGCTATTGACTGTATTGGCAGATGCAGTGGCAGACTACTTAACTGCCCAGGTGCACGCGGGCGCCCAGGCGCTGCAGATTTTTGACACCTGGGGCGGAAGCCTCAGTGCCGCCGGCTATCAGGAGTTTTCTCTTGATTACATGCGGCGAATTATTTCCCGCCTGCCGAGAGAGGCGGATGGCCGCGAGGTGCCGGTGATAGTGTTTACCAAAGGCGGTGGCCAGTGGCTGAATACCATTGCCAGTTGTGGTGCGCAGGCAGTCGGAATTGACTGGACGACGGATATTGGTGGGGCGCGGCAGAAAATTGGTGACCGCGTTGCGCTCCAGGGAAATATGGATCCAAGCATGTTGTTTGCCTCGCCTGAACGGATTCGCAGTGAGGTGGGCACTATACTGGCGTCATACGGGCATGGGAGCGGGCATGTCTTCAATCTCGGGCATGGCATCACGCCGGGTGTGAACCCTGATCATGTGACGGCCTTTGTGGATGCGGTGCAGGAATTATCGCCGCAGTATCATCAGGGCGACTAAACAGCGCACTTGCGGTAGCTATTCGAGCGCTGACGCCATGGCGTAGAAGTTCATTTACGGAGAGCAGTCGTGCCCGCTAAAGCACTTCCTGTTTTGCCGCTTCTTCATCACAGCAAAAATCATGATCCATTTCCAGTGCGGGTTGATCAGAGGCAGGATGCCCGATGATTTTTGCGGGTACTCCTGCCACAGTCGTGTGTGGCGGAACATCGTCCAGCACCACACTGCCGGCGCCGACTTTCGCCCCTTCCCCAACGCAAATGTTGCCAAGAATTTTGGCCCCCGCGCTTATGAGGACACCGTTTCCAACCTTTGGATGACGATCACCCTCGTCCTTGCCGGTACCGCCGAGTGTGACCGACTGCAAGATGGAAACGTTATTGCCGACCACGGCAGTTTCCCCGATAACAACACCAGTAGCGTGGTCCAGTAAAATGCCATGCCCTATGCGGGCCGCGGGGTGGATATCAACACTAAACTGCGCCGACATTCGATTTTGAAAAAAGAGTGCTAGTGGCTGGCGCCCTTTGTTCCACAACCAGTGGGCTACGCGATGAGTTTGGATAGCGTGGAAACCCTTGAAGTAGAGGAAGGGTATATAGAGCTCGTTGCAGGCAGAATCTCTATCTTCAACCGCTTGCAAATCTGCGCGCACTGCTTCTCGAATGGTGCCGTCATTTTCCAACGCTTCCAGCATCACTTCCCGCAATAAAAGCGAGGATGCCGTGGAGCTGTCCAGTTGACTGGCGAGGTGAAAGCTCAGCGCCATTTCCAGCTGTGTGTGGTTCAAAATAGTGGAGTGTAGAAAGCTCGCCAGGATTGGCTCTTCGCCGGCATGCTCGGCGGCCTCCTTGCGAATCCGTTCCCATACGGGGTCGGGTTTATTCGAGGACATGGGTATACCTCCTTTTTCAGCCAGCACTTTAGCGTATTGGGCGAATTACGTCACGGTATGATACGGGCGGTATATGACCATAGCGTATGACCGCTGCATTTGTACTTCCGCTCAAACAGACTCAGCTCCGGTTGGGACTCTACCACTTGGCTTACCCGCCCGCGATGGCCTGCCAAATGCAACGCCACGCCGAACTCTTCCACGTAAATCTGCCAATTGGAGCGCAGCTCGATTTGTCCGCCAAGCTTCAAGACCAGCGGGAAGCTGGCGTGGCCGTGTATGCGTCGCTGCAGGTGGCTCGCTTTGGGCCACGGATTGGGATAGAGCAGGTAATGGTAGTCTGGCCGTAGCCCATCGCGTGCCAGTAGAAACCAGATATCTTCGCAGTTTGCCTGCAGCAGTATGTAGTTGTCGTTGCTGCCGCCGGGGTGTTTTGCCAGTCGGTGGGCGGATTTGTCAATCCCCACGACCAGATGTCCGGGATGACGCTCCGCGAAAGCGGCTGTGCTATGGCCCGTGCCGCAGAAAGAGTCGAGCACCAGTGAGCGTGGGTTTTCAGCTAGTGCGTCGGTCAGCTTACTGTATGCCGCTAAGCTGTGCTCTGATACCAATGCCTGGTGTATCGTTTGTAGGTGTCGGTGAACCACTGCGGCCAACCTGGGGTGCAGGTGTTGCTGGGAACTGCTGACAGGAGGTGAATTGGCTTGCAAGCGGGTGAAACGCCTCCTGATCGCGTATCTTGTGCGCAGATGATTTGATGTTAGTCACGGTCGCTGCGATCATAACGCCCAACACAAGGGATATCTACCAGGATAGAGACGACAGATGCGCGACGATTTACGACCTTACTGGTTGAAGAAGAGCTACTTGAAATTCAGGCGCTGGTATGCGGATTATTTCCTGCGACCGGAGTGCACATACCTGGGGCCTCACCATACGATTATGAAACCCTGGTACGTGCAATTTTCGGGTAACAACATCCGAATAGGGAGTAGTTTTACGGCTATCGGTGAGCCCGGGAACAGGGTGGAAGTCGGTGTATGGGGGCGGGATGTGGGTCAAGGTCAGGTCGTGATTGGCGATGCCTGCCTGATGAGCCCCGGCTCCCGCATCAGCGCCAGCGATGAAATCGTAATCGGTGATGGAGTGATGCTGGCCAACGGGGCGTATATCACTGATTCGGATTGGCACACGATTTATGATCGCATGGCGCGCGAAGAAACGCCTACACCGGTGCGCATTGGAAACAACGTTTGGCTGGGTGATCATTCTACGGTACTCAAAGGTGTGACCATTGGCGATAACAGTGTGGTCGCGGCGCGTGCTGTGGTGACGCGGGACGTTCCTGAAAATGTTGTTGTGGCCGGTAGTCCGGCGAAGATTATTTCGGAGCTGGATCCTGAGCGGGGGTTTAAGACGCGTATGGACTATTACTCGGACCCGGTTGGGCTAGAGAAATTTTTTGATGGCGTCGATCGGGAGGTGCTTGCCGGGAACAGTTTCTGGCGTTGGTTGTGGGGGGTGATTTACCCGGCGTCGCGTGGCCGCTGATTGTTTGGCGCGGAGGCCCTATGGGACGCCATCCAGAAACCTGCTATTACCAAGCTAAAGTAATTGAAGCGGCTCTTCCTGCAGCGCGGACATTTGTTCGCGCAACTCAAGAACATGATCCGCCCAATACCGCTCCGTGTTGAACCAGGTAAAACTGCGTGGAAAAGCAGGATCCTCCCACCGCCGAGCCAGCCACGCCGCATAGTTGATAAGCCGCATCGTGCGCAAAGATTCAATCCAGCGAATCTGGCGCGGGTCGAAGTCGCAAAATTCAGAGTAGCCCTCTATCAGTTCTGACAACTGTAACTGGCGATCATGACGCTCCCCATTGAGGAACATCCACAAGTCTTGTATCGCCGGCGCCGAGCAGCAGTCATCAAAATCTACGAAGTGTGCCGTGTCATCACGCCACAGAATATTACCCACATGACAATCACCGTGAAGACGAATTAAGTCCTCGGGGGTGACTTCGCCATAGATAGCCGCCACTCGTTGTTCCAAATCTTTTGTCAGCGATTCATAAGCCGGGATTAGTTCGCGTGGGATGAACCCATCGAGTAAGTATTCCATACTATCTGTGAGCATTGCCTTCATTGAGATAGACGTTCTCTCTTTGAACTGTCCGGCACGTCCCACAGCATGGATGCGTCCGAGGGTTCTTCCTAACACCAGTAGGTTGTCGAGATTGTCTAGCTCTGGCGGGTAACCTCCGCGGCGGACGAACAATGCAAATTGGAAACCCTCATAGGTGTGCAAAGTGGTTCCCTGATCGTTCACTATCGGCGCCACAATCGATATTTCAGCCTCTTGTAATTCCAGGCTGAAGCTGTGTTCCTCCAGTATTTGTGCTTCGCTCCAGCGGCCCGGTCGGTAGAACTTGGCTATCAGTGGCAGGCTATCCTCAATGCCAACTTGGTATACCCGATTCTCATAACTATTCAGCGCCAGTAAACGCGCGTCGCTCAGGTAGCCCACTGATTCCACCGCGTCGATAATCATGTCGGGATTGAGGCGGTCGTAGGGATGTGTAGTCATGCTGCGTCCGATGCCTCTATTAACAGTGCCACGCTTTTGATTTGCGCAAAGACTTTGTCACCAACTTGCAGCTCAAGTTCCATCGCTGACTTACGGGTAATGCGTGCCAGTAAGTACTGAGAACCCAGGCACAGGCGTAATAGTATGCGTGCGCCGTCGGAATGTTCCATCTCGTCAATGGTGACAGGTAAAATGTTTAGAATGCTGGTGTCGCTGGGTCGGGAACGACAGATACTGATATCACGCGCCGGTATGCGCATGCGTCGCTGTTGTCCGAGTGAGTGGGACAACCGATTGACGAACAGGGAATGGCCCTCAACGTCAAGCTCCGTTAGGTCAAAGTCAATATCATGCTGTTTTACACTCGCGGTGATAATGGCAGCAGCGCGTTCTTCGCGCGATAAACGGGTGTCCAGTCGACTGCATAGTTCCAGCAGCGAGCCCTGCTCCACCAGTCGACCCTGTTCTAGCAGCAGCAGGTAATCAGCGAGTTGGGCCACCTCTTCAATATCGTGGCTTACGTAGAGCATCGGCAGTTGTAGCTCCTTAGAGAGTTGTTGCAGACCGCGCAGGCATTGCTGGCTAGCGGCATGGTCCAGATTAGCCAGTGGCTCGTCCAGCAATAAGAGTGCTGGAGAGGAAAGAAGCGCCCTGGCGATTGCTACACGCTGTTTCTGTCCGGCAGAGAGCGTGTCAGTAGTGTGTTGTAATAGCTCATTCAGTTCCAAGCTGGTAATGACTTGATCCAGGGAAATGGTGTCGCGTTGTTGGGAGCGCGTCAGAGCGTAACGCAGGTTCCCCAACACGTTGAGATGGGGGAAAAGACGCGCATCCTGAAATACGTATCCGACTTCGCGATTCCAGGCAGGGACAAGGTGATTTGGACCCTGCCATAAGGTACTGCCCAGTTTCACCACACTGCCCGATTCGCCTGCCCGCAGTCCGGCGATGCAATCCAGCAGTGTACTTTTGCCACTGCCACTTGGGCCGTACACAGCGGTGATGCCGCGTGCCGGAAGTTCGCAATCAAGTTTCAAAGAAAAGTGCTGATCGGCAGTGTAATTGATGCTCAGGACAAGGCCACTCACGCGCGCATCCGCCAGCCAGTTTGACCGTTGCTCCGGTAAAGTAAAAATAATAGAGCAAGGGAAAAAACTATCAGCGCCCCTGCCAGGCGATGCGCCTCGTCGAAACGCAGGGATTCAACGTAGTCAAATAGAGCAATGGAGAGTACCTGGGTTTCCCCGGGGATATTGCCACCGATCATAAGCACCACACCGAACTCACCTACGGTGTGCGCAAAACCCAGGCTGGCGGCGGTTAAAAAACTGCGACGCGAAAGTGGCAACACCACCGAACGAAACTGGTCTAGTGGCCGTGCGCCTAGTGTGGCGGCAGCTTCTAGTAGGCCCTGAGGTATGCGTTGGAATGCAGTCTGCAAGGGTTGAACGACAAAGGGGAGCGAATAAATTACCGAGCCGATAACCAGAGCACTGAAACTGAACGCCAGTTGTGTCCCAGTCAACTGCTGCCAGAAATGACCGAGCGCAGACTGTGGCGCAAACAACAAGAGCAGGTAAAAGCCCAGCACTGTCGGTGGCAGGATAAGCGGCAGCGCTACTATGGCCTCAATCGCAGCCGGAACGGTGCCGCGGCGCCTGGATAACCACCAGGCCAGCGGCGTCCCCAGAATCAACAGCAAAATGGTGGTAACAGATGCGAGCGTTAGGGTAAGGTAAATTGCATCCAGTTCAGCACTGTTCAGGGACAAGGGTCGTAGCCGGCTGCAATTATCTGCGCGCGGACGGCATCACTTCGCAGCCAGTGCAGGTAGGCATCAACTGAAGCGTTCTGCCGAAGGACAATGGCATGCTGATCCAGAGGACCATGCCAGTCGGAGGGTATAGGCGTAGCGCCTGTCAGTACCAGTGCACGTGGCAGCAATGCCATTTTAACGGAGCCGCCTTCCCAAAATTGATAGGCCTGGGCGGCACTATTTCCCCGCACGAGTTTGCGGCCCTCCCCCGCACTAAACTCAGGCCTGGCGAGGACTTCACGGGCGGCACGTCCATAGGGGGCTGTGGCCGGATTGGCGATCGCTAAACTAAGGTTTGGGTTTGCCAATGCTGACAATTTGCCATTGCCGCCAGCGAGGACAAGGCTGCCACGGGCATAGCAAAATATTTGGTCCTGTTCGTGTCCTGGTGCGGCCAGGATAGTTTTCGTTGTCTCTGAGTCAGCTGCAAAAAAGATGTCGTAAGGCGCACCGTTGACGATCTGGGTTGTCAATGCGCCGGTAGATGCACTGCTATAGGTCACAACAATTCCTGAGTTAGCCAGAAAGGGTTCGGTTATTTTCTGCAGGGTTGGTTTGAAATTGGCCGCGACGGCGATGCGTATGGGCTCGCCTGCCCAGAGAGGGGCAGCAACCAGCAAGTATAAAAGAACGATAGTGCGCATAGAAAAACCTCAGAAAATGCAGTTTTAATGCCCGGGGGCGGGTGTGCGAGCCAGGCACCAGACTTCTATGTAACTGGCACCTGCAAATGCCAGTACATCGGCCATTGCCGCGACAGTGGCTCCGGTGGTCAGCACGTCATCTACTATGGCAACGCGCAGGTTGTCACAGGGTTCGCGCACTGTAAAGGCACCCCGGAGATTGCTGGCTCGTTGGCGGGCACTCATTCCGGATTGTGGCGAGGTCGATTGAGAGCGCTTCACAAGCCGGTGCTCAAGCTTGCAGGATTTCAGCTCGGGGCAGGTGGCGAGCAATTGGCGGGCCAACAGCTCGGATTGATTAAAGCCACGGCGCCACTGCCTCCGCCAGTGAAGCGGCACAGGTACCAGCACATCTACCGGCCTGGGCAGATTAATCTCTTGTCGCCACAACGAAGACAAAAGTGCCGTCATACGTCGTTGGCGCTGAAATTTCCACTGATGAATCAGGTGGCCGAAATACTCGCCGTAAATCCAGGGTGCGATCACCCGGTTATACGGGGGAGGCCTTTTCAGGCAGCTACCGCAGATCCTGGCTGTGCGTAATTCATCGGTGATGGGCAAAGGAAGGGCGCAGCGGACGCAGCAATGTCGGTTTCTGGGCATTTCAGACTCACATTCGCGACATAATGGTATGGGCCGGTGGCTACGCAGGCCACACAAAGCACAGTGATTTGGGAACAGGCCCTCAAGTAGACTAGAGGCGGCCCTGTTAACCATGGTGCGGCAGCCAGGTTGACAGTGGCAGCACCGGAGGTATCATAAAGGACTCTATTTTCAACGGTTTATTCCCCGAGTTCGCTATGCCATCACCCGCTGCAGCAACTGTGTCGCAACCCGAGTCGACAACAAAAGCAATTCGTCATGATTGGTCACGCGCGGAAGTCGAAGCGCTGTTTACCATGCCCTTCAACGACCTGCTCTTTGAAGCGCAATCTGTTCATCGACAGTATTTTGACCCAAATGAGGTTCAAGTCAGTACTTTGCTTTCCATCAAAACTGGCGCCTGTCCGGAAGACTGCGCCTACTGCCCCCAGAGCACCCGGTACGACACCGGTCTGGAGGTAGAACAATTAATGGAACTGGAAAAAGTGTTGGGGCAGGCGCGGGCAGCAGCAAAGTCCGGTGCGACCCGGTTTTGTATGGGCGCAGCCTGGCGCTCGCCCAAACAGCGGGATATGCCGCAGGTGGTGGCCATGGTCAGAGGCGTACGGGAGCTGGGGCTGGAGAGTTGTATGACGCTCGGCATGCTGACACAGGATCAGGCTGAGGAACTGGCGGATGCCGGTCTGGATTATTACAACCACAACCTGGATACGTCGCCCGAATTTTACGGCGACGTTATCACTACCCGCACCTACCAGGATCGACTGGAAACCCTGGATTATGTGCGTGATGCAGGCATGAAAGTTTGTAGTGGAGGCATTGTGGGTATGGGTGAAAAACAGACCGACCGCGCTGGCTTGCTGCAACAGCTGGCCAATCTTTCGCACCATCCGGAAAGTGTGCCTATCAATATGCTGGTTAGGGTAAAGGGCACTCCACTTGAAAGCGAGCAAGATCTCGATCCCTTTGAATTTATTCGCACTATTGCTGCGGCACGTATAATGATGCCCGCATCGCACGTAAGATTGTCGGCGGGGCGCGAAGAAATGAATGAACAAATGCATGCCCTGGCCTACTTTGCAGGTGCTAACTCCATTTTTTATGGAGAAAAACTACTCACCACACCAAACCCGCAAGCCAATTCTGATATGGCGCTGTTCGCTCGATTGGGCATTGAGCCCGAGCGGCGGCAGGTGAAAACACCCCCACAAACCCCCAACCCACAGTTCTATAACGCTGCGAATATCTAGCACTCCCGCATGGCGGTTTTTCCCGAGCGCTTGCGCACTGGTCTGGCGCAGCGTCAAACAGCGGGGCTGTACCGGCATCGCGTAACACTGAATTCGGCTCAGGGTGCGAAAGTTCGTATTCAGGGGCGTGAATATCTCAATTTTTGCAGCAATGATTATCTGGGTCTCGCAGCGCACCCGCGCGTTATAGAGCGGTTTCGCAGTGCTGCAGTCGAATTCGGTGTTGGCAGCGGCGCGTCACATCTGGTTTGCGGCCACAGTGCCCCTCATCACGAACTGGAAGAGGCTTTGGCTGAGTTCACCGGGAGGCCTCGAGCACTATTGTTTTCCAGCGGCTACATGGCCAATACCGGCGTGTTAACCAGCCTGCTGCAGCGCGGCGATTATGTGTTTGAAGATCGGCTCAACCACGCCTCCCTGCTCGACGGCGGATTGTACAGCGGTGCGCACTTCAAGCGCTTTGCGCACAACGATGTTGCTGCACTGGAGGTTAAGTTGCAGTCAGCCAAGGGCCCCAGTCTGGTAGTGGTGGACGGTGTGTTCAGCATGGATGGAGACACTGCCCCGTTGGCGGATCTGTCAGGCCTGTGTGCCCGCCATGATGCATGGTTGATGGTGGATGACGCCCACGGTTTTGGCGTGCTTGGTGCCTGCGGGGTTGGCAGCACGGAGGCGGCCGGGCTGGATGCCTCTGCGGTGCCGGTGTTGATGGCAACCCTGGGCAAGGCGTTTGGTACAGCGGGCGCATTTGTCGCGGGTAGCGAGCTATTGATCGAGGGTTTAATCCAGCAGTCTCGGAATTATATTTATACGACCGCGTTGCCGCCGGCGCTTGCTGCGGCGAGTCTGGAGGCCCTGTCGCTGGTGCGTGAAGAGGGCTGGAGGCGGCAATTTCTGGCTGATCTGATCCAGCGGTTTCGCCGGGGCGCCCAGCAATTGGATTTGCCGCTTATGGCGTCGGACAGCGCTATTCAGCCTCTGCTGGTGGGCGATCCCGAGCGAGCGCTTCGCTTAAGTGCCCAGCTCCGGCAGAGGGGTTTGCTAATTAGTGCAATCCGGCCCCCCACGGTGCCCGCGGGCACCTCTCGCCTGCGCATTACCTTGAGTGCTGCACACAGCGAAGAGCAGGTAGACCAATTGTTGCAGCAGTTAGCTGATTGTTGGTTGGAGGACTAAGTGTCGCTCCAGTGCGATTACCTGCCAGCCACGGGCGATGCGGAGCAGGAACTCGTACTTTTGCACGGCTGGGGCAGCAGTCGCGAAGTGTGGCGGCCTCTGTTGGCGCGGTTGCGGCCGTGGGCAAATGTCACGCTGCCCAATATTCCCGGTTGTGCGATCGATTCCACGTCATGCGCTGTTCCAGAACTGAATGACGTACTGGCGGAGATACTTCAATGCAGCCCACCGCATGCGGTTTTTGTAGGCTGGTCGCTGGGGGGGCAGCTGGCGCTGGAGCTCGCGCGCCTTGAACCGGAGCGCGTGGATGCCGTTGTGACTATCTGTAACAACCCGCAATTTGTCGCCTCGAAAGCCTGGCCGGGCATGAGCGCCGATATTTTTAGAGTGTTTCGCGAAGGGATGGCCATCAACCCCTCGGCCACATTAAGGCGGTTTCATTCGCTGCAGGTCGGCGGTGCTAGTAGCCCGAGGCAGTTGCTGCGACAGTTGCAAATCCCCGGCGATGTTGCGGCGGATGCATTGTTGGCGGGCTTGGGCTGGCTCGAGGCGCTCGATCAGCGCGGACTTGTGCTGACGCTGAGGCAACCTCAGCTGCACTTATTGGCAGAACAAGATGCGCTGGTACCCGCGGCGGTGGGTTTGAATCTTGCCGCATGCATGGCGGGTACGCTCTCAGGGCAGGTGGTTACGCTCCCGGATACCTGTCATCTGGCTCCTTTAGATTCTCCGGCGGAGTTGGAGCACCACATTCATCAGTTTCTGCCGTCGATGGGCAGTTTGCAGCGGTTGGAGCACGCCCTTCCGCAGCTGCAAAAAAAGGATGTGGCGGCGTCGTTTAGTCGCGCAGCGACGGTCTACGACTCTGCGGCACAGCTGCAGCAGCAGGTTGGTGAGCAATTACTTACATTTCTGGATAGATATCAGGAAGCCCCAGGAGTAGTCCTCGACCTGGGCTGTGGCACAGGCCATTTCTGTGCACAACTGAAAAACCATTTTCCACATGCGCAATACCTGGGCCTGGATCTCGCCGCAGGTATGGTGGAATACGCTCGATCGCGCTGCGATGAGGCCTGTTACTGGATGGTTGCAGATGCCGAGGCGTTGCCCCTGGCCAGTGAATCTGTGGATGTGGTGTTTAGTAGTCTGGCGGTGCAGTGGTGTTATCGTCCCGAGCATCTCTTTGCCGAATTGTCGCGTGTGTTGCGACCTGGGGGTTTGTGCGTGTTCACTTCTCTGGGTCCGGATACACTGTGTGAGCTGCGCAATGCATGGGCAACTGTGGATTCCCATCAGCACGTGAACACGTTTCTGCCGACCGCCGACCTGGTGGCTGCGGCGGAGCGGGTTCCGGCGATAGACATGACCTTACAGCGCAGCGCCTTTCGTATGGAATATGAGCGAGTGAGGGAGTTGCTCGATGAATTGAAAGCCCTCGGAGCTCACAACATGAACCGCAGTCGACCCGCAGGGCTCACTAGTCGGCGCTCTCTTCAGGGGATGCTGCAAGCTTATGAGTGTGTTCGCGCAAACGGGTTACTGCCCGCTACCTACGATGTCATTTTTGGCGTATTGGAGAAAACATGAACAAATCCTGGTTTGTGGCAGGCACCGACACCGGCGTGGGGAAAACGGCGGTGAGTTGCGCACTGTTGAATGCAGCGGCCCGGACTGGTTTGCGCACGGCAGCTATAAAACCGGTGGCGGCCGGGAGCAATGATCAGGGCCATAACGAGGATGCCCTGCAACTGCAATCCGCGATGACTATGGATATGGACTACGGTCAGGTGAATCCTGTGCTATTGACTGCGCCTATAGCGCCGCATATCGCTGCCAGTCGCGAAGGCAAAAGCCTGCAGGCGAGGCGGCTTGCCGGGCTATGCCGAGGTGTGATGTTGAGCGGGGCGGACTTTGTACTGGTTGAGGGGGCCGGTGGGTGGCGGGTACCGCTGAACCCCCGTGAAACGCTTGCTGACCTGGCCGTAGAGTTGAAGGTAGGCGTTATTTTGGTGGTCGGTATGCGCCTGGGATGTATCAACCATGCGCTTCTGACGGCGGAGGCGATCCGCCGTGATGGCTTGCAGGTAGCCGCCTGGGTTGCCAATCAACCGGGCCCGCGTATGGATTGCCATGAAGAAAACCTGGACACTTTGCGGCAAATGCTGGCGGCACCTTTTCTTGGGGATGTTCCTTTTCTGCCCCGGTGGGAGGCCTCAGAGGCAGCCAATTTCCTCGATATTGACGTTTTATTGGTCCGGTGACCGCAGTAGCGCTGAAGCTGCCAAGGCCCGGTATAACTTAGAGCCGGACCGACTGCCCAGTTTTTGTGTAAAAAGGCATTTGACTTCCCGCGCCAATTCCGCAGTATGTGAGCGCTGAACACATCACTTGAGCAGCGGACCTCTCATACGCCTGTTCACCGAATGCGATCATTTAGAGGAACCACACCATGCCAGACTATAAAGCGCCCGTACGCGATATTCGTTTTGTGATAAACGAAGTATTGGAATCCGGGAAGTTGTATCAGACGCTTCCCAGGTTTGAGGAGGCTACTGAAGACCTTATGAATGCCATTCTAGAAGAGGGCGCACGTTTCGCCGAGAACGTGCTCGCACCATTGAACCGCAATGGTGATGAAGAGGGTTGTCACTGGACCGCGGAGGGCGTGACTACGCCGGAAGGGTTTAAAGCGGCCTACCGACAATATGTCGATAATGGCTGGCCGGCGCTGGCTGCAGATGCGGAGCATGGGGGCCAGGGTATGCCCAGCATGCTTGGCATTGTGATGACCGAGATGGCAGGTACAGCCAACTGGTCCTGGAATATGTACCCGGGGCTCAGCCACGGCGCTGTTAATACGGTTGAGACCCATGGCGATGCCGGTCAGAAGGAGAAATACCTCACCAAACTCGTCTCTGGCGAGTGGACGGGCACGATGTGCCTAACAGAATCCCAGTGTGGTTCTGACCTGGGGTTATTGCGCACCAAGGCCGAACCCCAGTCGGATGGTTCTTATGCCATCACCGGGACCAAAATTTTTATCAGCGCTGGCGAGCATGACTTGACGGACAACATCGTGCACATCGTACTGGCGCGCTTACCCGAAGCGCCTGCAGGCACCAAGGGTATTTCCCTGTTCATTGTGCCAAAGGTCAATGTTAACGACGACGGCAGCCTCGGTGAGCGCAACGCGGTGCATTGTGCATCCATCGAGGAAAAGATGGGTATTCATGGCAACGCTACCGCCGTACTCAACTTTGACGGTGCTAGAGGCTTTTTGATTGCCGAGCCCAATCGTGGGTTGAATGCGATGTTCACCTTCATGAATGTGGCCCGGATCGGTACCGCTATTCAGGGTCTCGCACACGCCGAATTGTCATTCCAGGGTGCTCTCAGCTACGCCAGGGATCGCCTTGCAATGCGCTCCCTGACTGGGCCGAAGAATCCTGATGGCCCTGCCGACCCCATCATCGTGCACCCGGATGTGCGGCGCATGCTGCTGACACAAAAGGCGTTCGCTGAAGGCAGCCGTGCCTTGTTGTATTTTCTCGCACAGCAGGGCGATATCATGGTCGCCGGAACCGAGGAGCAGGCGAAGGCTGCTGACGACCTGATGTCACTGCTGACGCCTATTGGCAAAGCGTTTGTCACAGAGGCGGGTTTCGAGGCCGCCAACCTGGGAGTGCAGGTGTTTGGTGGCCACGGCTTTATTCGAGAGTGGGGTATGGAGCAAATTGTTCGCGACGCCCGCATCTCTACACTTTACGAAGGGACGACAGGCATTCAGGCGCTGGACCTGATTGGGCGGAAGGTGCTTGGCAGCGGCGGCAAGTTGTTAGTCAACTTCACTGACATTATCGGCGATTTTTGCGACGCCCACAGTGGGACCGAGCATGCTGAGTTCGTCGAGCCATTGCGCGCGCTTAAGGACGAGTGGGCTGAGGTGTCGATGAAAATTGGCGAGGCCGCCATGGGCGACGCGGATGAAGCGGGCGCGGCGTCGGTCGACTACATCATGTACAGTGGCTACATCACACTTGCCTATTTTTGGGCGCGTATGGCAGCGGTAGCACAGGAAAAGATAATCGCTTCCAGCGAAGATGTATCTTTCTATGAGGCGAAAATCCTGACGGCACGATTCTATTTTGAGCGACTGTTGCCGCGGACCGAATCGCTGAAAGTTACCATGCTTGCGGGCGCCGGAAATCTCATGGATATGCCGGAGGAACTCTTTCAGTTATAGGCTTTGAAAGCTATTCTGGAAAGTTCTCCAGCTGGGATGACTTTCCGGTTCTGAAGGGGGAAGATAGCAGTATATGAGCCCTTTAATCTTTGCAGCGACCGCGTGAAACACCATGACTGATGAATCTCAAGACCGCAGCCATTCCAATAGCCTCTATCCCCAAGATCAGGAAAAGGTCGACGATTTTGTGTCCCGCGGCATCAATTCGGTTGAGCGTAAACCCTTCAAGCCCCTTCGGCTTGTAATAATGTTGATTGTGGTGGTGTCCGTTCTCAGTCTCTTTAGCCAGTTCCTGGCTCGCTGGGCAGGTGTTTACTAGAGCGCCTTCGGTATTGGTTCCCGAGATTACTTTTTGGTATAGTTTTTTGCGCCTTCAATTTCGGTGTGTAGCGCAGCCTGGTAGCGCACTTCGTTCGGGACGAAGGGGTCGGAGGTTCGAATCCTCCCACACCGACCAACGGTGCATTCCGGTCACATAGGTTGCGCTTTATAGCCGGATCGATTCTCGGCTGACAGTGACACACCGCTCAGTGAGTAGACCTTCAATATCGAATCTGTGATGTATACAAAAGCAGGGCCAGACGGCATAGCTGATGCTATTGATGGGTTTAAGTGGATGTGATTGGTCGATAGTCATCGGCTGACTGTATCAACTGGGGCGCATAACTTGCGAAGATACCCATCGGGTGTTTCTATGCTGTGGCTTGTATTTATAATGTATCCATAGTGGATTCATAGGCAGCAACGGAAGTAGAATTGAGGTGAAAGGTCGCGTGGTATGCATAATTTCCCGATTATTTGTAGGCAGCTGCGCTGCAGTTCCTTACTGTTTAGCCCGGTTCGGATAACGTCGACTTGCTCTGAATGACTGCAACCAATATACAGGTGCGCGTCAGTGCGCCAACAGCGGCTCGGGCTAGGCTGCTTGCTTGTGGACTTATTCTGGCACTACTTGCAGCGTGTTCAAGCCCTCAGGTGCGGCGAGGGGAGGATGTCGCAAAAATCGCAGCATCCTTGTCACCAAACTACCACACCCAGATCTTTCAACTGGCCTCAACCGGTTTGCCCATCGCTTCAGTGATCGGTGAGGATGGTGATCTTTGGGTGGTAACCGAGTTCGGGGATAGCCTTCATCATGTCAGCACTGACCCGGTTATTAAGATCGAACGGCTGACCGTTCCGATGGAGGCTGAAGCTAAACAGTGGCCGTTTCTGGAGCGGCATGGTTGGCGCACTCCGTTGTCCCATTCAGAACGCATCGTAAAAGACAATCAAGGCCGCGTATGGTTTCCCCAAATTGGCTCCTGGTTAAATTCTTACTCGACTCGGGATGTCATTAATCATAGTCGGATAGTCTCTTATGATCCCCGAAATCAACAATTTTGCGTTTATCCTGTTCCAGATAGTAACGCCGCCGTCATGGGCGTGGCCTGGGATGAAGCTCGAAACCTGGTGTGGTTTACCCAGAGTGGTAACAATGCACTGGTATCGTTCAACCCTGACAAATTGCGTGATTGTAAAATATATAATCAATATCGCTGGGCGTTTGATAGCAAGAAAGAGCTGATCTACCCGTTTCCGGTGCAATATTGTAATGGGTCGGATGACACCAATTGCTTCCGCAAGTTTTTACTACCTTATAAAGGTAAGAGCCTCCTCAACCAATTAGCGGTTCAGCAACCAGGGCAACCCGACGCTGGCGCCATTTGGGTAACCGAGTTTGTGGGCGGCCACATAGGCCGATTTGATATTACTACAGGCACTTACTCACGGTTTCCGATAGATTTAGATAGGGCGGAGTACGAGGCAATGGGCTTGCATGCGGGGTTCTATCATCGCACGCATCAGATCATGGTCCACCCTCAAAACGGAGATTTGGTTTTCAGTACCAATGGCACAGGCCAAGTGTTTAGATTCGACATCCAGCATTATCTTGGAAACCCTAACGAGTGCATGAAATTGTATCGCAACGAATATAATCCTTGTATGCATCCCATCCAGGTTACTGCTCCCAAGGGCAGCAAAGGCAGAAACACTACACATTCACTCAGCTTTGATCGCTTTTATAATTTGTGGGTTTCGACCTGGGTAGATAATTGTGATTTCAACACTCCACCACCCAGCATTGGTTTTATTGAACCGGAATGGCGCAAGTTGATTTTTTTCGATAACTTAAAAATCACCCCGCAGGAAAAAGAAACGATAATAGGCTCCAGTAACAAAGATTCCGACACTGGGGAGTGTGACCAGAATGGTCGGCCTCCCAGGGCGTTCAAGGGGATCTCTGTGGATCAGGCGAACAATGTCTGGGTTGCGAATTTTTTTAAGAGACAGATTTACAAACTAAATTATACCGCCGGCCCAAATCACAACCCGTATCAATTGCTATGCGGTGAAAACTGTCAGTAAATGTATCGCCTATTCGCAAAATAATTCAAGCCCCCGTTTTGCAGAAAAGCAATCCCCGTGAGGTTCGAGGGTTTTATTTGAATGTGATAAGGCCAAAAGTGATTCTCAGTTTGCAGTTTGCAGTTTGCAGTTTGCAGCTAGTGGCTGGATTTCCCGTACCTCTTCGAGTGCATTTCCCCGGCCCGAACACTGATAATGGCCGGCTCGTTTACTAACGACTATTTGTACAAGTACCTGGCACCCTGTTTCTATCAAGCATTATTACAAACGTAATCAGCGCGTGCCGAATTCTCCACCACTGGGTACTTTCAGTTGTAGTTCGGCACACCCACCTTGGCGTCAGCTCCAGCCACTTCCCTGACCAGTCTGGGGACTAAAAACCCCGGCAACCTGGCGGACATTGCTGTCATAAGTTCCCGCGCCTTTTCCTCAGAGACATCGAAGTGGGCCGCTCCCTGAACCTTATCGAGGAGGTGCAGATAATAGGGGAGCGTGCCGGTAGCGAATAGTCCCTTACTCAGTGCCACCTGGGTATCAATGTCGTCATTGATGCCCGCCAGCAGTACCGCCTGATTCAAAACGGTGACACCGCGGCCGCGCAATGCCGCAAGTGCAGATGCAACGGACTCATCAATCTCTGCGACATGGTTGCAATGAATCACCATAATGGTGTCTAAATTGGCATGCGTGATCGTCTGAAGCAGCGACTCAGTGATGCGCTGTGGTATGACGATGGGTAATCGACTGTGAATACGCAGTCGCTGTACATGCGAGATGGAGGCAATGTCGTCAATCAGTAGCCGCAGTTGATCGTCGGTGACTACCAACGGATCTCCCCCGCTGAGAATGACCTCATCAATGCTAGTGTCCGAGCGAATGTATTGCAGCGCCTCACGCCACTGCTGGCGGCTGTTCTGATTCTCGTTGTAGGGAAAGTGGCGACGAAAACAGTAACGGCAGTTCACTGCGCAACCGCCGCTCACAATGAGTAAAACCCGGCCGTGGTATTTATGAATGATGCCTGGCACGGGGATAGTCGCGCCGTTTTCCCCCACGGGGTCACGTGTATAGCCAGGGGTATCGATCATTTCCTGTTGCGTGGCGAGAACTTGCCGAAGTAATGGATCATTTGGGTCCCCGATTTTCATTCTTTGCACGAAGCAATGGGGAACTTTAAGAGCAAAGTCTTCACAGGCTTCGGTGGACAGCCCTACCTCGACAGGCTTAAGAGCGAGCATTGCCAGTAACTTCCCTGGAGAACTGATGACATCCCGCAGTTGGCTCTGCCAGTCGTCGGTGGGAAGTACGTTTTGGCCTTGAACTGGCAAGGGAGAACCTCGAGATCTAGAGGAAGGACAGAGGCCATTGTAGCAACGAATTCCCGGGAGGTCTGAATTCGGGGGGCTCTGCCAATCAACTAGCGAGATAGGGCTTCCAAGGGTTTTAGGGTTATCGCGCGAATATTGACGCTGAAACATACGTTTGTCTGTGGGTTAGGTATAATCTTTGATTAATAACCAGGGAGAAAAAATATTGTTCGGTAATGATGAGTTGTGCAGTCTGCGTTGGGATTCTGCTAGTGAAAAAGTGGAGGTAATTGATCAGACGCTGCTGCCCCATACGGTGCATTGGTGCCATCTGGACTCCCTGTCGGCTTACTGCCACGCCATCAGTAGTATGCAGGTACGCGGTGCTCCATTAATTGGGGTCACTGCCGCTTTCGGGCTCGCGCATGCACTGTCCGACGATCCTTCCAATCAGCATCTTGAATCTGCTAGTGCAGCACTGTTGGCGACTCGGCCGACTGCCGTCAATCTGCGCTGGGCTCTGGAGCAGGTCACCTCTGCCGTCAGTCACCTTGAGCCGGCAGAGCGCGCACGGGCGGCACAAGAAAAAGCACTGTCGTTGCGCGCCCAGGATATCGCTAATTGCGAGAGAATTGGCGAGAACGGTTTACAGTTGTTGCGTTCACTCGAAGTAGGCAATGGTCTGAATATCATGACCCACTGCAATGCTGGCTGGCTGGCCGCTGTGCAGTGGGGCACAGCCTTGGCGCCGGTATACAAGGCCCACGCCAGTGGTATTCCGGTGCATGTTTGGGTTTCTGAGACCCGGCCGCGGAATCAGGGCAGTAGCCTAACGGCGTGGGAGCTGAACCGAGCGGGCGTTCCCTGCACGATTGTCACAGACAATAGCTGCGGCCAGCTAATGCGCCAGGGTAAAGTGGACTGTGTCATCGTCGGTAGTGACCGCACAGCGGCTAATGGGGATGTGTGCAATAAGGTGGGAACGTACCTCAAGGCACTGGCGGCTCGTGCCAGTGATATACCCTTTTATGTGGCGCTGCCGGAGTCGACGATTGACTGGTCATGCGAGCACGGCAAAGACATTCCTATAGAGGAGCGTGATGCGTCGGAAGTGTTGACCTTTGTTGGGCTGGATGCTGCCGGAGAGCTTCGCGAGATCAACCTTGCTGGCGCGCACAGCCAGGCATTGAATCAGGCGTTCGATGTCACTCCTGCGGAGTTGGTTACTGCCCTGCTAACTGAGCATGGCAATTTCGAAGCGAGTAGCGAAGGCTTGCAGCGCCTGCGGACTGTGTCAAAAACGGCGTGACTGAATTAAAAGAGACTAACCAACGGCGACATATTGCACCTCTGACGAACCCTTCCCTTCATCCTGAATAACACCGCGCAGCCAACTGCCGCCATCGGCGACCTGCAGAATATCCCCAACACCGCCCGGGTGATGTATTTCCACGCTGGTCTCGAATCTATCTTCAGCCACTGCGGGCGGAATCTCCATGGCGGCGAGTGCGGTGAAGGCCTGCCGGGCATCAAAGGCAAAGGTTGTACGCTGTGTGGATTCGTGGCCGATACGCGGGCAAAGTGCCTGATCCAGTTGTAGTGCCTGGAGTGCTGGTTGTGGGTCTACACCCAATGCGAGATGGCGCTGTTCCAACGTAGTGGCAATAGTGTGATAGAGCGCCTCGCTGCGAGCGAGGGCGGTGAGATATATCTTGTCGCGGCCTTCGTAAATGGACATACGGTTCTCCAGGTCCAGATCCGTTAGCTGGGAGGCGAGCAGCGCGATGATGTCGCGCAGAATATCCCTGAACAGGGGTGATACAGGCACCTCTGAGCGTAAGGCCAGTAATCTGGTGGTGAGCGGCATGATGTGTCCGTGCACCAACAGAATATGTGCACTGATCAGGAAATACCCTTCCTCGCCTTCATTGCGATCGAAACTGTGACAACCCACCACATACTCACCCTTGGCTTTTCCATAACCAGCCACCGGGATTGCCTCAATCTTGAATTCTTCGCGGCGTCGATAAAACTCTGTTCCTGGAAGCAGGGTATAACCGAAAATATTGATATTGGGAAATGTCGCTAGCAACTGATCGAGATTTTTTTCGAAGTCCGGGAGGTTGTCGCCAGGGAGACCCCAGATCAGTTCTGCAGCGATCGGTACGCCTTGCTCTGACATGCTCTTGGCAATGGGTTGGTACTCATTGGAGCTCATATTTTCGCGGTTGCTGAGGCGAAGGGCTTCCGGCGTGAGTGTTTGCAGTGCCAACTGGTAGTGGGGGAGCAACTGGTTGTGGTGTAAGAGCAGTGCGATTTCCTGAACTTGCCGACTATGCTTTTTGGACCAGGACGTAGCGAACGACACCGGCAGCCCTGTTCTGTCTTTGAGTTCGACAATCAATTTGGCCTTATCAAGGTCTTGCTTTAGAGCGCCGAAATTCGAATCGGCCAGCCAAATATCCTTGATACCAGCCGCGATAATTATTTCCCAATCCTGGCGAATACGCTCCATGGACCACTGGTACATTTTGCTGCCAATGGCACCGGTGCCCCATTCGCAGAACGCGCATTTGAAGGGGCACCCGCGGCTGGTTTCGTAGGCGATGGATTCATATTTGGGGCGGCCATTTGCATCGGTCAGTTCCAGCACATCCAGTGGGGACGGGAACAGGTCGAGGTTTTTGTTGCGGGCGCGTTTTGGGGTTGTGACGATGCGGGAACCATCCAGAAATGCTAATCCCGGTATGTCATGCCATTGTGCCGGATTAGAGCAGTCCAGGAACTCTTGCAGGGTGACTTCCGCCTCGCCCAGGAAAATAATGTCGATCGGTTCTATGCCGAGGTAATCCTCAGCCTGCTGTACATGAGGCCCTCCGGCCAGTATTTGCATTTCAGGCGCCAGGGCTTTCAGTTCTCCCGCCAGGCCTAAAAACTCAGCGGCGTTCCAGGTGTAGAAACTGAACCCCAACAGCGGTTGTACGCCAGCTTGGAGGGCTTTTTGTACGAGCGGAAGGGCATCGCGCCGCCATTTTTCCAGCCACGGCGCTATGTCCTCACCGCCCTGAAAATGTACCAGCTCGATATTCGTATTATCGGCACTGGCGCCGTACTTGCGAAAGTAGGAGGTCAGGGCGGCGGTAGTGGTCGGGGGAGCATGGAATTTATCGGAATCCATGCTGAACAGCCAAATGGGACGGTGCAAAAGGTAGCGCTCCAGAACAGAGTTTAAAGTAGCAATGTAGCGGTTTGGAGCGCATTTTTACATACTTTTGCGCAATAACGGAGGCTATTTCGCAAGGTGACAAGTTGAGCGGACGTCTGGCAAATTGAAAAATGAGCACACTGAGCCGGAAACAGTGCTAGTGCTAGTGGCTAATGTGCTTAGCCACAGGCGGGGTGATGGAAGAAAAAAAGATGAACGGCAGTCTGAAGCAAGGCTTGGTGAACTGCCTGCTAGTACTCCAATTCTAAATCATAATCACCCAATTCATCGCGCAGACGGTTTTCTTCCAGCCGCAATTCTGCCAGGCGACGTTTTTCCACCAGCAGCTTCTTTGCTGACGATAGGGGCGTTAACGCCTGAATGAGTTCCTCGGAGATGTCTCCAAGCGCTGGCTCGAAAAGATCTTCCGAGGGCTCCGGTGTTGCAGTTTCCTGATTGCGTTCTTCCATAAATCACCTCCCGATGACCTAAAAAGGACGACTAAACAGACACTCTGTTTAGTGGCCTTGGGAGGAGTAAAGCAAAAAAATTCAGGCCGAACAATTAAATAGTTACGTCAGTTTTACACACATTTTAGCGGTAAAAAAACCGGCGGCTCGCAGCCTTCCCTGGCCCCCGGTCTACGTCCCTGTAGATACCGTCCCTGGTATGGGGTAAAACCTCGCGAGCCGCCGTCCACTGGTAAAGCAATTTTGATGCCAGTTGTGTCTTTACTGTTCCCCGGGGGTTTGCAGCGATATTTTGCAGTTGTGACCGGGTTCACATGTGTTCGAACATGTCCGGACTTTAAGAGACAGCCCCTATGGGACTGTGCGATCTTGCGCGGGCTTCCGGGGCTGGTTAGAGTAGCTCTCCCTGATTGCTCCCCATGCGGGTCCGAGGATTGATGATGAGTTTGTTGCATACACGGCTGGATGCACTTCACAGAGAATTGGGTGCCAAGATGGTGCCTTTTGCCGGTTACGACATGCCGGTGCAGTACCCTGCGGGCATCATTAAGGAGCACCTTCACACGCGCAAAGCGGCGGGGTTGTTCGATGTTTCTCATATGGGGCAGGTCGTTATTGAGGGTGCGGGAAGTGCCGCCCTGATCGAATCGCTGGTACCTGTCGATGTCCAGGGGTTGGGAGTTCATCGTCAGACCTATGCGCTGTTTACAAATAACCAGGGCGGGGTGCTGGACGACCTGATTATTACCCGTTGGGAACAAGAGCGTTTTTTCCTGGTGGTGAATGCGGGCTGTAAGGCTCAGGATATCGCGCATCTGCGTGCACACCTTTCGGGCCAGACCCTCACTGTGCTAGAGGATCAGGGCCTATTGGCACTGCAGGGGCCTGCAGCGCGCGAGGTCATGCGCAGTCTGTGTCCCCAAGCCGCTCAACTGGTCTTTATGCAGGGCTGTTCAGGCGTGATAGATGGCGTTGATGTGTATGTTACCTGTTCCGGTTACACCGGGGAGGATGGTTTTGAGATTTCCGTGCCTGCTGAGGCGGCCGAGGGTGTGGCGCGCCATTTACTGGCGGCTGAGCAGGTACAGCCTATCGGATTGGGCGCAAGAGATTCGCTACGTCTGGAGGCGGGCTTGTGTTTGTATGGCCACGAATTAACCACTGCAATTGACCCGGTGCAGGCTGGTCTGACCTGGTCGATCAGTAAGGACCGGCGATTGGATGGAGCACGCGCCGGTGGTTTTCCGGGCGCTGAGGTGATCTTCAAACGGATGAAAGATAAACCGGCACTGTGTCGCGTGGGACTTACCGTCGATGGTAAGCGACCAGTGCGTGAAGGCCAGTCTGTGGTGGATGAATCCGGTCGGCAGGTGGGAGAGATTTGTTCCGCCTGCTACGGAGCCAGTGTTGGCGGACCGATCGCCATGGCCTACATAGAACGTGAACTGGGTTCAGTGGGAACAGCCCTGAACGTCGCCGTGCGGGATAAAATGCTGCCGGTTACAGTGACAGCTATGCCCTTTAGTCCTCGGCGCTACTTCCGGGGTTAAGTCGCGATGCGAGTGCGGGCTTGCGCAGAGCTTGCCAGCGTGATGCCAGGCTGGACAATAGCGCGGTAGCCTGAATCTGAGGCAGGCGTTGCAGACAGGCTTTGGCCACTCGACCAATCAACGCCAAACCAATCAGGCTGATGATAATTAACATTATCTGTCGCGGGCTGATAGTAAATGATCTTGCTGTCGCTTCTTCGGCAGCGCTGACACCTGCGACAACGATGGTAGTCGCCGGCACCGACAACAGTTCCAATTCTGCGGTTTTCGTATTCCACCAAGAGTACTCCCGCGCTGGCAGTGAAAACTGCCCCGTTTGTTCCACCACGTAGCTGATACGAAAGTGGCGACGGGCAAGGGTTTCACCCCGGTTCACGCTATTGGACTGTTCCACGGGCGAAGGGTACGCTTTTAGCCCCGGTTGCTGCTCAACCTCATACGTGGGAAGCATCATCGCTAATACATCTGAGGCCTCAAAGATTATTTCTTGCTCGAAGGCATCGCCCTCCGCTAGATTTGCCAATGTTGAATCGAACCGCTGATGGACCGTAAAAACGGGTGCTGCCACCCATTGCTCAATTTGTTCAAGACTCTCGGGAATTGTGACTCTGAATTGGGCCGATGGGCTGAGCAATTCACCTTTCACCTCGCCGGTCTCACCCGCATTGACTTGCACCTGTAAAGAAATGGGCCCCACGGTAAAATCACCGGCCCGCTGTGGATATATATCCAGGGTCCAGCGCTGTATGACCCAGGTTTGACCGTTCTGGGTTTCACTGGCATTGCTCGCAAACTGCTCGGTTTGCAGAATAACCAGACCTGGTACTTCGGGAATGCCAATACGGGTGCCGCCGGTAAACCAACGATCGGTGGCGATTTCAAGTGTGAGGGTGACCTTTTGTCCCGGCACAATAAGCGTATCGGGCGCCAGCGCGCTGTCGATGCGCAAGTTGCCAGACCTTAACAGCTGCTCGATCGAGGCGCTGAATGCCAAAGAGGGAAAGCAGATGGCGAATGTTATCGCGGCGCGAGCGAGCCAGTGCAGACGACGCTTCATGGCATATCCTGCGACGATTTGTCTGAGGCGGTCTCACGGTTTTGCAGTTGCATAGCGAATTTTATTGCCAGGAAGTTGGAGGGGTCCTGTTGCACGCTGCGCAACCACATATCGCTGGTGGCGGGGTCCTGCAAAATATCCTCGGCGGTCAATTGTTTGATTTCAGCCTGTTGCCAGCTCATTTCGTCGGCGCCCTGGGCAGGAATTGCATCGTCGCCGCCCAGTTCCTTGCCCTCGGCGGTGTCGCCTGTCTCCTGTTGTTGGCTCTCACTCAGGCGATTGATCTCATCGATGATGGCTTGAACCCGGACACGGTTAGAGGCTGCACCGGGAAAATCCGGAGCGCGTGCTAATAGACGATCGTAGCGATTCACTGCGCGCACGTAATCCCTGCCCTGGGCGCGAGCGTTGGCCTCATCAAATAGTGCGTCATCGCTGTCACGGCGTGAAAAATATTCTGCCGCCAGCATGAATTCCTCAGCGTAGTAGTACGCCATGCCCTTCCACATGGGATCAGAGAAACGCGTCGCAGCCTCGGGGTAGCGCTCAAACTGCATTAGTAATCGCCCCTGCTGATCGCCCGTCAGCCACAGGTCTGTAAACCAGCTGACCGCTGAGGTTTGTTTCTCAATGGCGGCTGAGGGTTCTTCTTGTGCCATAACCGGGTGCCCAGTGCTACTCAAAACCACGGGTAGTAGTATCCAGGCCCAGGTGAGAGTCCAGCCTCGCCTGAACCACATCAGAAATAGGGCCATGGCGGGAAACACCAGCGCGTATCCACTATCGAGCCAGGGCAATGCGCTGTCGTCCACCACCACATAGTGGCTGTCGATGCCGCGATTAAGTTGGCGAACGTCACGGTCATCGATGGTCAGTGATATGTAATCACCTCCCGTTTGTGCCGCCAGTTCTTCTAAGGACGCGCGTTCCAGAGGTGCCAGGCCAGACTCTTCAGTCTCGGTACCGACCCCCACTACCAGCAGTTGATGTGGGCTGGTTGTAAAGTAATCCTCGAACGCCTGGTCACTGTCAGCACCCAGGCCGTCAGTGAGCAAGACCAAGGTTGCCGGTGCGCTGGTTTGGCGAAGAATTTCGTCCACCAGCGGGAGTGTGTACTCCGGGAACTTGCCAGTGCGAGGCATGATAGCGGGAGCGATCGATGCCAGGTACTGATTGAGAATGTCCTGATCGGCAGTGAGGGAAAGCACAGTGTGCGCCGTGCCGGAGTACACGATTAGCGCGGTTTTTTTGTCTGGCCGCAGGGCTAAAAGATCAGAGATTTTCTGCTTGGCCCGCTGCAAGCGGCTGGGCTGTATGTCTTTTTGCTGCATCGACGCAGAGGTATCCAGCAGAATGACCAGCGCTGCCTCATCCTGGTTTAAAGGCGAGGGCTGCTGGCGCCAGGTGGGCCCCATCAGAACGAGCAGCGCCAGGACCATGAACGCAACAGAGACGTTCCGTGGATTGAACCAGCGTGTATCAAAACGCTGCAGGCGCAGGTGCTCCAGCAGGTGCGGAGCGATAATACCTCCGAACATATCGCGGTGCGCCCGTTGTTTATTTTTTATCAGCACCATTGCGACCCAGGGGATCAGCAACAACGCCCACTCCGGTCGCAGGAAATGAAAATATTGCACCGCTGTGAGCTCAGGTAGCATGGCTTTTCTTTTCCTGGTGCAGTGAGCGCCAAGTGCGCCATGTTCCCGCGCCGTGGTAGAGGCTATATAAAATCAGAGCCACGCCAATCGGCAGCCAGTGCAGGTTTTGTCTCGGCCGGAAACTAATGGTCTCGTAGAGTTGGGGTTCCAGTTTGGCAATGGTCTGGTAGGCCGCTTCCAGTTCCGCTTGGTCCAGTGCCTGAAATTGTTGTCCACCAGTTACCTCAGACACCCGTTCCAGAGTTCGTGTATCCAGCGCATCTTCGCCGATTGACGAGGGGTCGCCAATGGCGATTGTGTATATCCGGATACCATAAGTTGCAGCCACCTTGGCTGCATCAATGGGAGGAACGGTGCTGCCGGTATCGTTGCCATCCGTGAGGATGATCAGCACGCGATTATCAGATGTACTTTCTTTGAACAGCTTGATCGCGAGTCCAATTGCATCGCCGAACACGGTGCTTTGTCCTGCCATACCGATTTCGGTTTCGGCCAACAGTTGCTCCCATACTAGATGGTCATCGGTGAAGGGCGTTTGCAGATATGCCGCGCTGCCGAACACAATCAGTCCGAGTCGGTCTGATTCGCGTTGCGCTGCCAGCTCAGAGAGTACGTGCTTGACCGCCTGGAGGCGGTCGATTGTGTCGCCGTTAGGCAGGACAAAATCTGCAGTTTCCATGGACCCGGACAAATCTACAGCGATCATCAGGTCCCGCCCGGACTTTTGCTGCTCCACGGGCGGACCCACCCATTCAGGCTTGGCTGCTCCCAGTACCAGGCACAGCCACATAAAGCCAACCAGAAAACGCTGAATACGATCGCGTCGCAGAATCATCGCGCCGCTTCCTGGTCTCTCTTCACTCAGTTCAACGAGTTTGTCGAAGAACGGTACTCGCACCGAGTCCCGACTCTCTTTGTAGGCAGGCAACAGGCGCATGAGCAATGGCAAGGCAAGTAGTGCCATGGCCCAGGGATAGGCCAGCTCATACATGCTCTGGCCTCTCGTGTGTGTGAACCCAGTTGAGGGCAGCGGTAAGCAATTGTTGTCTGCTTGTCTCGGTCACAGCAGTGCCAGTATAGGTGCCCAGCGCCAATAGGCTGCCTAACTCCGCAGAGAATGGAGGCGCGGCGCAGTGGTGATTAAGAAATTCTACCCAGTCTTTCCCGGACAGTCGGGCAACTTTTTCGCGTGAATAGGCCGCCAGAGCCGTTAGCTTTAACAAGCTGTTCAGTTCGATCATCCAGGCGTCGTGAACGGGTTTATCTGCCAAACGCGCCAACCTGGCTGCAGCTTCTCTGCGGTAGCGATTTTGGTACCAGCGATGAAGCCACCTGTAGAGGAAGCGAAGTAACAGCACCAACAAACCTGCTCCCAGCCATGCCCAGCCGACGGTTTGTGGCAGCCAGCTGATTGCCTCTGGTGATACCACCTCCGCAAAATCACCCAGCACATAGTTGCCGAAGACTTCAGGAAGGGGTGGGGCGCTCATTGCAAAACCCTTTCGCCACCGAGCTTTTCCCGCAGTTGATCGGCAACAGGTGTGACCGTATCAACAGGAATTACTGGAATCTGGTGGCGCTTCAGCTCCGCTTGCACGTGAGCTATTGAGCTTTCGAAGCTCGCTTCGAATTTCTCACCTAGCCCCTGGCTAGCCGGATCGATCTCTAACTGGAACTCGCCATCACTAACGACTAGTTTCTCAGCTTGGGAGATGTCGCGTTCCAGCGGATCATAGATAAGCGAACAAATGACATCATTGTGTTGGCTGATACGGCGTATGGTTTTCAACGTGGTGTCGTTCCAACCGTAGAAATCGGAAATCAACACCACCAGATAATCGTGGCCGACGCTGCGCTCCAGCGTGGAAAGCGCCTGTGCTAAGGCGTTCGGATTGTTCTCCTGGCCGGAGGCTACTGATAGCTGGTTGTTCATTGTGGTCAGCTCACCTAGCCAGCCCATTACCCGGCGCTCGTTGCGGGACGGTTTCGCTTCCACCGAGTTGTTGTCGTTAAATACGATGGCCCCGATACGATCCCCCACTGCCAGAACTCGCCAGGCCGTGATCGCGGCAACTTCAGCGGCTACTACCGATTTCATTTTTTGCTGGCTACCGAAAAACATGGGCAGACGCTGGTCTACCACGACCATTACCGGCCGGTCGCGCTCTTCTGTGTACACTCGTACATGAGGTTTGCCAGTACGATTGGTCACTCGCCAATCCATATTGCGGATGTCATCTCCAGGCCGGTAGTGGCGTAGCTCATCGAAATCCAGCCCACGCCCACGCAGGCGAGAGCGCTTACGGCCACTTAGCAAAGAGCGCACGGGTTGACGTGGCAGGTAGTTGAAACCCTGGGCGGTATAGCGCAGCCTTACCAGGGCATGCAGGTTGGCGTAAATGTTCTCGCTGGGGGTCTCGTTCACCGCGTTCTAGCCCACTGCAACTTGCCGGATAATCTCATCGATGATGTCATCCGGGCTTACATTATCGGCCAGCGCATCATAGGTCATGATCAGGCGGTGGCGCATGATGGCATGCAGCACTGAGCGCACGTCGTCCGGATCAACATAGTCCCTGCTGTCCAACCAGGCACTGGCGCGACAAGCCCGGTGCAGGGAAATACTCGCGCGCGGACTGGAGCCAGTGTCTATCCAGTGGCCCAGTTTGTCGCCAAATTGAGAGGGCCGCCGGGTCGCCATCACGAGGTCGACAATATACTGCTCCACCGCTGCCGACACTTTCATCTTTTGAATGGATTCTCTGGCTGCAAAAATATGCGTCTGGGGGATCTTCTGTCGCTGTGCCGGCTGCTGTGCCTCTTCCGCCTGCAACATGCGAATGATGGCAAGTTCAGCATCTGACTCGGGATAATCCACAGAAATTTTCATTAGAAAGCGATCCATCTGCGCCTCAGGCAGGGGATAAGTACCTTCCTGCTCAATAGGGTTCTGGGTCGCTAGCACCATGAAAAGAGCGGGAAGCTGATACGTTTTTCCCGCTACCGTAACCTGCCGTTCCTCCATAGCCTCCAACAATGCAGATTGCACCTTGGCGGGCGCGCGGTTGATCTCATCCGCCAGGACGAGCTCATTGAAAATGGGGCCGGGTTGGAATTGCAGTTCTGGCTTACCCTGATTGTCTTGGTAGATCTCGTTGCCAGTAACGTCAGAGGGCAACAGGTCCGGAGTGAACTGTATTCGACCAAGACCTGCTTCCAGCACCTGGGCCAGTGTTTTAATGGATCGTGTTTTTGCGGTACCGGGCAAACCCTCCAGCAGCACGTTGCCATTGCACAATAGTGCAATTGTTAATGTGCGTACCACCTCATCTTGACCGATGACTGACTGTGCCATCTGCTCCATCATTGAATGGACGGCGTTGTGATGTTCGCTTGTCACAGCAGGACTCCTATAGTGAAATACCGTGCCGAATGCCCGGCTGACTTATTCAAGCTGAGTATAGCGCCTTCGATCGAGAGTTTTTAGCCGCGTATTAACGGACGCGTGTTAACGGA
>JAPKAY010000087.1 GCA_028825045.1 Halioglobus sp.
GATGCCTGGATCGCAGTCGGGCGTGTATCACAACATCGGGGGAGGCACGATAAAGTTGTCACCCAAGGGCACCGCACTGTCGCCACCGATCACTGGCTTTGCCGGAATGGGCGTAGATGGCATCGGATGGGGGACGGGGATGGCCAAGAACCGTGTTTGGGTTTCGAGCTTCAATGGTTCGATTGGAGTGATGGACCTGGAAGGGCGTCAGATCGGTAAGGAATCGGACTTTCCCATGGCCGGAAAAGTCGGGGACTTGATGGGCGTTGGTGTTGCCGATAATGGTGACGTCTGGATCGCTGATGCTACCAAGAATCAACTGCTCCATTTCCCCGGTGGCGAGCCCAAGGCCGGAGTGGTGGTGAATGTAAAGGGATTGAAATCTCCCTTCGGCATTGCGATTGATGCACAGAACCGCGTCTGGGTCAGTAGCTCGCAGTCGAACATCGTGACCCGATTCCCAGCCGGCGATCCTTCTAAGGCGGAGTCGTTCGAGGTGGGAGTGATTGCCCGCGGAGTCGCTCTGGATTCGAAAGGGAACCTGTGGGTAGCCAGCAATATGTCGCCAGGATTCCCCGCGCCAACTTTGCCGGCTGGAACGCCGGTTATGAAGCAATTTCAACTGATGACAGAGCAGATGCTTCCAATAATGGCCAAAGGGACAATTTCGGCAGCGAATCCAACCGGGGTTCTTAACATGATCCGGCCCGACGGATCGCAGCCGGCTCCAAAGGGGTTCACTGGTGACAAGGGTGTGTTTATTCCATGGGGTGTATCAATCGACGGTAATGACGACGTGTGGTTCGGGAACTTTTGGGGTCGTGGCGTTGGTCTGATGGCGGGCGACGATACCCAAGGGCACCCGGAAGGCACCAAGATTGGTGACGTTATCCACGTTTTCCAAAGTGGCAGCATCCAAATGATCACCGACGTTGTAGTGGATCAAGCTGGCAATGCTTGGGCAGCGAACAATTGGAACGACATTGACGCGGTGGTTGCCAACGTGGAACCGGCTCGCGAAAGCACCACCTGGGGCGGGGGCACAGGTATCTCCGTCATTTATGGTGTCGCAAGCCCTGTGAATGTTCCTGCCATTGGAGAGGCGCGAAAACCGAACTAGGTGGCCGGCAGGCAGACAATCTAGAGTGAGTGAACACGGTGCTGAATCGAACTGAGTCAAGGCCAGGGCGATCATCGCCGAGGTTGGCTACAACATGGAATGCCAAACCCTATGCCAGTCATATCTTTAACTGCGCATAGCATCACGTTACCCTAGGTCCTTGGGTTGATGTGTTGCAGGTACCTACCCTGTAAAAGATAAGAATTATCAAAGGAATAGATGCAATGAAAAAAATGCTACAAGGCACCACTATCACGCTTGTACTTCTGGGAGCTAATCACGCACTTGCCGGTGGATTGTGGCTGAATGAGTACGGTGACTTCTCCGGTGGCCGCGCGTCGGCCGGCGCCGCTGCAGGCACAGACGAGGCAGCAACCATCATCCACAACCCAGCCAGTGCAACTCGCATTAAAGGTAATCAATTGTTTGGCTCAGTGGGCGCTCTTATTCCCAGGACGGAGTTTGATGTGAAGGAGTCCGCTACGTTTATCGGAGATGAGGGTGGCGGGCAGGCTGGGCAGGTTTCACCTGCGGCTAGCATGGCCTACGTTTTCGATAATGGCTGGAACAAGTGGAGCACCGGTATTTCTCTTGAGGGGCTAGCGGGTGCCGGCCTGGATTACAATGACGACTGGGTAGGGCGCTACCAGGCCACCGAGGTCAACCTACTGGTGATGGCGCTGGGAGCCACGCTGGCCTATCAGGTCACGGATAGATTATCGATTGGCGTCAAGCCACAAATTTACTACTCCACGTTGACACAAAAACTGCGTTTACCTACTTCCCTATTGCCTGGCATAGAAGAAGATGTCAGTGCCAAACTGGATGGAGACGATACCGGTTTTGGAGGTATGGTGGGCGCCGTCTATGATTTTAATACCGGCACGCGAGTTGGCATAAGCTGGCAAAGTAGTTTCGATATCGAGTTTGACGGCAAACTCAAAGTTAATGGCAACCTCGGTGACGGGCAGGTCAGTACCGATACACAGTTGACGATGGCACAGTACGTTCGGGTGGCATTGCACCACGATGTCGATGACCGGCTAGGGCTAGATTTTACCCTTGGCTGGGACAACTGGGACCAGCTAGACAATATATTTGTTTCCGTTGAAGACGGTGGCGGGGCTCCTATAGTCACTGACTGGAAGGACACTTATCATTACGCCGCAGGCTTTCAGTACAAATTGAACGACGTCTGGGATATTACGGCTGGCATCGCTTATGATACTAACGTGGTAAGCGCGAACGAGCGGGTTCCAGAATTGCCTATTGACGAGCAGATCCGCTACAACGCTGGCGCGCGTTATCACTTGAGTAATACTCTGATTGTTGGTGGCTACGTTAATTACACCGACCTGGGCAGTGCAAAAATTGATGCAGACTACTGGAGCGGCGAGTACAGTACTAATGAAATGTTCCAGCTCTCGATTTATGCAAACTGGATGTTATGACGCCACTGCGATACGACGAATACCGTTTTCAAACATTGGCTCAGGATAGGAGTTGAAGTGCCCAGCATCAATACGATGCATTCTAAATCCGCAGTTCTGATAAAGCGCCAACTGAGACAAGCTTGAATTGCCCGTTCCAGCCTAAATGCTTTTTATCCCAGAGCGCTTTGCCAATCGCTTGACCTTGTTAATCATGTCCTTGGCAATGCTTTTTTCTTGGTATGCCGATAAAAGTATAGGAAATATAAACGGGGTGTGGTGTGGAGAGGGACTATGCCCCGCGGGTATAAAGCCCACTTACACTCGACGCGAGTGATAGGGTGGCTGGTCCTGTGTCGGGTCGAGTAGTGTGTGGCTTTTGGGTTATGCTTGGAGCATCTCCTTCAAGGTTTGCTGCAATGGTATCTGTGGTGCAAAGCCAACAATTTCACGTAGCTTTTTGTTACTACCGCGTAGCATGGTGATCTCGTGCTTTCTGACGAACTTCGGATTGACGCGCGTTTCGATATCGTAACCCGCCAGCCCATTCAGCATGCTGACGACTTCTGCCAGACTGGTTGCGGTTCCTGAGCAGAGGTTGACAATTTCTGAGTGTCTTTCAGATTCGTACAGCTTTAGATAGCAGGTTGCTATGTCGCGCACATCTGAAAAGTCGCGTGCGATATCCAGATTACCGAGTTCAATGACACGCTTATGCTCGCGAAAGTGAGCGACTAACTTGGGGATCAGGAAACTGCCACGCTGCCCGATTCCGGTATAGTTGAAGGGCCGGCAGATTAAAATGGGGAATCTGTCAAACCACGGTCTGACCAGTTTTTCCATGGCCAGCTTGCTCGCTGCATAATGGTTCTCGGGACGCAGCTCGGATTCCTCGGTCAGTACACGCTCGGTTGGATTGCCATAAATATTGGCGCTGCTAGCCACAATTATTTTTTCTGGCGAAATACCTAATTCATCCATTACCTGCAGCAGGTTAGTTGTGCCGACGGTATTCACGGCGTAGAAGGCGGAATTGTCGCCATGACCAACAAACGATCGCGCGGCCAGGTGGATTACACCTTGAAAATCCAGGCCGCGGAGACTGGCCTTGAGTGCGGTACAGTCGGTTAGATCGCAGGCGATTGTATCGGGTGTGGATGCTGTGCGAGTCAGCGGGATAATCTTGTAGCCCTGCTGCCGAAATAGTGCGCTTACGTAACTTGCGGTAAAGCCATTGGCGCCGGTCAGTAGAATGGACTTCATTCAGTGTTTTGCTGCGGTGCGGCGCAGGTCTGCGAGCACCATCATCTCGCATAACTGCTGCAGATTAACCTTTGGTTCCCAGCCAAGCACTGAACTTGCTTTGGCGGGGTCGCCAATCAGATAATCTACTTCGGTGGGTCGAAAATACTGGGGGTCAATTCTGACTATTGTTTTTCCAGTGTCTGTTCGCACGGCTAGTTCATCTGCGCCGGCTCCCTCCCAGGCAATGGGAATCTCTGCGACAGCACAGGCGAGACCAACGAAATGGCGAACGGATTCTGTTACATTCGTTGCAAGTACGAAGGTGTCCGGCTTTTCGGTTTGCAGCATTCTGTGCATGCCATCGACGTAGTCACCAGCAAAACCCCAATCGCGTTTGACATCAAGGTTACCAAGTTCAAGACAGTCCTGGTGCCCTAGTTTAATCCGGGCGACGCTCTCGGTTATTTTCCGGGTGACAAATTCACTGCCACGCAGCGGCGATTCGTGGTTAAACAGTATCCCACTGGCGCCAAAAATGTTGTAGGCCTCGCGATAGTGAATAGTCATCCAGTGGGCGTATAGTTTAGCGATCCCATACGGACTGCGAGGATAGAACGGTGTTGATTCTACCTGCGGTACAGTCTGCGCCTTGCCGAACATCTCCGAGGTGGAAGCTTGGTAAAATTTCGTTGCCGGCTTGTTTATCCGGATGGCCTCAAGCAAATTGAGAGCCCCGATACCGGTTGTTTCAGAGGTAAGCACTGGCTGGTCGAAAGACATACCGACGAAACTTTGCGCCGCGAGGTTATATACCTCATCCGGTTCTGAAGCCTCGATCAGGCGCAGGCAGGAGCCAAGATCAGTGAGGTCAAACGGCAGAAGTCTGAACTGCTCATCCTCTTCAACGCCCAACTCATCCAAGCGCCACAAGTTGAGTGAACTGGTGCGGCGGTACGCGCCGAAGACCTGATAACCTTTGTCTAGCAACAGTCTTGCCAGATAAGCTCCGTCCTGTCCGGTTACTCCGGTTATCAAGGCTGTTTTTACTGACATCCAGTTTGACCTCTCTAAACCACACCTCCAATGGCAACGCGTAGCAGGAATGCTCCCTGTGTCCACTTCAACTGCTACATCTGTTTTTTTTAGACCTTTTCGCGTCTCCGTGCAGCCTGCAAACGATAGCACAAAATTGTGCTAATACTAGTACACCGATCACACTATTCGCGATTTATATACTGTGGATTACCTGCCAATACGGTCTAAGATTGCACAGAAATATTCTTTGTTAGAAGAATAGACTTCCCGCAAAGTTTGAAACATTTTTGCTCAGCGTGCTGCTTCTTGAAGTGGACCAACGCGGCCCAAAGTAACTGGTATTGCTCAATGGCCCAAAAATCGGATTGAGTGGCCATATGAGGGTAGCAGCCAAAGGGAAATACACAATTTTAAATTAGTAGGCTAAACTAAATGAGCGATGGATCGGCAGAAAAGAGTCTTTTAGAAAACCGGGGTAGTGGTGCCAAATGAACTGATGACGTACAGGTTTCTGGGTGCACATGCTGCTGTTAGTAATCTGTCCAACTTAAGAAGGCATAAAGCCAGTGCCCGGCATTACCGCGATCTCAGGATAAGTGCTTTTACCGAACGGGGTAGGGCAGTTGCTTGAGGCCAGAAGCTCGATTCCTCCGATCTTAGAATGTTAACTTGTCGGTACCTTTCTGCTCGCTCCGAAGTTTCGGATAGTCAGCATCCCGTCCAATATCCTCGACCATAAGCCTGCCCATAATATCCCCCAGAATTTCGTTGCCATGCTCGTTCAGGTGGCAGCAATCATCTGAATACACGCTTTCGGTGTGGTCCTTGAACACCATGGTCAAGTCATGAAATTGATCATTTGACCTGGCTAGCTCTTGCCCGGCCTCAATTAGACTTGAATACCCCACCTCGGTATGTTCCCTATAGGGCGACTCGGGATTGAAGGCAATTTCCAGTTCTTCATCACTTAAAATTTTTGCGCCCGGGACGTATTGATTGGGTTGAAGGAAGTGCCAGTACAGAATCTGATTAGCCTCACAAAGCTTGGCCATCTGTTGTGACGCCAGGCTCCAGTGCGCGGCCAGATCACGATACATGGCCGCATTGTCTTCGTAAGAGTAAGTTGGCCCGCTGCGCTCATAGCCGCTTGAATGCTCATTGGTAGACACACTCAGTTCACGACTATTTTGACCTATCGCTCGGCCCAAAATGCCATCCGTTGCCATCCACATTGCGTTCATTATGTTACTGAAACGCAACACACTGCCATTCATTGTTGACGCAACATAAGTTCTTCCGTCCCTGAGAAAACCTAGTTTTCCCACTATGGATTTTGTTTTGTTACTTAGCAATCGGTCTGACTGCCAATGCCAGCTCCGAGGGTAAAAAGGCGAGACATTGTTTGGAATATTATGCATTGGCGGTAGCGCAATTTCATTGAAGCCATCGAGGTTAATAACGGCATCGAAGTGCGCGCCTTGTGAAAGAAAATATGCCAGTGCCATGAGCTGTTGAGGTTGCTTGTAACCTCCCAGGGCAACTCGGACAATTTCAATTTTCTTATTTTTGAACCGGTCGGAGGACTGCAGTTGCTGTACCAGAGCATCGACTCCAAATACTGAAAAGTAGACCGCTACTGATCCGCCAAAAATGCCGATAACAACTGAATCATTTTTTTCGGGATGGAAAGGGTCGCTATCACCGAGAAAACCATAATCGGAAATGGATAAGCCCCAATGAGTAGCAGTCCTCTTTTTGGAGTTTCTGGCCGGGTCATAGACATAACCCAAATAGGGGTGCAGTGTTACCAGGGAAGGGTTATTTGCGATGGTCACCGTATTATCTTGGACTATTCCGCTGCGAAGTTCTGTTAGATTGGAAAAGGAATAGTAGTCAAATTTTAGCTTTAGGGCGGCGTACAGAAAAATTTCAAGTATCGCGACGACGAGCAAAATTAATATGACAGAGAAAATCAGTTTCTTTGTTAGGCTGATATCGGGTTCGGCTGCAGCGATGGAAAACTCCCTAACATTTCCTATGTGTAGTTAACGTTAAATTACAAGTATAGAGCAAATAAAAGCGGCGTGGTAGGCAATGATGTCTGGTGGGAGTCGGTGGTGTTGACTGCATTTCGGGTTCCCATAGGATTCCCACGGCATTTTCTTCAGACATAAAAAAGCAGCTCCGCCACATGCGGGGAAGCTTTTGTAACCGGGTTGGTATCGCCAAGCTTCA
>JAPKAY010000009.1 GCA_028825045.1 Halioglobus sp.
TAAATCCCGACCCCAACCAGTGGCGACATGCTGCAGATCGTGGCTGTCACGTAGCCGGCTGAAAAAACGCCTACGATTCTCTCCAACATCAACACGCTCCACAGATTCGCTGGCATCCACCAGGCCTTCAGCGGAAATCTCCTCGCGTTCGGTAAACAGGAAATACTGATGGCCCAGGCTCTCCTCCGGAAGTGAGGATAAATAGTCGCGATTCATAAGCGTCTCTAACAAATCCCGCTTTTCGGACAGAACGCGCTGGCCCAGTTCGGTCTTCTTAAATTTTCTGTAGTGACGTTCTCCCGATTTACCTGACAAAGCCTTAATAATGGTGAACACCTCATCGGTGTTATCGGGGTCAATGCGCAGGCGGCCCAAGGCGCGCCAAGCAGTACGAAAGTGAAGACTGGTATCTGGTTTTTCCACAAGAGCTCTCTAGCTTTACAGCCGTTTATTCAACACGATCACCAAAATACTGGAATTAGTAGCTGGCAGTCAACCTCAACTGCGGCGTCTATAGCCGGCCCCGGGCAGCGCCTACCGAGCGTGCGGCCGGCGCTTGGGGCGCGAATCAGTCGCCCTGTAGCTTCGCCACAATGGAGGCGATTTATCTGGAAGCGCAATTCCTATTTCGTACTAGAATAGAATTCACTAGGACATAACCCCCAAAGTGACTAGGTGCAGCGGCTTACCCTATCAATTATCGCGATTTTGCATTGGCCCATAAGCCTATGGCGCCATGGTGATTTTCGATAATAGAAAGAACAGTGTAAAGCCCGTAAGGTAGGCGAAGCCAACCCAACTGAGTAGACGAAGGGGAAGACTCATAGCCAGACCCCGAGGCATCACCCGGTAGTTGAGCCAGGCAAAAACCGGCGTGGTCAAAAAGGCCAAGGTCATCGCAAAGGTTACCATCGGTCCCAGTGCCGATTTGAAGAATAGAATCACACCCATTCCCACACAAGACTGCACTATCAGCCAGTAACTCTGTCGAGATCCCGCCTGCCAGCCAAGCAAGCCGCTGGCTTCATCCAGAGTGCGGGCGTAGCCGTCGAGCACAGTAATCGTGGTGCCAAACATGCACAGAAAAGCGATGGTCGCAACCAGGGGTCGCGCCCAATTGCCTATCGTCTGGGCATACATATCTACTAATTGCTGGGCGAAGGCCGCACTGGCCATCGTGATGGGTTGATCGGTGCCGTACTGCACCAGAGCGCCCAGGGAAACAAAGACTAACGCCAATGTGGCCGCTGTCCAGAAGCCCAGATTGAAATCAAAGAGGCCCTGCCCACGCGTAATACTTCGCTGCTGCTGTTTTGCAAGCAACCACTGGGAAGTGATGGCTGAAAATTCGATGGGGGCAGGCATCCAGCCGATCAGCGCCACTAGAAAGCCCAGGCTACTAAGCTGCCAGGGTGAAGGGCCAACATAACCAATGGGTGCATTTGAGCCATGCTGCCAGGCAAGTCCCGCTGCGGTGATGGTTGTTAGTGTCAGTATCACCATTATGATCTTGGCCACAGTGTCCAATGCGCGATAATGGCCCAGCAATAAAATAACAAGGCACAATGCCAATACGATCCAGCACAGCAGCGTGACCGATACGCTAAAAGGCAGTGCATATTGCAATAAGCTCGCAGTGAGCAGCAAAACACCAGCCGTGTTTACCACCGCAGAAACAATGTTTAGGAGCATAAAGCTGTAGAGGTAGACTTTTCCTCGGCGGGCATAACCACTGAGAAGGCTTTCGTTGTTCGCCAGCGTGTATTCCACGCCAAAACGGAAAAAGGGATACTTAAGAATATTAACCAGCAGGATAAGCCAGATTAGCTGCCAGCCAAACAGGGCTCCTGCCTGTGTGGACGCCACTAGATGTGAGCCTCCAATGGCCGCCGTTGCCATTAGCACGCCCGGACCCAATGCCTTCAGGCGTCCGCCCCACTCTTTTTTTCCTACCATTGAATCCTCGACCTCATCCGAGAGTGAGTGGTACTGCGGTGAACAGCGCACTACTGGTAATTGCCAGTATCTTTTTCATCTCGATCTCCAGTATTCTAGGCGTGTGGCATTGCTAAGGGCGAACTACGTAACAACATATATACTGTCACTGTAGTTCAATGCTTGGCCCTCACGTTTCTCGCACTCTGAAATAAAAAAGGTTATCAATGAAAAAGCTGCTATCTGTAATGCTTGGTCTGGGAGCACTGTTCGGGCTTGTTCTACTGACGCTTCCGACCATACTGCATAAGGCGGGGCTACACCCGGAATATAATGGGGACACGGTGAGTCTGCCCGGCAAGCGCGCCCTGATAATCACTACCAGTCACAGTGTTCTGGCTGGCCCAGGAGAGATAGAGGGGCCCGAGACCGGTGTTTTTGCCTCCGAATTTACGCACCCTTATTACACCTTTCTGGATGGGGGGATGGAAGTAGACATGGCCAGCATCCAGGGGGGGGCGATTCCCATCGACCCGCAGAGTTTCTACTTCATGGTGAAGTCGCCCGAGGATGAACGCTACCTGAACGATCCGGTGGCACAGGCCAAGGTCAAGAATTCTATCCCGATTGCTGACGTGGATATCAGTCAGTACGACATTGTTTTCATCGCTGGAGGCTGGGGCGCGTCCTACGACCTCGCCCAATCGCCGGTGTTGGCGGAGAAAGTCACTGAGTCATATTACGGTGAGAAGTCTGCGGTTATCGGTGGCGTCTGCCACGGCGTTCTAGGCTTGGTCAACGCACGAGACAGAGACGGAGAACTGTTAATTAACGGGCGGCGCATGACCGGCGTGACCGACAAGCAGATCATGGAGCTGAATATTGATCTCACTCCGCTTCACCCCGAGACGGAGCTGCGCAAAGCAGGCGTGATTTTCGAGAGTCAGACTGCAATTCGGGACTTTTTTGCCACCCATGTGGTGGTAGATGATGAGCAACGATTCGTGACTGGCCAGAACCAAAACTCTGGCCTGGAAACTTCCCATAAAATGATGCAGGTCGTCGCACAGAAGCACTGAAGTCTATGAATGAAATACTAAAGTTACTGGCGCTACCACCGTCTATTCTCTTCATCGTTACAGGTCGGCGCTGATTGGTAGCACCTGCGGGTTAGTGCCCCTATTCGGCCTGACCCACGGCCAGTGGGTTTCCAATACACTGCAAATCCGGTACCGAGACGGCGGACGTTTAGTCCCGCTTTTGTTGCTGCCATTTTATGCGCCTACCGAATGAAACCGGAATCCCTCCGATGACTGAGGTACATCGCGCTGCGCCGCACAGGCTGTTGGTGTCACCGAGCAATCGCTGGGGTTGGGTGACCCCTATATCTTAAATATTTTACTCTCAGCTAGGATTTAATACTGCCTATACTTTGGGGTTGCAATGTGTGGCATTATCGACAGAGCTGCTGTACGAGTTCCCGAGGCACAAATGGATTGATTCATGTCCGAAGCCCAAATCACCTCATCACTTGGCATCATCCTGTTGGTGGCGCTGTGCACGCATGTCTTCTACCGGCGTCCGCCAGCCGTGCTGTGGCCGGCACTCCCCATGGTCTTCTTCTCCGCGCTGATCTTCTCTTTCGGCGACCTGCTTGCCTCCATCTGGCCTGACAACTCGACGGTCCGCTGGAGCGGAATGCTTATGGTCTACACCGGCCTGCTGATGATCGCGCCGGGCTGGTGGCTCTTTACGACACGATTCTCAGAGATGGTAGGCTATCGAAAGGTCTACTTTCGATCTACCTTGCCCGTACTTGTCACGATCAATGCCCTGCTCTGGATCGGTCTGATTACAAACCCCTGGCACGGGCAGTTCATCGAGCCGCAGCCCCTTGCGAGAAGCGTTTACGGACCGCTCTGGTACGTGACAGCTGCCGTCAACTACGCCGCCCTTTGCGCGGCGGTGTTTGTCCATGCACGGGAGGGATATCTCGCACAGGATCCGACGATACGCACGCAGTCCCGATACCTCGTCGTCGCCGTTGCCATTCCAATGTCGATGAACATGCTCTACGTGTTCAGTCCCGTCGCTCTGTTGTACGACCCGACAGCGCTCGGCTACGCACTTAGCTGTCTCCTCTTCCTGTTTGCAGTCCAGCGCCGAGACCTTTTTGTGCTCGGGCGCGTTTCCCTCCCGAGCGTGCTCGACAATGATGCCGACCCAATCGTGATCGTCACCCGCCACCACCAGATACTCTACGCAAACCCAAATGCACAGAAACTCTTCGGCCAGGGAAAATTGAATCCCGGCGCTCCGATTGGCGAGCTTTTCGAACGTGCTGTGCCTAGCTTTTCGCTCGCGGAGCCCAACAAAAGTTCAATGCCCACGCAAGAGCACCGATTCACATCGCCGTCGGGAATCGAAAGCTTTATCCAGATCGAAGTCTCCACTGTTGAGAGAGGTCCCGGACACGAAGCAGGAATGTGTCTGCGGCTGAGAGACCGCACCGCGTTGCGAAAAGCCCTGGAGGAATCTGATGAAAATTTCGCATTGTTGGAGGCTCTCGACCTAGCGATGGGAGAAGGACTCCTCTTCAAAGACCAGAGTGGTGAAATTCGTTATATCAACGAGGCTTTTGCAAAACTGTGGGGGCTGTCGACTCAGGAGATGTTTAACCACGGTGATCAACTCCCGCCCTTTTTGAGCAAGATGCTTCGCGAAATGCCTCCGGAAGCAATGCAGCGGATGTGGGATTCCGATTACGCGTCATTCGAATCGTCGAGGACAGAGTCGTGCGATCTTGCGATGCGCGACGGGAGGACGCTCGAAGTAAGGACATTGCCCATCGAGACGAAGCGGGGGTTTCAGGGAAGGGCCTGGCGACTGTCTGATGTGACGCAGGTGCGGCAGGAGTCGCAGGCGATGATTCAAGCACAGAAACTCGAAGGTCTGGGCCTCTTAGCTGGAGGGATCGCTCACGACTTCAACAACCTCCTCATGACAGTCCTGGGCAATACGGAGATCGCTCGCGCGGGAATTCACTCCGCCTCCCCGATTCAGGGATCTCTGGCCGATATTGAGGTGGCGGCCACAACCGCCGCAGAACTCACCAGCCAGCTTCTCGCCTATGCCGGCAAGACCACCTTTATGACAGAGAGTCTGGATTTATCCTTGCTGATCCGTGAGGTGACCAGCTTGATCTCTGTAACGAATCCCAAGAGCATCGAGATTAACTTCCGTCTAGAGGAAGAGCTCCCGCTCATTCGCGGCGGTTCCGCGCAGATTCGTCAGGTGTTGATGAACTTGATCACGAACGCAGCCGATGCAATCGGCGACGCGAAGGGCACAATCGAAATCGCCACTGGCACCGGTCGCCCGCCACCGATGAGTGGCGACTGTGCATCCATCGAACATGGAGAGATCTCCGGAAACGTGGTCCATGTCACGGTTTGCGACACTGGGGCGGGAATGGATGCCGCAACACTGACGAAGATCTTCGACCCCTTCTTCACCACGAAGTTCGCCGGACGCGGGCTCGGACTGGCGGCCACACGTGGCATCCTCGATAGCCACGAAGGCCAACTCAGAATTGAGACGGAGCTGGGGCTAGGAAGCACGTTCACCTTCCTGCTACCGGTTCAAGACGGCTCTCGCCACGCCTCGAAGAAAACCGACTTCTCCGCTGATTCAATAGGTTTCGCGAATCGGGACGTACTCGTTGTCGACGACGAAGCACCCATTCGCGCCGTTCTCAAACAGTACCTCGCTGCGTTCGGATTCAATGTTCACCTCGCTTCGAATGGAGAAGAGGCGCTTGCTGCGGTGGAAAAACTCGGATCGACACTCCACCTCGTGATCATGGATATCGCGATGCCGGGACTCAGTGGAGTCCAGACATGGTCGCGGCTGAGAAAGACACGGAGCGAGCTGCCAATCATCATGTCGAGTGGCCACCCCGAAGAGGCACTGGAGGAACTAAAGGGCTGGAACACGGATTACGATGGCTTCATCCAGAAGCCCTACCGGAGCCAGTCACTGCTCGTGGCGATCGGGTCGCTCCTGGAACCGGACGAGTCGTAAACGAGTATCGCGGGGCCAAATTACTGCGGGTGATGTCCCAAATAGCCATACATCAATGTTCCTGGTTCGGTCGCTAACAGTCTTTCTTGTGCCTATTAATCAATTAATATACGGCTAAATTTGTGTGTCAGCTCACAACCTCCGGGAGGCTCTCTTGACAACCTACAAGGGGTGGCCGCATTCTTCCCGTGTGACCTGCAGTCACGATAGACAGTGCCCCTTTTGGCCATGACCACGGTAACCATCTGACCATGCTCCGTACATTCCTTGTCTCGCTCATCTTCATCCACCTTATTGCTGGAAGCGCGTTGGTTGCTGCGCAGTCCGATTACTACGCAAGTGCCTACTCCTACTATGAACAGGGCGAGCAAAAATCTGCGATCATCCAGCTACAAAACGCCTTACAGCAAGATCCCAAGAACATCCTCGCGCGCATACTGGCAGCCCGCATCTACTTGGAAATGAACGCAGTGGACAATGCTGAAGCCAGCTTGCTTCTCGTTCGCAGCATGGGGGCGGACCCCAATCTCTACATGGCCTTACTCGGCGCAGCCTGGCTGGAGTCGCGTAAATTTGATGCATTACTAGCAGAAGACGATCTCGCCCCGCTATCACCGACTCGAAAAGCGGAGTGGCTGGTTTTGCGCGGCAAGGCCTTCATCGCCAAGGGCGAACTCGCCACCGCTCGGCAGGAGTTCGAAAAAGCTAGCCGTATTATCCCCACGTCCGCGTCTCCGTACGTCGCTATGTCAGCGGTGTCACTCATGGAACGCCAACTCGATGCCGCCCAGTCGGAGATCGATCGTGCACTTGAGCTGGAACCTGAAAATAATCAGGCTCTCAAACAGCAGGCCGATCTGTACCGTTTCCGGGGGGAGATGGAAAAGGCGCTATCCTACTACGATAAGGCTCTGGAAATCGCACCCACCTACTGGACTGTTCGCCAGTCCCGCGCTGTGATACTCATTGAGCTGCGCCGGGAAACTGAAGCTCTGGAAGAGCTGGAACACATCCTAAAAATTACGCCGACCAATCCGCAGGCCTTGTTCACCAAAGCCACAGTGCTTGCCAAGCTCAATAACAGCGCAGAGGCCATCGCTATTCTGGAAGACCTCAACGGCCTGTTGGATGAGGAGGGCGTGGCAGGTGATTACCAGCTCGAATTAATTCTAGGCGTCACCCTGTTCCTGCAAGGTAAAAACGAACAGGCCCGAAGGTACCTCGAAACCATCCACAGGTCGCAGCCAGGTCGCGTGCCGGTTCGCCAGATGCTGACCGACCTCTACTATCGCGAGAAAGATTATGCAAAGATTCTCGATCTTTATAGCAGCGTTGACCAGGTCGCGGAAAGTGATCAGAAAGCCACATTCCAGTATGCCAGTTCCGGGTGGCAGCTGAACCAAACCGCCGAGGTTGAGTTCAAGCTCGAACAGTGGGAGGGAAAAACGCCCTCGCTTGCCTACCACCTGGCCCAGCTCCGCGCGACAACGATGCTCGATCGTGGCCGGCAGGATGAAGCAATGGCTTTGCTGCAAACACTGCGCGAGCAGAATTTCGAAGAACCCAGTATCAACTCGCTGTTGATGCTGGGTAGCATTCAAGTTGAGCAGGACATGATTGCAGCCGCTCGATGGACTGCTGATGAAATGGTGGGGAAGTTCCCTTTCGACCCGCGCTCATACAACTACGCTTGTCTGCTGGAGAAAAGGCAGGGGCGAATTGAAGCGGCAATCGAGTACTGCCAACGCGCACTGGCGGTGGATTCTCAATATGTTCCCGCAGCGGTTAATCTATCGTTAATTCAAATGGAGAAAGGCAATCTGGAGGCTGCAGAGAAAGGGTTTCAAGCTGTCCTTGCTGTCTACCCTGTCAACGCCGAATCGCTACAGGGGCTAATGTATATGGCCGAGCAGCGCGATGATATCGTTGATGCGCTGCGAATGAGTGAGCGTCTAGTGGCCTACCATCCGAACGTGCCAGAGTACAGGCAGACCAAGGCGCGACTGCAAATAGCGATGGGAGATCCGGACCAGGCTCTGAAAACGCTTGAGTCTTTGGGTACAGGGAATGCGGTAGCGGCGCAACTGCGCGCCCTGGCCAGTATCGCGCTGGGGGAAAATGACAAAGCGGCTGCACAGCTGCGCAAACTGCACTTAGAATACAAAGAGGATCCTGACAAACTAGCAGTGCTGACACGCCAACAGATGTCTGTTGAGGCTTTCGAAGACGCGGAGCGCACCATCTCAGATATCGAGCGCGTACCTGGCTACGCAGGAATTGCGCAGCAGTTGACGGCAGATGCCTACCGGTTGAGCGGGCGATTCGATGAATGTATCCGCTATATTCGTCAATTCCCGTCGGCGTCGCTGAGTAACGAAATGACGATTCTCCAAGCAGATTGTCTGCTAGCCTCGGGCGATCGCCAGGCAGCCTCTGTAACGCTTGCCAAGGCTCTTGAGTCAGCACCATCTGAACAACTCATGGTCACATCGGTCCTACTCCAGGTGGACTCGAACCGCAGTGAGGCACTACAGCGGGCGCAGGAATTTCTTGCCAATCACCCGGACAGCCCGCGTCTGCTAAAAGTCGTAGCAGACCAATTGCTGACGACAAGCCCTCAGGAATCGATCGCCATCTACGAGCGTCTACTGAATGAATACCCCGAGCTGCCACAGCAACGGGTTTACAACAATTTGGCAAACCTCTACATGCAGACAGGTGGAAAAATGGACTTGGCGCTTGAATACGCCCGTAAGGCCCATGAGCAATCCCCAGACAGTTCACTGATTGCCGACACCTACGGCTGGGCACTGGTTGAGAGTGGCCGACCCGGGGAGGGCCTGCCCCTGCTGCGACAGGCCTACGCTCGAAACTCTCTCCATCCGGAAGTCAATTATCATTTGGCCATTGCACTGGCCATGCTGGGCAAGGGGCCCGAAGCCCGCAGTCACGCCAAAAATGTATCGGCCGCGGCCCTGACCCCCCAACAATCACAAAGGCTGGTAAGCTTGACCGCCATTACTGCGCCCTGACAGGAATGTGTCAGATAATTTTACAAAGTGGCCTCAGGAACAAGTTGGGAATTTTTTAAACCATTGTTTATTATAGTTTTTTTAATACAGGCACGGATTTTGCTTATATAGATTACTAAGACACCCGTTACAAAGTCAGGACATCACCATTTGGTCATCCGGCTAGGGCAAGAGGTTTTAAGATGAACATCCGCACCAGCATCAACGCTACGCTAGCCACTGCATTACTGGCGATTCCGATGGCGAGCCAGGCAGCTTTTACCGTCGACGGCATCAATACGGTCGGTGAGTACGTTTCGTTCTTCAACGTGCCGTATGTCAACGAAGACACCGGCAACGTCGATGGCACCGGCTCGGTGGCCCTGGGCTACGATAACGGCAATATCTACTTGCTGCTGGAAGTTCCAACGAGTATTCAGGACCTGACCTACAGTGGTTTTGATTATAAGAAAGGAGTATTCAAGGACTCCAACGGAAATGCCACCCCCGCGGCCGACCAGAACGCCGCTGCAGGCTGGTATGACGGCCCCAACATAGATCACGCGGTTTACAAGAAAGTTCAGGGCAGTGAAAACTGGAGCTTTGATCTTGACGGAGATGGGGTGAAGATCAAAATGGCAGACGGTTCAGGAAAAAAGAAAGATAAAAATACTGGCATCGGAGTCGGCTACAAGCTTGAAGAAAATGGCGGCGGCAACGTGACAGACGCTTCTACTTCGCTGGATTTCAACATGAATGGTGGCGCCGGTGGCGGCCACGTCGATGGCTTCAGCATCGAGCACTCTCCGGAATGCGCCAACCCCATCTCGGATCCTGGGGGTGGCACTGTAGACCAGTCCTGTTATACGGACTTGGAGAATAATTACCCTGACTACCAATATGCGCAGAGGTACGAGCTCGAAATCAGCAATGCCGGTAATCAATTCAATCTGACCACCGACGAACTCGACGGTATTTTTACCGACCTGAGTTTCTTCCAAAACAATATCTCCGATTCGGTTTTTCACGCCTCCAAGCCCAAGGGTCCTGGCGGCAACAATTTTGATCTACCTTGCCTTGAAGAAAACAACTGTGAGCCCCCCCCCCCTGCACTGATGATTGCGGTGAGGTTCCAGTGCCTGGCACACTCCTGCTTTGGGGTGCAGCACTGACCGCACTGGCTGCAGCTCGTCGCCGTCGTATTTTCCGCAAAGCTTAAAGAAGATAGCGCCTATACCTCTGTGCAGGTATAAACACACCCTATGAAAAAACCCACCAACTGGTGGGGCTTGCCCCTACAATAGGGCCTCAATGCTGTCTATACTTTCTTACCATGTGCGCCTCTTAAGCTCGGTGAGGATGGATCAGACGCTCGCTTGAAGCCGCTGTTCAAACGCCTGCAGCCTACTGACATGCAATTACCTAGTTAAAACCCTAGACCACATACCCCTTTCCCCCAAATACTTAGCGCCCATAATTTTTCCAAGTTATGGCTAATCTCTCCATTGGAAACAGCCTGAAACAGGCAAGAGCGCGGCTTCCGGGATGCAGTCACTCCGCGGCCTGCATCCAGATTGAGCGACTCGGTAAACTCCTTTCGGAAGTACAGGAGCCATCACCTGTGTCAGAGTAAAAAATTTCTCGACACAGGCCGCTTACACTTCATATACTCGGCGCCCCACAATCGCCCTGCTTCTGGAGATAGTCGGCTTGAAAATACGGAAAAATAATTCCGGCACTCGCGCTTTACGAGAAGCTATCTCCGCTTCGATCACTACGATGGCCTGGGGCTTGGCTATCCTCTACGGCTTGCTCGCTGCCATTCACCCCTATGCGCTTTCCGGTGACCACCGCTGGTCCATGGCCTTGGCTGCCGTCATTTCGTCAGCACTGAGTGCTTCTCTTGCGCTGGTGTGGAGAAAGAACCCCAGACCGAATAAGGCTCATCTGGTAAGTGCCCTGTTGGCCGGTATCGCACTCGTCAATACAGTGCTGCACTTCGCCCTGTTCCAACAAGCCGTCAACACGACTAACTTTGTCATCCTGATTCTGGGCTTAGGCCTCGTATTGCTGTCGAGAGTATCGTTCTATTCCATCACAGCTCTCGCCCTGATCGCATGGACCACAATCGTCACCATCTGCAATGTTGCCGAGCCTTCAGAGTGGGGCTGGTTTCTTTTCTTCGCTACGTTCGTCGGCTGCATCCTCCAGGAGCAGCGAATTCGTGCGACTCGCGCCTCCGGTACGCGAGCGGAACAGCTAGTGAATAGAAACCAGGCGATCCAAAATATCGCCAAGGCCCCAGCCCTTTCGGACACAAGTGTCGCGCATGTCCTGAAATTGATCGCCGAAGCTGCACGAATCAATCTCGCAGCCTCGATCGTCACCGTCTGGCTGCCCGAAGACGGCGACAAGCACGAGCTGCGGCTTGTCGCCTCAGATCGTGAAGGCATTCTGGATACAAGCGCTACTAAACACCAAACGTTGTCTATTAGCGAGGAGTTCGCACAGCTCCTCTGCGAAAGCCGGACTGTCGCCTCGAATCAGCATGCGGGTATGCCCTCAGGTAGAGGAGGCCTTGACGAAGAAAGTCTAGACGGGCCTACTCTTTATGTCGGTATCGTCAGTTCTCGCAATTTGGCTGGGGTCATTCTGATCGAGCGAGAAACTACGGACTACGACTGGATCCTTGAAGACCAAATGTTCGCAGCTTCCATTGCCGACCTCGCAACTCTAGCGCTGCAGACCCGCCGGCGTATCGCGCTCGAAGGGCAAGCTCGCAAGGCGGAGCATCTGGAAAGCCTGGGCGTACTCGCTGGAGGGGTCGCGCACGACTTCAACAACCTCTTGATGATCATACTTGGCAATATCGAATTAATGCAGGGATCGCAAGCTGCTTCCAGCGAGACACAGGCCCGCCTCAAGTCCATGATGGAGGCAGGCATCCGTGCTCGAGACCTGGCTCAGCAAATGCTCGCCTATGCGGGTAGAGCTCGCCGCGAAACTCGAACGATCGACCTTGCCGACCTTGGGGCTGAGATCGATCGTGACTGGGCACGCGACCTCCTCATCGGTATCAAAGTCACCTTCGACATCGACCAGAGTAAAGTCTTCGCAGTCGAGGTAGATCCAACCCAAATCCGGCAGGTTATTCTCAACTTGCTGACCAATGCGCGTGATGCTGGTGCGTCACTAATCACGATTTCAGTAGGATCCGACAGCGCTCTAAACGTTTCAGAGCGTGACTCAACACTCGAAAAATCGCGGCACCACTGGCTCGAGGTTAGAGACAATGGCACCGGTATATCAGCGAACGAAATCGAGCGGATTTTTGAGCCATTCTACACAACCCGCGACACGGGATCGGGGCTGGGCCTCGCCGCATCGCTGGGTATCATGCGTGCGCACCTCGGCGCCTTGAACGCTAAGTCAAAACTCGAACAGGGGAGTCAGTTTCGTATGCTGCTTCCCTGCTCGTCGAAGCTGCCTGAGACGATTTTGACCGAAGCCCCCGGCTTGTTGAAGAATGTTCCAGAGAACACAAAGGTATTGCTGATTGAAGATGAAGCGCTCATCGCCGAAGTTACCATTGCGATGCTCAAGCAAACGGGCCGTCAAGTCCAGTGGATGGACAGCTTGGCTGCTTGTGAGCGAGACCTTCCTTCGATTGATCTTTATGCGCTCGAGTTCGCTTTGATTGATGTTACGTTGGGCGATGGCAGCGGTGTCGACGCAGCAACTCTGCTTCACAAGCGACGTCCGGACCTGCCCGTCATTCTCATGAGTGGCTACGACGCTCGGAACGTACTGGAAGACACGCGCCTCGATAATTCCGTGGAATTCCTATCGAAGCCATTCTCGCACGGCGCGCTCCAAGCATCGATCGACAAAGCCATCAAGCGGACAAGAATTTCAGATACATAGGCTATAACTGTATACAGGGGAATGTCCAGGGCAGGCGCTACCGAAGGTATTACTGTATTTTCCAAAGGCATTTTCCGACACATTGTCGCAGAGGTCGGAAGGATAGAAAAAAAGCGATTGTAGGATTTGGGATCGCAGCCTTAACAGTGTAATGGTAAAGCCGCTGGTTATATATTTTGATCAATTCACCTAAAATCTCCGCCCAGACTTCTCATTCAATTTTGCTGTGTATGCCCGCTTTGTAGGCAATATCGTGTGTGATGCCTAGATTGCACTGAGGTCCTATGATTATATTGCCGTGAAATTTAGACTTTTTGCATAGGTAATGAATTTTGCGGTGCCCTTTCTCAAGAGTGCAATTTCTCCACATCGTTTTACGGTCTTCTCTAGTATTTCCGTCGTTCACCGTTGGTGCTGATAACCCGGGCCGGCGTGCTCACCAGAGCTCGATTGGATCTTCGGTTTTCTTGCTCCACGCCTGATAGTGTAGACAGCCGCCGCTCGGTCGAGAACGACCAGAACGATGGGCAGATCGCTGCCTTACACTTAAGCGAGATAGGGAACGGGCATATCAGTGGTATAGCCAATTCTAGTGGGAGTTCTTAATCAACAAAATAAATGCGTTCCACAATTCCATAAAAAGGTCCAACGACTATGATTCTCTACACGATGCCCCATGCACCCAATCCAAGACGAGTTACAATTTTTGCAGCAGAGAAAAATATTGATCTAACGCACGTCAACATCGATCTGCGCAGTCGAGAGCATAAATCGGTCGAGTTCATCCGCCGCAACCCCAATGGAAAAATACCAGTTCTGGAGCTGGAAGACGGTACCTGTATTGCCGAGTCGATCGCGATCTCCCGCTATCTTGAGTCACTCAAGCCCGAGCCCAACTTGTTTGGCCGCACTGCGCTGGAAACCGCTCAGATCGAAATGCATCATCGATTTATTGAACTTGAGCTCTTTTCACAGGTTGGGGTTTCCTGGGTCAATGGACCCATCATCGCGGCATCAGGGTTGATAGACCCGATTGCAGCGGCAAAGGCGCGCAGCGATGCTTTTGTGAATAAGTATTACGAACGACTGCAGGAAGAACTGTCAGAAAGGGAATACATCGCTGGCGATCGATTTACGATCGCAGATATCACTGCATTTTGTTGTATTGAGTTTGCGACTGCATTAGTGGATCTAAAGCCGCCCAAGGAGCTTGTGAATTTGTGGCAGTGGCACGGGAGAATTGCCGAAAGAGATAGCGTAAAGAACGGTTAGAAGGCACCGGAATTAGTGAACATCAAACACAACCTTGATCGCACCGGCAGACCTGTCGGCGGCAGTTGTAAAAGCTTCTTTCACTCCGTCAAGGGGAAAACGGTGGGTGACAAGAGCCTGCGAAATATCCGGATGCCGATGCAATATTCGCCCCGCCTCCTTAAAATTTCGATTAGTGCTTTTGCAATGGTAGCCCGCAGAGGGAATCAATTCAGGCTCCTTCCCACAAAATCTCGGCTCCAGCGACACAGCCTCCCAGAAAATACCTACCAAACCAATACGCCCCAGGGGCTTAACCCACTCCACCGCCTCCGCTAAAGAACGGGAGCTGCCAACCGCATCCATCACCACATCGTAATTGCCGCCGGGAGTAAGCCCCGCGGCCAGTTTTTCAGCAGCAACTTTTTGATGATCATAACGCGCCACTATATCGTAGGGTATGCCACGTGACCGCAGCACAGCACCCACTGTCAAGCCAATTGGCCCAGCGCCGATGATTAGTGCGCGGTCACCTTCCCGCACACGCGCGCGCTCCACTGCGTGAACTGCGACCGCCAACGGCTCCACCAAACTGGCGATGCGAATATCCAGCCCAGAGGGCAACTCGACCAAATGGGACGCTGGAACTGTGACATATTCTGCCATGCCTCCATCACCCGTTACCCCCATGAGCGAAATACCCGCCTCACAATGCACCAGGTGCCCCTCACCGCAAAAACCGCACTGACCGCATCCCGCTAGCGGCTCGATCGCAACCGCCCGCCCATCTGGGGTCACGCCGGCGAATTCGTGCCCGATAATATGGTCGCCAAATGCATCAAGCGCCAACATGTGAATATCTGAACCGCAAATGGAAGATGAAACCACTTTAACTTTTGTACCTTCGCCCTTGGACTCCGGCGCGTCTACCAACACTGGCTTTCCGTCTATTACTTTAATCGCCTTAATGGTTTATCTCCCTTTACGGAAATAGTGATCGACTCGAAAGTTATAGCCAGGCCAACTGGGCTTCATGGAAGCACCAGGACCGTTACATTGCATTGGGACGCAGCAGGCATTGCGCACCAGAAGGCTTGAGCTGCCACACACGGTGCAGCCAATTTTGCGTAATCACGAGATCGTAACTATTAACACCCCATATTAAACAGCTTAACCGGACTTCACTCAAGGAGTGCCCTGCCGAGGAGCGCGCCGAGTTAGGAATGACTCTCAATTAGAAAAGGGTTCTGACCCATTAAATTAAACCTTGCGAGATGTAAAAAAAAACTGTTGGATAGAGAGCACTATACAGCTGAGTGAGCAGCCGACCGAACTCACTTTACAGCACCTGAAATCGTGGGGGACAGATGGAAGATCAAGACATAGCGGCGGAACTGCAGACGCTGAGAGCTCAGCTTAAGCAGTTTGAGCGCGGCCGTAGTCAACGTAAATCGCCAGCACCGGAGCCTACCGGGATGGCACACCCAGAAGCCTCAGTCACAGCACAGGACAGCCCGTTAGAGTCTGCTGAGGACTGGCTTAAGGGCCTTGAAGACCTCGATCCAGCACAAATTCTGGAACGCATGAAGGACGTCACCGGCGACTGGTTTGTTGAGCTTAACGACGAACTAAAAGACGTCAGACCCGCCACTATTCTTCTCATTTTTGGACTTGGTGTACTCGTAGGCCGATTAACATCGTAGGGAGATTCAATTGTCTGATTCAATTTTCAAGCTGCAACTACTCGCCAGGTCCGAACTGGCACTTACGCAAATCCGTACGCGACGGGCCATCAGTAAAGGCACTTATGTTGCCTTTGCTTTGGTGCTCTTTCTGCTCGGTGTTGGCATGCTTAATGTCGCCGGATTTCTGGCGCTCGAGACATCATTCAGCCCGGCAAACTCAGCGCTAATCATTGCCTGTGTTAACGGACTCGTGGGCGTCATTGTGCTCCTGCTCAGCCGAAAGGCAGGGCCCTCGGAGAATGAAGAGCGTATGGCAAAAGAGGTTCGCGAAATGGCATACCGTGAACTTAGTGAGGATGTTGATGAAGTGAAAGGTCGATTGGAAAATCTTGCCCAGGAGGTGAGCAACATTGGCGAAAATGTTACCCGCGCCACGGGAGCTCTGCGATTCCTTTTAGGTCTGCTAAAAAAATAGCCTGTAGACCTCATTGCCCCACTGCATAAAACTACAGCGGAATCTTCATTAAGTCATTTGCAAAAATAATGGGCCCCTCATAGGATGCCTGAACTTTATTTAGGCTATCGGATTTGTTATTCAGGCTTAAATCCATAAAATGGCTTAACACTAACAATTTAGGCTGAGCTTTTAGTGCAACTTGTCCTATTTTACTCGGATTAGCATGCCAAAATGGCTGACCGCTTTTTTCGTCTTGCTCATTAATCGGAAAATGCATTACAAGAATGTTTGCATCTTTTATAAATGCATCCATTCCTGTAGCTGATGCATTATTGTCGCTCGTAAACACTATATCGCCTTTTGGAGTAACCACGCGATACGCCAATGTTGGCGCATTGGCATGCTCTACAGCAAAAGAATACACTTTTATTTCACCCTCAGACCAAACAAGTAGACCTTTTCCAGGCAAGTTTGCATCTATGGTTTTTATTTCTAGGTCGTAATGATTTAAATAACTATAAGATTTCAAAAAGTTTTCTACAAAAGCACTAAAAGCCACATAATCGTCATTACCTGAGGGCCCAGCTATGGTTAGGGGCTTATCGCGCTCAGAGAAGTATCCACGCTTTATTAGGCTAAATAGATCAATGGAATGATCCGTATGCAAATGACTAATGCCAACAAATTCTAGATCAGACATACGAGCCCCAGCTTCACCAAAGCGTAAAGCCGTGCCACTGCCAGCATCAATCATGATTTTTGATTTTCCATCTATCCAAACCAGGTAACCACTGGAAGCGCGACCAGAAATATCATTTGGGCCACCTGAGCCAAGTACTTGTAAGGTTACGCTGCTCGCCTGAGCTAACAAAGGAAAACAAAAAAACCCAATTACAAAAAGTTTTATTCTAAACAAGATTTCTAATCTCCAGCAATTGTCATTTCACTGTGTGGCAGAAGCCACAGTGGTACCAATTGACCTGACCCTATAATTGATAGCCCGGCTACTCGTGCACTGCAGTAGAGGTGTCTCGGCATGAGCATGTCAAACACCTAAAAGACGGTCAAGGATATCCATCGCAACGCCTGCGATAAATCTTTCACCGAGTAGAAGGTACGCATCGCTCTAGAGGGCCTCAGGGAGGAAAGTTGAGTTGGAGAACGCGGTCACGGTGCCGACATCAATCTCAATTCCCATTATCGCTAGAGCAGGGACCACCTTAAACCGCGCAACAAGAACCTGTCGGCGCTAGCAAACCAGCAATTCGCTAATTGCACGGATTTTTCATCCAAATCAGGGGCCTAAGCGTAATACTCACTGAAACAATCGCTAGCTGCCCGCCGACTTAACCGATGGCGAGAGTCTTCCACGTCGTCAGGCTAAAATCAGGAGAAAAAATTATGTCTTATCCGCAATTCATCATTAAGGGCATCGACAGAGACGGGCGAGAAGTCCGCGCCTCGCAAAGGCAGTTCACGTCAAGGTATGGCGCTGAATTGGCTTCTCTGGACTTATATGGTGATCATAGATATAAGGTGGTGTGGGTAGAGCGGTCTGGCTATCATGCCCAAGCTGCGTGATTGAGTTCTTTGCTGCTATTTGACGGACACAGAACGCCGTAGCATTAGCGCTAACCCTCGCCCTCTACCAACGAACTTTTTTGCTGCCCCAAAGAGTCATTAGTTATATTTTAAATCCCCGGTTAGATACCGCTGTGTCGCAGTCCCGCCTTATCAAAACTATTTTCCAGGCGCGTAACATTATTTTCGGCCTTATACCCGATGACTGACCTCTGTTGAATCATTTCAATGTATTGAAATAGAGCGGCTTACCTAACCATCTCTATGCCTGATAAGAGTAAATAGGGACCTGACATTTATGTGGCGTAGTGGTTTTTTAAGCCGCGCAGGGGAGAAGGCTAAGGCACTGCTGAAATCTGGATCGGAATATCCGCTCAGCTGCTAACGGGTGTTAAGCGGCCCCGATTTCGCCTAGAAGCGAAATAATGGTTATGATAACTTGTCTGCTCTAAGCGGGCCCCATCATGCTCGGGGCCTCAGTTGTGTAGGCTATTTGCCCGGACCGGGCTCAGAGATCAATTACTTGTCAGGAGTGTTTGCAATGCTAGAAGAGTTTAAGAAGTTTGCGATGCGGGGAAATGTCGTCGATATGGCTGTCGGTATCATTATAGGCGGAGCATTCGGAACGATCGTAAAGAGCCTGGTGGCAGATGTCATTATGCCACCCGTTGGCCTGCTACTTGGAGGCGTCGACTTCTCTGACTTGTTTATTGTATTGAAGGAGGGCGCGACCGCTGGTCCCCACTCAACCCTGGCAATCGCGCAGGAAGCCGGCGCGGTAACTATCAGTTACGGTATCTTTATCAACGCAGTGATAAGTTTTTTGATCGTTGCCTTTGCGGTATTCTTGCTGATTAAAGGTATCAACAAGCTACAAGCTGAAGAAGAGGCAACAACGGAAGAGGAAACTGAAAAAGAATGTCCCTACTGTCTCACCAGCATAGCTATCAAGGCCACTAGATGCCCTAGTTGCACTTCCGAGTTGGGCGCCACATAACCCGACACTCTCTCTGGCACCCACCGTTCAGGGGTTAGCCATTTCAGGCGGCGGCGCGGATCTCATCGATTGACTCCGCCAGCGCCGTCTCCAGCGGTGTATAGCTCATGCCCAGTTCTTTAATAGAGCGAGTGGCATCAAACAAAAGTGACCCGGCGGCGGTTGTCTTTAGCACATCCAAAGGTAACAGGGGCCGTCTGCCCGTGCGACGTGAAATCACATCCATACCCCTGGCAACAGGCATCAGCCATGCCTCGGGAATATTCCAATGGGGCACGGACACGCTGGCAAGCCTGCCAATCGTATTAAAATACTCCCGCGTGGTGGCGCGCTGGTTTCCGATCAAATAGCGCTGCCCGATAGAGTCCTCCTTGACCAATGCGCGGGTGACAGCCTCGGCTGCATCCCGCACGTAAAGGTAGGTATAGGTAGTATCGGCACCCACCAGCGCGGGTAATTTTCCCTCTACCGCCCTTCTCACTTCCATGGTGGACTTGTCATCACCCGCCCCGATCACCGCAGCCAAGTGCACAATAGTCAGCGGCAGGCCCTCTCTCTCGTGTAACCGCCAACCCGCTTGATCGCCAAGGTATTTACTGCGGGCGTAGTCACTCGCGTGCTGACCCGCCACGCTCGCCTCATTGAAAGGTAGTTGATCTGGTAGACCGAATGCCAATGGCGTACTGACTTGCACCACCTTTGCAACACCGGCCTCGCGGCAGGCATCAAACACGTTGATAGCACCACGCTCGTTAATGTCGTAAAAATGCTCCCGGTGCTGACTCCAGAATTCCCGGTAACCGGCGAGGTTGATGACCCCCCAGCAGCCTTGAAATGCGTCCACCAACGTCTCTCGCTGTGTGATGTCGCCGTAAACAAAGTCCAGTCCTGCCGATAGCTGCCTTAACTGAGACAGATCACTCTCTCGCCGCACCAGACAGCGTAACTTATAGCCGCGCTCCTCAACCAACCTCGCTACCAGGTGGCGCCCAACAAAACCTGTGGCCCCTGTCACCGTGATAATTCGCTGTTTTCTGGCCATTCTGCCTGTTCCCTTGCGTGAAGCGGGTTCGCCCGCGACCAAGAACAGCCACTGCTACGACTGAATCCCATGTTCGACTCTAGTCGACATTAGCGACTAAGCAATGCATTTTTCACGGTTTTTCCCAAGCAGCCCACCCCGCGCTGGCGACGTCCACCCCACTATCGTCGCGACCTTCCCTTAAGCGGTTACTACTGGTACTGATCAGCCATGTCGAGCGTGTCGTCTACAACAGCGACTCCACGCGGCATGCACGCGCTGAGTGACGCGCGCTGCCTGCTGGAAAAACAGTTCATCGCCCCATCATGCAAGCTACACCAGCGTCTTTTCCCGTTCAGGCTTGCGATCGCTGCAGTAACATCCTCGCGGCACTCTACCTGATACACGCTATAAAAACCGCCCGCGGGCAGAATCCCTGTTTTCACTTTTGTGGTGTCAAAGTGATCTGAAGAAGCGTGGGCACATGCGCCGAACAGCGCCATTAAAATTACTAGGTAGGAAATAAAAACGCGCACAATGATCATCCTTGGCGGTAGCAGTTGGGTAAAGATACGCAACTGGTGCCCTGTCGGATCAAACATAGGCAGTGTTAATCCGACGGGGCACCGCGCCTGCCACTCTAACCGCCCCAGTCAACCTCCCGCCGCTAGACCACGCACTCGTTGCGGTTCAATTATTCGACTCTGGCCGCACTAAGTGCAACGCAGCACGTCCGTTTCGGTCCTGCGCGCGTAGTACCTTTGAATTTAATGATAAATGCTGCAAGACGGAGGTATTGATGAACGTAGCCTTGACCCCAGCCCAATTAACCCTGCGCGACGAAATTCGCAATTATATGGACGCAATCATGACGCCGGAGCTGCTAGCGGAGTTGCTAGGAGAACAGCGCGAAGGTGGCGGGCCGCAACACCGCAAAGCCCTGCAGCAGATGGGTTCCGATGGCTGGATCGTGCGCAGCTGGCCGCGGGAATACGGCGGGCAGGACGCGGGCCCGATAGAACAATACATTTTTTGTGACGAGGTTATCCGCGCGGGGTTTCCCTACCCCTTCTTGACAACCGATGGTGTGGGGCCGGTACTTGCCGCCGTGGCCAGCGATGAAATAAGGGAATCCGTCGTCTCTCCAATACTGCGCGGTGAGTGTGTCATTGCTATCGGATACTCTGAACCAGCAGCAGGTACAGACCTTGCCTCTCTCACTACACGCGCAGAACGCAAGGGCGACAAGTGGGTCATCAATGGTCAGAAAATCTGGACCAGCTACGGCAATGTTGCTGATTACGTATGGCTCGCCGCGCGCACGGACCCGCATGCAGCCAAGAAACACCAGGGCATTTCCATGTTCCTGGTCCCTACCTCCGCACCGGGTTTCAGTTTCACTCCCATCAGCACGCTGGGGGTTCGCACCAACGCCACTTACTACGAAAATATCGAACTCGAGGATAAATGGCAGGTCGGTCCTCTGAACCAGGGTTGGCGGATGATCACAGAGCAACTTAACCGTGAGCGTCTCAGCTTGGTGAACCATGGCCCCTGTGAATTACTGTACGAGCAAGTGGCGTCATGGGCGACACGCATGGACGCTGGTAACGGCGCCGGCAAAGTCATCGACCTCCCCTGGGTGCGAACCAACCTCGCTAAGGTCAAATCCGGTCTCGAGGTGCTCCGCCTAGTGTGCTTCAAGCAGGCCTGGAGTATGAGCCATTCGAATCTTGGCATGGACGAGGCTTCTGCCGCGAAAATCTATGGCTCGGAGTTTTTTGTCGAGGCCTGGCGCTTGTTACTGGAGATCGTTGGCCAGGCCGGCGTGCTGTGCAGCGATTCAGAAGGAGCCGTACTGCAGGGCTCTCTGGAGCACCGTTACCGTTCCGGTTCAGTATTAACGTTTGGGGGCGGCACCAACGAGGTGCAGCGCGACATCGTGGCCGCCGCTGGCCTACTCATGCCACGTTATCGTTAAGGGAGACAGATCATGGATTTTGCATTAACGGAAGAACAGCAGGACGTACAACAACTGGCCGCCAAAATTCTGGCACAGGAAGTGACCGTTGATCGACTCAAAACGGTTGAAGCAGGCAAAGAGCGCTTTGACGAGGCACTGTGGCAGCAGCTGGCCGAGGCCGGGCTCCTGGGCGTGGCGATAAGCGAGACTTATGGCGGCATGGGATATGACTTCGAAACATTGTGCCTGCTGATTGAGGAGGTCGGCAAGACTGTTGCAGCTGTGCCTGTCGTGCCAGTACTGGCCAGTGCCGCACTCACCGTGCAACAGTTCGGCGACGCGCAACACTGTGACCGCTGGTTACCCGGCGTTGCTCGCGGCGAGCGGTTGCTCACCGCTGCCTTGACCGAACCGAGTGCCGATGACCCCAGCCACCCCACCACCCGTCTGGAACAAAAAGGTGACGCCTGGACCCTCCACGGTGAAAAAAATATGGTTGTCTGTGCAGACCGGGCCGACGCCGTGCTGCTAACCGCCCGTCTGGACGACGAGCTGGTCCTGCTGGCCATCAATCCTGCCGCAGCCAATGTGAAACTCATTTCGCAGCACGTCACTACCGGCGAACCTCAGTTCAGTATGGCGCTAGACGGTGTCAGCGTCAGCAACGACGACTTCATTGCGCGCGGTGCAGATGCCAGCTGTGCGGTAAGGTCAATGCTGCAGCTCACCCTGACCGCCAACAGCGTGATGACTCTGGGTGTGACCGACACCATGCTGTCGATGACGGCCGCCTACACATCTCAGCGGGAACAATTCGGTCGCCCTATTGCGACATTCCAGGCGGTGTCACACCGTGCGGCAGATGCCTATATCGATGTACAAAACCTACGCCTGGCCACGCAGCAAGCAGCCTCACTGCTCAGTGCGCAACTGGACGCTACAGAGGCGGTGACCATCGCCAAGATCTGGGCCTGTGATGTCGCTCACCGGGTCAGCCAGTCTGCACAGCATTTACACGGCGGCATAGGGGTTGATCGCGATTATCCCCTGTTCCGCTTTTGCCTGTGGGCCAAGCAGTTGGAGCTGACCCTTGGCGGCGGTAACAGCTACCTCACCGCACTGGGCGACGCCATTGCAGAAGACTTCAAACAGCGCGAAGGCGTCGGTTAACAACCGATGCTCTCGTGTTCTGATCTAAACAATGCTACGAGGCGTACCTAATAGGTGGGAGAGTACATGCAGTTCCGATCATCAGACATCAATACTATGGATACCCATCGCCGGGCAGCTTTTGTCAATTCACTGTCGGGCTTTAAATCAGCCAATCTGGTGGGCACCGCCAATGCACAGGGCCATACCAATGTGGCGATCATGAGCTCCGCCGTGCACCTTGGATCGAACCCGCCCCTACTGGCCCTGGTGATACGCCCCGGTGATGAGGCACGCCATACGCTAAACAACATCCTCGATACCGGATGCTACAGCCTCAACCATGTTACGCCGGATATCATTGAGCAGGCTCATCAAACCGCAGCGCGCTATCCAGCCGATGTGTCGGAGTTTGATGCGACAGGGCTTACGCCCGTCTGGGTGGAGGAATTCGGCGCGCCCATGGTTGCCGAGGCCGGCATCAAACTCGGCCTTTGCTTGCGTGAACATCAGGTGCTAGCCATTAACGGCACCCACCTGATCATTGGCGAAGTAGTATTGGCCGATGTGCCCTCCGCATGGATTCTCGAAGAAGGCGCTGTTGATCTGTCGCTTGCCGACAGCGTCGCCCTGAGCGGCCTGGACACCTATTGGCAGGCGCGCGCCCTAAAACGCATGGCCTACGCAAAACCCGACGTGCCCCCCCGGGCGTTAACCGGCAGTGACAGGCCTGAGAAATACGCACCGTGATACCGCCAAACGCAACAGGAGAAACACTATGAACATCACAGTAGATACCGACATGATGCGCACCGCAGAAGAAGGTAGCGCGATGCTTGAGCGTATTGAAGCCCTGCAACCGATGCTGCTTGCCAATCAAGAATTGGCGCGCAGTGAGCGGCGGGTCCCGCAGGAAAATATTCAAGCACTGCAGCAGGCAGGTTTTTTCCTTGCACTGCAACCGGCGCGCTGGGGTGGCCACGAACTCGATCCGCAGGCCTTTTTTCGTATGCAAATGGCAATCGCCGAGTGCTGTATGTCAACGGCCTGGGCCAGCGGCATCGTCGCAGTGCATGCGTTTCAAATTGCATTAATGGATGAGCGCGCCCAGCAGGACGTCTGGCGAGATGACATCCATACACGGATCTCCTCCTCCTACGCCCCGATGGGCAAAGTTGAAGTGGTGGACGGTGGCTTCCGGTTCAGTGGACGCTGGGGCTGGAGCAGTGGTTGTGATCACTGCAGCTGGGCGCTGCTCGGGGGAATACTGCCGGACGGCACCTACCGCACGTTCCTAGTGCCAGAGAGCGATTATCGCATTGAAGACACCTGGCACTCCATGGGCCTGCAGGGCACTGGATCCAATGATGTCGTGGTAGAAGACGTTTTTGTACCGGACTATCGGACCCACAAGCAGTCAGACGGATTCGAGGGTACCAACCCCGGCGTCGATGACAACAGTGCGACGCTGTATCACCTGCCCTGGGCACAAATATTCATTCGCGTGGTTTCCACACCCGCCATTGGCGCTTCCAGCAAAGCGCTTTCCCTGTACACCAATCTCGTCAAGGGCAAGGCCAGTGGCGATATCACCAAGCTTTCGCAGGATACCGGCACACAGATGCGCATTGCCGCGGCAAAAAATAGCATAGAGGAAATGAGCACCGTAATGATGGCAAACTTCGATAACATGATGAGTGCCCTGCGCGCAGGAGAGACGATCACATTGGAGGACCGCATCCTTTACCGCTACCAGGCATCGCTGGTGATAGAAAAATCTATCGAGGTGGTAGACTCACTCTTTTCCTCCGCTGGCGGTTCCTCCGTCTTTCAAGGCAGTGCCATCCAGCAGTGCTTTCTGGATATCCATACGGCCAGGGCGCATGTCGCCAACAACCCGACAGGATTCGCCAGAAACCTCGGTGCTGTCGCGCTTGGCGCTGATAATTCGGACTATTTTCTCTGAGCGAATTTCTTCAGTAATTGCCCAACCAGGTTTTGCGTTAGCAGGGGCGTTAGCCCCTATCGCGCTACCCGCCTGAGTTTAACCTGCCTGCTGTGTCTTATTGGTTTTCCTCATTCGTCGCCAATGCCTTCTCACTGGTCGCTGGAACGGTCTGCGACCACATACTGCTGCTTTGACGTGTACCCCAGTGCCAGGCTATAGCGACTGACGCGGATGGCGAAAATGGCAACCTCCACATTACTCAACAGGTCTGCAAGTGTAGCGTTTCGCAGCAGAAGCGCATGGCGCCCTGTATCGCGTTCCTCATTGTCCAACAGCTCCGCCTGTCCAGTCGCCGTTAGCGCAAGCCCTTCTTTATGGTCCTGAATACTGCCTGTTCTATTATCCCAGAACAGCGATACAGACGGCGTGCCCAGCATATTCTTTACCTTCTCGGTATCGCGCCGGGAGGCCACGTAAATAGACTGCAAAGACGCATCAAACGCATAGGCCATCAGGTGCTGGTATGGCCTGCCGTCACACATTGTGGCGAGCACACCCTGCACCTGGGTTTCAAGAAACAAGTGTATAGTAGCCCTCAGCTCCGGTGTGCCTTTCCGAGTTTGGCTTTTCTCGTCCATCGCTACCCCCTTGGCGGTAGTTGTTGTCAACAATCCATCCTTGCGCAGGTCTGCAGCGCCGGCTAATTCGACCAGAAGTGCCACCAGGGCCTTTTAATTTTAGTTTCACTGTTTTTATGACTTTCGGGAACACCATGCTCGGCATACCAGCTTTCCCATTCATGGGGTGTCAGAGTTTTTGGTACATACTCACTCAGCGCTCGTTGCAATGATTTGCCGCGCAGACTGGTATGGCCGTGCTTACCCTGCGCTTTAAGCATTTTGCGAATCGATGCGTCGTCCACGGGTATCGTCTTACACCTCTTGGCCTACCAGGGTATTGATTTACCCTGCCAATCATAGAAATTACCGGAGTCTTCCAACTGTAAGCTGCCAATGACCGTCAGCAGCGAACTCGCGCACTCCGCAGGAGTCAGTACGCGATTTTTATACCGTTCGGATAAAAAAGGCTCTGACAGCCGGGAATAAACCGTCCCCGGATGCAGGGCGACAACGGCAACGTTGCGATGGCTGATACGCCATTCGCTTGCGATCGTTTTCAGTAACATATTGTGTGCAGCCTTGGAGGCGCGATAACTATACCAGCCGCCAAGCTGGTTATCCTCGATACTGCCGACTCGCGCCGAAAGTGAGACAAGCACCGCCGGATCATCGTGACGCAGTAGCGTACTGAATGCCTGGGCTAGTAAAGGCAGCAGGATCGCATTCACCTGAAAGGCCTTCTGTAAATGCTCTGAATTGAGTGCCTTGAGACGTTTTTCGGGGCCTTGATGTTGATTATGTAGCAAGCCTACCGTGTTGATGAGCAGATGCACACGGTCTAGGGACTCCTTCACCCGGGTGGCGGCGGTCATCACAGACTCGGCGTCCTCTGCATCGAAAGTCACATAGGTGACACGCTTATCATCAGACACGTTGTTCGCACTGCGCCCAAGAACCACTACACGATTTAACGACTGCCGTTGCAACAGGTTTTCCAGTAGAGCTAAGCCAATAGCGCCATTGCCTACAATGACAACGTTAAACTGAGGCAATGCCAGGCAGTTATCTTGACTCATGTGACTGCTCCATAGGCCATTTTACATCCATTCTCTGCATACTGCTCTTCCCAACGCTCATCGTTTTACAAGGGGCCTCTCTAATAGGACCGCGACCGGTTCAGGTGAGGGTATATCCCGCATCCCAAAAGAGGGTCCCAAATACACATTGCTAGGCTAACTACCACTAACCTCACTGAGGGCAGTGTTCTCAGGAGTCAGTGTGCGCCAGGGCCGACCGTCACAAATTTCATAGTGTTTGCAGCCTGGTGAGCAACCGCGACAATACAAACGCGCACTTTGTGCTGTTAGATCGGTTTCAACAATGTGACCCGACTCGAGATTCAGACCTTCCTTCATTCCTTCAAATCCATCCGTTCGTTAATCTTTATACGCAGTGTCGATAGGAATGGACCTGACGCCTACACGCGTCACGCTCCACACATCCCCTGAGTCAAACGTCATTACGCCGTTTTTGACACGCTACCCTCCCCATGCCAGTAGAAATAGAGCGTCGAGAACAGTCAGCCACCCCAATTCCCGATTCAGATGCCCGTCTCCTCTGCACACATAACAACCCTCACATCACCAAGATAGCCTTAAGCACACTCGCAAAAGCAACCGGCTGATCAAGCATCAGGTGGTGCCGGGCAGCGGGAATCGCGATCATCGGTATATGCCCACCACCACACTCACGGACATAGTCGGCAGAATCCGCATCAAACAATGCGCTCTGCTCTCCATAAACAATCACCATAGAGCCAGGTGCATCGGCGATTCGCGTGCCCTGTGCCAATAAACGCGCATGCACATCTGTACTGCGCTCGAACACGCTGGGGTGAAACTTCCAGGACCAACCGCCTTGCACTTCCTTCAGGGAATGGTAGGCCATGTAGTCAAACAAATACGCTTCGTTCACTTTCTGGGGTGGCGACAAAACGAAGCGGCCTTTGGCTGTTTCATAGTCCGGGTAAACTCGATTGGGTCGCTTGGGGTCCTGAGATCCGGGCGGGCCGCTCTCTTTCGCGTGCGCTTTGAGCCGCTGGGGGCGCAAGGTCATTAAATCGCAGATAACCAGGCGCGAGAACTTTTCGTGGTACTGCTCCATAGCGATCAGGCCAACACTGCCACCATACGAATGAGCAACAATGGTCGGTTTATGGTTGTTATCAAATAGCCCGGTTTCCCGGGCGACATCCATCAACTCGTGTAGGCGAACCTCGTCAGGATATGCCTCCCGCACGCCCGAATCTCCCATGCCGGAAAAGTCATAGGCCACCACGTGATAATCTTTGGCCAAAAGTGGCGCGATAAACGCAAAACACCGTGCATGTGCCAGAAATCCGTGCAGGAGCAAAACGCCCGGATTAGAGGGATCTCCCCAGCTAAAGTAATGTATTGGGCACCCCGCAGAATCCAGCCAGCCTTCCCTGCGCGGCGTGGCGAGCGCTTCTTCAAACCATCGGGGGGTTGCAGTTGAATCAACGGGAATTTCGGCGGACAAGTCGGGAGATGATGCTGCAGCAGTTTCCATAAACGGGGGCTCAGAAAAACGAATGCTGCAGTTTACAGCAAAAGTAGTGGACCATAATCACCGGGACTATAGGGGCTCAGAGTCTTTTTTTGATGTCCCTTCTGGGTACTTAGCGACCGGGCTACAGCCTGGAAGAACGCCGTCTGTCCACTGCACCCTCAGAGTTATTGAACGCTTCGATAGTCTCCCTCAGCGCTTCTGCTTCTGCCGTCAGCGTTGAGTAGAGCCGAATATTGCCATCACGCTGCGCCTGGAAGGCCTTGGTGAGCAGTGCCTCATGGTCTTTAGACCACTGTTTTAGCGGACTTTTCTTGAACATGCCGAACATTCTCGCACCTCGATAGTCATTGTGTTTTAACCCTCGGTAGTACATACGCATGCGGATGCCCGCAGGATCAATCGAGGTGGGAATGGAGTAACCCCAGGCTGATATCAGCCATCAAAACCTTTCTCCCGGAGCCATCGCTCGGACAATTCCCAAAGACGCGTCGCAGCCTCCGTATTAGCGGTTTCTGCGCTGGGCTTCGCCTTGGCGCTATGCGAAAAGTAGTTGCCGCCAAGCTCACTGCAATCATCCCATATCGCACAGAATACTGACGTTGCGGCTCCCTGGTTGGCACTCTTGGTGAAGGGCCGCGCCAAGCGCATGACGATTCTGACCAGTGCTGAATCGCGGCCTATTTCAGTCGTGACCATCGTGCCTGGGTGCAGATAACAGGCAGTAAGCCCCTGATCGGCAAAGCGTCGATGCAACTCGACGGCCATTAAGGCGTTACACAGTTTCGCCTGACCATAAGCTTTCATGGGGCGAAACTTAGCTCTGGGGTAAGGCAGTGCATCAAAGTCGAGACGGGACGGTGTGCGGTGAGACTCGCTAGACACCATAATGACGCGTGGTGCCGGTGCGCTCAATATTTTTGGCAACAGTTTTTTCACCAGTAGAAAGTGCCCAACATGACACACCCCCACAGTTTGCTCAAAACCCTCGCTGGTCTCTGTATATTTCGGGGCGACCACGCCTGCGTTACATATGATGATGTCGATTTTACTGTGGGATAACTGCGTACAAAAATCGCTCACGCTAGCCAGGGAAGCGAGGTCCATCACTGCCGTTTCTAACGTACTTTCGGGATATGCCTGCATCAATCTTTGTTTCGTGGACGCCGCCTTTTCAGCGGTGCGACAGGTGGCGATGACCGAGGCACCTGCAGCAGTAAGCGATCGGGCGGTTTCATAACCAATACCGGTATTGGCGCCGGTGACAATGATGACCAGCCCGCCCAGATTCTGGTCGCGTAGAACGTCATCCGCCGAGCTTCGATGATTAAAGGGGGATGTGTTAACCATAGGTAAAAATCCTTAGTAAGTTAGGGCATTTTAGCAAGCATCCGCCAAAAGGGTACTGAGAAGTTAACGTGTGAGTGCCTGCACGTCAGCGACAACAGGCACGGAAATAGCGATTGCTCAACGTTATCGGGAGCGTTTATCGCTAATAACGAGCTAAATCAAGCCGTTTCGGCCAGTTCGGCCAGTTCGTTTAGCAGCACCAATCCAAGAACGCCGCACTAGCGTATATACCCCTAGTTCACAATAAGAGACGCTCCTATGAAACAGTTCGCCCTGAACCTGTACGATGGCTACAAGTACATTTTTGACTCTCGTAGAAATCCATTAAGACACATCCCTGACCCGACCAGTCGAATGTTCATAATGACTATCCTGGCGTTTATGTGGAGCGGCGCCTTTGCGGCGTATTTAGGCAGCATCCTCTATTTCGGCGTCAGCATAGCGGCACATATCATATTAATCGTGATGTTCTTCTTCACCATGGCGGTATTTTATGACGCAGAGAAAAACCACAGCTCATGGCTGCTCAAACTGCGCAGTGAAAAAGAAAAACTGAAAGAGACTGATACCCCATCGAAATAATTTTGGCTTCGCAGCACGGTTCCTGATGTTGATAACCGCATACCTCAACGCAAAATTGCTCTCGCAGATGGGGCACAGGTGGAAGCCACTTGTTGGGTAAGCTGTCTCCTACAAAGCTGAGGTAACGCAGAGCAAGACCCTTCGTGGCGTTCAGCCGCCACCCGCGCTCGTTGTCGGTGGCAATGCCCTGTGTAGTAGCCAGCTAGATCAATGGGGGCAACACCAGCAGCACTAGCGGCGGCCATTAAGCGATTTTTTTAAAGGTTATTTTCATCACGAAGGACCTCTGGTGACTCGACAATACTATCTGTTATTCTTGCTAATACACGCGTTGTGGGTGCGGGTTCAATGACTGTCTCAAGTTCACGTCTTAGCAGCTCGTTCAGCCCCAAAAAGTCCTCTGTTGGTTATACCGACAACACTTACCAACGCCCCTCCATACTTCATCGTGCTGGGAAGGTAACAGCCTGAATTTGTATTTCCCCAAGGATACGTGCATTACCCTAGAATCATCTATAATCCCATACATCGATTCGTTGCATGCTATCTCCGTGGAAGAAAGTCATTGGGGTCGGCACCCCAACTTAGCAGCGAGCACACGTAGTTTGAACATAGGCAGTGGAGACAACTGGTATGACCGAAGACTTTAAAATCAGCGTTGGCGATTGGGTTGCAGATAACCTGCCAAAAGGCTTGGTAGGCGCGCACATAAGTATGTATGGCGTCGTTTCTGGAGACCAGGAGGTGAAAGACGCCTTTGAGCTCTGGCGCCAGCGACTCGCAGCGCAGGGCTGGGGGGCACCCACGTGGCCGCGTGAATACGGAGGGGCAGGCTTAACGGATGCCCAGGCAAAAGTTGTCAGCCGAGCAATTACTAAAGCCGGCAGCACCAATCCAATACCCTACCTTGCTGGCATGGGTGTCACCATGGTGGGCCCCACATTGCTGGAATATGGCACACCCGAGCAGAAGGCAAGGCACCTGCCGGGGATGGCGAGTGGCGAGGTGCGGTGGTGTCTAGGATTATCTGAGCCCAATGCTGGATCGGACCTTGCCTCCCTTAACACCAGTGCAGAACTGGATGAGGAGACATGGGTATTGAATGGCCAGAAAACGTGGACATCCGGCGCCGATAAGAGTCAGTGGTGCGGCGCCCTGGTGCGCACAGATCGCAGTGCCGCAAAGCGCAATGGCATTAGCTTTCTTATGCTTGAAATGGATCAGCCCGGTATTGAAACGCGTCCCATAAGCTTGATAGCGGGTGAGTCGCCATTTTGTGAGACGTTTTTTACCAATGCCCAGGCACGCAAGGACGACTTGCTCGGCCAGATGAACGATGGCTGGTCTGTGATCAAACGGTTGCTGCAACACGAGCGACAGAGCCAGACCAATGCCCCTGCCCCCAGCACCACGGCAGAGCCTTTGCAGGACGTTGCCAAACGCTATTTGGGAACCAGCGCAGATGGCACACTGACAGACTCCGACATGCGCAGTCGACTAGCAGATCATCTTATGGATACCGCGGCCCACGAACTCACCATCGCCCGCATAATGACAGATGCGCGCGGCGGTAATGTCGAAGTATCCGCCACTGCCTCTATCCTCAAGAACTCGGCCACCGATGTTGCCCAAGGTCGTTCTGAGCTACTTCTGGAAATCATGGGTAGCCAGGGTTTGGGTTGGGAGCCCGGCGAATACTCCGGGGAAGAGACACATACTGTTAGAGAATGGCTAGGTGGCAAGGCAATGTCTATCTACGGCGGGTCGTACGAGGTGCAGAAAAATATTATTTCCAAAAACATTCTTGGCCTCCCCGAAACAACACAAAAAGGTTGAACATGGCAGTACTGACGGAAGAACAGACACTCATTAAAGATCAGGCAACAGCCTGGGCTAAAGATAAGGCGCCGGTGAGTAGTTTCCGCGCCTTGCGCGACAGCAAATCGGAGCAGGCATTTCTGCCAGAGACCTGGAGTGCGATGGTCGATATGGGCTGGAGTGGCATTCTGGTGCCGGAACAGTACGGTGGTTCAGACCTGGGCTACCTCACCTGCGGCCTTATTCTGGAGCAGCTTGGCAGGCAACTAACGGCATCGCCTCTTTTCTCTTCATCTCTGGTCGGAGCCAGCGCCCTGATGCTGGCGGGCAACACCGCGCAGCAAGAAGCGCTGCTGCCCAGTATTGTGAACGGTAGCGCCTTAGTAACCCTCGCGCTGGATGAATCCTCAAGGCACCAACCTGAGCAAACCGCATGTCGGGCCGAGCAGACCGGCGATGGCTTTTGCATCAGTGGCAAAAAGACTTTTGTCGCAGAGGGAATGTCCGCCACACATTATCTGGTTGCAGCGCGTACATCGGAAAACCCTGGCGATGCTCAAGGTATTAGTCTGTTTATAGTCCCTGCACAAGCAGAGGGCATAGAGCGCACCGCCCTTCCCACGATTGACAGCCGCGACTATGCCAAGCTCTCTTTCACCGATGTGCGAGTCGAGGGCACTGCTGTGCTGGGCTCACTGGATGATGGCATGCCCGTGCTGGAGAAAGTTCTGGATCGCGCTCGCATTGGCATTGCTGCGGAAATGCTTGGAACGGCTTCCCAGGCGTTTGACATGACACTCGATTACCTAAAAACAAGGGAGCAATTCGGCAAAGTCATTGGCTCCTTTCAGGCACTAGGCCACCGTGCGGCTGCACTTTTTTCCTTGCAGGAGCAGTCGCGATCTTGCGTTGAGGCCGCTTTACAGGCCGTGGATGCAGAGGCAGACAACGTGTCCGAGCTGGCTTCACTGGCGAAGTGCCAGGTAGGTAAATTTCTATTTGAGATGTCAAACGAGCTAATCCAGATTCATGGCGGTATTGGCATGACTGACGAATTCGATGCGGGTCTTTATTTGAAGCGTGCCCGTGTACTGGAAGCCAGTTTTGGCAACCGGGCCTATCATCGCCATCGCTATGCGAATCTCATGGGCTTCTGATCAGTATTACCTTGTAGTTGAATATAGTTGAATGTCATTGTAGTGCGTTGCCTGTAAAGGCTGATTATCGCTTTAGGGTTATATCAGTAAAGACAAAACAACCGCTGCAGCGCCTACTAAAGGCAGTATACGGCTGACCGGCTTTGCCCCAGTCATTATCTGGCTTACCAAATACAAAAATGCAGTAACCAATAAGAGGTATAACGCGAATTGGCGGTAATTACTCAGCAGTAACAGTAGACCAACGCACTGCGTGATTCCTAATAGGTAATCTACAATGCTGGCACTGCGGAAAGCCCTAAAGGCCATGAGTGAAAACAGCGCAGCAACCACAATAACAATTGTAGAAAAGTCGTTCATAGCGTGTTTTTGATCAGCCGGTCCTCAAATTAGCAAAATTAGCTGCCCTAAAAGATGCCGTGACAGCTCCCGGGTGCTCTCTGTTAACATTCTGTAAATCGACAAAAAAATCTCCAATCCTGCCGGGGAAAAACAGAGCGGCAAGCTCAGGGTCGCTGCGCCTGCATCAAGTTGTATTGATTCGATAGTCACTGATTTGCACTTCTTCTCCCTGATCTGCGTAGTCACCCACTGCGCGCGCTGCGCGGAATTCGCCCCAGGAAATAGGTTGGTAGCGTGGCGGATGCGCAGAATCACAAGCGCCCGGCAAAGGCTCATACACCGCGGCGTAATCTGGGTTGTAAAAGTAAGGTGCGCTATAGCGCGGTGTTGACGCATGGGCTAGCACCCGATGCAGCGGCGCACGGTAGCGATCGTTAGACCATACCTGGACCACGTCCCCAATATTGATAACCAACGCATCAGCATGCGGCGCAATGAGGTGCCAGCGATCGCCCTGCCACATCTGTAGGCCAGGCTGCGCATCTTGCAGGAGCACAGTAATGGCGCCCGAATCGGTATGGTGACTGATACCGAGGTGCCCAGTAACCGGGACATGCGGCGCATCGGCCGGTGCAGGCAGCGAGCAGGGTGGATAGTAATTGAGTCGCTGATAGCTGGTATGATCCGCCCCGAAAGAGCTGTTCAAATACTGCGCCGGCATACCCAGGTTTTGGCTGATCGCCTGTAATAGACGCATCGCCATTGCCTCGCACGCAGCAGAAAAAGCGATGACCGTGCTGCGGAAACCTTGCAACCCCGGGGCTGATTCATCGGGCCACTGAGCCCGCGCGCCGCTGAGCGCATGGGTTGATATGTCTGGGCCAACATCAAAGATCTCTTTCCAGTCACGCACGTTCTTGGTGAGTTCCCGATCATAGAAACCCCAGGGGTTCTCTACGGTGCGCTCTACTGCTTTTTTTTGTGCTGACGGTAATGCAAAAAAACATTGCATTACCGTTTGCATCTGCCCGATGAACTGTTTGTCGACACCATGGCCTGTAAGATAAAAAAAACCCCACTCTCGACACGCGCGATCGAGTACATCGCGCGTCGATGCGTGATCAAGGTCTGCAAAATCAATGGTTGGAATGTCCTTCAATGTTCTGTCCCGGTGCCCGTCGTCGCCCTGACCAAAAGTAGATGTGCAGATGCCGGCGGCGCGCGTTTCGTATCAGCAAAACATCTACAGTGCCGCATAAGCCGAAACCACCGGCGCAAACTCCGCTGGAGTTGAACCATGTATGACGATACCGTCAGCGCCATTATTCAGTTGATTACGCCATGCCCGAGCACAGTCCTGTGAACTCCCACTGGCCGCCGGGAGCCATTCATCAGGTATCAGCGTCTGGATATGGGCCAGCTGTTCCAGGGTGGCGACACTGTCAATACCGCCGGCCATGGATTGCACTATGCTGTCGGCGCGAAACACCTCAAGAACTTTGGGATCCCACTCATTGAGGGCAATCAACATTTCCGCATAACCGGGAGCCTGCATATAGGTTGCCATGCGGGCAACAAATTTTCGCAAGAAATCTTCCTCACTGGGTTCGACCGCGGTTGCCAGGACAGACCATATTTTTACCGAACCGGGATCACGACCAGCAGCTTCGCACCCCTCCTCCACTAATGCCCTGGCGCGGCGAAGCCCATGATCTGTGATAAACGTATGCAGATGCACCCCATCAAAATGCTGGCCGGCAAAGCGCAGGCTTTTGGGGCCAAAACCGACAAAGTGCAGAGGAATATCTGCATCGACCCAATCGCCCATGCTCAGGTAAGGCAGATTCCCGGCAGGGCCTTCATACATCACCTTTTCGCCGTGCCAGAGCTGACGCAATATACCGATACAATCTACCAATTGCTGATTCGTGACATTCTCAAGGCCCATCAGTTGATTACGGATGCTCACACCCCTGGCGAGGCCTAACTCAAACCGACCTCCGGACAAGTAGTGGAGGGAACTGGCCATAGTGGCTAATACCATTGGGTGACGAGTATGCACATTGGTCGCGCCGGTGGCGACTTTGATATGCTTTGTGGTGCTCAAAGCAGCACTGCAAATGACACCGGCGTCTTTCACGTCAAAGCGCTCTGATAACCATACTTTTCCAAGGCCCAGTGCTTCAGCTTGCTGCGCTTCAGCAATAGCATCGACAGGCGTCTGCGTATGTCCGGGCAATAAATAACAACTTAGTTCGGGGTATTCAGGTGAATGGTTCATGTACTTGTCCAGATAAATAAAGCTAGCCGTGGGTGTGATAGTACTTACCCACAAATAATAACAGAAGTTTGCCTATTGCTGCGTTCGCCGCTGCACAAGTAGACGCTAGCTCCGCTCTTCAGGCAGCCACGCTGCCCAGCTCCATCAGGAAAACTCAAACTCCGATTATGCTGAAAAAAAAGCAGCTTTTTCTGGAAATCCGTCATAATGGGACTGCGGGCAAGATATGGCTTGTCTTCGTCGTAGACTATAATCCATGACCTTTTAGTGAGGAAGCAAGGCGAACCTACTATGAACAGAATAGAGAAGTTGAAAAATGACGTGTACACTTTTGAAGAACTGAATACCCTGGAGAAAAATGCCACTAAATTGAACGATAATGAAACGCTGGACCTCATTACGATAAGTCGCGCATCAAAGACCGCAAAGGGAGAAAAACCAAAATCGCTGGTAGACGAGGATGGGAAGCCGCTGACCCGCCGAGCTCGTCGCGAAAAAACCTAATAGTCGCTGTTGTATCGCTCTGAAACTGAGCAACTCGGCTAGACCCGGGATGTCTCGGCTGAGCCAATTAACGTGTCAATACACTCTCGACATTAAGTCGATCAGCTGGCACTTCTTTTCAGGCGTTGATATAGCGCCCTATTCATTCGTTCGAAAGCTGCACGCGTGTATCCTGAGCGTTTCTCTCTTTGCGGTAATAGCGCGGGAATAAGTCCCCGGAATTCCTCATAGTGATATAAATCTGTGTTGCCGTCGTCGCGCGGATGCAGCTCAAAAACATGCTTCGTATCGAAAAGGCCCTGAATACCCAGGCGGCCAGACCAGTAAAACCGCTTGTTGGCTGAAACTTCACCCAGTCGCGCGGTGAGGTCAAACGGTTCAGGAAAATTTTCGTCTACAAGAGTAAACGACACGGTCTCTCCAGCGGCCAATTTTCCTTCGACTCTAGGCAAATACGGATTCCAATCGGGATAGCGTGCAAAGTCAGTCAATACTTCCCAGCTTTGCTCCGGACTCGCGGGCAGCATTATCTCCGTGCGAATGGTATACAACGGTGGAATACGACTGGAGCCGAACACATATAGTCCTCCCAAGAGGAACACGATTACGATTGAAAAAATTAATACCTTTTTCTGTTTCATTCGATATCAGCCTGACGCGAGATTATGACAACGTTGCCAGCGCGTCGCCGTCGAAACTGTGCATAGAATCCAATTGGCCCTCTCGCACTTTATTGGTCCATTGTGGGTCTTGTAACAAGGCACGACCTACGGCAACCAGATCGAATTCGCCGTTGTCGAGCCGGGCAAGCAGATCATCGATAGCGCGTATTTCGCTGGATTCTTTCATCACTATTGCGCCAATAAAATCTGCACTCAATCCTACGGAGCCGACAGTGATTGAGGTTTTTCCGGTGAGTTTTTTAGTCCAGCCCGCCAGGTTTAAATCGCTGCCATCAAATTCTGGCTCCCAGTAACGTCGGGTAGAGCAGTGGAAGCCATCAAGGCCAGCATCCGCGAGCGGCAACAGAAATTGCTCCAGTTGCTCGGGGGAATCAGCCAGCTTTGCTTCAAAGTCCTGCTGTTTCCACTGCGAGTAACGAAGAACAATCGGGAAATCCGGCCCGGTTGCCGCCCTGGCTGCCTTAATAATCTCTACTGCAAATCGGCCACGATTTTCCATGCTGCCACCAAAGGCATCAGTACGCTGGTTCAGGCCTTCCCAGAAGAACTGATCAATCAAATAGCCGTGGGCACCATGAATTTCAATACCATCAAAGCCAAGGCGCTGAGCATCCGCGGCGGCGCTGGCGAAACTCGCAATCAGGCTTTCAATCTGCTTTCCGGTCAGCGGTTCAGCGATCTTTTTGCCTGGAGCCAGCAACCCGGAGGGGCTGACATTGGTCAAATCGGGATTGTTCATTTTCGTGGGGTCACGGGTAATTCCAACGTGCCAGAGCTGGGGGAAAATCTTACCGCCGACACCGTGAACCTGCTCTACGACATTCTTCCAGCCCGCCAGGGCTTGCTCGCCATGGAACGCCGGAATACTTTCACCCATAGACGCTACCGGATCATTAATGGTGGTTCCCTCGGTAATAATCAACCCGGTGCCACCTTCAGCTCGACGCCGATAGTAACTGGCTACATCATCACCAGGAATGGCATTGGGTGAAAACTCGCGAGTCATGGGAGCCATAACGACACGATTATTAAGTGTGAGTTTGTTCAGGGTATAGGGGCTAAAAAGCGCGCCCAGTTGATTACTCATTTCTGTTTCCTGGTTTTCGGATTGGTGTGCATGGTAGCCCAATTACGCCCCGCAGGGGATTGGCCGCACTCAGTTTTTTCCGGCCAATGGCCCGTGAAGACGATTCATACAGCTACCCTTGAGTAGTTTGCCCGTCAGCTTTGGGGGGTTTTATAGGGACCAGGACAATGGATCTAATCGCCTTTATGACACGTGGCCTTCCAGAAGCTGTCCACGGCGTGTTTTGGCGTCTTAGCCAGCTTCTGCATCAGCCCGAAATCAATCACCGATAGAACGTAACGCTCCCGAACGTCGTCTAACATGGCTAACCAGAGTTTTGCTGTCATTTCAGAGTCATAAAGTGCTCGGTGAAAAACACCCTCTATAGGGATATTCATAAAGTCGACCAGTGTACCGAGCTTGTGATCCGGTGCCTGCTGGCAGATGCGCCGAGCTGTGAGCATTGAGCAAGAGAACTGACCAGAGTAGTCAGTCGAGATTCTTGCAAGTTCAGCATCAAGGAATCGTTTGTCAAAAGAAGCATTATGCGCAACCAGATTATATCCAGTGATAAACTCGGCGAAATCCCGCATAACCTCTCCACACGGTCTGGCCTGGGCGAGCATCGCATTGGTAATGCCGGTGTAGGATTCGATATACCCGCTCACATACTGCCCGGGGTTCATCAATTCCTGGAAACGGTCAGTCACCTCGCCGTCTTCAATCTTTACTGCTCCGATCTCAATGGCCCGGTCACCCACTCCAGGTGACAACCCAGTGGTCTCGAAATCAAGAACCACGACTGTATTGGCATTAGGCATTTTTATGAATACTCGAAGGCACTAACGACTCTTCATGCCGCTGGACATCAGATTGGTCAACAGTCTATCCAATTCAGGCACTCGCGACACCAGAGCGAGTGAAGCGACCAATATCGGCACTATAGCCGCTCTTCACGAACCCTTATCTCTTTTCTGTGGCCAGCCCTTTACCAGACCAAGCTTTTTGCACAACGACTGTGCTGAAACAGTTGTGCCCTTATGCGGGCTGGCGTCTTCACTGGTGGCTAACCACGCGATAACCGCAGCGGGCACCGTTGGCGGTGCGCCACCATAGTTTTTTGTGAACTCCTCTGTCAGGCCTTGCTCCTGCATTACTTCAGTGATGATAAAACCCGGATCAACATTGAAAAATTGTACCGAACTGTCGCGATGCTCTACGGCAAGGATACCCACCATTCTCAAAAATGCTGCCTTGGATGAAGCGTACGCAAAGCCCCAGCCACCTTCGCCGGTTGGGGCGGGCGGATCCATCATGCCCGAGGCTGATACCATATTAATTACACAGCCACTGTTTCGTTCCAACATAGGGGGTAAGCAGCGCTGAACCAGCAATAGCTGCGAAAAAACATTGCCCTGATATACTTTTTGCATCATAGCCGGGGTCAGCTCCAACACCCGATTCATTATTCCTGGTCCCTGATAAATGCCATTGTTCAGAAGTACATCGATGTGCTTCCATTCTGCCATGACAGTATCGACCGCCAGCTCAATGGACTGCGGATCCAGCAAGTCCATTCGAATAGGCAAGGCCTGCTGACCCAGCTTTTCGATCTCGGCCGCTGTAGTCCTGAGACTACCCGTTATCGCGCAGACATCTGAGCTGCTTGCACCGTGCTCATGAACCTCGCCCTCGTCCATTGTCCGCGCTGTTATGGCCACATCGAATCCCTGCGCTGCCAACATAATGGCTGCCTGTTTACCGATACCTCGGCTCGCGCCGGTAACCAGTGCAACTTTATTGCTCATGTACTCTCCTTGGGTTTAATTTGTAATGGCCCGGGCAATACTGGCCGTGCCCACAGGTAAACGCAAATTTCGTCCACTAAGACCCGTCACAGCCTCAAGAAAATTTCTTCTGTAGCCATGGAATCAAATGGCCGTTAAACGCGGCTGCCTGCTCCCGATTCACCCAGTGCCCGGCTTTATCAATGATGTGCATTTCCAGATCACTACAACGCTCTGGCATATCCGCTGCGAACTCGGGCCGAAGAGCTGGGTCCCGCTCTGCCATGAGCATCAGACATGGAATATTCAGGGGCGCAACGCCCACATTCGGATGCGCAGCGGCATTGCTGTCGATATTTCGATACCAGTTAATCCCGCCGCGAAAACCGGTGCGCGTAAACGCTGCAACATAGTGCTCGAAGTGTTCATCACTCAGCAGCGGCTCACCGAGAACCGGTGCATTCTCGACATCTAGAAAAGGATTCATATTCAACTTGCCATCAGCAAAAGCGGCCGCGTACACCTTCTCAAGCGGTGGTGCCGTGCGCATGATCTTCGACACAATGGTCCGCACATGTTGATCCATATAAGCCTCCGCGATGCCATCTTGCTGAAACCAGGCGACGTATTGGCGGTCGATATCACCTTCGACCAACTCGGTATGCACCGCCACGCTGGGAAAAGGAATATAAGGCGTACAGCCAGCCGCAATTCCAGCGACGCGCTCCGGGTGCAACACCGCCATTGCCCACGTTACAAACCCACCCCAGTCGTGGCCGACAAAAACAGCTTTCTCGATCTCTAATGCATCGAGCAGGGCCACCAGGTCCCCGGTCAATTCGGCCAGGGTATACGCTTCCACCGGATGGGGGCATGAACTACCACCGTAGCCGCGCATATCTGGCGCGATGGCTTGAAAACCCTGTTCAGCCACAGCAACTAACTGCTGCTGCCAACCCAGTGCCAGATCGGGAAAACCGTGAACGAATACTACAGCGGGTCCGCTTCCGGCCTGATAAGTTGCCAAATGAAAGTCAGGATCTTGTGCCCGACCCGGTAATGCGATGTCCGTCAGTGTCACCGACGATGTCATTGAACCACTCCCATTGCCGCTGCCTCTTGACAGCAACCTTTATTCCGGGGGCGATCACCCCTAGGTCGAATAAACCGTAACACTGGGCAGTGCACCTGGTTTGATGTTTAACCAGTTCCTGAATCGGAATGCGGTCACTGCGAGTGCGAGCAGTTTGTCGCGTTATTTGACAGCTGTCAATTTAAATGGGAAATTGACGGTGCAGCCTGTCCGCGGGCGCACAAGACCTCTACACTGTCGCAAGGTCGCAGCGGCCAGCGTAGCAACCTCAAGGTGAATTTCCGTGACGGTGCTGAGTAGGGAAATCAGGCGGACAGCATTTTAAAAAATACGGGGTTATACGACAGTGGCAAAAAGAGCGCGAGGACGGCCTGCACAAAGCGCAGTTTCAGACGATGCGCTTCTGGAGGCGGTACTGCAATCCTTCGCAGAGAACGGCTATGAGGGCGCGTCTGTGCGGGAGATTGCACGCGGCCTGGATGTGAGTCACAACCTGATTCCACAGCGCTTCGGATCAAAAGAAAAACTCTGGTATGCAGCGGTCGATCATGGTTTTGGCCGACTGATACAAGACCTGATGCAGGAAGCCGAAAGACTGGGCAGCGACGAACTGCTGGTGCTGCGCGGCCTGATCGCCAGCTGTATTGAGATGACTGCGCTACACCCTTCTCTGCTACAGATCATTAATCAGGAAGCGACCCAGCCCGGGCCTCGACTGGACTATCTTTTTGCAAAGTACATCAAACCCATTCGCGATTTCGGGGATGCCTGGTTGGTTCGCCTGGCAGAGGAAGGGCGCATGGCGCCTGTCTCCGTCACCCTGCTCTACTTTCTGATAACGCACGGCGCCGGTGGCATGTTTGCCCTGCCCGCACTGACTTCCCGCCTGAGTGGCAGCGCTCGGGAACTGGACAGCGCCGGTATTCGAGAACAGGCCGAGAGCGCGGTGAACGTCCTGTTTGACGGCTTGCTAGTGCGCTAGACACCCTGCGCCCTTGGCGGCGCGAGTTCCAACATAAATTGACAACTGTCATTTAATGTTTCACACTGTTGCCCCTGCAGCATCTAGAACTGCAGGTGTAAGGCACAAGGTACGGCAAGGAGTGACCTAAAGTGAGTTCACAGAAAAGACAATCGAAAGCGCCGCTGGCGTTTCAGTGGGGGATCTTTCCTTTGGTCATGGGCACCGCGGTGCTTGCCTCCTGGTGGCTGATACGAGGCGGCATGGACCCCGCGCTGGCCATCATCGGACCACAGATTTTGGCGTTTTTCACGGTCGCCGTATTCGAACACGTGTACCCCTATCATCGCAGCTGGAATGTTAATCGTTCCGATGTCCGAGTCGACGCAACCCACGCCATCAGCATCGGTATTCTGCTCGGGGTGATTACGCCGGTGGCTGTCTCTATTGGGGTATTTGTTGGTGGCTGGCTTTCCGACCAGTTTGGCCTCGGACTGTGGCCTACCGAGTGGCCGGTCCTAGCGCAGATCGCGCTGGTACTCGTTGTCGGCGAGCTACCCGGTTATTGGGTGCACCGCTGGGAGCATGAATGGGACGGCCTGTGGCGCTTCCACGCCGTTCACCACAGTGCACCGCGACTGTATTGGCTAAATGCGGGGCGTTTCCATCCGATCGATTCCTTTATGACGTTTGCACCTTCTTATTTGTTGCTGGTCATTATGGGCAGTGGCGAAGCGATGCTGGCCTACTTCGGTTTGATCACAACCATTCACGGTATTTTTCAGCACGCCAACATACAACTGCGCCTGGGACCGTTGAACTGGTTTTTCAGCATGGCAGAACTGCATCGCTGGCATCACTCCAAAACGATGGTTGAGGCAAACCACAACTACGGGCAAACCGTTAGTATCTGGGATTGGGTATTTGGCACGCGCTATCTGCCAGCAGACCGCGAGCCGCCAGAGGATATTGGCATTCTCAATCTGGAAGCCTTTCCCATGACCTGGTGGGCACAAATTCTGTCACCGTTTCGCTGGCGGAAAATCAAGCGCGACAGTGCAGCAGTCTCCTCGGCCCCAGCTAACCAAACCTCTACCATGGAAGTACCCGCACGTCCTTTAGCATAGTGATGTCCCGTATCTTATTGCGCGATGCGCACCGATCATGAGGGACAACAAAGGAACAGCAGATGCAGCCCGATTGGCCCATGTCGCTTAGACCTAGTCTCATACTTGGAACTCTCCTGTGCCTGATTGCCGCATGCTCCGACCCGGTCTCTGAAGAAACCCTGAATCGATCACGCGCCACGCCGCAGTGGTTTGATGATGCCAAGCTGGGCATTTTCATTCACTGGGGTCCGGCCTCGGTACCGGCATTTGCGTTTGGACCACCACTACAACCGGGTGAACTTGAAGAGATCATGTTCGGCAACTCTGAACGCAAGGAAATGCCCTATTCAGAATGGTATCTCAATGCCATGGCTTATCCCGACAGCCAGACCTCCAGGCACCACACAGAAACCTACGGCGACGCGCCTTACACTAGCTTCAAGCCAGTATTCGAGGAACACGTTAACCAGCAATGGGACCCGGATGCCTGGGCAGACTTGTTTTATCATTCTGGCGCGAAATACGTTGTGCTGGTAACCAAGCATCATGACGGTTACACCCTGTGGCCCAGTGAGGTTACCAACCCCAACCGTGACAACTGGGGATCCGAACGCGATATGGTTGGTGAACTGGCCACTGCCGTGCGCGCTCGCGGTATGCGTTTTGGCACCTACTACTCCACCGGCCTGGACTGGAGCTTTCAGATGGTGAATGAAGGCGACCGCATCCGCGACATTATGATGAGTGCACCATCGGATCAGGTGTACGCTGATTACACCTACGACCACATGGTAGAACTGATCGACCGCTATCACCCGGATATATTGTGGGCGGATATCGGCTACCCCTCCAAAGGGCGGCAGGGGGAATTATTTGAGTACTATTTTTCTGAGGTTCCCGAAGGCACTGTCAACGACCGCTGGGGCGCGGTCGACGCGCTGGGAGAAATCGCACGCATTCCTGGCGTCACCTGGGTATTGAAAACACTTGGGCGAATGATGATGTCCAATCAGTCCGCCAATATGGAGGATGACCCCGCGCGGTTCGGCTATAAAACCGCCGAGTACGACAGCTTCGCTGACATTCCCCCGTTCAAATGGGAGACCACCCGCGGACTCGGCGGTTCCTTCGCCTACAATTCAAGCGAAACGGTGGCAGACATGCTGTCTTCCAATGAGTTAATTGACTACCTGATCGATACCGTGTCCAAAAATGGCAACGTGTTAATCAATGTCGGGCCGGATAGCTTCGGCCAGATACCGATCATTCAACAGGCGCCGCTGCTAGGCCTGGGTGACTGGATGGCGGTAAACAGCGAGGCCATTTATGCCACTCGCCCGTGGACGCGCTTTCACAACGAACGCGGTCGCGAATTGCGCTACACCCGCAATGACACAGCGCTCTATGCCATTGTAATGGGTGATGTGGATGCAAGCTTCACTATAGAAGAACCGGGCACCTCCTACAGTAGTATTGAGGTGCTTGGTGCGAAGGTGATAAGCACCAACAGTACAGACGGCATACTGACCATCGACATTGATAAACCAATGGCGGCCCCTGCTGTCGTGGTCCGATTTGATCTGCCCTGAGCTGCGCGACAGTTAACCGGTAATGGAGGAAGTTCCCATGTTTGACCTGATCATAAGCGGCGGGACGGTAGTAGATGGTTCCGGCGGCAAAGCTCGACTGGCCGATGTAGCCATCAACGGCGACAAGATCGTCGGCGTGGGCGATTACGCTAATCAGGCGAGCACACGCACCGTAGACGCAAGCGGCTGTCTGGTAACGCCGGGCTGGGTTGACGTACACACCCATTACGACGGACAGGCCACCTGGGATCCGCTACTCGCGCCCAGTAGTTGGCATGGCGTGACCACTGCGGTAATGGGCAATTGCGGCGTCGGATTTGCGCCGGTCAAACCCGGTGAAGAGGGTTTTTTAATTCAGCTTATGGAGGGGGTGGAAGATATACCCGGCACAGCTCTGTCCGAGGGCATCGACTGGCAGTGGGAACACTTCCCTGAGTATCTCGACGCACTGGATACCATGCCCCGTGCCATTGACGTCGCTGCCCAGGTTCCCCATGGCGCCGTACGCAGCTACGTAATGGGTGAGCGCTGCAACACCGATGAACTACCCACCGATGCAGACATTGAGGCCATGGCCAAAATTGTGCGCGAGGGTCTGGAAGCGGGCGCGGTAGGATTTTCTACTTCACGCACTTTCCTGCACAAGGATGTCAACGGGGTACTCGTACCCGGCACCAATGCGCCCGCGGATGAAATGCGCGCGCTGGGGTATGCAATGAAGGGTCTTGACCACGGCGTCTTCGAGCTGGTTTCCGATCACCTGGGCAATGAAGACGAGGTAAAGTGGGTCATCGACGTGGGCCAGGAAAGCGGTCGCCCAATCACCGTAGTATGGACGTCATTCGAAGCCTTCACCGAAGGCAACTTTATGGCGCTGGCGCATTCGGCCGCTGAACAGGGTGTAAAGGTGATACCGCAGGTAGCAGCGCGGCCCACCGGCATCTTGCACGGGCTACAATCTTCGTTCAATGTATTTATGGCCCACGCCACTTACGTCAACGAAGTTGCGGAGCTGTCCCTTGAAGATAAAGTGGTCGCAATGCAGCGCCCTGAAATACGGAGAAAAATACTCGGCGAAAAAAGCTCTATGCCGATGACGCCGTTTGGGCTCTCCTGGGAAGAGTTACTGTGGTACGTGTTTCCACTGGGCGAGAAGCCGGACTACGAACCGAGGCGAGAAGACAGTATTGCGGGAATCGCCGCTGCACAGGGCAAAGATTGTTTTGCTGTAATGTACGATCTGATGGTCGACCAGGATGGCCGCGAGCTGTTCTATCAACCACTCAATGCCTACGCGGACTACAATTTTAATTTTTTCGAAAATACCCTAACTGATCCGAATGCACTGTTTGGATTATCAGACGGAGGAGCGCACTGCGGGCTGATTGCCGACGCGGGTATGCCCACGTTTGTGTTGACTCACTGGGTGAGAGATCGTAAGCGCGGCAAGCGCCTCCCACTGGAGCTAATGGTGCGCAAGCTTAGCTACGACACCGCCAGAGCCTACGGTATGGAAGATCGCGGTCTGCTGGCGGAGGGTTATCTGGCCGATGTCAACGTTATCGACCTCAAAGCACTGCAACTGCATCGACCCGAAGCGATCTACGATTTACCCGCCGGTGGAAAGCGTCTGGTACAACGAGTGGATGGCTATCGCTATACGCTGAAATCCGGCGTGGAAACGTTTATAGATGGCGAACATACCGGTGCATTGCCGGGGCGCTTGGTGCGCGGCGGTAAGGCGGGCAATCAGGGCGCAGCGCGTTTGTAGTCACTGAAGGTAATATCCACCAGCGAGTCAAAGCTTTTGAGGAACCCCGCTTTGCCGACCGCGTGAGATTGCAAGGTGTGGATTAGGTTCTCGCCCTGCTCCGGCGCAAACGTGAGTGCCAGGCGATACGTGTCTACGGTGACCGAAAATGCGGGGGACAGTGCTCCGGTATTATGCAGTTCAATTTCTTCTATTTGTTGTGACTCAGTGTTTAACTGCAATGTGCCGCGCAGCAAATCCCGGGACTTCTCCAGCGCTTTTACCCGCGGGGTGAAAGAGAAGTTCAAATGGGCGTCCCCTTGTGCCGATTCCTGCTCAGCCCCTCCCTCCAAGACCTGCAACGTTTCAACATCCACCATGTAGCTATAGCCGTCGGTATCGGGGTCGATATCATCAATGCGCTTTCTTTCCGCCTCACGAAACTCTTCCAGACGATCTTCGTCCGGTGCCTCACCATTAACCGAGAGCAGCTGCCGCCGAACACTTTGTTCACGCTGAGGGTCGCTGTGAACGAGGCGCAGCTCATCTCCCTCAGTCACTGCCATAGTGAACGACCAGTCATCATCCAGAGCGGTCGCATCCAGCTTTTCCAGCGCGGCTTTTACTAGAATTTTTGGGTCAGGGGTTTCGGCTAAGGCGCCGGAATGCCAGAGGAATAGGCCGCAATAAATACTCACGAAAAAAGCAGTAATCAACGTTTTGCAAAAACCAGGCTGACCCTCGCCCAAACGCTGCAAATCAGACACTCGAGGTGACCATTGAGGCTGACTACGCTGACCAGACAATTGTGTGCACCACTGCCTTACTGCAACGCTGGACGCAGTTTACTTTGGCGTAGCTGCAGGTTATATCTGACCAGTTGAAATCCAAGTGTCAATTTCTTCCACAGAGACGGGCTCTCGGCAGATTCCAGCAGGTCTGGTGGAAACACACTTTGATAGGTGGGGATATCGTACTTGTCGCGTATCGACTCGAGTGAGTTATTCCATTCCGCCTCCCATTCAATATCCATCATATAGGGGGTTTCGCGACCATGCTGCCAGGCCTCGGTGACTATTTGCATTAGCACCGTGAAACCCCGGGGCTCACTGGTGGTGCTCAAGGCCATACCAAATGCCAGGAACATCCCGGAATAATTATGACCGAACTGGGCCAGCTGGAATGCAGAGATCGCGATCTCATTTGAGGAATGCGTGGTGTATCCCGCAACCAAATGCCAGACATCGTGCATTTGTAGTATGCGAGCATTCAAGTAGTGCAGAGAGTGTGGCTTCGCGTTCAGTTTGATGCCTTCCCGGTCGAGCACCTCCGGGTCGTAGCCATTCTCCACAATCATATTATTCAGAGATTTTCCGAGACTACCCTGCGGACAGTGGGCCAGGGCATCCATGTCTGTAAATCCTGGAATCGGACTGGTCAATGCAATGGCAGCACCGAGATGGTTGCGGGCATTGCTCTCGGCAATAGCTTCATAATCGGGATGCACTTTTTCACCCAGTGCGGCTACCGCAACAGTAACGGTGTAAGCGTCATAGCCCTCAGGCGGTCCTTGAACAACCTCCCAGAACGCCTCCCAAAAACTGTCTTCCAGGGGTGCTTCAGCCAGACCCGTGGGAACTTCCGGTGCAGAACCAGAGCCAAGCCAGGCGGTGGCGATATTGTCGTATACGGCTTCGATTGCATCGGGACAGGAATACCCGGCCCAAATCATCGCACCTGTTATCGGAATGAACCCGGACCGATCGCCGCGCTTTACCGCCGCGACAGCCCCGACGAGGGTTGCTGCATCAGTTCTTTTGGCGGCCTGCTGAATTTTGTCACGCAATGACATTATCTATCTCCTTCCTGGCGAACCAGAATGCCCCAGCGAGCGAAATTCCGCCGCTGTGTGCCTGTCTAATATGTACAGATGTCAATTATACGACATCCGCAGCCATTGACCAGCAGATTATCGGCATAACCGGGGATAGACAGTGCCCAGTACACTTACTTGTCGCTTTGCGAATATGAAATTATACTCGAATGATGCGATTTACTAATAAGCTTGGACGTCTGGCTAGCATCGCGATGGTGTGGATAGCATGCTTGGCTGCCCCGGTATTTGCCTATGAGATCTCCAGCTCTGCCATAGTCAACAACGATGGTAGCCTACGAATAAAAGGGAAAACTGTTTCTCTTTATGGCATCTATATCCCCGAGACCAATCAAACGTGCAAGACTTATAGAATCCCACCGGCCTGCGGATCGCGAGCGGCCGTAGCGCTGGACTTCAAAATTAGTGGCTTTGTCCGCTGCGAAGTAATGAGTGAACATAACAAACGCAGTGTTGTCGGCCGATGTCGTGTCAACGCCTCAAAATTCGATGACGGTGACGACCTTAGCGCCTATTTACTCCAAAAAGGATGGGCCGTGGCACTACCCGATGCGCCATTTGAATACCAAACTCTCGAAAAAATAGCCAGAACCCGCGGGTTTGGTGTCTGGGGCATGCCCGTCGACCGGATCATCAATCGTCCTTGAGGCGCGACTCTCACCGCTGCCCCCGCCCTCCCCGGTCATTGCACACGCACTCTACTTGACCTATAAAGAGCGTTCATAATCAGGTGGGGCTCCCATGAATAACTACTGCACCCTTGCATTAGCGTTAACCCTCTGCTCATTTGGCGCCAGTGCGCAAGACAGGCAATTACTTTGGGGCGACACGCACCTGCATACGTCTTTTTCTTCCGACGCCTACACCAATAACAATTTGACTGCTGATCCAGACACCGCTTATCGCTACGCGACAGGCTTGCCAGTGATTCACCCTTACCACAAGTCACGGACGCAGATCGGAACGCCTCTGGACTTTCTGGTGGTATCGGACCACGCCGAGTTTCTGGGAGAAATCCGCAACATCCACATCAACGGAGTAGACACCCAGGGATTGGGTCCCATTGATACCGTTAAGGCGTGGGTTGCGGCTTACATATTGAATGAAGCAATCGACACTGGCAACGGGAGAGAGCTATTCGTTCGAGTGCTCCCCGATCCAGACCTGACGCCACTGGAAGACGCTGAGGCCAGTGGTCTCCAGAACAGTGATCTGGGCATTCTGCCCATGCCCAGGCAAGTTGAGTTTGACACCTGGCGCCAAATTACCGACGCCGCTGATTATTACAACAAGCCCGGTGAATTCACTGCCCTGATCGGCTGGGAGTGGAGTTCAATTCCCGCAGGCGCCAATCTGCATCGGGTGGTTATTTCAGACAGCGATGCCCCAACCGCACAGCTTTACGACCCCTTTGGCCTGGACGATAGCCCCTTTCCGGAAGACCTGTGGGCTTGGCTGGAAAAAACCAGCAAGGAGACGGGAGCGCGATTTACCGCCATCCCGCACAACTCCAATATATCCAAAGGCTACATGTTTTCCGATAAATCGCTGCGCGGTAAGCCCTTTACTGAGGACTATGTAGCACTGCGCAGTAAATGGGAGCGCGTAGCCGAGATTACACAAATCAAAGGTGACTCGGAAACGCATCCCAAATTTTCACCTGAGGATGAGTTCGCCGATTTTGAGACATACCCGTATTACATCCAGCGCAAGTGGACCGAGTATCAACCACAGCGCGGAGACTTCGTTCGCGAGACGCTAAAGCAGGGACTTGAGCTCGAATCAAAACTCGGACAAAACCCGTATATGCTCGGCGTGATCGGATCAACCGATTCGCATACCGCGCTCTCCTCCGCCGAGGAGGATAACTTCCATGGCAAGTTGGCGACCGATTCCATCCCGGCGAACAAGCAAAAGAGATTCACCGGGGAAGGCCCAGGCTCCAGCGGCTGGGCAATGTCGGCCTCGGGCATGGCCGCAGTCTGGGCTGAAAGTAATACCCGCGAAGGCATCCTCGATGCACTGCAGCGTAGAGAAGTCTATGCCACGACAGGCCCGCGTATCGCAGTCCAGTTTTATGGCGGCAGTGATTTTACAGAAGCAGACCTGGAAAGCGCTGACTTGCACGCACTTGCCGCTGAACGCGGCGTTCCTATGGGGGGTGAGCTGGTGCAGGCAGAGCCGCCGTCCTTTCTGGTACTCGCAGCGAAAGATCCCAAAGGCGCCAATCTTGATCGAATACAGGTTGTGAAGGGTTGGCTGGGACCTGACGGGAAGTCCCACGAAAAAGTATTCGACGTTGCCTGGTCGGATGAGCGCGAATTCGGCCCCGGTGGCCGACTGCCCGCTGTCGGAAACACGGTGAACCTGAAAACCGGCAAGGTTGATAACAGCATTGGCGCCACGGAGCTGGCTACCGTCTGGACGGACCCGGAATTTAATCCACAGCTCTCCGCATTTTACTACGTCAGGGTTTTGCAGATACCAACAGCGCGACACTCTCTGCTGGACGCCATTGCACTGGGCATGGAACATGCTGCAGATCAACCGGATACGATTCAGGAGCGGGCCTATACATCGTCGATCTGGTACCGACCTTCTCCCGAGGCGTCTGCGGGTTAACCCGGATTACTCGGGGTCACGGGTTTTTTTACGCTTCTTAAAAGCCCTGATCATCGTCCGGCGAGACTGCGTTACAAAATCCTGCACCAACATATAGTCCTTGAGGGCCTGCGGATTTTTTCGGTCGAGAAACGCGGGGAGCATAGGATCGCTCGTATCGCGCATCGATACCTCAAGCGCATTTCTTAATTGCGTTATCTCCGGCTGATATTGAGAGTCAGCTATCAAATTGACCAGAGCGTTCGGATCATTCTGGATATCATAGAATTCTTCCAACGCCCGGTATTCCAAAAAATCCATACGGTCGGCCAGTGATGGATTATCCTTCGCCAATTCAAGCATGCGCTGATGAGTAGGGGTACTTGAGGTAGCGGACGTCATTGTTCGCTGTCCATCGGACCAGGGATTGAAGACATACAGAAAGCGTTGACTCTCTATCGCCCGCATCGGGTTGCGGTCACCACGGGAATTTTCGTTGTACTCCTTAACAACCCAGTTCCGATCACGCTGCGGTTCGCCTTTGAGCAGGGGCAAAAAGCTGCGTCCCTGTAAGCTTTTGGGAGCATCGGCACCAATACTGTCAAGTAGGGTCGGCAGGATGTCCACGGCAGACACCATGTGCTGTGCGTCGATGGAGTTCGCTTTCGCCACGCCCGGCCAGCGAACAATGAGAGGTGTACGCGTACTGTGGTGATAGAGTTGAGTTTTCGCAAAAGGAAAAGCCATACCGTGATCTGAAAGGAAAAGGGTGAGGGTGTTGTCAGCTTCACCAGACTTCTCAAGCGCCTGCAACACGTGTCCCACTGCATCATCAGCGCGCCGCACCGAAGAGTAGTAGTGGGCCAATTCCTGACGCACAACCGGGTCATCTACAAGATAACCGGGAACTGCGACCTCCTCTGCCGTGTAAACGCGCGAAGGAACAAAAGCATCATCAATCGGCTTACCGGCTTTGTCCAAACCAAAATAGGGCCTATGAGGGTCCGCAATATTGATCAGTATACAAAAAGGTTTACCCGCTGCTTTGGCACTGCGAATCCCCTCGGCAGTGGCAAAACCATAGGACCCTGCATCTTTTTTGTCGTACTTGGCACCCTTGGGCACATTGTCGAGCACCAGATCCCATGGATAAGGCGTATACGGTGTCGAATCCTTGAGTTTGTGGCGAATTGCAGTGAAGTAGCCAGCTTTTTTTGCCAGATCGGCAAGGGTCGGATAGTCCGGCGCCCTGTTCTGGAAAAACCCTTCTACTCTATTACTGTGCGGATAGCGCCCTGACCACATAACATTGCGAGATGGCATACAGTTGGCCACCTGAACATGGGCATATTCAAAGCGCAAACCGTCTTGCGCAAGTTGGTCGATATTGGGAGTGATTTCGGCTACATCGGATCCAAATATGCCTACAGAATCCGCATTCATATCATCAACGGTAATTAGCAAAAGGTTCGGCTTTTCGGACGCGCCCATCGCGACGCCGCACCAACCAAACCAGGCCAAAATAAGTATGGAAGAAACCCAACGAGACATATCAATCACCTTTGAATGATAGGGCTACCATAGTACGTCAACCCATTTTTTCCAAGCCTGAAAAAAAACACTATGTGAACCCCATCGCAGTGGAATCGAATGTGGAAGAACGGGGCGAGCTCTGCTAGTGTTCACTCTCACTATTATTCTTCTATAATTTTTGCGGTGGCGCCAGAAAAGCTCTATGTCGTCCTATCTTTTTGTTCTCTGTCCACCCTATAGTGGCTCTACGCTGTTATGGAAATTAATCTCGACTTCCAACAATGTGTCAGCACTCCCCTCAGAAGGCCAATCGCTACCGGAGCTGAAAACCTTGATGCGAGGCAAGCCCTGGGATGCCGCACAGGTTCTTCCCTGGCCGGAAATTAAGGCTGTGTGGGAAACCTACTGGGACAAGGGCAAGCCTGTACTGCTGGAAAAAAGTCCGCCAAATTTGATTCGTGTGGATGATATTCTGGCCCACTTTCAGCCGGTCAAGTTCGTTGTCATGGTCAGAAACCCCTACGCTCATGCCGAGGGTCTTATAAGACGTAATGATATGAAGCTAAAACGTGCGGCAAATTTTTCCATGATGTGCCTGCGTACACAGATGGCCAATGTTCGAAAACTTGACGACGTACTGGTTCTGACTTACGAATCCCTGGTTGAAGATCCGGTTAAGGCCTGTCAACAGCTTGCCGCGTTCATGCCCCACCTGGACGATATAGACCCTGCAGCAAGCTTTGAAGTGCACTCTATCGACGGTACGCTCGAGCGTCCTATTACCGATTTGAACGCCAAGAAAATTGCCAGCCTCGATGCCGACACAATCGCTGCCATGAACGAAGTTTTTGTCCAACATGAGCAGACTTTTGAAGACTGGGGTTACACGTTAATGGTTCCAGATTCAGCATAAGTCCCGCAAAGTTTGCCGTGCTCTGGGTGGATACCGTCGGCTGTGTATAACGCTCATCGCAAATAGCTGTGTACTCACGCGCCCAAAGGGCCTCGTTATAGTCTGAGAGAAATACCATGGTAGCAAGCAGTCACAACCAGCAATTTCAACTCGCCGCCAGACCGCAGGGCGAAATCAAACCAACGGATTTTGAGTTAGTCGATATGCCCATGCCTGTTCCCGGAGCGGGTGAGGTTCTGGTCGAGGTCCAATACCTCACCGCAGAACCTGCCATGAAGGGCTGGATGGAAGCGCGCGTGGATTATGTAGCGCCAATAGAAATCGGCGATGTCATGCGCGGCCAAGGAGCCGGCATAGTTCTACAATCGGATCATCCCGGCTATCCCAAGGGCACCCTGGTATCCGGGCACTTCGGTTGGCGCCGCTATCTTGTCAGTGATGGTCGCTCCATTCCCCTGCGGAAAATCCCCGCGGGAGTTCCATCCACCACCGCACTCAATGTACTTGGTATAACGGGGCTCACCGCATGGTTTGGCATGCTGGATATCGGCATGCCGCAACCGGGTAACACAGTGCTTGTATCAGGTGCCGCCGGCGCTACCGGCTCTGTAGCGGGACAACTGGCACGTATCGCCGGCGCCCGAGTCATTGGTATTGCTGGCGGCCAGAAAAAGTGTGAGTGGCTAGTGTCCGAGCTTGGCTTTGAAGCCGCTATTGACTATAAATCTGAAGACACATCAGCACGTGTTGCACAGTTGTGCCCCGATGGGCTGGATGTGTACTTTGATAATGTGGGCGGAGAGATACTGGACGTAGCCCTGAACAATCTTGCAGACCGGGCGCGTGTCGTATTGTGCGGCGGCATTTCTCGCTACAACGAGAGCGGACCAATTGCCGGACCGGCGAATTACTTTAATCTCGTTTACAGGCGGGCGCGCATGGAAGGATTCATCGTGCTCGATTACGCATCGCGCTTTTCAGAGGCGATCTCAGGCTTGACCAAACATCTGGATAGCGGCGAGCTGCATCATCGCGAAACTGTCCTGCAAGGTTTCGAACAATTGCCTCAGGCATTGATGGATTTGTTTCGTGGCAGCAATATGGGCAAGCAACTGGTCGCCGTGAATCCTTGAGTCACTCTTATGAGCATCATCAACTACAGCGCTACGCAACGCCTACTGACCCTTGCCCGGGGGCATCCTTACGACAGGGAAGCTTTTCACACCCTCTTTGACGGGCTGGATGAGTTCGATGTCTGTCACGCGGAACAACCGGTGGCACAACGTTTTCTTGGACCGCAGGCGGCGCAGGATTTTGATGCGATCGTCTGCTATGACATGCCGGGGGTTGATTTTACTGCTGCCGATGCGCCCCGACTATTAAGCCCCGACCCTGAGGTTACAGAAAGTTATCTCGCTATGCTGGAAGCAGGTATTGGTATGGTGTTTATGCATCACTCCATCGCGGCCTGGCCCGCATGGCCTGAGTACGCAGAGATTGTCGGCGGGCGATTTCACTATCGTCCCGCCCAATTGCGCGGTCAGTTATGGCCAGATTCAGGCTATCGCCATCAGGTGACGCATACAGTGAGCAAAGTTAGCTCGCATCCCGTAACGGAAGGTATCCCCGCGCACTTTGAGATCACTGATGAAGTCTATCTGTGCCCTATTTTCGAAGACGATGTAATACCCCTGCTACGCAGTGATTATCAATTTGAGCCAGACAACTTTTATTCAGCAACCAAAGCGGTTGCAGGTGAAATGAATTCCCGCGGTGGCTGGACTCACCCCAAGGGTTCCAATCTGGTGGGCTGGGTCAAGCGCTGTGGTAACAGTCCTATCGTCTATTTGCAGGGTGGAGATGACGCCCAAGCGATGGCTAACCAGCATTTCAAGCGCCTCATACATAACGCCGTCAAATGGGTGAGCAGTACTGAAGCCCGAGACTGGGCGAAGTCTGGCGGCGGTCGATAAGGTCTAGTGGAGATCAATCAAGGCACCCCTTATTGAGAGTGTGTGGCGTAATCCACGATGCGGCAAGTAACGGCATCGCCTGACTTGAAAGCACTGCGAAGTGATTTCACAGCTCGACATTTTCGCGCGCAGAAGAATTAGCTGTGAACTTTTTCACAGTCTGCATTCTTTAATTGACCCTGCGGCCGATGAAGCGCATTATCCGCGCGCCTTAGGGTATACCGAATTTTTCAATACTTACGAGAACACAATGACCACCTTAATCCATCTACAGACTAGTAAATACGCGCGCCACGGCTCGATTGCCGTGATGCCGGTCTGTCTTTGGACAGACAGCGTGGTTTTAGGAAGCACTTGAAGTAAATACACTTTAAAAAAGGCCTCCGAGAATCCTGATTTCGGAGGCCTTTTTTTATTCTCACAAGAAAGCACCTCCACTTTTCAGGGTCCCGGAACAACAAGGGACCAGAACAGTGAACAGGTCGCTACACAACAATATTCGAACCCTCTACCTGCTGGGATTTTTCAACAGCTTCATGGTGGTGAACCCTGTCTTCGTGCCGTTGTTGCAGGGCTATGGCCTGTCCATGAATCAGGTACTACAAACACAGGCCCTGTTTGCACTGACTATCGCTTTGTTTGAAGTGCCTTCAGGATACATTGCCGACATGTGGGGCCGACGCCGCGCAATCGTAATGGGCTCTGTGTTCTATGCGGGTGGCTTTCTCTGCCTGTTGGGCGCCGATAGCTTTGCTGAGTTCCTGGTTTACGAGTTCGTGCTGGGTCTGGGCTTCAGTCTTATTTCAGGCGCCGATCTGGCACTGCTGTACGACACGGAAGTGTATCTGCAGAAACGTGGTCTGCCGCATGGTGTGGGGCCAGGTAAATCTCTCAGCCGCCTGATTTCTATTGAGGCAGCCGCCTCCGGTATCGCCGGGATCGCCGCCAGCATCCTGTTGCTGTGGTCGCTGGAGGCTGTGGTTGCAGTGCAGGCGTTTCTCGGGCTGATGCCGCTGATCTTGGCGTTTGCACTGGTAGAGGTACCCCGGCCTGCCACCGAGGTCAGCCACCGCAACAACGCTCGCACCATTGTGGAATTGCTGCTGTTTGGCAAACCCGTTGTGCTGTGGACGGCCTTCGCCATTGCCGTATTTGGGCTGCTGGCAGTCTATATGTTCTGGATCTACCAGAAGTACTGGGAGTTACAGGGTATATCCATAGGCTGGAATGGCTACATCTGGGCAGCTTTTGCGCTCACCGTCAGTGTCGCAGCGCGCTATGCTAGCGCATTGGAACAGCGCCTGGGTACGGCGCGCCTATTGTGCCTGATTGGGGCCCTGCCGTTACTGGGACTGCTTGGCATGGCATTGGGGGCGGGCTGGATCGGTGTGATTTTCGGCTTTGCCGTGCAGCTGTCCCGGGGGCTCAGCATGAGCCTGTTCTATGAGGGGTTAAACCGACGTGTCCCGGGCGATTTCCGCGCCACGGTGAATTCGCTGGTAAGCCTTGGCGTGAGAGCTGTTTTTATCGTCACTGGGCCAGTCTTGGGTTATGCGCTGGATAGCATAGGTGTGAATACCCTGTTGTTGCTGCTAGCGGCGATCTTTACTCCCCTGATTGCAGTGGTGTTGATCCCACTGGTGATTCGCATCTCACGCGAGGACGTCCCCTGCGACTCTCAGGTCGTTCCCGCCAACTAGGTGGGAACCCTTCGGCGCTGCCTATGTCTGATATTAGAGTGGGCAGCGCCATTTTTATTACTTAAACTGTCTTCCGCCTGATCGAGACCTGGGCTTGCTACACTCATGAACGCCTGCAAAAGCGCAGGCGCTATTTCACCTTACCCATCGAGGACACACTGTTGAACATTCACCCGCTAGCAATCGTACTTGCCGGATTACTTTGGGTTACCACTAGCGGTGCCGAAACACCCAAGCCTACGAAGATGACAATGTCCACGGCAGTAGATGGCTGGGACTTCAATCTCCCTGCTACTAAACTGACTGCGCTTTGCGACAAAACAATAGCCGAAGCCAGGATCGCTTTTACCGCCATAGAGCAGGACGAGGCACAAGCCACACTGCAGCGGGTATACGGTGCATATGACGCGATGAGTATTAATCTGCAGGCAATTCAGCAAGTCTGGTATGTGAGCGCCGTTCACCCCGACCTGAAAATACAGGCCGCAGCTGAAGAATGTATCAACCAGATTTCAGACTTTAGCGCAGCGATTGAATTATCCCCACAGTTTTATCAACGCGTTGCCTCCATCGACTTACAAAACGCCAGTGACCCGGAGCGTTTGATGGTTGAAAAAAAGCTGATCGCGTTCCGTAAAGCGGGCGTGGATCAGGATCAGGCAGTGCGCGACAAGGTGCGGGCATTGATGGCCGAAATTACAGAGCTCGGCAATGAGTTTGACAAAAATATTCGCACCGACAAACGCACTGTTGACGCCACACCAGATCAATTAGCCGGGCTGCCACAGGACTATCTCGATGCCCACCCGGCTAATGGAAAAGGCATCGTCAGTATTTCCACTGATTACCCCGACTACTTCCCTGTACTAAAATACGGCACCAATGATGACCTTCGTCGACAGCTGTTTGTAGCCGCGAAAAGTATTGCCACACCCGCTAACAGCGCAATTCTGAAAACCCTTATCGCCAAACGCCATGAACTGGCGATCTTGCTCAACTATGACAGCTATGCCGCACTGGCCATGGATGGCCTGATGGCGACTTCACCGCAGACCGTCGATACATTCCTCAAAGAGTTAGGCGCGGCCGTGAAGACTCCCGCCGCAAAAGATATGGAGACGCTTCTTACTCGCCTGCGCCAGATCGACCCTAAAGCACTCCAAGTTGAAGCGTGGCAGGTCGACTATTTATCCAATCTACTGCAGCAGGAAGTATTCGCCCTGGACGCCAGGGAAATACGCACTTACTTCCCATTCGATAAAGTTCAGACTGGCATTTTCCAACTCACTGAAACTATGTTCGGGGTTGAGATCGTTCCTTGGCAGACCGAAACCTGGCATCCGGGTGTCACTGCCTGGGAGATTCGTGAACAAGGAAAGCCTCTCGGTCGCTTCTACCTCGATATGCACCCGCGCGAAAACAAGTATCGACACGCCGCGCACTGGACTCTCCGTACGGGCCTCAAAGATGGCCAGCTACCCATGTCGGGTATGGCCATGAATTTTCCCGAGGGCCTTATGGAGCACAGGCAAGTAGAAACGTTTCTGCATGAGTTTGGTCACCTGCTGCACAATATGTTTTCCGGCACACAACGCTGGCTGGACATCTCTGGCATGACTATGGAGCGGGATTTTGTCGAAGCACCCTCACAAATGTTGGAAGATTGGGCTTGGGACTACGACACACTGCGCGAATTTGCCATTAACGATAAGGGGCAGCCGATTTCTGAGGAGCTGGTTGGCAGGATGAACTCGGCGCGGCATTTTGGAGAGGCCGCCAAAACTGCCGGGCAGCTTTTTTACGCCAATTTGTCGCTAAACTACTACAACCGCGATCCCGACAGTTTTCAATTGTTGCCCCTTCTCATAGAGCTACAGGCGCAGTATTCACCCTTTCCTTACGCGGAAGGCACGCATTTTTACAATAACTTTGGCCACCTTAACGGCTATTCCTCAAACTACTACATCTACCAGTGGTCACAGGCGATTGCGGTGGATCTTCTCAGCCGATTCAGCGATGGACTGCGCAACCCGGCGATAGCGCAAGCCTACCGGGAGAAGGTACTGGCACCGGCGGGGAGCAAACCCGCCTCAGAGCTGGTGAAGGATTTCCTGGGCAGGCCATTTGCGCTCTCGACCTATATCACCTATCTGGACGAATTAAACTAAGCTTAGTACAGCAGGTAGGCTGGATTACGTGGGTCATTGACGTCAGTTTCTATGCCCGTATGCTGAACGCCGTAACGCCACCCCCGACGAGATTCAGACCATGCAACAGTTATCCGGACAAGATGCCATGTTCCTGCACGCAGAGCTGGATGGCCTGCCGCAGCACATAGGCAGTGTGAGCATCTACGATCAGTCCACCGTGCCCGACGGCAAAGTTCGATTTAAAGAAATCCTGGCCATGCTGGAGAGTCGCGCGCATCTATCACCCATATTCCGACGTAGACTGGCCTTCGTTCCCTACAATCTCGGGCGACCTTACTGGGCGGAGGATCCCGACTTTGACATGGAGTACCACGTACGCCACATCGCCCTGCCTAAACCCGGCGACTGGCGTCAGCTATGCATATTGTCTGCCCGCATACACTCCCAACCGCTGCGGCGAGACAAACCCATGTGGGAAATATACGTGATCGAAGGTCTAAACAACCTGGAAGGGTATCCGCCCAATTGTTTCGCGCTGCTAATGAAGGTGCATCACTGCGCTATGGACGGCGCCACAGGCACACAGTTTATGAATATCGTGCATGACATCACCCCTAAAAATCGCGACGTGGGCAGAGCACCACCGTGGATCGTGGAGCGACCTTCCATGCCCAGAATGTTGGGACAAGCTTATGTGGACGCGTGGCGCAAACCGGGACAAGTCCTAGATATACTGAAGGAAGCCGGGCCTACTTTTATGCGCTTGCGCAAAGGCCGACAGCAGAAGCACTTCCACAATATTGAAGACAAACCGAAAACCCGCTTTCAGGGAAAAATTTCGCGGCATCGCGTGGTGGAGGCGTGTAAATTTGACTTCGAGGTGATACGGGCCATTAAGAACACTCAGCCCGGCACCACCGTCAACGATGTGATGTTAACCATTGTGGCCGGAGGACTGCGCAAGTACCTTCAAAGCAAAGACGAACTCCCTGAGCAATCTCTCGTCACCGGATGTCCTATTGATGTGCGCTCTGTAAAGGAGCGCTCCGCCGGTGGCAATATGGTAGGATTTATGAATGTGGCGCTGCGCACTGATATCGTCAATCCGAGCGAACGGCTGGCCGCCGTGCACGCGGAAGCGCAGTCCGCAAAGGCTTATGCCGAAGCGCTGGGACCTCGATTTGCAGTAGACCTTACCGATGTAATGCCAGGGAATGTGTTGTCACTGGCATTACGTACAGCCAGCGCAACTGGAATGGCTGAAGCCAGTGTGGTGTTCAATACCATTGTGACCAATGTGCCTGGGCCGCCGGTTCAGCTGTACATGTGCGGCGCCGCTCTGGTGGACTCCATCAGTCTGGGACCTTTAATGCCCAACGTAGGCCTGTTCCATATTGTGTACAGCACCGTGCAGGACAAAAAAGGAACGATCAATCTATCGTTTTCCGCCTGCCGCAGTATGCTGCCCGACCCTGGGTTCTATGCACAATGCCTGCAAGAGTCCCATGATGAGCTGCGCGATGCAGCACTATCACCAGTGAAAAAACGCAAAAAAACGCAGACCCAGTAAAACCAGTGGAAGGCGGGCGGCTATTACAGCCAGCGCTGCATTAGCTGATACACGTTCACCCTGGCCTTCAGCCGGCTGGCCAACAGGAACATGCCGCCCACTTTGCGATGAAAGTAGATGGCCTCGGCAGGCGGCGACTTCCAGGCTTCCTTGAAGTCAAGAACCTCCTCACCCAGTTTGGACATATTACTGGCGATTTTGGAGCGGGAAAAATCATAGGCAACGTCCTCGCACACCGGCTCCATCGCCAACACGAGAAACTCCAATACCATTTCCCGGTAAGGGCTGCCTGGCTCTCCAAGGGCATAACCCAAATGCTCTGCGGCACCGGCAAGTTGATCCATATTGCCATCAATAGCGGCCTGTGCGAGCTTGCGATACTGATTGACAAAGCTGGCCTTGAATCGCCGGGTCGCTCCAAAGTCCAGTAACACGATTTCACCCGTATTAGGTCGATATTGGTAGTTGGCAAAATTGGGGTCGGTTTGCACCAGCTTCAGCTCAAAAAATTCCAGCAACATCAACTCCAGCAGCGCGGACATCACTCGGTCTCGCTCCGCCTGGGGCGCAGTGATAAGTGTATCGATGGAACTGCCACTCACATACGTCATCGCAAGCACATTGCGGTGGGTGAGCTCTGGCAGCGCTTCAGGCAACACAAAGCGCTTATCATTACGCAGTAACTTCCCAAATTCCTGTAAGTACTTCGCCTCCTTTAGATAGTCTGCCTCACCCTTGAGTTGAAGCTTGGCATCCTCCAACAGCGGCTTTATATCAAGCTCTGCAGGCAACAAACCGGGCAATCGCAGCAGCGTGGCGATATTGTCGACATCGCTGTCGATACTGTCCGCAACTCCGGGATACTGTACTTTCAATACAATCTCCCTGCCGTCGGGGGAAATCGTTTTGTGCACCTGGCCGATGGAGGCCGCCGCCAGCGGTTCCATTTTAAACCCGTAGAACAAGGTCTCCCAATCGGGGCCGTAAGCTTCCTGCATTACCTGCTGCAACTGCGCCGGCGGCATATGCTTTGCGTCTTCACGCAGGCGGGCCAGAATATCGGTCAACTCCCGGGGCAGAAACTCACCTGCATCCATAGAAAGGATCTGTCCTACCTTCATTGCGGCACCGCGCATGGTAGATAACTGCTCAGCCACTCGGCGTGCATTCCCCGGCGTTAGCAACATATCCCGTGCGCTGGGACGTTTACCGTCGCGTAACTGCCGTGTCCCTTCCGCTAGCATACCCCCGGCAACACCACCTGCCATGCGCGCCATTCGCGCCAGGCGACCCACGCGCGAAGTCGGAATAGCACGGGACTTGTCGTCCTTGTCCTGGTTTTTATCCTTTCGCGGCACGTTGTTCCCTTTCCCGCCAGCGTCGGGCATGTAATTCAACCATGTCGTAGGCGTTGAATTCTGCTTCCAGTGCCGCGATGAAATTAAAGACTCCGGAAAGCTTACGCGCAATCAAGGCAAAGTCTCGTGAGGGCGTCGTAAAGTGTCGACTTGTCGCAGACAGAGCCGCCTGCTTTCCCACCCGGCGCATAAGACGGGACTGGGCCCAACAATATTCGCCTTTAGCATTGAGATACTCACGGGGCAAATGCGCCGGGGGCCGTAACGGCTCGAGCAAGTGCAGGCAAAAGTCTGCAAATAATTTTCGTCCTGCATCACTGGCGTCTTCACGCAGGCAACCCAGTCCAATCAAGCCGTCTATCAGACGCGGGACATCCTGCTGCAGGCCCGCCTCAATCGTGTTGCGCAGGTGAAAAAGAAACTCATCGGAGCCATCCAACACAGACCCAAAATCCAGCAGGACCAATTCATCGTGCGCTACTTTTTTACGGCGATCTTCCAATCGCAACAGGTAATTGCCGAAATTGGGATCCGTTTGCAACAATCCCCAGTCGTAGAGCTCGAGGAAGAACAGTTCCAGCATCCCTTTGGCCAGAGAGTTGCGGCGCTCGAGGGATAGCCTGGCCACATCGGGTTCAACCACCGAAAAACCCTGAATGTATTCCATCGCTAACACCCTATCGGTGCAGTATTCTCGGTGCAATCGCGGCACATGGTAGCTGACGTTTGTAGCTTGGGATCTCTCGACAAGTCCCGCCATTCGTTCGGTGAAATCAGCCTCGCGCGGGTAATCAATCTCGTTGTGCAAGTGAACACGCATAGATTCAAGCCAATCATCCAGTTCCCGGCCAGCCTTCACCCAACGCGCCAGCAGCAACATCCGTACCACCGCATCAAAGTCCGAATCAATAACCTGCGCCAGCCCCGGGTACTGAATCTTCAAGCATATCCACTCGCCGGTGGTGCGAATTTTGGCTAGGTGTATCTGTGCCAGAGAGGCCGCGGCGATCGCCTGCGGATCGATATCGAGTTCGGGATAGAGGGCACCGAGGCTGTCGCGCACCGATGTCTCCAGCGCGTCCCAGTGGAGTGGTTCGGTCTGGTCAGAAAGATCTCGCAACGCTTCTACCAGAACAGCTGGCAGGAACTGCTCCCCGAACAGGACCAGCATCTGGCCAATCTTGATGTATGTGCCCTTGAGCTTGCCTAACTCAGAAACAAAGAGCCGCGCCTCGCGCCGCGCAAACTCAGAATCTGCATCATCGGGGCCACGACCCATGACTCGCTGCACAACGCCGTCAACCGCCAGAGCGCTACCGGCTCGTATACCAGCCAGAGAGGCTGTGAGAGTGCGTGGAAGATTGCTCGTTTTAAGACCGCGGCGTTTTTTAGACATGACTCCCCGTGGGGCTGGAAATTTTGGGGGGCAAGTATATACGATTGCTCTGCAGTCGGGCAGTCGGAATCAACTTGACATCTGCGCCCCCAACCCGACGTTTTAATCGAGCAATAGCGCCGCCAGCCGCTTGCGATGGTGCTGAGCGTCGCCGAATTGCTGCTGACTCCACTGAGCCCGGCGAATATAAAGCTGGGCGTCACATTCATAGGTGAAGCCCATGCCACCGTGAAACTGGACGGCCCGGTCACCGGCATACAACAGCGTCTCAACCGCATGGGCCTTGGCCATACGACAGGCGATTTCTGCGTCCGCATCTACCACCCCCTCCTCCAGCAGGGTAGCCGCGTGGTAGATAAACGAGCGGGACGAATCCGTCGCGGTGAGAATATCGACGGTGGGGTGTTTTAGCGCCTGATAGGAACCAATCAGTTTGCCAAACTGTTTACGGGTCTTGAGGTATTCGACGATGGTATCGAGGCAGGCAGCAGATGCACCTGTGGCCTCTGCTGCAACCAGAAGCGCACCCAGTAAGCGGGTATCCCCCAGCGCTACAGCCACTTTCGGCCCGGTAATCAGATTTTTTTCGTCTACCATCACGCCGCTGAAATCTACATTCGCCGAACGCTTGGTCTGATCAATGAGCGTATTGGGGCATATTGCACCGTCATTAAGTTGATCAGCCTGCACGATAGCGAGTGCCACCTCGCCTTGGTGCACGACAGACACAACTACCACACTGGCAACGGATGCATCAGGGACAAATTTCTTGCTACCGTGCAGGATGCGCTCCTCGTCCAGCAGAAGGGTTACGGTCTCATCCCCCCAATCGCTATTGTCGAGCAGCGCCACAGTTGCCGGGGAGCCGCCTGCAATCGCTGGCAGCAGTCGGTCGGTTTGCTCGCTATTTCCGGCTCTGAGCAGTAACTGCGCTGCCAGAGCACTGCTGATCAATGGGGTCCCCAGCATGGCGCGTCCCATAGATTCCACCACTGGAACCAGAGCACCGATACCCAGTCCCGATCCACCGCAGGCCTCCGGTACGGCAATACCCGCCCAACCCAGCAGCACCATTTCATCCCAGAGTGCCTGGTCAAAGCCATCTTGCGTTTCCAGTTGCGCACGCACTTCGGCAATGGGCGATTTATTTCGACAAAATTCCCGCGCTACCTCAAGCAGCATGGCCTGCTCTTCACTGAAGCGCAGGGTCGTATTTCCAGGTGATGACATAGTAAACCCCTACTTCGGCAATCCGAGGATGTGTTCCGCAACGATATTGGCCTGCACCTGACTGGTGCCGCCGCCGATCGTAGCGGAGAAGCTATTGAAATACGCGCGCTGCCAGAAACCTCCCTGGCGCGCCTCGTCGTCGCCAACGTAAAGAGCGCCCTCGGCACCCTGCAGGTTGATCGCCAACTGGCGCATACGCCGGGTCATCTCTGTGGCCCGAAGTTTATTTGACAGAGGCAGGGAACCCGGATAATCCGTGGTCAAAGGTCCGATATGGGACCGTCGTTCTCCCAGCATCATCGCCCTCTCCTCCATGATGGCCTTTACCAACTGGTCGCGAACCACCGGATCCTTGAGCACTGGTTCACCATCGCGCTGAACGTCGCGCAACTCACTGATCATGTCATCGACCACAACGCGCACCATGGACTGCCCACCAGCAGCACCGGCCTCAGCGCCACGCTCGTATTGCAGTGTTTGCATGGCAATTTTCCAACCCTGCCCCTCCTCGCCCATGATGCAATCAGCCGGTATGCGCGCGTCGGTAAAAAAAGTTTCCGTGAATCCGTATTCGCCGGTGATTTTGCGAATCGGACGGGTCTCTATGCCCGGCACCAGCATGGGTGACAAAAAGTAAGACAGGCCATCGTACTTGCGCGGCGCCTCTGGATTAGTGCGCGCCAGCATAATCATGTACTTGGCAAAGTTACCCATGGTGGTCCAGATCTTCTGACCATTAAGTACGTACTCGTCACCGTCGCGCACGGCCCGCAATTGAGCGTTACCCAGGTCTGAACCGTGGTCGGGCTCAGAAAAACCCTGACACCAGACATCTTCAGCATTGAGAATGCCCTTCAGGTATTTGGCCTTTTCTTCCTCTGTGCCCATCTCGTTGATCAACGGACCCGCCCAGCCGAGGCCAATCACGTTGAAACAAATGGGCACACCGTTGCGTCGCATCTCCTGATCGGCAATGCTCTGGAAGTTCGCTTCCACACCGCGACCCCCATACTCCTTCGGCCAGGCCATACCCAGATATCCGGCGGACCATATCTTGTGCTGCCATTCACGCAAAAACTCCAGCTGCCGCTCATCGCCTACTTCCATAAAGGTCTGGGGCAGAAGGAAACCGGGATTGGCTGGGTTGTTTTCTTTCATCCAGGCGGACACTTCAGCCCTGAACTCCTTTAACTCCTTGTCACTCGCGCTCATCGTTTTTACTCCCTATCGGGGAACTGTAGCGGCTCCCCCTGTTGATCGGCACGCTTGAATGCCGGTCTTTCCATCAAACGCTGCAGATACTCTGCCGTCTGCGGTTTGTAGTGTTGGTCGAATTTCAGCGCGCGTCCCAGATAAAGTGCGTAGCTCACTGCGATATCGGCAATGGTGAAGCGGTTATCTACCAGATACTCGTGGGACTCCAGGTGGCTGTCCAATCGTCGCAGGCGAGAGAGGTACCACTTGCTGTAATCATCGGCCACTGCCTGCTTCTCGGGCGTGGGTTCGAGGTAGTAGTAACGCATGGCAATGGTTTGCGGGAAAGTCAGCGTCGCATCGGCATGGTGTAACCAGTTCAGATAAGCGCCGTATTCAGGGTGACTCGGTTCCAGACCAAAGTCATAGCGCTGGTAGTGATCGATCAGATACTGGCAGATACCCACCGACTCGGTCATTTCGATATCGCCGTCGGAAAAGAACGGCACCGTGCCCAGACTATTGACCTTAAGGTAATCCCGTTCAAATACACGCGGGGGAAAGGGCAGGATTTGCACCTCGTACTCAAGCTCCAGTTCCTCCAGAGTCCACAGTGGACGCAGGGATCTTGCACTACTGCAATGCCATAGTTTCATTGCTATAACCCGTACTGGCGCGCTGCCAGATCACGCATAATTTCCTCGGAGCCACCGCCAATAGCGTTTACACGCACCTCACGGTAAATACGCTCCACACGACTCCCGCGCATATAGCCGCTGCCTCCCAGAATCTGCATTGCTTCTCTGGCGCAATATTCCATCGTTTCACTGGCCTGCACCTTGAGCAGCGCAATGTCACCCGGATTGGCATTGCCGGCCTCTATGGCTTCGAAGCAAATGCGAATATACGCCTGAGTGGCATTCAGTTTCTGTTTCATCTGCGCGATTTTATGGCGAATGACCTGATGATCCGCCAGACGTTTGCCAAAGGTTTTGCGCTCCTGTGCCCAGGCGACAGCCTCTTCCAGGCAAACCCGACCCAGCGCTTCCATTCCTGCGGCCATTGCCATCCGTTCGCCGTTAAAATTGGTCATTATCACCAGGAAGCCCTGATTCTCCTCGCCAATGAGGTTCGCGACCGGAACCCGCACGTTGTCAAAATACAGTGTGGCCGTGTCCGATGCCCACCAGCCCTGCTTTTTGTCCAGTTGTGTACGGCTAAAACCTTCCGCATCAGTTGGAATCAACAACATGGAAATGCCCCTGCCGCCCTCACCGCCAGTGCGAACCGCCGTGGATACCCAGTTTGCACGCATGCCGCCGGTGATATAAGTTTTGGACCCGTTAACTATGTAATGATCACCGTCACGCACGGCAGTAGTCGTTAACTGTGCCACATCGGAACCGCCACCGGGTTCCGTGATGCCGAGCGAAATATGCTTTTCACCGGCTAATACCGGGGGAGCCACCATGTCTTTAAGCGCCTGTGAACCCCAGTTAATGATCGGCGGCAAACCGATACCATGCACCATCAAAGACGCCGCAACGCCGCCGACACCAATACGCGCCAACTCCTCATTGGTGATCCACAGGTGCCAGACGTCGATACCCTCTTTTACGCCACCAAACTCCTCCGGGTGGCCGATACCGAGCAAGCCAACGGCCGCCGCCTTGGGCCATAGCTCAATAGGTATATGACAGGCCTCATCCCAATCCTCGGCATAGGGCATGATTTCAGCATCGATGAATTTGCGTAATTGCGTGCGCCATTCATGGTGATCTTCTCGCATATTGGGGTTAGGCAGGCGGGCGCTATCGAAATCCAGTGACATAGGTTTATCTCACGAACAAAGAACATTTTGGGGCACTTATACTAATTCAGAGCGCGGCCAAGTGCATGCGCTAATGCGCCATTGATTTGGGCAACGGTGACAGCCCGTTTGTGCCTGGTTACTCTGTCCCGCCCGGAGCGCCTATTGTCCAAGTATCACGCCGCGCAATCCTGCAAAACCTCTAGATTGGCCCTGTGCGAGCCGAGCACAATCATCACCAACGTCAGCTTCGCGGTGTAATTCACATTTTCTCCTGGCCGAGCACCGTTACACCGACAGTCTGCACAAGACTTTTTCTCGAATAACGAACAACCACATCACCTGAAGCACGAGAAACGCCGCCCATCTGCGCGCTGCTCGGCTCGATTATAGAATCTGGAGTACTGAAATCGAATTCCGCCAACAACACCGATAACAGCACCTTGCACATATTGTGGGAAAACTTCTGAGCGGGACAGGCATGCTATCCAGCGCTTCCCGGGACTCGCGAAAACGTCCCCCGTGCTTTTCTTCGGTTGCCTCTATCTCTGCTTCGAGTCGCTGCTGCGACTCAGGGTGCTGTTTCACGTTAATCAATGTTCAGGCCAGCGCCGCATAGAGATTGGACAAAAAAACCCTGGTTAGCATTGATTATATTGTGTGAAAGCTTACGCAGGGTGACCCGGGGCTAATCCGATTTAAAGCGGTGATAAAGGAACGTGAAATTGTCATCGGGCCAGGCATCGGCAGCGTCTCGCTGCTTTAGAATGCCTCCCACCAGGGCCATTGCAGGCTTCGGGCTGACCAGGTATCGCTGATTGTGGTTTGCGCTCATCTAGACAGCGTCAATTCCTGCTGAATAGACTGCATGTGCCGGGCCGAGGAAGATGATCGTCCACTTTCTTGAGCGGCGGAGCCGATTGACGTGGTATCCACATTCTTCCTCTCTATCGGACACATTCCAGAAATCGTGCGGTAACGTATATTGTTAGATCGCTGCTCCCAACGACCCCTCAATATTTCAATCGCCACGCCTCGTAACCGCCATCGACACTATAGACCTCCGTAAAGCCCTGACTAAAGAAATGATCAGCCGCCCCCTGACTGGAATGGCCGTGGTAGCAATAGACAATGATGGGCTTGTTCTTATCTGCGCCTGATAGAAATTCCTCAACATTTTCTTGCTGAACATTGATGGCGTTTTCGATACTACCGGCCTGGTAAGAACCGGGGTCCCTTACATCGGCGATAGCTGCCTCGCCCTTATCTATTAGTGCTTTCGCTTCATCAATTGATATACATTTAAACGACATGCTCGCCTCCAGAGAATAGTGGTGCACACGCACGTGCCACAGCATAGCTCACAGAAATGACAATGTCCTGTACCAGGGAAGAAAGTAGGGGCCCTGAAAGACTCTTTACGCGAGTTTCTGTGGGACCCTGGGGTGATCGAAGTGCCACGACCAATCTGGTGGTTCGTGCTACACGGGATCATTTTGAATATCCGCACCAGCCGACCCGCCGCCTCCTGCCGCACGGTGTGGACAGGACGGAGGTCTCCGCTTCTTTTCCATACACAGGACCAGGCTGATGCATTTTGCGAGACGCTGACACACCGTTTTGGGGACCAGGTAATCGTGGAGTTCGCAATGCGTTGTGGCGCGCCAGCTATAAGATGACTTGTCCCCGATCGTATCGGAATTAAACCCAGCGCCTCACCTGCTGACAGTAGACCGCATACTCTTGGGCAAACAGGCCCTGCAGCATCGCCTCTTCCGGGCGAATAAACCGCCACTGGACAATCACCGCAAACAGTACGGGAATCGCCAGCGTAGTACTGGCACCCACCGTAATTGCGCAACCCAGCAAAACAGCCACCATCGCGAGATACATGGGATTGCGTGTATAGCGGTAGATACCCGCAGTAACCAGTGTCGTCACATTTCGAAAAGGTATGACATCTGTACCGGCGCGGAAGAATAAACCGTTAGCGCTCACCAGTAACAATAATCCAATGATGATCAGCACCCCACCGGACAACTGTCCCGCAAGGCTGGTAAAACGTGGTCCCGGAAAATATTCATTGCAGAAAAAAATCAGGATCAGGCCCAGCAACAGCCAGATAGGAGGGTAGATAATCCGTTTAACCATAGGGAGACAACCTGCTCAATTCGTGGATAGGTGAATACCGGCAGGTTCCACAGTGCCAATTCCGTAGGCCAGCACCAGGCCCAACAGGAATGCCAACGTCAGCTTGGCGCGATCGTGGCTGTGGAAGTGCACCTCCGGCAGCAGGTCGCTCAGGGCGATACAGATAAACGCCCCGGCCGAAAATGCCAGCGCGGCGGCGACCAGATAATTGCGGCTGTCCGCCACTACGTCAACGCCGAAAAAGAACAGCAGCGCGCCCAGGGGACACATAAGTGCGAAGACCAGGTTCGCACTAGTCTGCGCCTGCCGACTCCATCCACCTGCCCCCATTACCGTGACAATGGACATGGCATCCAGTGGCTTGTGCAGCAAGATGGCCAGAAATACACCGATTCCAACCAATCCGCCCGCCATACTGCCCGCATGCATCACCGCACCCAGGGCGACACCGTCAATTAGAGTGTGTGCTGCCAGTCCCAGCGCCAGGCCGACCCAGCTCAGGCCGTGAACGGGGCTCTCATGCGCACGACCATCACCTTGATGGTCATGGTGATGGTCGTGTTGCGCGCCCTCTTCATGACTGAAATCATGCTGGTGAAAATGAAACACTCGCAGCAATAACAGCATGACGATAAGCCCGAGCATCAGCCACGAAACCGCTGTATCCACGCCGTGGGGACCTCCTATTAGCGCTACACTGTGAGGCAACAGGTGATAAAACGCGACGCCGAGCATAAGACCCGAGACTAAGCTCATCACTAGTTGGGTGCGGGTATGCGTCATTTTTACCCAATTGGGCAGAAATCCCCCCAGTAGGGAAAACCCGGCAATGGCAAGACAATAACAAATGAGCAATAACGTGGGCGACACCAGCATGGTCCCTACTTGTATGAAGTAAATTTTAGAGTGAATGCGCGGCGCATTATTCCACATTCAACCTCGCTTGTAAGTGCACACTGTGCTCCGGGAGGGTGATTTACGCCCCTGCGGGTATGCCCTTCTAAACGACCGCATTTTAGTCATTCTCGCACTTGCGAAAGGCATTGACAGCTAAACTAATGACCATTAGTTTAGCGGCACGATACGAGGAGACCGCCATGTCTATCTACGAAGTTATTGAATCCAACGATTCCCGTCGCCACCTGCAACTGCGCAGCCCGGTTTCCCTGGAACCTACCGGGGAATTGATTTGCGCGAACGCCGAGGATGTGGCGAGCGCCATCGCCAAAGCAAGGGCCGCACAGCCCGCCTGGGCCGCTACCAGCTTAAAGGACCGCGCAGCCGTCGTTGAGCGGGCACTAAAGATCGTACTGGAGCGGCAGGACGATATTATCGAAACTGTCGTCAAGGAAACCGGCAAGGCGCGCACTGATGCCATGAGCATGGAAGTTTTTTCGGTGGCAGACCAACTCTGCTACTACGCCAAGAACGCAGAGAAGTTTCTCAAGCCACGCAAGCGCAAGGTTCATGGCATCCTCGGGTTGATGAAGCAACTTCGCATTTTGTACAAGCCCCTTGGCGTTATCGGTCTGATTACGCCGTGGAATGGACCTTTTGTACTGGTTATGAATCAGGCGGCTCAAGCCGTTCTTGCGGGAAATGCCATTGTGGCAAAAGGCTCTGAAGTCACCCCCTACTCCGCCAAGTTGGCCGAGGACATCTTCCGCCAGGCAGGCCTGCCCGAGGGCGTGCTGCAGGTATTGCTCGGTGATGGTGAAACCGGTGCCGCTATCGTTCGCGGCGGCGTAGACAAAGTGTCCTTTACCGGCTCGGTCGCCACGGGTCGCAAAGTTGCGGAAGCCTGTGCCTCACAACTGATTCCTTGCACACTGGAATTGGGAGGCAATGACGCGATGATCGTCTGTGCCGACGCCGACCTGGATCGCGCCGCTGATGGCGCGTGGGTGGGTTCGTGCATGAATACCGGTCACTACTGCTGCGGCACAGAGCGGATCTACGTGGTGAAAGAGGTCTACGACGAATTTCTACGGCTGGTTCTGGAAAAAGGTAAGGGCCTGCGTCAGGGCCAACAGCATGGCTGGAACGAAGATGTCGGCGCGGTGTTCTGGGATCGTCAAATGACCATTATCGAAGCCCATGTAGAGGACGCCCGCGCCAAAGGTGCCAATATCCATATGGGTGGGCGCCGCAACCCGGAGCTGCCGGGTCTGTACTATGAACCCACTGTAATTACCGAAGTCAGCAACAGTATGGATATCATGCTGCTTGAGACTTTCGGCCCGGTGTTGTGCATTCAGAAAGTAGACAGTGAGACCGAAGCGCTGGCGCTGGCCAACGACTCCGAGTTTGGACTCAATGGCAACGTGTGGACTAAAGATAAGGAGAAGGGTTACCGCCTGGCGGCAGCCATCGACACCGGTGCTTGTAGCGTCAATGACATGGCAGTGAGCTACGGTATTCCCGCCGCACCTTTTGGCGGCAAGAAGAATTCTGGGCTGGGCCAAGTAAACGGAAAGAAAGGCATACGTGGCTACTGCCATGAAATGCCCATCGTGATCGACCGCTTCGGCGGGAAAATGCAGAACGGCTACCCTTACAGCGCGAAGAGTGCAGAGGGCATGAAGAAACTGATGGATTTTCTGTGGGTCAAAACGCCACTGGGTCGCTGGCTAAGCTAGTGTGTGCCCGCAAGGGCGGACGTGGCACAACCTGCAATGCTAAACCAGCACAAGATTATCCCGGTGGATGAGTTCTTCATCCACCTGGTAGCCAAGAATGCCCTCTATGTCCTTTGAGGGTGAGCCCATAATTCGCCGAGTTTCAGCGGCGCTGTAATTCACCAGGCCGCGGGCAACTTCACGACCCTGCGGATCGCGGCAGGACACCATATCGCCTCGGGTAAAATCACCAACCACACCGCGCACACCGACCGCTAGCAGACTGCGTCCGGATTCACGCAGTACATGCACCGCGCCATCATCCAGTTCCACACTCCCAGGAATTTGCACCATACTTGCCAGCCACTGTTTACGCGCATTTTGTGGCTGCTTACCCGTTCGCAACCAGGTGCCGACGTTGTCTCCGGCCACCACACTACCGAGAATATCCGGCACCCTGCCAGAGGCGATCACGGTTTCTGTACCCGAGCGCGCGGCCAGGCGTGCTGCGCGCAGTTTCGTGATCATACCGCCCCTGCCCAGCACGCCGCCCTCGCCTGCCATGGCATCGAGACTCGGATCGTGCACGTCGCACTGTTCAACCAGTTCTGCCGCAGCATTGCGGCGCGGGTCCTCCCGATAGAGCCCCTGCTGGTCTGTCAGTAGCAACAGCACTTCCGCATCAATCAGGTTCGCTACCAGAGCAGCCAGCGTATCGTTATCGCCGAAACGGATTTCCTCCGTGACGACGGTATCGTTCTCGTTGACGATGGGGACCACACCCAACTTCAACAAGGTTTTGAGCGTACCGCGAGCATTGAGATAGCGATCTCTGGCAATCACATCATCGTGCACCAGCAATACCTGGGCGGTAGCAATATCGTGGCGGTTAAATGCGCTTTCATAGCTTTGCACCAACACCGACTGCCCAACGGCGGCTGCAGCCTGTAACTCGTGGATGAGGTGCGGCCGCTCCGACCAGCCCAGGCGCACAATGCCCGCAGCCACAGCGCCACTGGAAACCAGTACGACCTCACAGCCCTGCGCGCGCAACTGAGCCAGTTGATCTACCAAAGAGGCGATCACTTGCAGATCCAGGCCGCGACCATCGTCCGTCAGCAAAGCACTGCCGATCTTGACTACCCAGCGACGAGACTCTGAAATTTCTATTCGTTCAGCCATGAAAGGTCCTAGGGCCGGTATTCGACTTCGACATCAAAGTCGTCTTCACCCAACTCATCTTCATCAGAATCATCATCGTCTAGTAAAGGCCCCTTACGTCGCGCAGCGCGCAGCGCATTGATGCGCTCTCTGGCCTCCAATTGCATCTGGCTCTGCTGCGTTCTTTCAGCTGCAGACAGCTGCGGATCAGATGCCTCCGCCGCACGGCACTCCTCCAGCCGCGTCATCAGATCCCCACACAGGCTTGCAGTGCCGTGGCCACTAATGGCAGCTATCGAGTATACCTTTCCCTGCCAGTCCAATGCCTCCAGAACGGCAGCACGACGTTCGGCGAACGTTTCCTCATCCAGCAAATCGGTTTTGTTCAGTACCAACCAACGTTCACGCAAAGCCAGAGTCGGACTAAAGCGTTCCAATTCTCCCGCGATAGAGACCGCTGCATCTGCCGGCTCAACCCCATCATAGGGTGCCATATCCACAAGGTGCAGCAGAATGCGATTGCGCGTCAGGTGCTTCAGAAAGCGGATGCCCAGCCCAGCCCCTTCAGAAGCGCCCTCAATCAGGCCTGGAATATCCGCCATTACAAAGCTGCGATGATTCTCCACCTTGATCACGCCAAGATTGGGCACCAGCGTCGTAAATGGATAGTCCGCCACTTTGGGTTTAGCAGCAGAAACTGCTCGAATTAGAGTCGATTTACCGGCATTGGGCAAACCCAACAACCCCACATCGGCCAACACCTTCAATTCCAACTTCAGGTTTCGAACTTCCCCTTCACTGCCTGGAGAGGTCTGCCGCGGCGCCCGATTGGTGCTGGATTTGAAGCGGGTATTGCCCAAGCCGTGGAATCCACCCTGCGCCACCAGTAACTGTTGCCCCACCGCTGACAGATCACCCATGACTTCACCGAGATCTTCGTCGATGATGGTAGTGCCCACGGGAACCCGCAGCACCAGTTCCTCAGCACTTTTGCCAGTGCAATTGTCGCCGCGGCCGGATCCACCGTTCTCGGCGCGATAGTTACGCTTGTACCGGTAATCCACCATAGTATTGAGTGCATCATCGGCCTCGATGACGACACTCCCGCCATCACCGCCATCGCCTCCGTCAGGCCCACCTTTAGCAATATACTTTTCACGCCGGAAGCTCAGGCAGCCATTACCGCCCTTACCGGCGTAAACACTGATACTTGCCTCGTCTACGAATTTCATTTTACTTTCAAACCGTTAGGGAAAAGACTTCGTGAATCGCTCTATGCTCGCGATGCCACTTTCTGGGCTCGATGCTACAACTACCAATCCTGAACATAAAAAAAAGCCCCGTCAATTGACGAGGCCTTGGATCGTTTGGCTAGTGCCGCCGACTCAGGCGCCCACCACCTGTACGAATTTGCGGCTTTTCGGCCCACGCACAATAAACTCGACCTTACCATCTCCCTTGGCGAACAAGGTGTGATCCTTACCAATACCAACATTGTCACCAGCATGAAAGCGAGTACCACGCTGACGTACGATAATATTGCCCGCCTTCACTTCCTCACCACCAAAGCACTTGACGCCCAGACGTTTGGCGTTCGAATCGCGTCCGTTACGAGTACTACCACCAGCTTTCTTATGTGCCATTGTCTAAACCCTCCCTTAAGCCTTAATACCGGTAATCTTCACCTCGGTGAACCATTGGCGATGCCCGGTTTCCTTCCGATAGTGCTTACGGCGGTTGAATTTAATGATTTTGATCTTCTTATGGCGACCTTGCGAGAGCACCTCGGCGGTGACCTTGCTGCCTTCCAACAGGGGCGTACCGATTTTAATATCATCGCCACCCACCATGAGTACTTTATCGAATTCGATAGAGTCGCCGGTGGCAGCTTCAATTTTTTCCAGCTTGAGGGTCTCGCCCTCAATGACACGGTGTTGTTTACCACCGCTCTCAATTACTGCGTACATACTTTGCTCCGTTCAATTAGCCTGCTCGCATTTCAAATAAACCCTTTAAAATCAAGGGGGCAGAGCCAGGCACAAACAGTTGGATTAACCCGTGACAGCTACGAATGGGCGCAGCATCGTCCAGAGGGCGGCGATTTTACTCAAATCAGGGAGGCGGGGCAAGGGTTATTTTTATATAAAAACAAGGGGTTGCGAACGGTGCCGGGTAGCTTGCAGTCCCATACGGCTTGACAGGCCGAGGGCTGCATCCTAGCATGCGCGAGCACTTTTTATTCCACCTAAGCTAACGATATGCATCATATACACGCCACCGTGGCGCCGCAGTTTGAGCGGGTCAATCAACTCATTGTTGAGCAACTACACTCCAACGTCGAGATGGTGGAAAACGTTGGGCACTACATTATCGACGCCGGGGGCAAACGGCTGCGTCCACTTTTGGTACTGTTAAGTGCCTCTGCGCTCGGTCGCTGTGACGATGCGCACGTCAAGTTTGCCGCGATTATTGAGTTTATTCACACCGCCACTTTGCTACATGACGACGTGGTCGATATCTCCACCCTCCGCCGGGGTAAGCCCACCGCCAATGCCGCTTTTGGCAACGCCCCCTCTGTGCTGGTAGGTGATTTCCTCTATACCCGCGCTTTTCAGCTAATGGTGCAACTGGGTGATATGGATGTTCTGACCCACATGGCCGAGACAACCAACATCATCGCCGAGGGGGAGGTCCTGCAGCTAACACGCGCCGGAAATGCAGATACGACCGAAGCACAATATCTCGATGTAATCACACGAAAAACAGCCATTCTATTTGCTGCCGCTTGTTACGGAGCAGCCACACTGTGTGGCGAGCGCGACGAAACCCGACAACAACTTCGCGATTTCGGCCTCAACCTCGGCATTGCTTTCCAAATGGTAGATGACGCCCTGGATTACGACGGCGACCCCGCTACCATGGGCAAAAATGTCGGCGACGATCTCGCGGAAGGCAAAATCACCTTACCCCTTATTCACACGCGGCTCGTGGGTAATGCGGATGAACAAGAACTCGTGCGCCGCGCAATCACGGGAAAAACATCAGATCAGATCGACAAAATAATAGCCGCGGTCAAACGCTGCGGCTCTCTCGATCACACCCGTGCTCGCGCCAAGCACTACCACGACCTGGCTTTGGAGAATTTAAGCGGCCTACCCCCAGGGGACGCTCGCAGCGCGCTGGAGCGAATAACCGAGCTATCGATCTACCGCGATCACTGATATTGCATGGCGGACCGCCATGTCAGTAGTCATATCCATTGCACCGATCACCCCCGCTTTACTATACTCCCCACTAGGAACTTTCCCGGCAGGCCATAATAATGACAGCGCGCACTCTTCTGCCGGACCTTCCGGCCTACGCCGAACTGGAAGCACACGCCGCAAGACTCAAATCAACGTCAATCGAACAATTGTTCGAGCAGAATGACAATCGGACCAAAGTCTTTTCTCTGAATGCTGCGGGTCTGTCTCTCGATTTTTCCAAACAATTGTTGGATACAAAGGCCCGCGCTTCACTGCTTGGTTTAGCAGAGCAGGCCGGAGTGCGCCAAAGCATAGAGAATTTGTTCAGCGGTACGCAGATTAATAACACCGAAGAACGGCCAGCACTGCACACCCTGTTGCGGGCATCCGAAGCTGGCAAACAGATCGAGAAATTTCGCGAAGTCCTGGCCGCACGAACACGCATTCGAGCGCTCGCAGAGGGGCTCAACAATGGCGAACATAAGGGCTACTCAGGCCAGATCATCACTGATGTCGTCAACATAGGCATCGGCGGCTCCGATCTTGGCCCGCGATTGGTCACGGACGCCCTGCGCCCATTTCATGGCAATGTCCGCTGCCATTACGTCGCCAACGTGGACCCGGCAGATTTGCGAGACACGCTCAAGGGTCTGAATGCTGAGGCCACGTTGTTTATCATCTGCTCCAAATCTTTTCGCACTGAGGAAACTCTCGCCAACAGCCTCGCCGCTCGTGCATGGGTGCTTAATGCTGGAGCCACGACTGAAGACCTGGACAAACACTTTCTTGCTGTCACCAGTAACCTTGAAGCGGCGGAGAAATTTGGCATACCACCGGACAATTGCCTGCCCATGTGGGACTGGGTAGGCGGTCGTTATTCGGTGTGGTCAGCCGTGGGGCTCAGCTGCGCCATCGCTGTTGGCTGGGAGAGATTTTCCGAGTTCCTGGCGGGCGCCGAAGCGATGGATACACATTTTTACAACAGCAAATCAGAGCACAACGTGCCCCTGATGATGAGCCTACTGGAACTCTGGTACTGCAACTTCTTCGGGGCGGGAAATCATGTGGTGTTGCCCTATGACCACAGTCTTAGGCGCTTACCGGACTATCTGCAACAACTGACCATGGAGAGTAACGGAAAACGGGTTAGCGCAGACGGTGAGCTTTTAGACTATACGACTGCTCCAGTCCTTTGGGGTTCTGCTGGGACCATGGGACAACACTCCTTCCACCAGTTATTGCACCAGGGCCAACTGCTATGCCCGGTAGACTTTGTACTACCACTAACCACCCACACCGACATGCACGAACAGCACAAAAGGCTAGTGGCCAACTGCCTGGCCCAGAGCCGCGCCCTCATGGTGGGCCGTTCACGGGAGGCTGCCCACACCGCTTTGTTGGAGCGCGGGATGAATGAGCACAAAGCAGCTGAACTGGCACCGCACCTGGCAATGCCGGGCAATCGTCCCAGCAGCATAGTGACGACTAAATCCCTGAACCCTGCCACGCTGGGTGCTTTACTTGCACTGTATGAACACCGCACTTTTTGCAGTGGCCAACTGTGGCGGATTAACTCGTTTGATCAATGGGGAGTGGAGTTGGGCAAGGAAATCAGCACTGCAATACACGGGGAGCTCGACAACGCCGCTGGCAACAGCGCGATGGATGCCGCAACAGTATCCCTGATCAAAGCCTGGCGAGACGCCCAGCAATAAACGGCATTTATCTGACTGAAAAGACTCAGGCGTCGATCAGCTTCAACAACTCTGCCGTTTTCGCTTCCATAAGTGATTGATCTGCACGGCTTTCAACGTTTAGACGCACGACAGGTTCAGTATTGGACATGCGTAAATTAAAGCGCCACTGCTCCATAGCCATACTCAAGCCGTCGACACGGTCGACAGAATCAGCCTGCTCGGCATAAACCGCTTCCACTTTTGCAAGGACCACCGCCGGATCCTCAATCGTACGATTGATCTCGCCGCTACATGGATAGGCCTCCATGCGCTCAGCAACGAGATGCGATAACGGCTGGCCACCACTGCTGATTAACCCGGTTACCAGCAGCCACGGAATCATGCCACTGTCACAGTATGCAAAATCCCGAAAATAGTGGTGCGCGCTCATTTCGCCGCCGTATACCGCATTTTCCAGCCGCATACGCTCTTTGATAAATGCATGTCCTGTTTTACTCTGCACCGCCTCGCCGCCCAGCGACTGCACAATATCTACTGTATTCCAAGTGAGTCGCGGGTCGTGCACGATGCGCGCAGGACCTTGCTGCCGAAGAAATGCTGCCGCCAACAACCCCACAACGTAGTACCCTTCTATGAAGTTGCCGTTCTCATCGAAGAAAAAGCAGCGATCAAAATCACCGTCCCAGCCCAAACCCAAATCGGCATCGTGCTCTCGCACGGCTGCGATCGCCGCCTTCCGATTCTCCGGAAGCAAAGGGTTGGGTACGCCGTTGGGGAAGTTTCCATCCGCTTCGTGGTGAAGTTTTATAAACTCAAAAGGCAGATGGGGCTCCAGCAGATCCACGACGCGACCAGCGCCGCCATTACCTGCATCCACAACAATCTTGAGCGGACTCAAGCTGGCAATATCCACATAGGACAGTAGATGCTGCACATAGGCCTCGGAGGTATCCAGAGGATAAAGCTGTCCCGGCTTTTCAGCAGGAGTAAACTCGTCAAGCTCGGCGAGTGCCTTGATATCAAATAATCCGGTATCTCCAGAAATAGGCCGCGAGTCCTCGCGCACGAACTTCATACCATTATAATCTTTGGGGTTGTGACTGGCGGTAATCGCGATGCCACCGTCCATTCCCGCATGTGAAGTGGCAAAGTAAATTTCTTCCGTTCCACACAGGCCGATGTCGTAAACATCCACACCCTGCTCAAGCAGACCTTGAGTCACGGCAGCCTTGATAGACTCGCTGCTAAGACGAATGTCGTGCCCCACCACTACCTGCTGTGGCTTGACCACTTCAGCGTAGGCGCGGCCGATACGCCTTGCGATTTCTTCGTTGAGCTGATCAGGTACTCTTCCCCTGACATCGTAGGCCTTAAAACAGGTGATTTCTTGCACTCGTGCCTCGCTTTATTGGAAACCTACTGGGTGGGCAGGTAATAGTGTTTGTAGACAAAGTTCGTAGCTTCTACAAATCCCGGAACACTGCCGCAATCAAAGCGACGGCCTTTGAATTTGTACCCCATTACACAGCCTTTCTGAGCCTGCGCCTGTAGCGCATCGGTGAGCTGAATTTCGCCGTTGGCGCCGGGTTCCGTTTCACGCAGAATATCGAAAATATCCGGCGTCAAAATATAACGCCCGATAATTGCCAGGTTTGATGGCGCATCCTTGGGGTCTGGCTTTTCCACCATGTCATCGATGCGATAGATGCCATCTTTCAGCGTCTCTCCGCGAATCACTCCGTACTTGTGAGTTTCATCTTCCGGAACCTCCTGAATAGCCACAATTGAACAGCGAAATTGTTTGTACAGTTCCGCCATCTGCGCCAACACTCCGGGCCCATTGTTTAAACACAGGTCATCGGAGAGTAAAACCCCGAAAGGCTCATGGCCTATCAGCGACTCGCCGGTAAGAATCGCGTGCCCCAGACCCTTCATTTCTCTCTGGCGCACCGTAGTGAACACACCCTGCTCTAAAACGGTTCTAATGCTACTCAGGTAGGCTTCTTTACCTGTGCCTGAAATTTGGTGCTCGAGCTCGTAGCTAATATCAAAATGATCGGCAATGGCACGCTTACCACGACCAGTGACTAGAGCACAGGTAGTCATTCCAGCGGCGATAGCCTCTTCCACTCCGTATTGCACCAGCGGTTTATTGACCACCGGCAACATTTCTTTGGGCATGCTCTTGGTAGCGGGAAGAAACCGTGTCCCGTATCCTGCAACTGGAAATAGACATTTTTTAATCAACGTTATAAATCTCCATATTGTATCGGTTTCATTTACTCCGCCCGTACACGTCTTCAAAGCGCACGATATCGTCTTCGCCCAGATAGGCACCCGACTGCACTTCAATCAGCTCCACAGGTATATGGCCCGGGTTTGCCAATCGGTGTTTATGGCCCAGCGGAATATAGGTCGATTCGTCTTCACGCAGCATAAACACTTTGTCTTCACAGGTCACCTCAGCGGTACCTTTGACAACAATCCAGTGTTCGGCGCGATGGTGATGCATTTGTAAGGACAGGGTTTGCCCTGGATTGACAATGATTCGTTTCACCTGAAAACGCTCAGAAGTTACCAGCGATTCATAGGAGCCCCAGGGTCGATAGACCCGGCGATGTAGTGACACTTCTGGGCGTTCCTGCGCCTTCAAACGGTTGACGATACGCTTTACGTCCTGAACACGGTTGCGATCAGCTACGAGTATTGCATCAGCAGTTTCCACTACCACGAGGTTCTCCACTCCCGTGGCTGCAACCAGGCGAGAATCACTGCGAAAATAGCTGCCACGGCAGTTGTCAATTATCACATCGCCTTTGCAGACGTTCTCGTTTTCATCTCGCTCAGCAACTTCCCACAAGGCTGACCAGGCACCGACATCGCTCCAGCCGCAATCGAGAGAGACTACGCCGCCGGCATCGGTTTTTTCCATCACAGCATAATCAATACTATCACTGGGACACTGCTCAAAGATGGCGGCGTCTGGCCGCACAAAAAACATATCGACGGTTGCCGCTTCCATCGATTTTTTACAACAAGAGAGGATCTGGGGAGCACGTTCACTTAACTCATCGAGATAGGTTTGCGCCCGCAACAGAAACATACCGCTATTCCAAAGAAAGCCGCCACTATCAAGATAGGATTGTGCGGTGGCAGCATCGGGTTTTTCAACAAAGTGCTCAAGCTCAAACAAATCTTGTTCCAGCGAATTACCGCACTTTATGTAGCCAAAACCTGTCTCTGGCGCGGTTGGCACAACGCCAAACGTCATCAGCCGGCCCTGACTTGCAAGCGGTAATGCTTTGCTTACTGCAGCGACAAAGGCCTCAACATTCTTAATCAAATGGTCTGCCGGTAGCACCAGAAGCACAGACTCCGGATCAGCGGCGACAGCCTGCAACGCTGCCAACGCTACAGCTGGTGCGGTATTTCGACCCTGTGGTTCCAGAATAAGGGCACTCGCTTCTATCTCCAGCTGCCGCAATTGCTCTGCCACCATAAAACGGTGCTCTTCATTGCACACCACCAGTGGCGCAGCAGCTTCCAAGCCGGCGGTACGTCGCAGGGTGTCCTGCAACATGGAAATCTCTCCCACTAGCGGCAAAAACTGCTTGGGGTGAGCCTCTCGGGACACCGGCCACAACCTGCTACCGACACCGCCGGAAAGTAGTACGGGTGTTAACATCTGGATCCCCTGTAACCTAGCGAAAAAATTTGAATTCTTAGGGTTATACGTCGTTTTGAGACACTAACATACAGTCTCCCCATGGTATCTGAAGGCAGTATTTTTGGCCAGCAAACCACTGGACTTGTGCCTCCCAGCTATTAGAATGGTCACGCGCTTTGCCTTGTAATATTTTTCAGGTATGAGACCCACTTCACATCGCGGCAAAGAGCTATTGGCGCAGGGCCCCGCTCGCGGCCACGAATAATCAGTACCTAAATCGAAGCCAGACTGGAAACCCTATGATCGGCAAAAACGCATATTCCAAGGAGGATCTCATCGCTTGCGGTAACGGTGAGCTGTTTGGCCCCGGGAATGCCCAACTCCCCACTGGCGACATGCTGATGGTAGACCGCGTTGCACACATTAGTTCAGAAGGCGGCGGTTTCGGTAGAGGGGAAATCGTCGCAGAATTGGATATAAATCCAGATCTCTGGTTTTTTCAGTGTCACTTCCCTGGGGATCCAGTGATGCCAGGATGTCTGGGCCTGGACGCCATGTGGCAACTCGTAGGGTTCTTCCTCGGGTGGAGGGGCAACCCGGGGCGCGGGCGCGCTCTAGGCTGTGGGGCAGTCAAATTTAGTGGCCAGATACTCCCCAGCGCAACAAAAATCGTCTATAACATCAATGTCAAACGCGTGATTGAGCGCAAGCTGATCATGGGAATTGCCGATGGTAGTCTCTCTGTTGACGGTAGAGAGATCTATGCCGCAAAAGAATTGAGAGTCGGTCTGTTCAAATCAACGGAGTCGTTTTAAGCCCATGGGAAAAAGAGTAGTTATCACCGGACTGGGTATAGTTTCCTGCCTGGGCAACGACGCCAAGGCTGTTTCAGCGTCTCTTTACAAAGGCCGCTCTGGCCTTAGCCTGAACCAGCAGCAAATCGATGCGGGTATGCGCTCGCATGTCGCTGGCGCTCCGAACATTGACGTAGCCGCGCAAATTGATCGCAAGCAACTGCGCTTTATGGGTAATGCCGCAGCTTATGCTTACATCGCAATGCAGCAGTCAATTGATGACGCAGGACTACAGGCGTCTGACATTTCCAATGACCGCACGGGCATTATTGCGGGCTCTGGAGGAGCATCCTCAGCAAGCCAAACTGAGGCCTCAGATATTCTTCGTGAGAAGGGCCTCCGGCGAGTCGGGCCTTATCGCGTCACGCAAACAATGGGCAGCACGGTATCTGCCTGCCTGGCAACACCGTTCAAGATAAAGGGTGTGAACTATTCCATCTCTTCCGCCTGCTCTACCAGCGCCCACTGCATCGGCGCTGCAATGGAGCAAATTCAGCTGGGCAAACAGGATGTAGTATTTGCCGGCGGCGGCGAGGAACTGCACTGGACGCTCAGCTGTCTGTTCGATGCCATGGGCGCCCTGTCCACCAAATACAACGAGACTCCCGAGCGTGCCTCGCGCGCCTACGACGCGGATCGAGACGGGTTCGTCATCGCTGGCGGTGGCGGTATGTTGGTAGTCGAAGAGTTGGAACACGCGAAAGCTCGAGGAGCAAAAATCTATGCTGAACTAGTGGGTTATGGCGCGACCTCTGATGGCCATGACATGGTCGCGCCTTCTGGAGAAGGGGCGGTAAGGTGCATGAGGCAGGCCCTGAGCACTGTGGATGGATCGATTGACTATATCAACGCGCATGGCACAAGTACGCCAGCGGGTGATATTCAGGAACTGAAGGCTGTACGGGAAGTATTTAAGGACATACCCAGCATACCGGTCGTTGGCTCAACCAAGTCCTTGTCGGGACATTCTCTGGGCGCGGCGGGCGTGCACGAGGCCATTTACTCACTACTCATGCAACAGGCTGGTTTTATCGCGGCCTCGGCTAATATCGAGACTCTCGACCCCGAAGCAGAGGGTTTACCCATCGCCAGGATCCGTCACGATGACGTTGACTTACAGAGGGTAATGTCCAATAGCTTTGGTTTTGGTGGAACGAACGCTTCTTTGGTGTTTCAGAAGTACTCCGACTAGCCTGGTTAACTAATCAGAAGGCCGCCTCTACCGGGCTAATGAATCCAACAGCAGAATTTCCACCTTATCGCCTTTGACCACCGTTGTGCCTGGCGGCACGACTGCCAGCGCATTGCTGTGACTTACCGAACTCAGCACGCCGGAGCTCTGATTAGGGAATATTAAGGCTTGCAGGCCTTGCTCAGTATTCTCGAGGGTTACTCGCAGGTAGTCCTGACGGATTCCGGGCTTTTCTACGCTAAACGCTGCTGTCGCCTCCAGGCGCGGCGGATCGGCCTCCACAGCACCCTGCAACTTCAACAGAAACGGGCGCGCGATCAAACAAAAAGTGACAAACACGGACGTCGGATTCCCCGGCAGACCGATAAAAGGTGTCTCACCAATACTACCAAACGCTAACGGTTTACCTGGTTTAATTGCCAGTTTCCAGAGACGTAGATGACCGAGTTGCTCTACCTGGCTTTTAACGTGATCTTCTTCACCCACGGAAACGCCACCTGTGGTGATAACGCAGTCAGCTCTGCTGGCAGCATCGCGCAATGCTCTGGAGGTAGCCTCAGGATTGTCCGCAACGATACCACAATCGATCATTTCCATATTCAGGTTCCGCAGTAAACCGGCGAGGGTGTAACGATTCGAATTGTAAATCTCGCCCTCGGCCAATTGGCTGTTGCCCGGCTCTACCAACTCATCACCCGTCGACAGCGCTGCTACGCGTAACGGACGGAATACTTTCACCTTTGCGCACCCAACGGATGCCAATAGCCCCAAGTCCTGTGGACGCAATACCCGGCCTTTGTTGAGCGTAGTTTCTCCGGCGGCGATATCCTGACCACGCGGACGTATATTTTGACCGGCACTAACGTCGCCCGATACTGTTACCACCCCCTCTACCTCGGAGCAGTCCTCCTGCATGACCACCGCATCCGCCCCCGGGGGAATTGCTGCGCCTGTGAAAATTCGTGCGGCAGTACCACGGATGAGGGGCGAGCCGACGGTTCCCGCCGGGATGCGCTGACTGACTGGCAATGCCTGTGACGCGTCGCCTAGACGCAGCGCGTATCCATCCATAGCGCTGTTATCCGCCCCGGGAACGTCGATGGGAGATACAACAGACTCGGCCAACACCCGACCCAGAGCATCCAGCAGTGGCACTTCAATGACTGGGGGCTGAGGCCCTGCGTGGGCAAGAATACGCGCAAGCGCCTCTGCTACAGGCAGAAGCTCGCTCAAAAGCTCCGCTCCCGCACTCCCAGCACGCCGACGAAATTACAAGGGCGATGGCTGCTATCCAATTGCTCACGAATAAGCCCATTCCAGGCCGTCTTGCAGGCTCCCGTGGAGCCTGGCATGCAGAAAATCACCGTATCGTTGGCGAAACCCGCCACGGCACGCGACTGTACTGTAGAGGAACCGATTTCCTGAAACGATAAGGCACGAAAAACCTCACCAAATCCATCGATATCCTTATCAAAAAGGGGTCGCACAGCCTCTGGTGTAGAATCCCGTCCGGAGAATCCTGTGCCACCCGTCACCAACACTACATCGATATTCGCGTCTGCAATCCACGCAGATAGCGTAGCTCGTATCTGGTATATATCATCGGGGACGATCGATCTCGCAACAGCGCGGTGCTTCTGTGCCTCCAGTGCCTGAATCAGGTAGTCACCGGACGTATCATTCTCCTCTGTACGGGTGTCCGACACCGTCAATACTCCAATTGACAGCCGTTGTGGACTGACCTCTGCCACTTTTGCCATGGGAACTCCCTTTACTGTTGTTCTTCATGATAATGCTTCACTAAATCGCCTATCGCACTGCGCCAGGGAACTTGCCGGATAGCGAAAGTGTCTCGAACCTTGGCGCAATTCAGTACCCGATTAAGCGGCAATAGGCCTTCAGGTTGGCGCTTCAACTGCACTGCTGAGGAACTGAACTCAAAGAACTGGGATGCCGCAGCGAGCAGCGCTTCGGCAAATTCATAGTAGGTAGCAGTATCAGAGCTGCCATAATGATACACACCCCACGGCTCCAGACCGGTACCAAGTTGGTCCAGCATAGCCAATATAACTCTGGCTCCATCGTCTGCAGCCACGGGGCAGCCGCGAAGGTTATTATCCAGAATCAGGGTCTCGCCCTCTCGTAAATGGCCCAGCATCTGGGTGATGAGGTTCGCACCTTCATAAGAAAAAATTGGGCCCAGGCGCAGAATCAGGTGACGTTCGCAACCTGCCCTCACCACTTCCTCGGCACTGGCCAGCAGTTGGCCCGCGTCTTCGTGATTATCCGCTGAATCTCCCTCTGTATAGGGACGATCCAATTGACCTGAAAAGACCCTGGAACTGGAGAGGTAAAGGTAGGCGGTTGTGGTCCGCTGACAGGCCTTCGAAACCCAGTGGCAACGCTGCAGATCCAGCTCCTGAATCTGAACACCACCATCTCCTGCCGCTTCTATACGAACATCCACCACGATATCGCTTTTGGCGCGGACAATGCTCTTCTTTGCCTGGCGTTCGCTCTTCCAACGGCAGGCCGAACGGCTCATGGAAACAATATCATGGCGCCCCAGGAGCGACTGCCTAGCTACCAGCGCCATACCTAATGGCGTATCGGAACCCAGAATGAGTAATCGCACCGTTGATGTTCCACCGACCGGATTCTATTGACCTATCATTTGACGTCTCTCCCGCTAGAACGGGATATCGTCATCGAAGTTTCCAAACTCACCGCCTGGGGCCCCGGCATCGGCTGCTTTTTTCACTGGAGTCTCTCTCGGCGCAGGCTCTCTTCTCGGCGCAGGTTCGTGAGTGTCATCCTGCATGGGATTACCACCACCTTGCCCGGCACCACCTTGCCCGGCACCACGGGAATCCAGCATTTGCATTTCATTGCCTACAATTTCCGTCGTATATCGATCCTGACCTTCTTTATCCTGCCATTTTCGAGTGCGCAAGCCGCCTTCCAGATAGACCTTGGAGCCTTTGCGCAAATATTCACCCGCAATCTCCGCCAGGCGATTAAAAAACACTACCCGGTGCCACTCAGTTCGCTCTTGCGGTTGGCCGGTTTGCTTGTCCTTCCATGTTTCGGAGGTTGCAACCGAGATATTGGTAATTGCGGCCCCGGCCTGGGTGTACCTAATCTCCGGATCATTTCCGAGATTTCCTACCAGAATGACTTTATTGACGCCCCGTGCGGCCATAGAATTTCCTCATTTCTTACACTAACATTGATGCGAGATTAAGAGTTGACTATAGCAACCCGCTCATGCAATTGCGACAGCCTCACCAACCAAAGTCCATCATTACAGGCAGCCGCACTGCATTGTCTGCGCTGTGCAGAACAACACCGGTTAGCATTTATACCCCGGGGACCGGACCTGGGCTGACACTCTCCACTTCTAAAGGCTTGGGAGCCCGGAAAACGAGCAACCACCAGGCACCCGCCAAGGCGAGGCATACGCTAATCAAGCCATTCTCACCCAGGTGTTGCACCAGAACACCGCCGGCTGCACCACCTGCGAATGCGCCCAGGAACTGACAGGTGGAGTACACACCCATCGCACTCCCTTTACTATCTGCGATGACCGTCTTACTCACCAGTGATGGAAGCGTCGCCTCAAGATAATTGAAACCCACAAAAAACAGGCACAGACCCACGTAAAACAACAGCGCCGTCGAGGCATATCCCAATAGAGTGACCGCCGCAAATACCAATGCGATGCCCACTAGAAACGCCATGCGCAACCGCCCCCCGCGCTCCGCCAGAACCATCAAAGGCACCATACCCGCCAGAGATAGCAGCAGTACCGGTAAATACACCTTCCAATGCTGTTCGCGGTCGACCCCAAATGACTGTTCGAGCAAGCCTGGAACCAACAGGAAACTCGCCGTGAGGATGAAATGCAGTACAAACACGCCAAAGTTCAGACGCAGTAGAACCCGGTTCTGCAAACTCCGTCGCAGCACGCCCATATTGGCACCCGCCACCAGTCTCGCACTCACCACGGGTGCGGACGGCACCAGAACAGTAACGATAACAATACCGATAACCGCCAGCACCGCCGTAAACCAGAAAACTGCAGACAGGCTACCCATTGCGGCCACTGCAGGCCCGAGGACAATCGCCACAGCGAAAGACAGGCCAATGCTCATACCCACGACCGCCATGGCCTTTGTGCGCTGCTCTTCGCGCGTCAAATCCGCCACCAGCGCCATGACTGTACTGGCTATCGCCCCGGCGCCCTGCAGGGTACGACCCAAAATAATACCGCCAATACTATCGGCCATCGCGGCAACCACACTGCCTAGAATGAAGAGCAACAACCCGGCAACAATGACGGGCTTTCTGCCCACTTTATCTGACAACCACCCCAGAGGGATCTGCAGCGCGGCCTGCATCAGACCGTAGATACCTATAGCAAGTCCAATCCGAGTAGGCGTAGCCCCGGGCAAGTCAGCTGCATACAGCGCCAGCAGTGGCAGCACCATAAACAGCCCCAGCATTCGGAAGCAGTAAAGCAATGCCAGCGAAGATACGGATCGGCGCTCCTGCGCTGTCATGGGGTTTTTCGTAATCACAATGGTTCAGTTCACCGTAGGAGGGCCAAAAAATCAGCGAACCATGGTACCAGTTTCACCCGCCACGGAACATCAATCCCAGTCTCAGGTAATAAATTCAGTCAGGATTTTGCCTTGCGCGCGGCTGTCGGCATATACTGTTCGGTTTCCGTTTCCAAGCTGCACCGGAGTTCATATGGACACGATTCAAGTTCGCGGAGCGCGAACGCACAACCTCAAAAATATCGACCTCGATATCCCCAGAGACAAGCTGGTTGTCATTACCGGCCTGTCTGGCTCCGGAAAATCGTCTCTTGCCTTTGATACCCTCTACGCAGAGGGACAACGTCGCTATGTGGAGTCCCTTTCGACATACGCCCGGCAGTTCCTCTCCCTGATGGAAAAGCCGGATATGGACCATATCGAGGGCCTGTCACCAGCAATTTCGATAGAACAAAAATCGACTTCCCACAATCCTCGCTCCACTGTCGGCACCATCACTGAGATTTACGACTACCTTCGCTTGCTGTACGCCCGCGTAGGTGAACCACGTTGCCCGGACCACGGTATCAATCTGCAGGCCCAAACCGTGAGCCAAATGGTGGATACGGTTCTGAGCTTGCCGGAAGGTACTAAACTCATGTTACTCGCGCCGGTAGTGCGCGAACGCAAAGGCGAACATCTTCATGTGCTCGAGGAATTACGGGCAGGCGGGTTCGTTCGCGCTCGTATTGACGGAATCGTAACCGACCTCGACGATGCACCGCCACTGGAGAAAAAGAAAAAACACCGTATAGAGGTCGTCATAGATCGCTTCAAAGTGCGCACGGATCTTGGCATTCGCCTGGCGGAATCCTTTGAGACCGCACTTGGCCTCACCGACGGATTGGCATCTATTAGTTATATGGAAAGCGAGAGCGAAGATATCAGCTTTTCTGCCCGCTTTGCTTGTGGAGAGTGTGGCCATAGCATTGATGAACTAGAACCCCGTTTGTTTTCATTCAACAACCCCGCCGGTGCCTGCGCTGGTTGTGACGGTCTGGGTGTTAAGCAGTATTTCGATGAAGAACGACTAATCCTGTTCCCCGAAGCGAGCCTGGCAGAAGGTGCCATTCGCGGGTGGGACCGGCGCAATGTTTACTACTTTCACATGCTGAGTTCTCTGGCTGAGCACTATGGTTTTGATATCGATACGCCCTTCATCGAATTGAGCAAAAAGCATCAAAAGATCATTCTTCAGGGCAGCGGCAAGCAGGAAATAGCATTCTCCTATATCAACGACCGTGGTGATGTTTTTAAGCGTACTCACACGTTCGAAGGCATCATTCCCAACATGGAACGCCGCTATAGAGATACGGACTCTCAATCGGTAAGAGAAGACCTGGCCAAATTCCTAGCCACCCAGCCCTGCCCAGACTGCGAGGGAACGAGACTTAAACGCGACGCGCGCCACGTTTTCGTGAATGACTACAATCTTCCCAGTATTACGGCTCTGCCGGTTGGCGAGGCAGAACTCTATTTCGAGCAGCTGCAATTGAAAGGCAGGCGCGGCGAAATCGCTGACAAAATTCTAAAGGAATTGCGTGCGCGATACCGCTTTCTGGTGGATGTGGGACTGAACTACCTCACCCTCAACCGCAGCGCCGAAACCCTTTCGGGCGGGGAAGCTCAGCGTATTCGCCTGGCGTCCCAGATCGGAGCCGGTCTTGTGGGTGTGATGTATATCCTTGACGAGCCTTCAATTGGCCTACACCAACGCGACAATGAACGGTTACTCTCGACTCTCACTCACCTTCGAGATATGGGCAATACCGTATTAGTGGTTGAGCACGACGAAGAGGCCATTCGCAGCGCTGATCATATTATTGATATTGGCCCAGGAGCGGGGATTCACGGAGGCCAGGTGGTCGCATCGGGAACGATTCAGGATATTCTCAACAGCGATCAATCCCTCACTGGCGCCTACCTTTCAGGAAAGCGAGAAATCAGCATACCCGCGCAGAGAACCATCAGGGACCCTCAAAATTTACTCACTCTAAAAGGGGCAACCGGGAATAATCTGCAATCAGTATCTCTGGAAATTCCACTGGGTTTGCTTACCTGTATCACCGGGGTTTCCGGCTCCGGAAAATCGTCCCTTGTTAACAGTACCCTGTACCCGATAGCAGCGACGGAGCTCAACGGTGCCACCACGCTTACACCGGCACCCTATGAATCGATTACAGGTATGGAACTGATCGACAAATGTATCGATATCGACCAAAGCCCTATCGGCCGAACACCCCGCTCCAATCCAGCTACCTATACGGGTATATTCACTCCCGTCCGTGAACTCTTTGCTGGCACGCAAGAGGCGCGGTCCAGAGGGTACAAACCGGGAAGGTTCAGCTTCAACGTTAAAGGCGGCCGTTGCGAAGCCTGCCAGGGTGACGGCGTCACCAAAGTGGAAATGCATTTCCTGCCAGATATTTATGTACCCTGTGATGTCTGTAAGGGCAGACGCTACAACCGGGAAACGCTGGAGATTCGATACAAAGGCAAAAATATCCATGAGGTACTGGAAATGACCGTCGAGGACGCACTGCCATTTTTTGAGCCCGTGCCATCTATCGCACGAAAGCTACAAACACTAATGGATGTTGGTCTCACCTACGTTCGGCTGGGTCAAGCCGCGACCACACTGTCTGGTGGCGAGGCGCAACGGGTAAAGCTCTCTCGAGAGTTATCGAAGCGAGACACGGGGAAAACCCTGTACATACTCGACGAGCCGACTACGGGGCTACATTTTGAGGATATAAAACAATTACTGGAAGTACTTCACCGCTTACGCAATCACGGAAACACTGTCGTTATCATCGAGCACAATCTGGATGTGATAAAAACAGCGGATTGGATCGTAGACCTGGGGCCAGAAGGGGGAAGTGGCGGAGGGAAGATTATAGCTGCTGGTACACCAGAAGACGTGGCCAAGACAAAAGGCTCTTTTACCGGTCACTTTCTCGCGCCAATGTTAAAACGCAAAGCAGGGAAACATGCAGCCTGACAGCCCCTGGCAATGTCGAAAGAACGACACCAATACAGATAATGCCAGACATAAAAAAGCCGGGATATTGCCCGGCTTTTTGGTGTCGTGGAACGCTTCAGGATTAATCAATCATCATCCTCAGAAACCTCGACCTGAGGTCTGTCAACCAATTCAACATAGGCCATAGGCGCCTTATCCCCAGAGCGGTATCCGCACTTCAAGATGCGAATATAACCGCCGGGGCGCTCTTGGTAGCGCGGACCCAGTTCGCCGAAAAGCTTGCCGACGGCGGCCTTGTCGCGTGTCCGGTCAAAGGCTAGGCGACGATTGGCGACGCTATCATTTTTTGCCAGCGTGATGAGCGGCTCAGCATACCCTCGCAGCTCTTTCGCCTTAGGCAAGGTGGTCTTGATCAGCTCATGCTCCACCAGAGAAACAGCCATATTTCTAAACATGGCTTTGCGGTGAGAGCTGTTACGATTTAATTGACGTCCACTGTGACGATGACGCATTTTTACAATCCTATTTTTCGTGCTATCGCAGCACTACTAAGTTGTTAGTCTGATCCAGAGTCTAGTTAAGCACTCAGAACTCGATCGTCGTTTTTCAAGCTGGCCGGCGGCCAGTTGTCCAGGCGCATACCCAGTGACAACCCACGAGATGCCAGAACATCTTTAATCTCAGTAAGCGATTTCTTACCCAGGTTCGGTGTCTTGAGGAGTTCTACTTCAGTTCGCTGCACCAGGTCCCCAATATAGTAGATATTTTCGGCCTTCAAACAATTTGCAGATCGAACCGTGAGTTCAAGATCGTCAACCGGACGCAAGAGAATCGGATCTACCTCATCCTCTTCCTCAACAAACTCAGATTCGCTTTCGCTTTCGAGGTCAACAAACACTGCCAGCTGCTGCTGCAGAATCGTTGCCGCGCGACGGATGGCTTCCTCGGGGTCGATAGTGCCGTTAGTTTCCAAATCCAGTACCAGCTTATCCAAATCGGTACGTTGTTCCACCCGGGCTGCTTCCACCACATAAGAAACGCGACACACCGGTGAAAAAGTCGCATCGAGCTGCAAGCGGCCAATGGAGCGGGTTTCTTCTTCAGGGTTAATGCGGGAATCGGCCGGAGAATAACCTCGACCAAGCGCTACTGACAGCTTCATGTTGATTTCCGAACCAGCATTGAGATGGCAAATTACGTGCTCTGGATTGCGGATCTCAATATCATGATCAACCTGAATATCGCCTGCGGTAACCGCGCCTGGGCCTTTTTTGCTCAGGGTCAGTTCGGCTTCTTCTTTGCCGTTCATTACCAGAGCGACGCCCTTCAGGTTGAGGAGGATTTCAATAACATCCTCCTGAACGCCTTCAATCGCACTGTATTCGTGAAGAACACCGTCGATCTCTACTTCTGTTATTGCGCAACCTGGCATGGAGGACAGCAAAATACGCCGCAGCGCATTCCCCAGGGTATGTCCAAATCCACGTTCCAGTGGCTCCAGGGTCACCTGTGAGCGCGTACTGTTCTTTTCATCAACATTGATAACGCGGGGGGTCAAAAATTCGTTCACTGCACTCTGCATGGGGGCACCTGTATTTTAGGTTGATCCTATAGTGGCTTACTTAGAGTAAAGCTCGACGATCAGGTTTTCATTGATCTCAGAAGACAGATCCTGACGGTCAGGTACGGCCTTGAAAACTGCTTCTAACTTTTCGCCGTTGACGTCAATCCATTCAGCCTCGCCGCGATGAGAAGCCAGCGCCAGGGCTGACTGCACGCGCAGTTGCTTTTTGGCCTTCTCTCGCAAGGCAACGACGTCTCCCGCCTTCACCTGGTATGAGGGAACATTTACAACAACACCGTTAACAAGAATAGACTTGTGGG
>JAPKAY010000010.1 GCA_028825045.1 Halioglobus sp.
AAGTATCGCAAGCCCGTGTGCTGGAATATTTCCAGAGTATGGTGGTGCTCGGTGACCCGCTGGCGGACCACTTGGGCGCCCTTCCCGTTCCACCATTTCAGGGGAACCCCGGCGTCCCAATGCCTCCAGGGTGCTGAAATCGCTGGCGCGGCTCCGCAGGATTACTCCTCCTTCACTGCGCCAGTCTCTTCTGGGTTTCCTATCGCCAGGGGTACCTGAAAAGGTCACTTCAAAGCACCGCCTTTTCACATTCAGCGGTTAGATCCGCAAAGCGCATTTTTCACCCCATCGCCCCTTAGGCTTAAACACCTAAGACAATCACGCGTGGTTCCTTCACCGAAATCTCACTTCTTCGTTGGATAAACAGGCCCTGCCAACACTCACTGCGTTGGGGGACATTATCTGCCCACTCGTTGCCTGCGGCACTATCCAACGATGATGGTATTCAAGTGCTCCTTTGACAGGCGGTTGTCAGTCACCGGGCCGACAAAGACTCGACATACTCTGATATATTCTTCATATCCTCATCGCTGAGCGTGGCGGACTGACTCCACATGAGAGCGCTCTGCGCGCCCCTGGTTTCTCCGTTTTTGTATTGCACCAGTTTTCCGTAGATATCACTGCCCGTTTGCCCGACCAGCGCTGGCCCAATACCACCCTCTCCTCCACTGCCGTGACACGCAATACAGCCGGCATAGGCAACTTGACCCAACTCCACGGGAGAAGCGACGGCTCTAGCCTCCGCCTGGGCCGAAGCAAGAGCTACAACTCCGCCGGTTTCCTGCTTCCAATTCTCGTAGCACTCTCCCGTGCATCCATGGATACTGTCCCCCTCGTACTTATTGTTTTGCATGCCCCACAAAGGCAGGCCTATGGCGAAACAAAAGAACAAAAACAGGCTTATGTTACCTTTTGACATAATTGACTCCAGATCGTTTTAGTCGCAGCTGATGATCTCCCGTAAATCAAAAACCGTTGCCGAGCTCACCACATATATACGCGACAACTCCATAGTCAGATCTGTGATGGACAATGGGCACTAACAGACACTGACAAGTTAACTTGCCAGTACCAATGCATCTGAATCCGTCAGCATTTATACTGCCCGCCTCGATTAGATTTTTTTCCTATTTATCATTCATAAATAGCGGTTTTTGAGTGTGCATATTTGAGCTTTCTTTGGCTGATTGGATCAAGGATTCACTAGTGGCAGGAGGTGTACCATGAGAAAAGTTCGCCTGCCTAATACTCCAGGCGCCTCACGCCGTTGGATCGGTAATCTGATCAGCTTCCTGGTTTCAATTAGCGTTTCGTATTTCGTCCTGGGATCTTTGTTCCTGCGCTTCGGTCCCGGGTTGGTGCCCGAACTGAGCAGTCAATTCCCAATGGCCGCAAACTTGTGGCGACAGCCTTCCGCCCCGGACCCGTCCAGCAATGACTATTTGGCTTTGCTGGGAGACTCCTATGCTGAAGGCGTTGGTGACTGGAAGGCAGGCCAGGTTGATCTTACTAGTCCATCTCATTCGGCGGATGTCATTCACCGTATAACGGGGCGTAACATTCTGAGTTTAGGCCGACGAGGTGCTAGCAGTGCCGAGGGTTTGGTACGGTTGCCGGTACTTGCGCTGGGAGCCGGTGACTGTTTTTTCTTCCCATCTTTGCGACAGCCAGAGGAAATTGTTTACTACTTCTATGAAGGAAACGACCTCGAGGACAACATCGAGTTCATGAAAAGGAGGCTGGGGCTGAGCCCGGGAGACGCCGGAATCAAAAATGCGTCGATCGAATTCCTTGAAAAAAACTGGGCAAATCCAGGGCTTAAACCCTGTCTTCTCTACTTTGGTAAGAGCATCAAAAGCCTAATAAAGACGGCGCGAAAATCAATTCCCCCTTGGGATGCAGTCGATATTGACGCGACCCACAAAGCGCCTGCCCCTAACCGTGCGCAAATCAGTGGCGAGGTAAAGATTTTACCCACAAGCCTTCAGGGACCGGGCCTTGATCTTGATGAGCAATCTGTCGACGCAGCTTTTGAGGTGTTTGAAGTGTCGCTCGCTTGGCTCCAACAGGCTCAGCCAGGTATCAAGATTACGGTTGTACACCTCCCCTCAGTGCTTTCTACCTACAGACTATTCGGTCCCAGTGTGACCGTGGAAGCTGCTGATGATAATTCGACAGTGCATGCCTCCATTAGCGTTGCATCGAAGTCCGACGAAATCTGCAAGCGCTTATACGATATTGTTCAAAATTTTGGCATCGATTTTGTTGATGCCAGACCTGCAATAAGAGAACTTGGAACCCAGGAAATCATCCACGGCCCCAGAGACTGGACGCATTTTAACCGCGCCGGGTACACTCGCCTGGGTGAGACAGTAGCGGCAGCACTGAATGGCGATGCATCATTCAACGGTTGTGGACAGCTTGCGAACATCGAAGATCGTGGAATAACGCCGCCGCCCTTGTAAAGCGGCCATTCAATATTTCTTATACTTAATACTCCGCCGCAGCGTCTGTGCTCGACTCCAACTCTGCTGGCGGCAGCCCTACAGGGGCTGTTCGTATTTTCCTGCAAGGGCTGTCAGTCGTTGCCTGATTTGTGCAGGCACCTTGAAGGTGTGGGATTCATAGTCCTGAGTGTCATCGAAGTGTTTTGCAATCAACTCATCATGCATGTTCCCCATCAACCCGTTTAAAGTACTCAAATAGCGAGACAACTTTGAGTGATAGGATGAGGGGTAAAGGGTTTTTAGATTATCGTAGAGTGCAACCTGTCGACTGATAACTTTTCGCATTTCGTGAAATACCCTGCCGGTGACATTTTCTTCCAGAAGATTAAGTCGAATAAAATGAACCTCATTGTTGATGTAATCACGGAACGATTCAGTGGTCGTCGGTTCAAGTTTTCTAATTTTTCGGGTGTTGAAAGCATAGACAACATTGATGGACAAAAGACGAACATAGATGGCAGCGCGGCTCATCTTGGCAGAGTTTTCATACTTGAACGCATCCTGTAAATTCCCCATTTTGCGAATTATTCGATGAAACTCAGGGGGATAGCAGTGGTGTATATCAAAAGTCATATAGGCGAAACGCAGGTGCTTGAACTTCGCGCGCATATGCTTGAAGACAGTCTGAACGTCCGGATCGAGGCTACGATGCCAGTAGAGCTTCCGGGCTACCCTAATTAAAAACTTTCTGTCCACACCCTCTTCCCAGAGCTGAAAGCAGATTCGATAACACTGAGTAAGCTGATACTGACTGTATTCGAGATGCACTGTATCGGGCAATTCGGCGGTCAGGTCGACATCATCATGAACGAGTATTGCCGCAAACAGCTCGTTGCACTGCTCTACAGAAAAAGAGGGTTCTTCAATGGATTTCATGCATGATCCTGATTTTCCAAAAAAGTAGTAACGCAAATTGGGGTGAGGAGCAAAATAGACGCTACAGGATAGATGCGGCCTCGATGAACCTATACTATGTCAGTACGCTATCACAGAGGCAGTATTAGTGATGAACTGGAGGTAATTCCAGTTCTGCCAGTGGTTACCCAAGTTTTTGAAATGGCAATGCGATATTCTATGTTTTAGAGGGCTCCTGCGTCAATAAACGGTGCTTGAGCGACATTGCCTCGGTTGAGACATTGGCATGCTTGGGTACAAGCTTCGACGGAATTCTTTATGACAGAAAACGATGCTTCAATGGTACCGATGATCGCGGTAATCGGTTGCGATGGCTCCGGGAAATCAACGGTCAGTGAGAAAATTGTGGGTTGGACGAGCGACTACGGCCCCGCCGCTACTGCTCACCTGGGCAAGCAGGCAGGCAACATCGGACGCGCGCTTACCGGTCTACCGCTGGTCGGTAATATAATTGGGCGTTTTATCGGACAAAAAAAATTCTCGCTCCGAGAGCCACGTGCCAAGAATAAAACTCCCGGGATTCTCGCTGCACTGGTAGCTTCTTTGTTTACAATACGCCGCGTGCTGAGATTTCGCCGGATGCTGGCGTTGCGGCGCCGGGGCTTTGTCGTCATTACTGACCGTTTTCCACAGCTGGACTACCCTAATTCCTTTGATGGCCCGGTCCTGTCTGAGGCTGCACAAGGAAGTTTTTTCGTGCGGTGGCTGGCGCGGCGAGAGCTGGCAGCCTTTCAGTGGATGACCAGCTATCGGCCCGATCTGGTAATTCGACTCAATATCGATCTGGATACTGCTTGCGCTCGCAAGCCCGATCATATCCGTAGAAAACTGCAGCGGAAGATTGAGGTCACGCCACTGCTAACGTTTGGTGGTGCACCCATCGTCGAGATCGATAGCACGCAGCCACTGGAGCAGGTGTTGGCCGAAGCAAGGGAGGCCGTTACGCTTTTCTTAACGGGTGATGATTGTAAGCGGTTAGAATCCTGGCGTGGACAGAAATAAGCTATCGCTGCCAAATGCCAATCACGCTTATTTTGTTCATCGAGCTACTTGTACAGCGTAGCTCATAGCACAGCCGTAAATTGCCTTTTTGAACACGGAGCACGCGTTTCGAAGTGTCGCAGGAAGCTACATGAAAGAAGCTGAAAACAGCTCGCCAGCACCAGGTCCTATGCGCAGAATACTGGGTAATTTCGGGCTGTTAGTTCGCGGTCGCGGTATTGCCGCCGTAATGGCATTTGGCGCCACCGCGCTAATGGCTCGTGCGCTGGGCCCGGCCGAATTCGGCGTGGTGGTACTGATTGAAACTTATGCACTACTGGCGCGTGGCCTCTTAAGCTTCAAACAGTTTCAGGGAATAGTGCGCTATGGAGTGGCCCTGCACGACGCGAATGATAAGCAAGCACTTCAACGCTTACTCTCGATCTGTCAACGTATTGATCGTTATGCCTGTGTCATTTCTACTATTCTGGCACTAATCCTGGCGCCCCTAATCGGGAAGTTGATGGGCATGAACCAGGATCACGTGATCCTGCTCACTGCTTACAGCCTGGTTTTACTGGTCACTGGCAACAATACCGCCATTGGCATCCTGCGCCTGTTCGATAAGTTCGATATCCTGGGACGGCAGATGACGGTAGGCCCGGCCATTACCTTTGTTGGGGTATTTTTCGCCTGGTGGTTCGATAGCCCAATGTCCGTATTTGTAGCGATCCTGGCGTTTGCCTACATTACAGAAAATCTTTACCTGAGCTGGTGTGGGCGGCGTGAATACCGTCAGCACTTCGACAAACCCGTCGAAGGCGGAATGGTCAGCCTTGCAGGTATGATTGAATTTCCGGGGTTACGTCATTTCCTTTGGGTTACCTACTGGCAGTCGAATGTCGATCTCGTACCCAAACGTATTACGCTGATGTTTACAGGCTACCTGCTAGGAGCAACGGAAGTAGGCCTTTTTCGTCTGGCGCGCCAGATCTCCAGCTTGCTGTCCAAGCCCGCAACACTGATTCGACAAGTGGTATTTCCCGATCTGACCCGAAGCTGGCACTCCGGTAGCGATGATTTCAAATTGATTGCATACCGCACAGCGCTAATAGGTGCTGGCGCGGGGTTATTGCTCGTGCTGGTGGGATATTTTTTCGGCGACCTTCTGCTAGAGGTTATTTTTGGCAAGGAATTCGTTGGCGCTGCGGGTCTGCTCACCCTACTGCTGCTTGCAGGTGCTTTTGATCTTGCTGCCGCATCGCTGCGCTCTGCCGCTTACGCCATTGGCCACGCCGGCAAGGTGCTGCGCCTGCATATGCTCTCGGCAATGATCTATCTGGTCTTGTTTATTGCACTAACCTCTCAGATGGGCCTTGTAGGTGCTGGCTGGGCGGCCTGTATTGCCGCAGCGCTGCCAGCAATGGCGATGGCTGTTCTTATTCGCCAAAGTACACCAGGTGCCAATGTCTGAATCCTCTCAGAAGCGCATCAACACCGCCAAGCCACCACCTTTACTGTCTACCCAGGGCGTTAGTTGCACGCTGCTGCTGAACGCATCCGTAAAATACCACCCACTGACACTGCCCAGTGCAGCACCGGCGACAACGTCGTACCAATGGTGTTTTCTAGCGCGCTCACGCGCAATGCCGGTAAGTGTCGCCATAGCATAGGCAGGAAATCCGACCTGCCAGCCATACCGTCGATGGAGGGTGGTCGCAGAAGAAAATGCATTCGCGGTGTGCCCGGACGGAAAACTGTCATTGTCCTCATTATTGGGACGCTCCTCATCCACCAATGCTTTGCTGATCAGCGTAACACCGGCGGCGGCACCAATACTGTAACCTGCCTGCCGCAAGCCCTCCCAGTCCCGGCGCGTTGCGGGGAGTATCAAGGCTGTCCCCAATAAAGAAGCGACACCCACATCACTGATGTCTTCCCAGGTACCCTCGCTTGCCGCATTTACCCAGGGGATAGTAAATACCGCCAGCACAAACACGAGTAATAAATTACGAATTTTTATAGTCATATCCCTTGAGCCTGTCAAAACACAACTCGTACCTTCTACAAACTATATAGTACATGGCGAAGGACTAATGTCGATTCGAGTTATAAATGCGTAATCGTTACGGACCTAAGATTCTGACCGTTCGTAGCCGCGTTCACTCAGGGCATGCGCTACTGCCTGCTTGGCCGCATCCAGCACCATCGCTAGCGGTTGGGTTGCGTCAATTTCAGCGATGGTGGTCCCACCGAAGGTGAGCTGTGGTGTGATCTCAATCTTCCTCTGAAGGGCCTCACGACGATGATCCGGCTTTCGGGCGTGGGCTGTATCCAGATCGACATTGAGCCTGAGCACAAGGTCGGGGCGATAACTCGTCATCCACTCAAAACTGGCCTGCTCGCGTTGTGCCAGCCTGTGCACGAATTGGCTTCCCTCTCGAGCAGTCACGGACAGATCAGGGCCATCGAACGCATCAGGAAAATCCAATTGTGGATACCGGTCTGCAATGACCATAAAACCTTGATGCCGGAGCGCCAGCATCCGACGAAATCGTCGCATACGTTTTAGAGTGAAGGCATACATTACCAGAGCAGGCAACACGTGAGGGGCCTTGTTCCCGCTACGAAGCGTATGAACGGTAGATACCTTGCGCTCAATCAAACGCCCGAGCAACTTACCGATCATCGGCAAATTAGCGAGGGAGCGGCCGGTATTGCCTTGCTGCTTTCCAAGATGAGCCGCAGCCGCAGGCCCGTAGCCCTTCATCCAAAGCAGGAGCTCTTCGCTGACCGTAGATTTTCCCGAACCATCGCAGCCCACAATGGCTATCAGGGGCGGAAGTTCGGAGGATTTTGCTGGACTCATTAAATTCCTTAGTGGATCGTAGTGACGTAGCGCAGGCCACGACTAACCAGATATACAATCATTGCCGCAGACCAATTATAGCAAATCAACAAAACGCCCCGCTGTATCGACGCATAAATAGTTCACAAATATGATCAGTTTCTCAGTAGTTTTATGCCATAGCTTTCAGTTAGCGCGCTTTAGAAGAATCACAGCTATAACCAGAATCAATAGCCCTGGAGCCAAAACAGTCAGCGGGACATTCCAGTGAAAAATACCCGCCAGATGACCACTAATCTGCTGTGCCAGGTAGTAGAGGATTCCAATCAATGCACCCATAGCAATCCGCTGTCCCACAGAAACGCTCCTTGTCGAACCCACCAAAAATGGCAGCGACAGTAGGGCCATACCCAGCAGTCCTATTGGAATACTCATTTGAGTCCAGAACAGTATCCTTTGATATTCAGAGTTCATATTATTATCTTCCAGACGCTGGATAGATTTCCACAAATCACGCGGGGCAAGTGAACTTGCGGGAATTATCAATGTGCGGGTCTGTTCCTCACTCAGCAACGCTTCCCAAAGGAGAGAGTCTTTAAACTGCATTTCCGAGCGCTCGTTATCAATTTGCGTTTCGTATACATCGTGCAGCAACCACGTATTATCCTGCAAAAGTTCTGCCCTGGGTGTCCTCAGCATCTTTGCCAGGTTACCTTCAATATCGAACTGATAAATTTCCACGCCAGCCAGGCTGCGGTCAGGTTGAACAAAGCCAATGCGGATAAACTGACCTTTGCTTCTCGTCCATATTTCCTTATCTACACTAGGATTATCTTCCAAATCAGAGAGCTCGGGTTCTATCAAAGTCTTGGACCGGTGCTGAGCAGCGCTGTACTCCGCTTTCGGAATTACAAAATTTTGCAACAAAATTATGATGGTAATGAGCGCCACTGACAGTTTTACAATGGGAACAGCAATGCGTACTGGAGAGATTGCGGCAGCGCGCATAGAGGTTAATTCCTGATTGTTCGCGAGAGTACCCAGCCCCAACAACCCCCCCAACAAAACAGTGACTGGAAGTAATTCCACCACGAGAGCTGGCACGGAGTACGCGACCACCAGCAAGGCGTCTATCAGTTGGTAAGCGCCCTCTCCAACATCCTCAAGCTCTTCAGACAGTGCGAGAAAACCAAATAGAGTCAACAAAAGCAGCAAGACTGGCAAGCACCCTGTGAGAAAACTGGTGCTTATATAGCTATTGATTTTTGTCAACGGCTCACCCGACTCAACGTAAACTTCAGTGAGTGCCAGGGAAGGTATAACAGGATTACCAACAGAGCTAGAATGATAGGAGCCCACCAAATACTCGTTACTGCCTGTTGCTCCACCCAAGTGCGGCCAATGCCAATTAAATTGTAATAGGCTGCATAAATGATAAACGCTAACAAGAGTTTTGCGTAACGCCCTTGGCGAGGCTTACTTCGACTGAGAGGCACTACAAGCAGCGCAAGCAACAACGTGGTAATGGAAGTTGATATGCGCCACTGATACTCGGCCTGATCCTTTGGATTATTGGATGCTGCCAATTCTGCACTCGCAATAGACTTGGTTTTATAGCCCGGCGGCTCCGGCTGCACGGTTTTCACTCGAATTGAAAAATGTCCAATTCGAGCAAACAAATCAGGCCCATCGTCCACTTGTTTAAAAATGCGCGCATTCTCCAGTTCCAGTGTGTCGTAATCAGACACCGGGCTCTTTACCAACAAGCCGCTTCTAGACGATATAACTTGTAGCTCGCTGCCAGTTCTGGTTCGAATAAACACTTTCTCCAGTGCCTGATCAGAAGAAATTTTTTCGATAAATATTGCTCTCTCCCGCCCGCTAACGACCTCGACCTCTTCGCCCAGAATTTGAGCCGCGTCAAAAGTGCTTGAGGATTCTCTGCGCGTCAAATAAAACTGTCCCGCTTTGATGCGATCAATATCGGAAGAAGCCTCCGCGACTGCCAGCATTTCATAGGTCTGGGTAAACGCCCATGGCCGGACATAAAGAGACAGTACCGCGATTATTGCCGCTACCGGAATAGCCAGCGCCAGGATCGGACGAAGAATACTAAACTCGCCGACCCCACCGGCTTGCATGGCCACAATTTCGGAGTCGTTGTGCAGCTTCCCCAGCCCCAACATAAGGCCAAAGAACAATGCTATTGGCAGCAAAACCTCAAGAGCTATCAATACCTTCAAGAGAGTCAGGCGAAAAACTTCGTCTGTATTTAGTAACCCTGCGTCAGCCTGGGTCAAAAATCTGGACAGCGAATATCCAACAAAAATGATCGATAGAATGGCTGCAACCAGAAGACACGGCATCGCAACTTGCCGCACGAGATACCTGTCAATAATCAATCCAGAAATTCTCCAGTTTAACCCCTATAGTTGAACCGACCAGGAATGGACACTGCGCCCAGGGGTTCATCGTGCATTACCACTACAGGGACCGATATCACAATTGCCTGGCACGATTGTAATTCACTTCCATGGATTCGAGTACCGTCTTCCGCATTTTCATTGACATACACCCTCCGCTGAGTATTCTCACAAAGCGCTAGAATCTAGCGCAAATAGCATCAACGAATCATGAGCTTTCAGAGTTACCAATGTCCAGACACCACATAGCAAAGATCACGGGGCTTGCATTGTTTTGCGTGCCAGCGTTGTTTTGGGGTATTCAACCGGGATTCGCCGGGCCACTTGATTTTAGTTCCGAGGATACTGTGACGGTATCCGCCGAGCGGGCCTGGGAATCAGATGAGGCCGACGTCATTCATTTCAGCGGTAAATTTGAGTTACATGCGCCCGACTGGTCTCTCTTGGGAGATACGGCCGTGGTCTACGGAAAGCTGGATAATCCAGACCGAGTGGTAGTGGAAGGCAATCCGGCGAGAATATCGTTTTTACGCCATAAAGACACAAGCGTCGGCGCCACTGGCTCAGGAGAACGTATTGATGGCGCAGCTTCCTACGTTGAATACTTCAGAGCGACAGATAAGTTATTGATGCGTGGCGAGGCAAACCTGACACGCAAGGGTAATACCATCGTCAGTGAAACCATCGAATACGATGTAGATGCAGACCGCTATTCTGCCGGCGGTAATGGCGGCATCGAGATACAGTTCAATCCAGAAGCTGACTGAGCCGGAAAATGAACGCCCCTGAGACAGTCCGCTAGCGCAAAGTACTTGGCAGGTTAACCTCGCCGGCAGAGAGCCACTGGCAAGCCTTCTACATCGCAACGTGTTCGCTCAGACCGTGACCTGACCCGTCTTTTTGATTTCCTGTAATGCCGCTTCCAGTACCTGTGCATAAGGTACAGAGGCGTCAATATCGCAAATCTGCGCGCCATTGAAACCAAGACGAGGCATCATCGAAATCTTGTCCCGCAGCTCTTCAATATCATGGTCAGGCTTGCGCGCTTGCGCAGTATTTTCATCGATGTTGAGGCGGATCACCAAGGTGGGTCTCTGCTGCGCCATCCATCCGTAGAGCTTCTGCTCGCCCTCCGCCAGCTTGCGCACCAGCCAACTACTGGTGCGACCGACAGTCAGCCCCGGGCCGTCATAGTGGAACCCTGGAATTTCCGCCTGCGGATAGCGGTCTGTAATGACTTGTACGCCCCTTCGTGAGAGTCTCCTCACCCGCAGCAGTTGGGTCACCCTCCACAATGAGAACAGATACATCAGGAACGCGGTACCCGTACCAGGCAGTTTCTTCTCCATGTCCAGGGCCCTGTCCACCTTGCGATGGAGGTTATTCTCGAGCCTGCTGCCAATAATAGGCAAACCTTTGATCTTGTCGCCCATTTCGCCCGAAACCAGACCGAGATAAAGCCGTTCAGCTGGCCCGGTGGTGCGCAATTTAGTGATCAGATCTTGGGTCAACATTGTCTTGCCAGTGCCATCACATCCTACGATGGCGAAAACCCGCGTAAGCTGAGTATGCTGCTCGCAGGTGCGGCCAGTGGATTGAAACATGTTACGCTCTGTCTAGTGGATTGGAGCACGTTACGCTCTGTCTGATGCGTCTGCGTCAGTTTAGCATAATGGCAGCAGGGGTAATCAACCCTATGGTGTATTGATTGCAGTGGTGACGGCGCTTAAAGCCCCGTGCAGTACCTGTTCATAGGGATCTCGGCCGTCAAGGTCAAGAATACGTGCCCCATTGAATTGCAGGTCTGGAATTACGGCCACCTTATCACGCAGCATCGACAGTTTGTGATCAGGTTTGCGTAAATGGGCGGTGTCCGCATCGATATTGAGCCGGATCACCAGTGCCGGGACGTAGCTTGCCATCCACTGGTATAGCTTCAGCTCGCGCGCCGCGAGCTTTCGCCCCAGCCAGGTTTCAGCATTTACCGCACCGAGGCCAGCGCCATCGAAGTAAAAACCAGGCACCTCTGCTTGTGGGTAGCGATCCGTGATTACCAGCACCCCGCGACGACAGAGCCTCAGCATGCGGCGAAATTTGTGCGCGCGCCAATGTGAAAGGATGAAAATTACCAGCATCGTAGCCGTGTCCGGGCTTGTCGCCTTCTCACTGTGAGCCCGATTCGCCTTGCGGACCAGAAAGCGCCCCAGTGGTGCGCCAATACCCGGCAGACCTCGTATCCACTGGGCAATATTACCTGAGGACTGGCCGAGATAGAGCCACTCGGTAGGCACCCTGGCACGCATATGAGAGTGGATGTCTTCGCTGAGTGAGGATTTACCCGCCCCGTCGCAGCCCGTAACGGCAATTACGCGAGGAAGGAGCTGGTGGTTGGGTGGTATCGGGGGCAACTGTTGCACGCCTACTCATCAAAAGCGTCATTACGGCGTGAGAGCTTACTCGAGTTGTCGCCGCACTTCCAATATTGCTGATTGTGGCGACTTACGCTAATTTTGGCTACCCATTAAGATATGAGAACGCGTCTCGGGAAATGGGGGCCCATTAATCACTTTTTCTATTAGTGAAGAATAAATCCGTTCCCAGTGCTCGCATAGATCTCACTGCAAATCAGCTCACCTGTGGACACCTATTGCATGAAATTTTTTATACCTCTGCTGGCTATCCTACTTCTTCTGCCACCAAAAACCGCGACCGCCGAGGAACCACTTTTCAGACTGATCGACGCCAGGCTAGCGCTAATGCGCGCAGTAGCAGCGCACAAATGGCAGTTTCAGCTAGCCGTGGAGGATAGCGCCAGGGAAGCAATCGTCGTTGAGAAAGCCCGCCAATCAGCCATCAGAGCAGGAATCGTGCCAGACACTGCTGAAGCTTTCTTTAGGAACCAGATAGAAGCTGCCAAGGAAATTCAACGCTATTGGTTTACGCGGTGGGAACAGGGCTTAGCTCCGGAAACTGCACCTGATCTAAACTCTGAAATAAGACCCCAGCTCATAAAACTTGGACATAAAATCACTTTGCACCTCAGTTCTATGAATAAGATGTCAAATCTACAATCTGAATACGATGCTACTGTATCAGTCGAGGGACTTAGCCAAGACCGCAAAGACGCGCTCTATCAATCCCTGCTCAATATCGAGCAATACACCAATCGCCTGCAGCAAATTCTCGATACCAAAACCTTAAGGATTGGCACCACAGGGGATTACGCCCCCTTCTCGTACTGGCCAGACGATGCTCCATTACCGCTCGGTATTGATATTGAACTCGCCCAATCACTGAGCGATCGCCTGGACGTTGAAGCGGTTTTTATCAGAACGTCATGGCCCACGCTCATTCAGGACCTTGTTGCGGGCGAGTACGATATAGCCATGTCTGGCGTATCTCTTACCGAGGCCCGAAGGGAATTTGGGGAATTTTCCCACCCCTACCACATTGGAGGAAAGACACCAGTAGCTCGCTGCGAGGACAAAGACCTGTTTGGATCGCTCGCGGCTATAGATCGCGAATCAGTAACCGTTATTGTCAATCCTGGAGGTACCAACCAACAGTTTCTGGATGCCAATATCCATCGTGCAAAGAAAATAGTACACCAGGACAATCGCGATATATTCAAACAAATCATCAACCGAAAAGCCGACGTGATGATAACGGATCGTATCGAGGTTCAACTGCAGGCCGCGCTGCACCCGGAACTTTGCGCTACGATGCCAAACAACCTCTCCTACCAGGAAAAAGCCTACCTGATGCCCGTTGACCCAGCGCTCACCAACGCCGTTAACCAATGGCTGGATAGCGCAATGACTAATGGCATCGTACTGAAAGCATTTGAAAAAAACAGGCAGACTGGGGCAGAAGCTACCCCCAGCCAGTGATATTCCTCGCCGGGAATGGGGCATATTGATTTTTCTTCAACATTGACGGAAATGGCAGGGGCTCCATCAGCGGCATTGCTGGCGTTATTCGACCCACTTAGTGATCGGTGTAAACACCCCGAACACAGGAAAACCCCTTCGGCGGAGTGGTCAGCACAAAGTCTGCCACAGGCGTTCCCTTCGGATGTGACAGTACAGTTTCTGCCGCCCACAGACCGAAGTTGTTGGGCCAGGGGTGACCGTGGATGCCGGAGCAGGACACGGTGACAACATTGGCCTGCGCCGCGTAATACTCTGAGCTCAGTTTCGTTTCCACGCTATAATCCGAAGTGCCAAATTTGTCCTCAGGGCCGCCCCAGAGAATCACTACAATAGACGGGTCCATAGTGATAGCGTCCAGTGGCTCGATCGGCAACTGGCTGAGATACAGAAAATTCCCCGACGCAGATATACCGCCAGCGAACAGATCGGAATTAAACATCATGTTGCGACTAGTCATGGTGCCCCCAGCCGACCCGCCTCCGTTGTAAATACGATTTTTATCCACGGGAAAACTCGCTGCCAGACAGCTCACCATAGCTTCGATGAACCTTACATCGGGGCCTTCATCATTACTTTGCGACATCCAGCCGTCAAACCAGGGCTCCCAGAAACGGCCATCATTACTTCCCTTGAGCCCAATACCGAAACAAGATCTATTCTCCGAGGTGCAACGACGAATGGGGGCCACCACAATCCAGCCACTGTCGACCAGAGACTCAAATCGGGATATATCGTCTGACACAAATTCCAATTCAGTGGCCATTGTGCCTGTAAGGGCTATAAATAATGGCCGCGGTGTATCCAGCGTCTCAGGCAGGAAAACGTGAAACTGACGGGAACCACCGTCCGACATGAACCCGCTATTGCCACCTGCCTTTGCGATGAAGTTATCGGGGCAACTCCCCTCTAGTGCATACAAATTCGTAGATTCGCTATGACTATCATTACTATCTGAACAACCACTGATTGCGACCGCCGACAAAAACGCCAGGAAAATACTAGGTAACCTGAACTTTGAGGGTACGGTGGGCTCCATCAGTACTTTCTCCGATTTAGAAATTTCGTTTAGCGGGGCTGGTCAATAAGGTACAGTGTGAGTCGATATGGGTATGTAACATAGGTGACATAGAGCCATATTTTCCAGTCTGAAAAATTCATACGGGGAAGATTTCCAATTCGTGATTGGAATCTGGGGGGAAACAGATCGTGGCCCCAAAACATATACCCCTCCCATGTTCGACTAGTGTCGGCACATTTGACGCCTCACGAAAAAACCGTACTATCAACTTTCAGTGCCATCGCCTTAGAGGTTTTATGTACAGGAATATGTTTTTTATGGTTGTGTTGTCGGCATGGGTGACGGCGATTTACGCCCACCCGGGTCTTAAGTAGTGACAAAGTTTGGCAGTTGCATCATCTTGGTGTTTTGCGCATTTCTAGCCGCTTGCGCGGACAAGCGCGAATCAATGGAGGTCGTTGCAACGGCGTACAGTTCGGAAGTTCGTCAAACCAACTCGCAGCCCAATCTAGCAGCCTGGGGAGATATTCTAAAACCGGGCACCAAAGCCATTGCTGTTTCTCGCGATCTCTTAACGCTGGGCTTGAACTACGGGACCGAGGTGGAAATTGAAGGACTTTCCGGAACCTGGGTTGTGATGGACAAAATGCATGCCCGCTGGGAAAACCGGGTCGATATTTACATGGGTATGGACTCAGACGCGGCTCGCGAGTGGGGGAAAAAACGTGTGCTCATTCAATGGAATCCCGAGTAAGCGTAAATAACGTTGGAAACATCTTTTTTAAAAGACAACGTGATATACCTTGTAGCTAGGCAATTGACGCTTGTACTCTTTTGTTGATAAAGACTGCCGGCAGTCTGAGCGACAAAAAAACCGGCGGTCATCTTCTTATTTTTCGATCCTCTTTCCGCCGCTATGATCTTGTATTGCTCTCGTTTCAATATCCCAAAAACCGTGAAGCAATCTGCAAGTCAGACTGGGCAGATTTGACAATACCTGTCGCGGACATATAACCACTAGCTCTTTCACGGTATAACCAGAAACCTCGAGTTTTCTGCAGTTTTTTGTTCTCTGTCACAGATTCACTCCTGTAGCTTTACAACAATGTTAGCAAGCTCACAAAAAAGAAATTTCGGTCGGCTAGCGCTACATAAAAACGCTAGCAATCGCATCTCAGGGACAGTAAACATGATTACCGTAAAACTTGCAGTGCGCACACTCTGTGTATCTGCGCTTGCAGGATTTGTCACTCTTGGTGCCCACGCAGCTTTTGCGAATACCCCGGAGCCTCCCGGTCTTTTTCAAAGTCATTCAACCTCTACTAAACAGACACTACCAAAACAGTCTGTTGCCGGCAGATCACGTGCGGTAACAATGGACTATAAACAGCTTCAAAAAAGTCGATTTTTTGTCAGCTTGCCAGGCGGGGTGTCCTTTGAGGCGGTACGTAATTTGAAAAAAGATCATGGCAAGGGCCGGTTTTCCTGGGTCGGACATGCCAGTGGCGACCCGAAAAATGAAGTCATTATGGGTGTTAGTGGAGATGCAGTTGCGGGAACATTTTCCTACCGCGGCAAGCTTTTCAAACTCGAGCCAAGGGCAAATGGCAGTCATGTGTTGAGCGAGGTAAAAACGACAGCCCCGGCACCGGAACTTGATCCTGTTTCCGTCGCCGACTCAAATGTTGTCAATGCTGACCTGCCTGGCACTAGTGGCGCGTCTGCAGATAGCAATGGTCAGGCGTTAGACGTACTGGTCGCTTATACACCGGCAGTACAAGCACTCTACGGGACGCAGGGGGCAGAGGCATTGATACTTCAAGCCATTGCAGAAACTAACCAGGCCTACTCCAATAGTGGTATGTCGACTCGACTGAACTTGGTTCACAGTGTTTTAACCAACTACGTCGAATCGAGTGATATAAGTACCGATCTTTCCAGACTGCGCGCAATCAATGATGGCTATATGGACGAGCTTCACACACTAAGAAATACCTACGGCGCAGACTTAGTCAGCCTCATAGAAAACGAGCCAAGATACTGTGGCGTGGCTTATCGGATGACCAGTTTGTCTGCGAGTTTTTCCAGCAGTGCATTTAGCGTGGTTCACCATAGCTGCGCCACAGGCTACTATTCTTTCGGCCACGAAATCGGTCACAACCAGGGAGCTCACCACGACACCGCAAATGCCAGCGGAGCAATCTTTTCGTATGCATACGGATACCAGCAAGCCAATGACGTATTTCGGACAGTCATGGCCTACAACTGCCCGGGTGGTTGTATCCGCGTTAGTCATTTCTCTAATTCAAACATACTGTATAACGGCTTACCAACCGGCTACCCCAACGATACCGAGAACGCCAGTGCGATAGAAAATACCTCCTCAGTTGTTGCGAACTTCCGGCAGGGAGTCAACCAGACGCCACCGCAAAGCCCTACGAATCTGAGTAGCAGCGCTATGGGCCCTAACCAGATCGAGCTCGACTGGACCGACCAGTCATCAAATGAATCAGGCTTTGTACTGGAACGATCAGAAGACGGGACTCAATTTAGCCAATTCGCATCGGTCCCTGAAAATACTACCAATTACACCGACGCTGATCTGCAACCTGACACTCAATACGACTATCGTATAGGAGCATGGAACAGCAGCGGTCAGTCGGGCTACAGTAACGTCGCGACAGCTACCACGGACCCTGCGGCACAGTACATAGACCAGTTAGCAGTCGCTGAACTAGCAGGAAGCGGCAGCATCAGCGGAACCTTCCAGGATACCTGGAGTTTGGGTGGAGCAAATCAGTCTATTACTGAAACCAACGGTCCCTCACCCACTATAGGAACCGAGCTGGAGCATTACTGGATTTTGTATGTCCAACCCGGAGCGGTCATGACATTTTATGCTGACGTTGCTACTACCGGATCCGGAGAATCGTTTACCTTTGCCTATTCCACCAACGGAGGCAACCTTTCCGAAGACACTGAGTCATGGGTCGATATGTTTACCGTTTCCGATCAAAACTCCGGAACGAAACAATTTACGCTACCGCAATCGCTAAGTGGCATGGTGAGTATCAGTGTCAGGGATAACACGCGCACGGAAGGCGTCATTACCTACGATACGTTAATAGTCGATTACCTCTCCATCCGCACCGAATTCAGCCCAGGGGAGGCCCCGGAGCCCTCTGGTAACGGGAGTGAAGGACCGATTGCGCCAGGGTGTTAATCGGGGAAAAGGTGTGGGTAGAATCTCCAGTTTTTCCGTAGTGTCATCCGGCTAAAAATTTGCGCCCCCCACACCAGCACTTTATTCTCTCCTGTCTAGGGGCTAGGTATAGCGATGTCTTTGTGGACACATAATGACCGGGGTTCTTCAGAAGATTTGCCAATGGAATACTGAGGTGCCCTGACATCGCTTCAAAGTTATCCGGCGATCGCTATGGGTATATGAGACAAGTGGGTGGCAAGGCTGCCCCATTGACGAGAATTGCAGTGCCTGGCACTGCGTAGTCAAACGGCACCGGAAATACATCCGGTAATCCATGCCTAATACTGGTGAGACCTAATACCATCCAACTCTTTATCTTGGGTCCATGAGTCACAGGAAACCTCCTGCTGCCCGTAATTCATAGCCTGAGTCTGAACACCAAACAAAAGCAATAACAGTGATACAACCAGTAATGTTAACCGGGCAATTCCTTTAATCATTGTTAGCTTTTCTTTCGGTGTACAAATAGGCATCACACAAAAAGACTTTTCCTCTCTTATCTGGTTTGGCCCAGATGTTTGAGCGCCCGCAAAAATCAATAATGTGTCTGCGCGCGCTTGACCTATTCCCCAATGGGTTGTGGGCCTTGAGACGCTGGCACTCCATCTTTTTCTGGAATATCTAAGGTCATCGTTGTAAAGGCTATTTCAGCGCCATGGCTAAAAACAATGCGCCCTATCTCCATCATAATCTTGTCCTGAATAGCTTGAAACCGAGCCCAGTTGGTCACTTTCGTAAACGTATATACCTGAAAGTTTATGGACGAGCCTCCGAAAAACCCTTCCGTCGTTGGACCCATGTCGGTTTGGCCGTCAACCACGTTGACGAGGGTTATGCAATTTTGGTCAATATCTGAATGCTCTCCAAGATAGCTATAGATGTCTTTCTGAATCGCTTCAAATTTATCAAAGTCATCGTATCTTAAGCCGATGTACTGCTGTATCCGGCGATTGGTCATTCTTGAGGCATTGACAACGGCCTGTGTAACGAGCAGATTATTCGGTGTAAAGATCAATCTTTTATCAAACGTCCTAATATGGGTTAGACGCCAACTGATCTTTTCAACCGTGCCTTGGATCTTGCCGTCTACGGTATAAATCCAATCGCCAACCGCATAAGGACTGTCTAAATAAATAATCAATCCACCAAATATGTTCGCAAGGGTATCCTTAAAAACCAGGCCGGTAATTGCTAAACCACCGCCTAAATATGCAACCCCTTGTCCAACTTGAAGCCCAAAAATTGTCGCCACAACGAAAACCATAATGACAACCGTCAGTACCTGGGCCAGCTTCTCCATTTGCTCAACTTTAGCAAAATTATTGTATCCACCATCTGTCCGCGTTTGCTTTGCAATCAGGTACCTTTTGAGTCGTGATGCAAACGTGTTCATGAAGATAAAGAAAGCGAGCGCCACCCCAAGTTTAACGCCGGGTGTTACAATCGAAGTGAAAAAACTCGCGAACTTAAACCATGTTAAAACATTCATGGCTATGAAGTAGAACCCAATAGAAAACGTCACTAGGCGCAAGGGGTTATTAAGTGATGCGTATACTATTGTCTTAACCGTCTGCGAATGATGCGTCGACTTTTCATAGCGCCTAAAAAAATAGCGGATTAAAAAATCTACCACGATGGTCATCAACAAAATGATCGCCACTGTCACCACCTGTGACAATGAAATGTCATATGCCTTAAAAAAATCTAATAGCCTATCCATAACTCAGCGATGTTCCTCGGTGTAATGTTTTAAGTTCCTCACAACGGCTGCCCATACTAAATGCAATCAACCAATGCATCAATTTTTGCGCTTAATTAAATCACAATTAGCGCCTAAGAATAGCCGAATTTATCAATATGGCCACGCGTGATGCAGGAGCGCTGGAGATCACACGCGCTACGGAAAGCTATCCACTCGTGAAGCAAGTCTGGTTCCAACAGGGGGCGGAGTTCTATTGCCAAGACTATCCGGGAGTGATTGAAGCTGAGGGCGATACCGGTGAACGCGGTTGGATGAACCACGCACCGCAAGCGCGGCTCGCGGATCCGGCATGTGAAACACGGGAACTTTTGTAGGTCGCACATATGGCGATTTTCGAGAACGTCGAGGCACTGGATTTTCTGGTCACAAGTGCACGGGCAGTCCCTCTCGGCATCGATTCCTGCCCCTAACGTCTGAACGGGTGCTGGCACGTTAATTCTTTTGCGCTGTAGCCTCTTGATAGTACCCATTTTGTTATGAGTTAGGTTCGGGGGTAGATTATTAAATCAGTCGTAGCTCATTGATCTATATAGCTCCATGGCGATGAGGGAGGACCGCCAATCGGACCATGAAATCCACCGAGTCGAAGGCCACCTGAGTTGTGCCGTCCCGGTAAGGTGTCTTGAGGATGCAGAACACTTTGCCGGTGGCACTGAGCGCCAGGCGTGGATTGGCGACAGGGGGCATCCGGAGCATGGCAAACGCTCACACCCAATCGCTAAACTAGGAATTCAATCTCAGGACAGGTCCTATTGGATGAGGCCTCTGCATGACACTACCCCCCCCCGGGACACAACGAGTGACATCACAGTCAGGATCAGGCTGCACCGTATGGGTCATACGGGACTCAATTAATTTCAGATAGTCGCTCCCCTAGCCCACCGGTTTTCCCTATACTGACAACAAATTCCCTTGCGGCCCCAAAAGGTCGCACTCTGGAGCTGTTCATGCGTACATTTTTTGGTATTTTGGTTACTCTATTAGTCATCGTCGGTGTCGCGCTCTACGTTGTTACGCTGCCCGAACCACAGCCGACCTCTCCACCCCCTCCCCTGTCCGCTGAAGTACTGGAAAAACTCCCCTCAGACCGAAAAGGCCAGGTATTGATTTACGGCGCCTATGGCTTCACCGGTGCAGGGATTTCAAGATTGGCCGCCGATTATGGCATCACGCCCGTACTGGCTGGGCGTAACGAAGCCAAACTCAAGCCACTGGCGGACTCACTAGGCTACGACTACGTTGTCCTCAGCCTGGAAAACAACCACGACAACCTCGTAAACGTCTTAAAGCACTTCGAGATTGTGCTGCACATTGCCGGGCCCTACACCTTTACCGCCAAGCCGATGCTGGATGCGGTGGTGGAAGCAGGTACCCACTATGTGGATCTCACCGGCGAAAACCATGTCATACAGGATGAACTGGATCGCGATCAGGAATTCAAAAACGCCAATATCATGGTGATGCCGGCGGTAGGCTACGACGTCGTGCCCACAGACTGCCTGAATGTGTACGTCGCCGAAAAAATTGATAATCCAACCCACCTAATGGTCGTACTCAATGGCAATTACACGGCTGCTGAAGGTGCTGAGGCAAGTCGCGGCACTATGAAATCCGGCCTTGAAATGCTCGGTAGACCTCTGTTGATGCGCGAGAACGGCAACATGGTGGAGGTGCCTTCTCTGAAGGTGATTCAACGCGAAGAAAACGGACAGCCGCAGACTCTAGTGCAGATTCCGTGGGCTGACATGATGACAAGTTATATCAGTACCGGTATTCCAAACATTGAGGTATTTCAGATACAGCAAGGAGAATTTCCCGGGTGGATTCTGCGACTCGCGCAGTCGGATTTTGGTCGTCGCATCCTGGGTTGGCTGATCGATAAATACCTTCCAGAGGGCCCACCTCCGGGCGCACAGGAGAAAAGACAGACCAGAATTGTATCCACTGTTACCAATGATGCGGGTGATAGCGCATCTGCAGCGATGATCACACCTGAAGCGTATCTACTTACCTTTCACAGCACCCTGATTGTAGCCAAACGCGTGATTGACGGACATTGGGAGCCGGGCTTCCAAACGGTGGGTAAAGTATATGGTCCGGAATTGGCGTTGGAAGTGCCTGGAGTGAGCCGGACAGACCTCTAACCATTAGCAGAACTGTCTGTGTCTGTACAACCTGAAAGCGTTTGGCTGCGGCTCAGCGGAGTCGTGTCATCCGTTGCAATTCGGGGGCCCTCCCTGCAAAAAGCAATACGCACAGAACCGTGGCGATGCATTTCTGACGGCATTTTTTAAAGCATTCTATACTGTGGGCTTCCATCCTTGGCAGCAGCGTACCCGCGATCTGCTCGATCAATGGGCGGCAGAACCGGAATTGATGAGTTACTAAAAATGAAAAAGCTATTCGCTATCGTCGTTATTCTCGCCTTTGCTGCCTTTCTTGGCTGGAAGCAGTTCACCCAGGCACCGGTGCCGAGACAAATCGCCGATGATCGCGGCACACAATGGCTTCCCATAGGCAACCCGACCGTCGGTGTATTAGACGAGCACATCGCCACACCCATTACGTTTCGCACCATGCACGTCGGCCTCAACAACAGTGACCAGTTGTGGATCGCCACCGCCCCGGAGCAGGAGTTGGCCTGGATTGCGGAACAGGATATGTACATTCCCGAAGGCCCAACCATGGACAACCTGGGGCAGATTTACTTCAGCCCCCTGTATCCGCCAGAGGATGTAAGCCTGGTGGTACTGGATCCTAAAGACGGCAAGCGGCTATGGAGCTTGCCCCACAAAGGCGATAACCGAGGCGCAGGCGCTCCGCTAATTCTGGATACCCCCGGCGGGACCGCGCCACAAACTATTTACCACGCCACCTACCATTGGGCCTGGGCCGTCACACCCCAGGGCGATGTGCTGTGGCACAAGCCCACGGGTCTTCGCTACGACGACGACGATGTTCCGCATGCCTGGGGCGTCAACTATATTCCCCAGTTCGATGCCCTTACGGTAGTAACTGGCAATGGTGAAATGGCGGTACTGGCGCGCGCCACCGGAGAAACATTATTGGCAGAACCCTTTGCGCTGCCCGGTCAACCCGCTGCAGAGTCAGCACGGCACATGCCCGCCGAGTGGGTACTGCAGCGCGGCGACAAATTGGCTGAACAACACTTTGGCAAAATGCCTGTGAACGATGGTCTTTTTTCCGCAATGGTGCGCATTATTTATGGCGCAGGTTCCGAGGTGTCGAATTTCTATGCAGTCGATCCCAATTCCGGACGGATGTTCGTCGCCGCCACTGCACCCGATGACGAGGACGGCAGCGAGGATGGTGTATCCGCTAACGGTGCGCTCTACGCGCTGGACCTTGCCAAAAAAGGAGAGCAGTTATCTGTAAACATTGCCGCTCGTTATGATTTTGAGGGCGGGACAGGGTCAACACCTACCGTCAGTAACGATGGCCAGCGCTTGTATATTACCGATGAGAACGGCAACGTTATGGCGCTGGATCGCGACCTGAATGAAATCTGGAGGATCAACGTGGGTGAACAGGTCGCCGCATCGGTAGCCGTCTCTGCTGACAATCAAGAGCTATATGTCGTGACACGCAAGGATATCTTCAAGCTTTGGGACAGGGGCGATCACGGCGAACGAGCCTGGAGAGCACAACTCGACGTGTTCCCGGACCACATTAACATTAATACCCTGACGCCAACGATTACGGCCAACGGTATTGCTGTGGCCATAGGCGCCAGCAGAGAGCTGGGCGATAACTCGCTTTTGATGGAAAACGGTTTTGGTTTACTGGATCGGGAAACAGGCAAAGTACGCGGCTACGTGCCAGGTGTTGAAGAAGGCATTGCCGTGACCGTAGTCGCGGCGGACGGCGGATTCACCATTGCCCACTCGCCGGTAAGGCGACTGGCGAGCAAGGCCATTTTTGGCGATGCTATTTCACCGATAACCGGCGGTGTCAGCCGCTACAAACCCAGCAACTATCCCCGCTTGGCGCGAGAGGCAAGTTGCGCAGCCGCTGCTATTGTGGCCCGACAGTCAACGCAGCAAAACGCGCCCGGATATGGCAATGCTGCGCAGCAGTGGGACAACAAACAGGTCCAGGCATTAATGACGCAGGCCGCGGCAGCGATATCCCACAGTGACGTTCAAGTGCCGCCGATAACAACGCCACAGCTGTGGTGCGACCAACTTGGCGCGCTACAGGATTCAAAACAGACGCCCTAGCATAATCTGACCGAAGAGAGTTTGCGATCACAGTGGTTGGCGCAGAGTTTACCGGCATCGGTTCAGCCATCAACTTACGCGAAGCAGGTTTCGGTTTTGTAATATTAGAGCAGGCCTAACCCTTATGCGGCTCAGCGATGGCACGGAAGCCCGGAGGTTTATCTCGGGACAGTTACCGAGGGTTGCCCCAACTGCCTTTTGACCTTCGGCCCCGGCCTCTGTACCTTCGCATCGGCATTCGTTATCATCTACTTCCGGTTAAAGTACATTATCAAAGAATTAAAAAAATAGCGTTCTCAGAACATCGCCACCCTTGCTGTAGACCAACGCAAAAGCACTGCTTACAACAGAACAATTCAATCATCATTACAGCAGACAGTGGGGAAGAGCGTTGGTTATACCAGCTACTTCATCGACAAAAACGGGCGCAGCTGGACGGAGAAATATTTTTAGCTGTGCATGCGCCTGGCAAGGTTCAAACTGAGCGACTACATCCTGTAACGATAAGGAATAACACCATAAAAACTCTATTACGCATTCTAATTGTATTACCCGCGATTCTGTTTGTCGTAACAGGTCTACGCTGGGCTGTAGACCCCTCTAGCGCCGCGGCGGCCTTAGGGATGAGTTTGATGGACGGAGTGGGGCGCAGCTCCCAGATCGGCGACGTAGGTGCTCTGTTTCTCGCCATGGGAATAATGATACTGCTTGCTTTAATCACATCGCGACGCAACTGGTTTTACGCTCCAGCACTGATGCTGGTGCTGGTTGCTATATTGCGCGTTATCGCCTGGTTAGCGCATGACGCGGCACTAACACTGGACATGATTGTAGTGGAACTGGTGGTTGCCGGGCTTCTGCTTCTGGCATCATCACGATTATCACAGGCCGACTGATCAATGGCTGTTCTGCCAGTGAATCTGTGGTTGCGACTTGCTATAGGGTTTCTGGCAATGGCATCTCTATGCGGCATCTATCCGGCCCAAGCTGCACGACCCAATGTGGTGCTAATACTCGCCGATGACCTCGGGTTCAGTGATATCGCACCCTATGGGAGCGAGATCAATACTCCCACCTTAAGCGCCTTCGCCCAAAGCGGCGTACGTTTTACCAATTACCACACTAGCGCCAGTTGCGCCCCAACCCGGGGTATGTTGCTGACCAGTGTCGACAGCCATCGTAATGGCGTTCCCAATATTCCGGAGACCATTCCACCAGAGCAATCAGTGTTCCCCAACTACCAGGGCTTCCTGGGCACCAATGTCGTGACCGTAGCCAGTCTGTTGCAAGATGCGGGATATCACACCTACATGGCAGGCAAGTGGCACCTGGGGAAAGAGCGTGATCAGCTTCCCTTTCGCCGCGGCTTCGAGCGTACCGTGACGCTGGCCGATAGCGGCGCCGATAATTGGGAACAAAAGCCGTACCTTCCAATCTACAAAAAGGCCAACTGGTTTGCCGATGGGGAAGAGTTCGAGTTGCCAAAAGATTTTTACTCTTCGCGTTTCCTCATCGACAAGACCATTGAATTCATCTCATCCAATGAAGATGATGGCCAACCGTTTTTCGCCTACGTCCCTTTTCAGGCCGTACACATTCCCGTGCAGGCTCCCCAGGTATTTACGCAAAAATACATCGGTGTTTACGATAGTGGGTGGGATGAGTTGCGAAAGCAGCGGCAGCATCGGGCAGAGCAGTTAGGTATCACGCCCATTGGCACGCCCATGGTTGATATGTCGACCACCTCCAACTGGAGCGACTACACAGAGGATGAGCAACGCTACCACGCCAAGCGAATGGCAGTGTACGCCGGCATGATTGAAGCAATGGACCATCACATCGGTCGTCTCGTCGACTACCTGAAGAAGACGGGACAGTACGACAATACGGTATTTATTTTCACCTCTGACAACGGCAGTGAGGCCTCCGGCGGGGATGACCCTCGCTCTCCACTTTTGCGCTTCGCCCTAAAGCTGCAGGGGTACAACAACGATTATGACACCCTGGGACTAAAAGACAGCTTCAACACCATTGGACCCAGTTTTGCCAGCGCAGCGGCGTCACCACTGGCTTACTACAAGTTTTACGCGGGTGAAGGCGGATTGCGGGTACCCCTGGTAATGGCAGGCGCTTCGATACCGGCGATGGAGAAACCCAGCAATGCCTTCACCTGGGTAACTGATATCGCGCCAACCATTCTCGAACTCGCGGGGGTAAAGCCTCCCTCAGGCCGTTATGGCGGTCATCCAGTGGAATCAATGATCGGACGAAGCTTGTTGCCCGTGGCTCGCGGCGAATCTGATCGTGTCTATTCACCCACAGAGACCATAGGTTACGAACTGGGGGGCAACGCTGCTCTGTTTCAGGGTGACTACAAAGTCGTTATCAATATTCCTCCGGTGGGCGACAACCAGTGGCATCTTTATAATATTGTGACTGACCCGGGAGAAACGCAGGATCTGAGTACGCAAATGCCTCAGCGCTTTCAGGAAATGCTGGGACACTATCAAAATTATGTAGCCAAAAATGGTGTACTGCCAGTTCCCGCCAATTATGACGCGGCCCATCAGGGCGCAATCAACGGCATACTCGATCGCTTTGGCGGACAAATTTTGCTGGCTGTGCTGTCAATTATTTTGCTGGTACCGTTTTACATCGTGTATCGCACCCGTCGACGGTAATTTCCACGAGCGACACTTTTGGACAGCATAACCCGGTTACTTTCTTGCGCAGAACTCTATGACTAACGCAAGGCTTGCACCTATTTCACAGCGTCAAAACGTAAAGGGCACTTGGCCTGAACTCCCTCCTTCTACTAATATTGATTTGTTCGCAGCGGGGGTGATGTAATAGCCATTTTGAAAAATACGGGGGTCTCGCTATGTTGAATCTGCGCTCATCACTAATACTGACAGTCCCAATTCTGCTATCCGCCTGTGCCTCTGGCCCGGCCCTCACCGAAGCGATGCAACCGACGGCGGTCGATATGTCGGAACGCAATTCAAGGTTCCCAACCAGCGCTATCTTTTTTTAAGCTAGTGGCTGATTTTTTCGACTGGCAAACCATACTGCGCGTACACTATCAGGTCCTAAATTCATCAACTATTTTAAAGAGAACATACTATGCCAGTAATTATTGGAACGCCTCTTAGCCAAAGTGCGAAAAAAGTCCTGTTGTGCGGTGCGGGCGAACTTGGCAAAGAAGTGGCTATTGAACTGCAGCGGCTGGGCGTAGAAGTTATTGCCGTAGACCGCTACGCAAATGCACCGGCCATGCAAGTCGCCCACCGCTGTCATGTCATCAATATGCTGGATGGCACAGCGTTGCGCGCGATCATTGAACAGGAAAAACCTGACCTGATTGTCCCGGAAATAGAAGCTATTGCGACCGCCACACTGGCCGAACTTGAAAGCGAAGGTTTCACCGTTATCCCCAGCGCCAAGGCTACACAGCTCACCATGAACAGGGAGGGCATTCGTCGTCTGGCGGCAGAAGAGCTGGGACTGAAAACTGGTCGCTATCAATTCGCACAGACAAAAGAAGAGTATGTAAGCGCGGTACAGGACATTGGCTTACCCTGCGTAATCAAGCCTATCATGAGCTCATCCGGGAAAGGCCAGTCACTGTTAAAAGACCCCAGCGACATTGATGCCGCTTGGGAGTATGCACAGGCAGGAGGTCGTGCGGGCAAAGGTAAAGTCATTATCGAGGGCTTTGTGGATTTCGATTTTGAGATCACGTTGCTCACTATTCGTCATCGCGATGGCACCTCTTATTGCGCACCGATCGGCCATCGACAGGAAGGCGGTGACTACCAGGAATCCTGGCAGCCACAAGCGATGTCTGAACAGGCGTTATCTGCCGCACAGGCGATGGCGAAGACGGTGACCGCAGCGCTGGGTGGTAAAGGACTGTTCGGCGTCGAGCTTTTTATCAAGGATGATGAGGTGATTTTCAGCGAGGTATCCCCACGCCCGCACGATACGGGACTGGTGACGTTGGTCTCCCAGGACTTATCGGAGTTTGCACTGCATGCGCGGGCAATACTGGATTTACCGATTCCAGTGATACGCCAGAACAGACCGAGCGCTTCGAGCGTTATTCTGGTCAAAGGCGAAAGCCAAAGTGTACAGTTTGGCAACCTGGAGCAAGCTCTCTCACAGGCCGATACGCAGTTGCGATTATTCGGCAAACCGGAAGTCGCCGGCTCACGCCGCATGGGTGTTGCACTGGCGGTGGCAGACTCGGTTGGGCAGGCGCGCACGATGGCTAATGCCTGTGCTGCTGCCGTAACAGTGAAACTCTAGCCCGGCGACTCTCCCTTCCCCGGTTCTCTTGCCAATACCACCGATTTCGCCCTGACCGCTTGTGTCATCGGTTTAGTATTCAAACTACAGCCCCCTCATCGACCTACGACGGTACCGGTGAAGCCGAAATGGTGGAATACTAGCCGGCTATCGCACAACTGCAAACTGGAACAGTCATGAAAACAAACATAGGGCAATTTCTCACCAAGCGAGCGGAAATCTGTCCCCATCGCGAAGCCATCGTTGAATTCGAGCGAGATCGACGGTTCAGTTTTGTCCAGCTCAATGCGCGAGCAAACCGCATTGCCAACGGATTACTTGAAAAAGGCATTCGTCCGGGCGATCGGGTGGCCACGCTGTTAAAAAACAGCGTCGAGTTTGTGGAAACCTATTTCGCAGTAGCCAAGATCGGCGCGGTGATGGTGCCGGTCAATTGGCGTCTCGTGGCGGGAGAGATCGCCTACATTTTTCAGAACTGCGGTACACAGGCGCTGGTATACGACTCGGATTTTGACGATGTCGTGGACTCCCTGCAAAAAGGCAAGTCGGACGTGACGCTATGGCTCCGGCGTGAAAATAGCGACAGCGGCACGCCGCAATGGGCACTCGACTACGACCAATTCGCTGCGGCGTCCAGCCCCGAGGAACCCCCAATCGGCGCATGGGACCACGACAACCTGTTCATCATGTACACCTCGGGCACCACCGGTCGCCCCAAAGGTGTCGTGCACAGTCACGACGGTATGCTCTGGTCCCAACTAACCAGCATGAGCACCTCCGACATGCGCGACGGCGACCGCTGGTTGCTGGCCTTACCGATGTTTCATGTGGGTTGCCTGAGTCCGACCTCGCTACTGGTGCACCGCGGCGGAACAGGCGTCATTATGCGTGAACTGGATGTGGGAGCCATGTTTCGTTGCATTGACCAGGAAAAGGTCACCATATTTATGGCAGTACCTGCGCTGCTTCAGTTTATGCTCGTGACACCAGAGCGGGAGCAATGCGACATCTCTTCTGTCCGCTGGATTGCTACTGGAGCGGCCCCGGTGCCCGTGTCTTTGTTACACGAGTACGAGGCGTTGGGCATTAGCATCTTTCAAGCCTATGGCCTGACTGAATCCTGCGGTCCCGGCACCCTACTGCTACCAGAAGATGGCGAAGCCAAGGTCGGTTCGTGCGGACGCCCCCAGATGCATACCAGCATTAAGATTGTTGATGAACAGGGCAACACCATTGAGATGGGATCGGAGCAACCCGGTGAATTGCTGGTCGGTGGTCGACACCTGATGAAAGAATACTGGAACAACCCTGAGGCAACCGCAGAAGCTCTGCGCGATGGCTGGCTGCATACAGGCGATATCTGCACCTGGGATAGCGAGGGCTTTGTCACGGTCTGTGATCGAATGAAAGATATGATTATCTCGGGTGGCGAAAACATTTATCCCGCCGAGCTCGAGAATGCGCTTGCTGCCAGTCCTGAGGTCCAGGAAGCTGCTGTGATTGGCGTTGCATCAAAAAAATGGGGCGAGACACCGCTGGCGCTCATTGTTCCCGCGCCAGGAACATCACCCACTACAGAGTCTCTGAAGGCTTACTGCCAGGAAAACCTCGCAGGCTATAAAGTGCCACAGCTTTATGAAATGGTAGAAGCACTGCCCAGGAACCCCTCGGGCAAATTACTCAAGCCGGAGCTACGTAAACAGTTCCCGGGGCCTGCTCCCTTCTAGGGCGGCGTTGCGCTCTGCTAGGATGGCAATGCCAGCCAACCTTTGATTAGTTCCGGGGCAAGGGCATCAGGTAATTGCTCTTTCCGCTAGCTCTTCCTTTATGCGCACTAGGTTTTCACGTGTCATACGAATACGGTGGTAAAACCATGCCGCAATGATCGCCATACCGACAGTCGGAATAATCGTAAGCCAACCTAGGGACTGCAGCACAGACGGATCGATAGTTCCTGGCTCAGCACCCGGAGTAAGCCCGACTACATCAATGACGATACCAGCCAACATAGCGCCCAGGCCGGTGGTTGCTTTCATTACAAAGGCAGAGGCGGCAAAGAATACGCCCTCTTGCCGACGCCGTGTGTGCAATTCCTGCTCATCCAAAAGATCGGCTAGTATTGAAACAGTCACCACTTGTAAAGTAACGATGGTTAAAACGCCAATGCCCGTACTTAACAGGATCAGCATGTAGACGGCCGAATGGCCATTGGCTGGCATAAAACCCAACAGACGCGCGCCAATCAAAGCAAAGGCATTGATAGCCATGACGATACACGCCGCCGTCAACATGGTCGGCTTGTCGTAGCGTTGCCCGATACGGCCTACCACTAAAAAGGCAAGCAAAGTCGCCAACGCGGTCGGAACCACCATCCCCGCCAGCTGATCACTGCTCAGCTCCCAGAAGTAGGTGCCCATATAAAGAGAGAGCGTCGTGTAGACACCCGCTGCGATTCCAAAGGCCAGGCCGGCACCCGTACTGAGCCTGAAATTACGATTGCTAAACGCTATCTGCAGATCTTTGAATGGCTGTTTCACGCTAAAGCGTGCCCCAGTCGTATCGCCCTGGGGAAGTCTGGGGATAACGGAGCGCGTCCCCCAAACACAAAACACTGCGGTAACGCCGGCAAGCACAGCCGATAGAATTCCGTAGTCTATGTAGTTGCTTTGCAGTAAGCGCCCGTCAACGCCGTCTTTACTCTGAAAAATTAGTGCAAAACCAATCGCCGGCATGGCCATACCCGCCAACCAGCCCATGGTAACGCGCGCCTTGGCGATTACCGTACGCTCATCGTAATCCGTCGACAATTCCGCGCCCATGGCGGAATAGGGAATAAAATAAATGGTAAGAAAGGTACGCAGTAAGACTGAAACTCCAAGCAGCCAGAAAAAAAGCCCTATCTCTGAAAGATTATCCGGTGGCTGAAAGAGCGCCAGAAATAGTAGGGCCGTGGGAATACCGCCGGCGACTAATAAGGGATGGCGACGGCCCCAGCGTGTGCGCAAGGTGTCCGACCAACTGCCGACAACAGGATCCGAAACCGCATCCCAACTGAGTGCGATAAACATCGCCAAACCCGTTAGAGTGCCGCTCACTCCCTGCACCTGGGTGTAATAGAACACTACAAAATTAACAAACGCCGCATCCTTTACCGAGAATGGCATATTGCCGATGGCATAGGACCACTTTTCTAGAGTGTTTACTGAACGCATGAGATAGGCTATCCGGGGAGGGCTCGTCTACCCCCGTATATGGAATAGCGCCAAATTGTTATTCAACCCAGTGCATCACATGCTGGCTACTGAGTCAAAGTTAGTTAGAGTCCAACCCTCACCCGCCGCCCAGATTGGCATTGCAGCGCATTACATCCGATTCCACCGGCGACAAACTGAACACGAAATCAATCACGGTGCTGCCAATCATACTATCGGAGAGCGGCATAGACTTAGGCCGGTATAGGGATTACAACAAGGGTCGTAGTGGATAATTGGCCGTTACACAAATAGAGCTGGGGCTTGGAAGAACCTACAGGTATTTCTGCAATTTCATTATCACAATACTCAGTAGTCTTCCTGTCAGATGGTGCTTTGGCAGTAATTCGTATCAGTGGGGCGCGAGCTGAGCTTTTCCAAACTTATGCACGCGATTGCTTGGCTAGCACAATTTTTTCTGGACGATAGTTTCAAGCTTGAAGCAAACGTCGCAACAGGGATAAAAATCCGCCAATTACGCGCCCGGCCCGAATTTCGCGACCGCGCGATAAGTGGCATCGCGCAAAGCCTTCTCGCGCGGATCGTTCACCAGATAACCACCCATCTGATTCATTATGTAAGCCATACCCAGATGCGCGTCAGGGTCTGCAAAACAAAACGAGCCGCCAGCACCGGGTGTTCCGAATGCACGTCCGCTTGAACCGTAGTCGAAGTCGTCATCCGGCTTGGTGAAGCCAAGCGAATACATTTGCTCTGCGCGCAGGATCAGATCGTGCACACCCCCGCTAGGCGCTATGGGATCGGCCGCCAGATCATCGAGCGTCTGCTGTGAGATCCCAAGTTCACGACCACCCATAGCAAATATGCTGTAAAGCTTTGCCATACTTCGAGCATCTCCCAATCCATTTGCCGACGGGATCTCCACCGTTCGCAACGCGGGATTTCGACTGTACGCAGCAGGCCCTTTAATACGCGGATTACCAAAGGCACGCATTGTCAACGAATTGCGACGCAACATCGACAGAATCATGCGCCCCGACAAGGCAAACCGCGTTCCCCTAAGCGCAAGAATGGTGAACAGTCGGATCGGGTAGATAAGCGCAATTCGAGATACCGGGAAGGTGTCCGGGAGCCCGATATAAATATCCAGCCCCAGCGGCTGGGCAATTTCGTCGCGAAAGTAAACACCGAGACTTCGTCGCTCTGGGTCCACTCGCCGCAGCAACTCGCTTTGAAACCAACCCAGCGTAACCGCGTGGTAGCCGTGGCGCGTCCCGGGCATCCACGCTGGAGCTTGCCGCGCTAGAATCACTGCCAGTTTATCAAAGTTGGCAAGCGTCGCGGTATCGAGTGGCTCATCAACGCCAGAAAGTCCAGCCTGATGGGCAAGCATTGTGCGCACGGTAATGTCCTGCTTGCCCGCTTGCGCAAACTCAGGCCAGTAGGTCGCCACCTTCTCATCCCATTCTAAAAGTCCGCGCGAATGAGCGTGCGCCAGTGTGAGAGCGGCGACACCCTTAGTGCTTGAAAAAAGCGTGGTAACCGTGTCCTCCTGCCAAGGCGTCACGTGCCGCTTGTCGAGATGTCCGCCCCACAAGTCCACCACTTTCTGACCCCGGTGATACACCGCAAAAGCAGCACCGAGTTCCTTGCGGTGGGTAAAATTGTGTTCAAACTCCCGGCGAACGGCCTCGAAGCCGGGGGCTACGCTGCCACAAACGATCGAAGAGTCTATGTTTACTTCTGCCATGCTGAGCCTCCAGTGACGGGCAGCGTAGCAGCTGAACAAGACATTTGGTACACGCAGCAAACCCCTGAGTTGACGCCAAAATAGCAGCCACCATTTGTCCACTAGTGTACACTTTGCACCATGAAATCATTCGATAATAAGATCGCCGTAGTCACCGGCGGCGGCAACGGCATAGGCCGCGCACTGGTTATGCAGTTGACCGCAGCCGGATGCCACGTCGCCCTGTGCGATCTATCCGAACTGGAAATGGCCGAGACGATGCGCTTGTGCCAGCAGGCAATTGATAGCGGAATCCGCGTGACGGCGCATAAGTGCGATGTGGCTAGCGAAGCGCAATTGAGCGCGTTCCAGCAACAGGTCGCTGAACAACACCACACTGAACATATCAACCTGCTGTTCAACAACGCGGGAGTCTCCGGCGGTTACAGTTTCGTGCGCGATGATCGCGAATATTGGGACAAGGTGTTCTCCATCTGCTGGGGCGGCGTCTATCTGGGGTGTCGCGTGTTTATGCCGATGCTACTCGCCAGCGATGAGGCACACATCATCAACACAAGCAGCGTCAACGGCTTCTGGGCCTGCCTCGGCGACACCGTTGAGCACTCCGCCTACAGCACGGCCAAATTTGCAGTGAAGGGCTTTTCCGAGTCTCTGGTGGTAGACCTGCGGCAGAATGCACCACACATCAGTGTATCTGTGGTGATGCCTGGGCATATTGGCACGTCCATCGCGCTGAACTCGCAAAAAATGTGGCTCGGAGAATCTACCGACATGAGTGCGCAGGATATTGCTCAGGTGCGCGCGCGCTGGGCACGTAACAGTCCCGATGCAGCCCAATTGACGGATGACATGGTCCGCAACCTCGCCCAGAGCAGCGGGGAAAAGTTTCGCGATGAGGCGCCAACGACTGCAGATCAGGCAGCGCAGGTCATTCTTCAGGGCGTACAGCAGAAGCAGTGGAGAATCCTCGTCGGTGACGATGCGATCACCCTGGACAAGACGGTGCGCGATAATCCTGAAGAAGCCTATTCAGGAGAATTTTTTGAGCTCGCCAACGCCCCTTTCAAGCAAGTTCAATAAAAGATTAAAAAGAGTGGTGTTGTGTCCGTGATGAACATCCCAGGAAAACTGCGGCTAGCAAGCCTTCTGGCGCTAGGATGCCTGGTGGCCTGTCAGTCGAAGGTCATTGATTCTCCCCCACCGGGAGCGCCCAGTGGCTGGCCAGCCTATGGGGCTACTCCCGGCGGCACCCACTTCTCGCGCGCCGATCAAATCACACCGGCCAACGTCGGCCAACTTGAAGTGGCTTGGCATCATCGCTCCGGCGACTACCGCGAAGCGCGTGAAGCAACGCCCTACAATCACTCGCAGAGCTCTCTGCAGGTAACACCCATTCTCGTCGGAGAACGGCTGTACTACTGCACCGCTGCCAACCGAGTGATCGCCCTCAATGCTGAATCCGGAGCACAGGTCTGGGCCTTCGATCCCAAGGTCAATATGGACCAGCACCCTGTCCTTCCCAACTGTCGCGGTGTGAGCAGCTGGCAGTCTGGAAAGTCCGGGTTTTGCGAGCACCGCATCATTATGGGAACACTCGATGCACGCATCATCGCACTGGATGCTGAAACTGGAAAACCCTGCCCCGACTTCGGGGGCGCGGGAGAGATTGATACCAGCGACGGCCTGTCGAAGCACAGCCCGGCAGAGTACGGCATCACATCACCACCGGCCATCCTCGGCGACCGGCTGATTACCGGCTCCATGGTGCTGGACAATCAGCGCACCGATTCACCCAGCGGCATCGTGCGCGCCTACAATGTTCGCAGTGGAGCCCTGGAATGGGTATTCAACCCGGTGCCGCCAGGGTCTGAAGGACGCAACGAGGACGGCAGCTGGCGCAGTGGCACGACCAATGTATGGTCTATTATTTCCGTTGATGAAGAGCGTGACCTGGTTTTTTTACCCACCGGAAACACCACACCAGACTACTTCGGCGGTCATCGCAACGGGCTGGACCATTACTCCAGTTCAGTGGTCGCCTTACACGGGGACACTGGCGAGGTAGCCTGGCACTATCAAATGGTTCACCACGACCTGTGGGATTACGATACACCAGCCCAGCCCACCCTGATTGACCTTGAAGTAAACGGCCAGCGTGTGCCCGCCGTAGTGCAGGTCACCAAGATGGGAATGACCTTTGCTCTGAACCGTGAAACCGGGGAACCACTGTGGCCAGTAGAAGAGCGTCCCGTGCCGCAGGAAGGGAAAGTACCCGGAGAGTATCTCTCGCCAACACAGCCTTTTCCCACGCATATTCCGCGACTCATCGACGAGCCGTTTACCTCAGACAACGCGTGGGGACTGACATTCCTGGATAGAATGCAATGTGAAAGACGAATCGAAGGGCTGCGAAATGAAGGGTTCTATACGCCACCTTCACTACAGGGAAGTATCAACTATCCCAGTAACGCCGGTGGCAACAACTGGGGGTCCCCCGCAATCAACCCCGATACAGGGCTAATGGTTGTATTTACCACCAGACTGGCGACCTTCACTCGACTGCTACCTCGTTCAGAATGCGAAGACTCGCTGCAACCGCAGAAAGGCACTCCTTACTGCGCGCAGGTGTCCTGGATAACATCCTCTCTGGGCCTCCCCTGCAGCGCACCGCCCTGGGGCACTCTGGACGCGATCGATTTAGTAACCGGTAAGCACCTGTGGAGCGTGCCGCTGGGCACAACGCGCAATCTGGCGCCGTTTCCATTCTGGTGGATTGACGGACTACCCGGACTGGCGGCACCGATGATGACAGCCAGCGGCCTGGTGTTTTCCGGAATTTCAAATGAGCATATACTGCACGCCTTCGATGTTAGGACTGGCGAGGAACTGTGGCGGGGTGAATTGCCCACTGCTGGAAATGCTCTTCCCATGACCTATCAGCTCAGGCCCGGCGGCAAACAGTATGTCGTAATTGCAGCCGGTGGACACTGGAGTGGCGGAAGTCCCCCGGGAGATCATATTATTGCCTTTGCATTGCCCGATGCCGTTTCCAGGCCTTAATAATCAGGAGAAATTACAGATATGAACGTTACTAGTTACCTGGCCGGTATGGCCCTCACCTGCCTTATTGCGATTCCTGCACTGGCGGAGTTTCAACCATCGCGCACCGCCGATGGCAAACCAGATTTCACCGGAGTATGGCAGGTACTGAACACCGCCAACAATTCTCTGGAAGCGCACGCCGGACGCGCAGCGCAGGTGCTGCGCCCGGGTCCAATTGTGCCAGTACCGGTCAAGGAACTCGTGTCCCTGGGCGCCGTTGGCGCCATTCCCCCGAGCTTGGGTGTGGTGGAAGGAGGCAGCATTCCCTACAAGGAATCGGCCTTAGCGCAACGAGAAAAGAACCAAAAAGACTGGATAACCGCCGACCCGGAGGTTCGCTGCTACCTGCCGGGAATACCCCGCGCAACCTATATGCCCTACCCCTTTAAAATTGTGCACAACAAAGATGCCCTGCTGTTCTCCTATGCTTACGCGGGTGCAGTGCGCAATGTCGCCCTTGCCGATCCCGGGCCAGCACCCATCGATTCCTGGATGGGGCAATCCTGGAGCCGCTGGGAAGGAGATACCATGGTGATTGAAACGACCGGTCAGAACAGCAGCACCTGGTTCGACCGCGCTGGGAATTATCACAGCGACAAGCTCAAAGTGACTGAGCGCTTCACACTCACCAGTGAGCACACCATCAATTACTCCGCCACCCTCGATGACGCGGATATTTTTACTCGGCCCTGGACAATTAGCATGCCGCTGTACAAACGTGTGGGGGCCGATAAGAACATGCTGATAATGAACTGCGTAGAGTACGTCGAAGAAATGATGTATGGCCATCTGCGCAAAGAGCCGGTTCAATAGTGCGAGGTAACAGCATGAAAACAACACTATTCACCACGTTTGCTCTGCTGCTAAGCACCGTAGCATCAGCCGCCGACTGGAAACTGCAACGCATGCCATGGGGTGATCCGGACATGCAGGGCATCTGGACCAGCGCGACCATCACTACGCTGGAGCGTCCCGATGAATTGGAACAACTGGTCATTACAGAAGCGCAGGCGACGGCACTGGAAAAGTACGGCGAAGACATCCTGAAAGACATCGACACCCTACCTGAGGGCGACCTAAAAGCCGGTGAAGATGTGGGCGGCTATAACAGCGCCTGGATGGATCCTGGTACCCGCGTTCTCCGCGTCAATGGCGAGCCGCGCAGTTCTATTATTGTTGAGCCTGCCGATGGCGAAGTGCCATACAGCTATTTGGGTCGGGGCCGTTTTTTATGGCAGGGTTATAAGTGGATACGACGGCAGGACAATCCGGAGGAGCGTCCCGACGGAGAGCGCTGCATAGTGGGCTTCGGCTCTACGGGTGGTCCGCCCATGCTGCCGGTGCTTTACAACAACAACTATCAGTTTGTACAGTCCCCGGAGGAGGTACTCATCCTGGTGGAAATGAACCACAATATCCGCACCATTCGAATGGAAGGCCAACCGCTCCCAAAGGCTATAAGACCCTGGCTCGGAGATTCCAACGGACGCTGGGAAGGAAATACACTAGTGGTGCGCACCACGCAGTTTCACCCCCAGCAGAATATGCGGGCGGCCATTAAGCACCAGCTCTACATGACCGAAGATAGCGTCGTGGAAGAGCGTTTCACCCGCACTTCCGAGCATGAAATGCTGTATCAATTCACCATTACGGATGACAGTATTTACACACAACCCTGGCGCGGAGAAATGACGATGCGCGCATCCGAGGGGCCAATTTACGAGTACGCCTGTCACGAGGGCAATTACGCCCTGCCCAATATTCTGGCCGGTGCCCGGCAGGAAGAGAAGGAGTAATTCATGCGCATGTTAAAACGATCTTTGTTGCTAAGCCTACCGCTGCTGGCAATCTACTCCTGGCAAGCCTGGGGACATCACGCATTCTCGGCAGAATTTGATAAGGAAGCGCCCGTCACTCTGGAAGGTAGCGTCACCAAAATCGAATGGATCAATCCCCACGCCTGGATTCACCTGGCGGTAGTGGATGCGCAAGGCGAAACGATCGACTGGATGGTGGAAGGCGGAACGCCCAATACTCTGCTGCGCTCAGGCATCCACAAAAACTCGATTCCCATTGGCAGTGAAATTGTAGTGCGCGGTTACCAGGCCAAAGACAAGCGCTGCCAGCCCGCCTGCAAGGCAAACGGCAGGGACCTTACCTTTGCTGATGGCCGTAAGGTGTTTATGGGATCATCCGGAACAGGCGCGCCCAAGGATGGCTCAGACCCGCGCGACTCGCGCTGATCTTTGTCTGATAAGTTGCGCTGCATTTCAAACAATAAATAGCGCCGTCACTAACGAGGTTCCCCCGCCCATTGAATCAGCTGATATACGAGTTCGCCACCTGGCTTGATACTCACTCGTGGAGCACACAGTTGCACGAGTCGTTCTATATGTACAACTTGGTGGAATCCACCCATGTACTGGCCCTGATGGTAAGTCTGGGTATGTTATTCCTGATCGACTTACGCATGCTGGGCCTGGCGTTTGTGGATATTCCAGCTACGGCCATTGCGCACCGCCTGCTCCTACCAATGCTGATCGGTTTCAGCGTGATGATCGTCACTGGCTTGTTGCTGTTCTACGCTATTCCGGTACGGACATCACAGAGCCTGTGGTTCCGCATTAAAGTCGTACTGCTCATTGCTGCAGCGGTGAACGCCTGGCTGTTTCATCGCCGGATGCAAGATGCGGACTCCAGCGCGGGCGGGAGCTGGGACCTTGCCGTCAAAGCACCGCGCCGATTGCAAATAGGTGCCGCACTGTCCTTGAGTTTTTGGGTTCTTATTGTGATCTGTGGCCGCCTTATCGCCTATGACTGGTTTGACTGTCGCGGTGAACCTTCCACCTTCGTTTCCACCATTACCGGCTGTGTCGCCGACCAAACACAATTTTGATGCATAAACCTACAGGAAGACATTATGAGTAGCAGGATGCTGCCCTCCTATACTCGCTCCGTTGCAGTGATCGCGACGATAGGTCTGTGCCTTGGATTTGCCTTCAGCAATGCTCGGCTCGATACCTACTCGGCCCTGCTACCGCTATTTGAATGGATGGAAACCACCCCCTTCGGCGTCATTGGCAAAACCTGGGGAGCAGTCTTTGCCACCGTGCAAGCTGTTCACTTGCTGGCCATGGCGGTACTGGGAGGCGCGATACTGGTGAGCGATGGTCGCCTGCTCTCTGTGATATTTACCGACGTTCCGCAACGCCAGGTGCAGGATGCCTGTCATCGCCTGTTTGTGTGGAGCCTGCTGCTAAGCATTATCACCGGCGTATTTATGGCCTGCGGTGTGGCAATTAAAGTCTATTATCTGAATGTATTCTGGTACAAGATGCTGGCACTGACGGTCGGCGTCGTATTCGTATTCTTTGTACGACGACCCCTGTTACGTCACGATATCGAGAACCTCAATCCCTGGGTACTGCGGATGGTGGCGGTGGCATCATTGATGATCTGGTTTTCGGTGGCAGCCACTGGGCGCTGGATCGGATTCTCTGGATAGCACGAGCAGAGGCGATTATGAAAGAGACAACAGAACCTCAAAACACCAGCAACAATGCCAGTAAGGATGCACAGCTTGCAGCGGTGATTGCATCCTCAGTTATTGCGGTCGGCTTCGTCATTTACTGGACGATCCAGATTCAGGACATGCGCGAAATGCTCGCACTAGCCTACGGCTGAGCAACCTTTCATGGTTGCGCTTCAATTTCATAACGAAACTCACGACCGTCGCGCATTTCTAGCGCCTCTGCATAGAACCCTGATGTTTCCAGTGTAAGTGTAACGTCCTGCCGGCTACGATTGTGCCAATACCAGCCATGGATACCATCGAAGGGCGCTGTATAACTACCGCTCGCGTGGTCCGCGCGTGCCTTGGAGAAGCTCTCGGCGTACCCCGGCGCAGCACCATCCGGTTCCGCGTGCATATCGTAGAGTACTTCTGCGTTGGCAGCCCAGTGATACAAGACTGTCGTGCCGGCTTTCAAACGATACTTGTACTCCACCGCTTCAAAAGAGCCGAGCTGGAACTCGATACGATCGGTGCGCCAGGGCTCGCTGTGTAAATTCAGAGGTGAAGACTCTCCCCCTGTCATGCCCAACAGATCGAATTTATCGCCACTGCCGAGTGGGTCCCAGCCGTATTCCGCCGGAAGAATAACTGCGAGCAGCAACACTGCCGCCAACAACAGCGCGCCGCCACTCGCCAGCAGCACAGTGCGCCTCTGGACCGGATCATTCATGAGAACAAATACCCCGCAAATTGATTTCCAGCAAGAACAAATCCGGCGCACATGACAACCGCATTCAACACGAAAGCTTGCGAGCGGAAACGCGGCTGTCGCCGCCATTGTAAAAGCACCAGCAGCATCAAACACAGAGCCAGCAACTGGCCCAGTTCGACACCGACATTAAAGCTCAGCAAATTGGTAATCAAACCGTCGCCACTATTGATGGACGCTTGCAATTTTGTCGCCAGCCCCAATCCGTGACACAACCCGAACACCAACACAGCGATTCGAGGATCGGGGTTTATTTTCAGTACTGTTTGGAATCCACCCATATTCTCAAAAGCCTTATACACAATTGACAGTCCGATAATCGCATCGACTAAATGTTCGTTCACCTGCCAGTGTGCCCAAACGCCCAGCATCAGGGTCAGGCTGTGGCCGAGGGTAAACAAGGTAACGTACAGCAGGATATCCCGCGGACGATAAAGGAAGAAAATAACGCCCAACAGGAACAGCAAATGATCGTAACCAGTAAACATGTGCTTCGCACCCAGATAGAGAAAGGGACCAATGGCTGGTCCGCTGAGTCCCTGCACGAACGCACTGTTATCCGCCGATAGATCGTGGCCGATAACGACACTGCTCAGCAACGCGATACAAAGCGCGACGAAACAGCGCACCGGCCACAGCAACATTATTCGAATTCGCCCGTCTCGTCCGACTTCACCCAGTACTGGGTATGACAAGCCTTACACACCTGAAAGATACGACCCCCGGCATCAAATAACGCATCGCTGTCCTGCGCCTGAGCCGCTTTCAAAGCCAACTGCCCGGCGTCCACTAAACCGCGAGAATACTCGATCCAGTCGTCACCGGCGGCACGACCGGGCATCATTAGCAAGTTCCCCGCCTCGCTCAACACGGCAGCGGCATTCACCACTTCGGCCCAGCCCTCATCCGTGGTCGGTGCCAGTTCCTCGCTACCCTGGGCAGTGATAATGGTCCCGGCTGAGTCCCAGATAACATCGGCAGCTGGGTCTAATATCCATGCCATAGTCTCGTGAATATTGGTAACCACCTGATAAGGTTGTTGCACCGCTGGTATCGACGACCACGTCGAATTTACGGGTGGATTTTGATCAGCACAGGCAGACAATAGTGCCCCCATAACAACCAGCATAAATTGTGTGAAACCGTTTCGCGTAAATTTCACTGTAACTTTGGGCAGCGTATTTTGAAACCTTATCTGCCATCGCTTTTTTTGCTGTTGGTGCATCGTATCTCCCTGAACAGTCACTGATGTCGGGCCGGAACGGGTTACCCCAAAACCACCCTCATACTCTATTATGCCGCAGCCTTGGCGCACAGGGAATTTATACACGCTGATCCAGTTTAGCCAGATGTGCATAACTTTCTCGCAACTCGCGCTTAAGCACTTTTCCGATAGAGCTCTTGGGCAGGTCATCGATAAACACTAACTGACTTATACGCTGGACTTTGCCCAGCTTGGCATTGGCCCACTGCCGTAGTGATTCTTCATCACACTTAGCACTGGACTCAAGTACTACCAATGCGAGGGGCGTTTCCCCCCACTCACGACTGGGCAGGGCGACCACTGCCGCCTCATGAATATCAGGGTGTTCCAATAGTGCCAGCTCCAAATCTGTCGCATAGATGTTGAAGCCGCCTGAGATAATCATGTCTTTGCGACGGTCAGAAAGAAACAACCAACCGTCCTCATCAAGGTAACCGACATCGCCACTTTTGTAATACAGCAGACCCTCACTGTCATACCAGTGCATCTCGTTATTCGCTTCGGCACGATTGTGGTAGCCGTCACTCATACTGCCTGAACGTCCGACGATTTCGCCGGTTTCCCCGCTGGCTAGCTCCCCGCCCTGCTCGTCAATGATTTTTAGTGATGCGCCCGGCAACGCGGGCCCCACTGATCCCAGTTTGTCCTGTTCCCGCGCGATACTGCCGATAAACAGCGTGCCGACGCCGCCCTCAGTCAGGCCATAAAACTCGATCAGCTCCCCTGGAAAATGATCTATCACTGCAGCTTTTAGCGCCGGACGCAGTGGCGCACTGGTACTGAACTTAAGCTGTAGACTGCTGAGATCATAATTCGAAAAATTCTCCAGGCCCATAATGCGGTCGTATTGTACCGGCACCAACATTGCATGGCTGACGCGATGTTGCTGTATCAGTTGCAATGCGCTCTCGGCATCGAACTTTGGCATAATCAACAGTGTGCCCCCGGCACAAACCGTGGGCCACCAGGTCGTGATTGTAGTATTTGAGTAAAGCGGTGTGGCAATCAGGGTAATCGCTTCTGCAGTAATCCCTAAATTCATGAGTCCCGTCGCCAGTGCCTGCCGCGTACGCTGGCTGTGCACGATACCCTTGGGAATGCCGGTAGTACCGGAACTATAAATAATATTGAACTCGTCATCCCCATTCAACTCAATACCAGGGGCCACCTCGGACTGGCTGGACAGCCAGTCTTCCAGCGCGCAAAAATGTGCGTCGCTGAAGTCAATCCCGATTAGTCCACCGGAAACAATCTGGGAGTGGTCAGCCAGAAAACTCTGTGTCATCGCTGCCATTTCACTGGCTACAACAAATACCTTGGCATTAGAATCCCGGAGCATCAGGTCCAGACTCTGATCAGTGATCATGGACTGCAATGGCACCGCACAGGCGCCGATTACCAGTGTGGCCGCAAAGATTTCAGAATAGCTCATGCTGTTGCGCGACAACATGGCCACACGGTCACCCGGCGCAATCCCCAGCGCAATCAGCCCATTGGCCATGCGATATATACGCGCAATTGATTCCCCCCAGGTACGGCTCTCATCACCCTCTATCAGCGCCACTTTGTCCGACTGCTGCAGTCGAAAAACCTCCAGTAGCACCGGCAGGGTGAGCGCCGGGTCAAAGCCGACTTCCACTTTTTTACTAACAGCGGAGGATTCTTTCATACAGTTTAAATCTCGATTGATTGCGGAGACATTTTTTCCGATACTGTACGGGTTTGCGGCTCGCATTCAAAGGGTTACTGACGAAGCCTGTAGTGTCTGCGCCAATGACTTCAATATCAGAGTCGGACCCGCCAATAAGGAAGCTGTTATGCGTCATGCACTATTGACTCTCACAATACTGTTTTTTTCAGCGATGATTTTACCGGGTAAGCAGGCCATTGCCGGCGAACCCCTCAAAGCCCTAATCCTGACAAGTCCTGGTGTCTATCACAATTACGAATACCAGACGCACGCCCTGGCACAGGGCATTGTCAAGCACGCCAATGTCAAATTCGACGTCTCCCTGGCGGAACTGGAGCGCTGGAAAACCTCTGACTATTCTGAGGGCTACGACGTCCTTATCTACAATATCTGCATGGCAGACAACACCGATGCAGCACTGATTGCCAATATGCGGCGCCAAACTGAGCAACTCGGCGTCCCCGCCTTATTTATTCACTGCACCATGCATTCGTTTCGGGAAACACAATGGTGGTGGCCGCTGTTTGGACTAAAGACCAATGCACATGAATCAATGCGTCCCCTGACACAAGATCAAGAACAGGTGCACCCTGTTCTTAGCGGTATCCCCGCCCAGTGGACGGTTGGAGACGACGAGTTGTATCTCAATCTTGAATTTGACGCCGAGCCACTACTGAGCTCAGTGGGAGAGGATGGCGAACCCCACGTCACCGCCTGGTTGGCTTATCCGGGCAACGTACCCGTGTTTGGGACAACGCTAGGGCACAGTGACGAGACGATCAAAGACCCCCTGTTTCAGCGACTCATTGCCAATGCCTTGTTATTTGTCACCGGCAGCCTATCCGCAGCTGACATGCCGGCGGCCAATTTGGAGCCGGATGGTCAGGGGCTCGATATCTTTGACAAGTTTTCCGCTCCCCAGAAGACAACGTTTCTTGGGGAAGAAGGCCAGGAATGCGCGTTTCGCCGCCTTGCGGTTGCAGCAGCGCCCTGTTTCCTGGGTTGTATTTTCAACCCCGTCGAGTGGGGTGATGACACTCGCGCCTGCAAAAAGGCCTGCGAAACGGGCTTACCCACGCCAGACGAACTCATTGCAGACTGCACCCCCCGGACCTGAACCCGACTCAAATCAACAATAAAATCAGGTTTGACTGTTTTATTTTTAACCTTCATACTTCCCAGCCTCACATGAGGACTACCTCATGAACTCGACAACTCTCACTCCAAGAGCATGGATGTGTAAGCCGTTGGAGTTGTCCTGGCACAGGCAACAACTATTGCACAGGCGAGCGTGCGGCCAGCCGGGCACTCCGAGCGTTTAACCCCTGCCGAAAGCTACCCTCTTTCGCCAGAGATTCACCTGCGCACTAACGGTGTGAACACTTTGTCGTAATCTTGCATTCCATACATTTTATTTACATTGAGAAATAGGAAAAAACCGTGACTGCACCTACCACCAATGATAACCGCGCCCTCGCCGATATGCCGCTGTTTGATACTGCCACGCTCAAATGCCCCTACCACTTCGACAAAACCCTGCGTACCGAAGCGCCTGTTTATCAGGATCCAGATTCGGGCGTCTTTGTGGTCTCCACCTACGAACTGGTCAGGGAAGCGCACAAGAACGATGCGGTGTTCTCCAATGAGTTCACACTGGCACTGGGATCGGCCGCGAAGCTGGACCCGGATATAAAAGCTGCAATGGCAAAAACATACAACCTGGGTAAAGGCACTCTGCTCACGGTGGATGATCCTGAACACAAAATGTACCGCGATACGGTAAGAGACTTCTTTCTGGCCAAGAATATTGAACACTACCGTCCCTGGATTAATGATCTGGCCGACCGCCTCGTTAGCGAAATACCCGACGGACAGCCTTACAATTTTATCGAGGGATTTTCTCGTCCGCTCCCGTTGTCAGTGATCATGCACGTGTTGGGCATTCCGCTTGATTTGTTCGACGAGGCGTTCAAATGGACGGTAGCAAACGTCAACGTTCTGTCGCAAGTCTCGGACAAGCAGGCGCTACTGGACGCCCATGGTGCCGTCAAAGAAGAATACGACTGGTTCGTCACCGCACTCGACGCACGCCGGGCTAGCCCTCGGGACGACCTCCTTAACCTGGTGGCACACGCAACAGTTGAGGGACGCCAACTGACGATCGAAGAACAATTGGGTCACTGCACACAATTTCTGGTTGCGGGCAACGAAACCACTACCGCGACATTGGCGGAGGGTATTCGGCAACTGTGCCTGAACCCCGAACAGGAAGCTGCCGTGCGTAATGACCTTACACTGATCCCCAACCTGGTCGAAGAAACACTGCGCCTGGCAACACCCACATCCAACATGTGGCGCATGACGAAAGCCGATTACACACTTGGCGATACGGCTATTCCCAAGGGCAGCATGGTATTGCTCAAGTACTTTTCTTCCAACCACGACGAGTCTATGTTCGAAGAACCCATGGCATTTGACGTAACCCGATCCAATGCCAAACGCCACATTGCGTTTGGGTTCGGCAGTCACGTGTGTATCGGCCAGCACCTCTCACGACTGGAGATGACAGTCGCGTGGGAGAAATTATTCGCCGGCACTACGGGTATGCGCCTGGATTGCGCACCCGAAGATCTTGAATACATGCCCAATATTCTGTTACGTGGCCTGGAAGAACTTCCGGTAGTTTTCGAAAGATAGCCGGGCAGACCGACGTCGTGGCGCAACAATAGTCGTTCAATCGGTGCGTAGCGCGCACAAAAAAAGCCCGCTCGTGCGGGCTTTTTCATGCCTGATACAAATTACTTCACATTCAGATAGCGGTCAGTCAGCTTGTCGATAGACCATGAATCAGGTTTTTGGCTGGGCGGGTACTCGTTGAATGTGGACAGGAACTGCGACATTACTGCTACCCCCCTGTAACCTTGTGGCGCTTTGTCGATTAGCCAGTCCCAATAGGTATTGGAATTGTGATCAGCCCGTTCGAAAGGGTCCCGACGCAGGTGGAAGATCTTGAACATGCGCAGCGTGACGAAGGGTTCTGCCCACAACGCCATTGTCTTTGCCCGGTTCTCAGCAAAAACCAGCTTCCAGTCACCTACCCTGATACCCACCGGCATACCGCTGTCTTCCAAATAGATATACTCACGACGTGGCGCTTTCTCAACCTCACCGGTCAGGTAGGGTAAGAAGTTGTATCCATCCAGGTGGAGTTTTGAGTTCTTGCTGCCAATCTTTCTGCCTTTGAGTAAGTCCTTCTTCAGGCTGGTATCGCCCGCAACCGCGGCAAACGTGGGCATCCAGTCGAGATGCGCCATGACCTCATTGGAGATTTGCCCCGGCTCGATCTTCGCCGGCCAGCGCACCATGGCGGGCACTCGGTAAGCGCCCTCCCAATTGGTGTTCTTCTCACTGCGAAAGGGTGTTACTCCGGAATCCGGCCAGGTATTGAAGTGCACACCGTTATCGGTGGAATAGAACACTAACGTGTTGTCTGCGATCTTTAGTTGGTCCAGCTGATCGAGCATCTGGCCGACCAGCTTGTCGTGAGCCACCATGACATCATTATAAAAGCCCTGGCCGGAGAGCCCGACATTCTTGGCGGCGATATGCGTACGGAAGTGCATGCCTGTGGTGTTCAGCCACACGAAAAAGGGTTTATCAGCCTTGACGGCCTTGTCGATGAATTTCTTCGCGCCCGCTACAAATTCCTCGTCGACTGTTTCCATTCGTTTGCGTGTCAGCGCGCCAGTATCCTCGATGCGGCCATCTGCATAGGAGTGGATCACACCACGAGGGCCAAACATTTTTCGAAATGCCGGGTCGGTTGGGTAATCGGGATCCTCAGGCTCTTCTTCCGCATTTAGGTGGTAAAGGTTGCCGAAGAATTCATCGAAGCCATGGTTGGTGGGCAGGAAGATGTCCTGGTCACCCAGATGGTTCTTGCCGAACTGACCCGTCGTATAACCCTGTGTTTTAAGCACTTCAGCGATCGTAATATCCCGGTCGAGCAGGCCAAGTTCGGAACCGGGCAGGCCTACCTTGGTTAACCCGGTACGCAATCCCGATTGGCCGGTGATAAAGGTCGACCGACCGGCGGTGCAACTCTGATCGCCGTAATAGTCGGTAAAGCGAATGCCCTCGTCGGCGATGCGATCAATATTAGGCGTGTGATAACCCATGATACCGTCACTGTAGGCACTGATATTGGTGATACCAATGTCGTCTCCCCAGATCACCAGGATATTAGGCTTGTCAGCGGCTTGGGCCTGCAGGGTAATGCCCGCAGCTAGAATCAGTAGCATTGCCGCGAGTGCAGATTGATACGTCATGGTATCTCCGTTATTGAAAGTATGGTGCAATTGCTAGCTTCCTGGCTGTTGAAGCTGCTCATGCCTCTATCAAATAGAGACATTGTGTCTGAGACAGTATGGTACAGATACCCCAGGATTCAAAAATTTCTGAAAAATAACCGTGCTCGCGCTAATCGAGCAGCGCCAGCTTTCACCCCAAGCTATGGCCCTGCTGCTCCAAGCCCATGCAAAACTAAAACTCCCGTACACGGATATTGCGGAACCAGACCTTGTCCCAGTGGTCCTGTAAACCAATGTGCCCCTTAAACAAACTACCGTAGGCCGGACGACCAGCGAACTTGCTGTTGAGATAGAGCGTACGCCACGCGTCACTACCCTGCTCAAAGCTCACTGTTTTGCGATCATTCAACCAAAATTCAACGTGGGAGCCGTGGGCGATTATATGCACATGATTCCAGTCGCCAACGGGTGCACTGGTGTCGTGGTCCGGGGCGATCATATCGTAATAGGCGCCGGCTCTATGGCTGGGATCTTTAGCGTCGGAATGACCGATGTTATCCAGAACCTGCATTTCATAGCCCGTGTGGTGGATGCTGCTGGCAGATTCATCCCCGCGAATAAATATTCCACTGTTACCGGAATCACTGATGCGCCAGTCGAGTTTTAGCTCAAAGTCTGCGAATTGGCCGCGCGTAATGAGATCACCACCCATCCCTACCCGGGTCAGGCAGCCCTGTTCCACCGCCCACCCAGAATTGACGTCCTCTTCCCGGTAACTGCGCCATTGCGATAGGGTGGAGCCATCGAATAACAGGCGCCAGCCGGCCGCCTGTTCCTGCTGCGTCAGCGCATTGACACATTCACCCGGGGCGATCATTTCTTCGCTGCAGCCAGCCAGTAATAGAGCCGCCATTAGAGCCGTGAATTGCCTGGCATGTCGTTTGAAAGCAGCCATCTATCACCCCATCAAAATTTCCTGACAATCAATTTTTACAATCCAAGCACCGCGTTAGATTGGCATTTCCTTGATTATTCTCGCAATACACACCCAGCCTCGTAAGCTGCTCCAGCTCGCTATTGCTTACCGGAAGACCTGCAGTTTCAAGCAGAATAAAACCCCGAACGGGACATTCAAAAAACGGGTCGATGTGGCTCCTCCTTATTATCGGCAATGCCCGGTACAATGCCAGTAACTGCCTGGCGCATTGCAAACTAAAGACCAATAAACCATGCTCTTTACATTCCTGAATCTGGCTTTTTTCGCCGCTTTTGCACTTTCTGCAGTGGTCCAGTACAACGACCCGGATGCCCTGATGTGGGTTGCAGTCTACCTCGCGGCAGCCTTGATGTGCCTGCTGCAGTATCGAAACATAAGACTCCCTTGGCTATGCTCTGCGCTGTTCGTGATTGCCCTTGCCTGGATCACAACATTACTAACCGGCATTGTCGGATCGGTCTCGATCGGGGCAGTCTTCAAGTCAATCAGCATGCAAAGCGAGGCAGTAGAAGAAGCCCGCGAAATCGGCGGCCTCGCGCTTGTGGCACTCTGGGCTGGCGTCCTCATCTACTACCAGCGCCCCAGCTGACTAGTACCTACTACTGCCTGACATCTCTATTGCTTTCGACTAACCGGAATTTTTTCGTCATCGCGATAAAGCAACAGCGAGTTGACGGTGCCGTCCTGTGCAATGACAAATTCAAGCTCAATGCTCTCACCCCCCGCTGCCGCGCTAAAACGACTAGCGCTCAACTGCTCCATCAGACCGGAGCCGTATAGCGGCACGGAAAGGTGCAGACCATCGGGTTTTTCAGTGACCGTGAACGTAACAAAACTAACCGCGTACTGACCTTCGAATCGCTTGTAACCACGGTCATAGGGGACCATCTGCAGCTCCGCTGCGGTCCAGGGTTGACTCCGATTTGAGCTCACCGCACGCATCGCAGCCACTTTCTCAACACTCACCGGGTCAGCCGTATTGCCCCAACTACGCCGCAGGTAGGTCATCAATCCAGCGAGGGTGTCATCATCCAGCGCTGCCAGATCTCCATGCGGTGGCATGACACCGTTCCAGCTCTCACCTGCCACTGCAACGGGCCCATTCAATCCCTGCAAGATAATGCGCGCCAACCACTCCGGTGGCCCGGTAACCCACTCTGCCCCTGCCAACGGTGGCGCTAGTCCAGCGATACCCGCCCCCTCTGCACCATGGCAAGCACCGCACTGGGGATAAAATATCTCACCTAGCGCCGCCACCCGCATTTGCTCAGGACTCAGCGGGGCAATACCCAGCGCAATTTCATCGCCCGGCCAGGTGAATGCCGCGCGACCGGCAAGCCGCGCTTTCCACAGAGGGTCTTGTTCGCCAATAGAGGTATCAGTAAAAATCCGGGGCGGTTCCTCCAGTTGCACCGCCACAAAGTCTTTGCTGGTCGCCACGCGCGCCAACCCCTTCAGCGCAGCAACCTGCTGCCACTTGACCTTCGCCTGCCGTGATTCAATCAGTGCCAGCAACTCAAGCAAGGCAACATTCGCCTCTCCGGAAGACCTTAAATCACCGCGCAGACTGCCATAGGCCTGGCCTGTTAGCATTGTCAGCAAGGCCCGTCCCCCTGGAGTCGCGGTAGAGAATCGACTGTCTGAAAAGTACTGCTGCAGGAGTAACATCTCTTGTCCATGCACCGCCCGCACAACCGCCTGCCGCACAAACGGGCTATCAGGATTCTGGCTCAGTATGTTCAACAGCGCATTGCGCACACTTGCGTCTTCAGCACAGTCCCCCATGGCAAATGCCAACTGCAGGGTCAGCGCCTCAGGTGCTTCCTGCAATGCTTGCTGCAGAGCAACAACATCATCCGCCAGCAGTAAAGTACGACCCGCGCGCAACACCTGGATTTGCCGCTGCACGTCACCGGACGTTGCTATTTTCACAACCAGTTCACGCCGCAGTTCCCCCCTGCCCTGCAATGCCCAGATCGCGTGCAACGCAGCGAGGGTGTTGTCGCCAGTTGCAATGGCAGCGAGTGGCTCCGTTTGATCTCCACCGCGGATCAACAGCAGACGCTGGGCGGTGTCACGCACCCAGCCGTTGGCGCTCTCTAATGCCGCAATGAGTTGCTCGTTGCTCGCCGCTGCAAGATTGGGGAACTCGCGCGAGGGCTTACCTTCGGTGTGCCGCACGCGCCAAATACGGCCCATACCCAGGGGGGCCTCTAACTCCCGCTCGAATATCTGTGCGCGTAGTTCGTCAGTTAGAAAGTGTGTGTCCTGAACGATGCCACGGTACATATCGATAATGTACAGCGCCCCATCCGGGCCATTCATCGCGTCTACCGGCCGGAAGCGTTCGTCGATGGAGCCCAGGAAATCCCGCTGACCCCAGGTCGGATCTTCGTAAAGACGCTGCTCGGCCACGAGCGCCATACCCACTTCGCTCATGTCAAATTGGGCCACCACGTTACCTGCAACTTCCGGCACAAAAACATCGCCACGGTATCGGTCGGGAAACTGGTCGCCACGGTAGGAGACCAGACCACTCACGCCAGTCGCATTGTTGAGACGCCCATCTTCTCGCAGTGTATTGGGAAGGTAGGCGCGATTGACTCCCGGGTTAACGCGTACTGAGTGTACTTTTGCGGGTGCTGTCAGATTAACGCCCAGACCTTTGTGGCGCCCGGACTGCCCTGGCAGCACCAGATCTTCGCCGGCAAAAAAGTCTGCCTGTATCCAGGTGGAGTTATGGTTGTACAGCAGGCGGCCAAAGTCGTCCTTGGTAATACCCCATTGTCCGCGAAACAGTCCCTCGCGTTCCTGCAGCGTGCCGTCATGAATGCGCAGGCTGCGATTCGACTTGGAGTTATAAAGCCAGTTGTCCAGACCCTGAAGCAAACCATTTTCCATGTGTTCGACATTTGCGGTAGTCACGTCTGTGGCGTAACCCCCTATTTTACGTTTATCCGTGCATACGGATGTGGGAGTGGGCAATTTGCACAGCCACAGGTTAGGCGGCTCTCCAATCAACACCCCTTCGTTAACTACCGCTACAGCGCGAGGATTCACCAGGGCTCCCAGAAACACTTCACTGGTATCCATACGCCCATCCCCATTGGTGTCTTGTAACCGGACGACCTGCCCCACCGGCTCGTCACTCCCGTTACCGTAGGCATCGGGCATATAGCCGCGCAGTTCCACCACATAGAGGTGGCCGTATTCATCCCAGGCCATCGCAACCGGATCTTCAATCAACGGTTCAGCGGCAACCAGTTCAATCTCGAACCCAGGCGCAATACTGAATCCCTGAAGTGCTTCTTCGGGGGACAGTAAAGGCGCGGGAGCATTATCGAGCGTTTCGTAAAACAGCGGTCCATCGCTGTCTTTCTTGAGCGCTGCCTGCGGGGAGGGTGGTTTTTTTGAGAAGTAATAGACGCCACCGGCTAGTACCAACAGCAGCAAAAAAAGGCAGAATTTTTTCATCGGTCCAATCGAATTCCCACAGTGGCAGTTCCTGTCAGTTTTTCAGGAACAGCCCGCCGAGACAAACCAGCAATATTCGTTAACCGCCAACCACACGGTGCCAGAAAATCTCTTAGAAGCCTTCTACCTGATGCACCTGTTTCCAGATCAGTCCCGGGAACAGGCGACGCATGAATACGCCGATCTTGGCATCCCGGGTAGGATAGACGAAGAACTTACCCTTCGCGAGGCAAGCCTCGATGGCATCAATAACGACTTTGGGTTCAATGGGTGGGCCGGCGCTGTCCAGCATTTTTGGCCAGGCTGTGTCCCTGCCCTGTTGCAACAGCGGCGTACTAACCGCCGGAGGGCAAACGCAGGCAAAGCGAATTCCGGAATTCAAGTGCTCATGGTACAAGGTCTCCGTGAAGGCCCTGACGGCAAACTTGGTCGCTGTGTAGGCGCCAGTCATGAGCATCGGAATGATGCCCGCCATGGAGGCGAAGCTGACAAAATCCCCCTTACCGCGCTCAAGCATACCGGGAAGTACCGCCTGGGTGATATTTACCAGGCCACCATAGTTTATGGCCATCTGTTTATGGATTATGCCGTTGTCCTGATCGACCAGCTTGCCAAAGGGCATAATCGCAGCGCAGTTGTATAGACGGTCGATGGGGCCAATTTTTGCTTCTACCTCCTGCACCGCGTTGCGCACCGCGTCAAAATCAGTGATGTCTACTGTCCAACTGTGAACGCAGTCAAACCCTTCACCGGTTTCCGCCATGCCCGCGGCATTGACATCAAACAGGGCCACCCTGGAGCCGGCCTCAGCAAAACGCCTTGCGGCCTCGCGGCCCATGCCGCTGCCACCCCCGGTTATCAATACAACTTTTCCTGAATCAGACATCTGTGGTTTCTCCGTGGGCATCACTTGGGGGTGAAGTATAGCTCCACCATCGGCAGCAGGCCGCACCCCTTAAGGATTGCCAATGGATGGTTCAATAAGGCGTCCTACTAGGAGCCGATAATGGCGACACTGTATCCCGTTACTACAGCCATTCATTGCGACGCGGGTACCGCGGTGACAATAGCAGCAGGGCTATACCAGACCGGAGAAGTCCACGCCCGCTCCTGTACGATCGGCCGATGCTCGGCGGCACAGCAACCCTCATAACCACGTGTAATAGTCTTGGCGTCAGCACAATCCACGCCCGCGGCAACGCACAACCGCTGACTCCAACGACAACTGGGGTTTTCCACCGCGCGTGAGTAGTAGTACGCGGTCTCGGCAGGATCAAAATCATCATCCACCCACACGGCACACAGATCGGCAAACCCGGCGCCGCCAGTTGCGCAGTTTTGGGGATTAGCAAAGGCACCATTGCGTGCGTCCCCGGCAACGTCTACGACACGTTCCTGCGTCTGTCCACTTGCGTCGACCCAGCCCTTAACCACCTGTAATCTCTGCAATGGCATTCCCGGATGATCCGGCGTACCCACATCCTGGCTGGCCGCGATCAGGAAAGTCGGCTTCATCTCTTGCTGCGGCTGCTCTGGCAGCAACGAGCCCATGGGCACACCCTGAGCATAGGCGCTTTCTATACGCCGTGGCGATTCACACAGGTTTGCGGGGAAGTCCCAGCCGCCAAATAAACGGCTCACGATACGCGGGCCACTGGTGCCATAGGCCTCCCGGCTGCGCATGGCATCAAACAGGGCATCGCGGGTGTTTTGGGTGGCCCACAGTACTGCCAGACCACCGGGGTTATATTCCAATTCATCAGGCAGACCAGGGGGCACATCGTCTTTCGCCGGCACGCCCGCACCGCCGTGCCCCAGAAATATATCTTCCTGGGCAGCACCGGGCGTACCCAGGTGCGTATCGGTGCTGGCAATCAGACCGAACTGATAGGGATTTACACCCAGTTTCTTTTCCAGCGCCAGACCATCGGCCAACACCTTGCGCACGAAACCGGTAGTGGGCGCCGGTGGATTGTTAAAACCCGCGATGTTGTCGTCAGGCAATTGTTCAAAGGCGCACAATTCGTCTTCGGTCACCCCCGCTTCGAAGTAACATTCCGAGGCACCCTTGTGCTGCATCACTTCCACTAACGGCTCAAAGCGTACACGCATGGCCGCGTAATCCTTGCTCATTGGCTCCCCATCATCTCCCAGACCGCTGAACATAAAACCTGCACTGAGGTTGGAATTGTGAGGAATGACCAGAGAGTCACAGCCGCTGTCACTCCGGTTGCAGTTCTCATCCAGGGACTCCCAGAGCAAATGAGCTGCAGGTCCATCGATAAAGCTGGCCGGCAGCGTAGGAACCTGCGCATTGCGAAAAACAACATTGCGATGCAGGTTACCGCCACTGGGCGGCTCCATGCCGGTCCACTCGTAACCTACAAAAGTGGTGAAGTTGCAGTCTGGGCTGCGATCATAATAACGCTCCGCGGCCTCTTGCATTTCCTGCCACGGCTGCAACGCTGCTGTCTTGCACAACTCACCCTCCTCTCCGCACATGGCGAGGTGGGTATGGCGCATGGTGGCCATAAAATTGAAAAGATAATATGCGCCGCGCGACCAGTTCCGGTACAAGCTGCACTGCCATGAGTTGTAACCCTCAACATCGGGAGAATTGCAGATATGAACCTCACCGATCAGTTCGGCGTGATCCGACACCATGGCGAAATCCAGCGGCCGGGACAACTGCATAGAACGCTGCGCCACGCCCTCCTGCGACCAGGGTTGAATGCCGATGCGCTTGCCCAGGGCGAATTCGTAGGCCTGCGCTGGCGTGGTGCGGGTACCCTGCGTGCTGGCGTCCAGAGAATAGCGCGTGTGTACATGCAGGTCTCCGAAAAAGGGCTGCTTCAAGGGCGCAATGGTGTTGCAGGGTTCTCGTGCTTCCAACTTGAGTTTTGGGTTTGCAACGGCCTGTTCCGACACCACCGGTGCTGATAGTAGTGCCAGAGCACTCATCATTAACACGGCAAAGGAACGTACCCTGTTTTTTCTCTCCCATTTACGGACCACTGACAACCTCACTCTCTTCCCATCCATAGCGCACTGCTCTGCCCTGAAGTGTATCTGTTGTGGTAACCCTGACCGGACCGGAATAGAGCTGCCAGTGACCGCCGTTCTGGCGATACTCCACCGAATGACCCACCACACGCGGTGTAATAACTAACATGCCATCAGATATTGATAGCGTGGGTGCGGGCGTAACCTGCCGCTCGCCGCCGGGTTCAAACCGCACCACCATATCGTCTTCAGACTCTTCGCTCCAGTCACCGACTCGATCTAACCAGGAATCCATCTCGTCGCGCATGCGTTGCAACTGACCGCGGTACTGCGGATCACTGCTTACATCATTGAGTTCGAACAGGTCCTGCTCCAGATCAAACAATCGCTCCTCCCCGGGGGCCTCATACCAGGCAGATTGTGCAGCGTTGAGTTCGCCTGCCTCATACAGTGCACGCATTTCACGCACCATATCGATATTATCTCTAAACTTTAATGCGTGACCACCCGCCTGCTGCGGATACCAACTGCGAATATATTTGTAGCGCTGGTCGCGCACGGCCCGCTGTCGATCCAACACCTCATCTATCCTGTCTCGAGAAGCGTAAATGAATTCACGGGGTACGCCTTCCGTCGAGGCAAAATTTCTTCCCTGCTGGTAAGCCGGCACCGGCACACCAGCAAGCGACAAAATTGTTGGCCCAAGATCAACAAAACTAATCAGCCGTTCGTCCAACGCTCCGGGCTCGACACCTTTGGGCCTAAAAGCCTCCGGCCAGCGAATGACCATTGGCACCTTGATACCCGCATCGTACAGTTCGCGCTTGGAACGCGGTAAACCATCACCGTGATCGGTCGTCCAAATGACGATGGTCGAGTCGACCAGTCCGTCTGCTTCTAGCTGCCGGAGAATGTCGCCGATCTCGCCATCCATGTACGCGATATTGTCGTAGTGTCGAGCCAGGTCTGCGCGCACTGTGGGTGTGTCTGCATAATAGGGAGGAACTAGCACATCCGCAGGGCTCGTCACCTCGGGAACAGCCTTGTCCAGGCGCCACCAGCGAAGTAACTGCATGACAAAGTGAGTAGCGCTCTGCGGCGCACTCCCCAAAGGCGCAAAGACCCCGCTTTCATGAGTGACCAGAAAATTGATAAACCCAAAAAATGGCTGACCGTCTGCACGTTTTTCCCAGTCGGATGCTGCAGCGCCTTCCATATCCCAGATGGTCGATGGTCCGCTGCGCGGCAGTGCACTGCTGAACTGATAATCGAGTTTATTATCCGTGTAGGTAAAATAGCCGGCTGCCCGCAACAGTTCGGGATAGGCCTTCACACCCTCGGGCGGCACGGAATAGTAGCTACCCCCAAGATGTGTACTACTGCGCATGTGTTGTGTGCCGGTAGAAATCTGATGCATTCCCAGGATATGCGCCGCTCTACTCGGCGAACAGACACCCGCGGTGGTAAAGACATTGGCATAGCGCACGCCCTGTGCGGCCAGAGCATCCAGATTTGGCGTGCGCGCCACACTATCGCCGAATACGCCTACCCGTGAACTCATATCTTCCGCCATGAGCAGAAGAATATTCGGCCGGCCAGCGTTTTCAGCGCCGGCAAGGTGCGAAATAAATACACAGGTTAAACAAAGAACCTGCCTGAATATTAGCGTCACGGATACTCCAGAAAAATAGGTGAGGTCCATGCGCGTGGCTCGGCCTCGGCCAGACAGTTGTTGTCAGGCTTTGCGTTGGCGCCCACACAATAGCTGCGCCGGACACACTGGCCGCGCTCATCGTATTCACAGCCAAAGGGGTCACCGATTATCAGCGGCTCGGGCTCCTGAATCACTCGAGCGTAATACAGGGCACTGCGTGCGCTGAGGCCGTACTCCGGATCATCAAACTCCACAGTGCAACCTGCGCCATCCGCCGGACACGCGAACACCCGCCACTGATCCTCTATCAATGGCGTAATGCTCTCGTCGGGACGCACCTGTGGTCTGATACGCACAATCTCAATACGGGTAATGGCTTTGCGTCGCTCGCCACCAGGGCGATAGCACTCACCGCCGCACAGGGACTGCACTCGCTCGGCGCCCAACGCGGCAATAGTGTAATCCGGACAGCCCGGCAGTTGTTCGAACGCGCCCAATGCGCGCACGCGAAAGCGCGGAGTATCACTTTGAATCACTTCACTGCCCATTGGCACTTCTCCGGTCGGCCCATTGAGTAAATCAAACCAGACCAACATGCGATCACCGGAAGTGGCATAGACATTGCGGCTGCTAAGCGCCTCCCAGATGGCGTTGCGATGTCTACCCTGGGCGTGCGCTGCCACCAGACCACCGGTGTAATAGAAGCCACCCGACTCCTTGTCAGCTTTGTAGAAGTCCGTTGAAATAATCTCGCGACCCATGTCTTTGCTATCGGTGTATAGCAGGCGGTTGGATTCCTTATAACTACTACCGGGGCGTCCCTGGTGCCCATCGCTGGAACCGATCAAACCAAAGCGCGCACGCTTCGGCTCTCCCTGTTCGTCAAAACCCAGGGCGAGGTTGTACTGTGCGGACAATCGCGGCACATACATGGACGGTGGCTGGAAACTATTCTGCAACTGGCCACAGCCTGCCCAGTCATTGAGTGTTGCATCAGGAAACAGCTTGCGTCCCTGTGGATCACCTTCTGCCACAAACGCAGAGACGGCCTCCACTATAGTCTGCTCACACGCTGAAGATGTCGGTTCAGCACAGGATAACCGGGTGATCACTGCCGCCTGTCGACAGCAGGGTGTAAAATTATCGGTCGCCGCAGGACAGTAGACTTCCCCATCCCCCGACTGGCCGATACGCAGGAAATCTTCAAACAACTCGGAATTGCCATGGCCCGAATACAGTTCCAGCAGGTTCTGGTAACGCTGATCGTACTGGTCCAGCTGATCGCGAAAATCTCCGGTCAACGGATTGGTCGTACCCCAGGAAAGACCGTGGGGAATCACCATACTGTCAAAGCCCCATTCATCCAGTTTGCGATACAGATCCTGAGGCGTAAGCGCCACTTCGCGGCAATCTGTGGGCAATTTATCAGCGGGCACACCATCGGGGCAGGTAGGGATAGCCTTTGATTCCTGCAAGTACCAGCCAAAATCCGATGCATCTTTCACACTGTCGGTCAGGCTCAACAGACCCGTCAAGGCAGGCGGCAAGTTGCTGAGCATTTGTTGCGGCTGGGCGGCGATGGGCCGGGTAGGTGTCTGGCCCTCCTCCCAGGTGCGGAAAATCACATTCTTGTGGCCGTAGTGACTGGGCGTATCATCTTTCGCACTGTTGGACCACTCCCAGCCGACAAAGGACACCATATCGGGATTGGCGGGATCCCCGGCAGACGCATTACAGTTTCGAATGGCATCCACAGAATCAGCCCATACGCGCGGCGTCAGCCCCTCTGCATGATCGTTGATACTCCAGAAATCGAGCGCAGAACAGTAGCGCGCAAAATCACAGGCGTCCGCTGGTGTCACTACCCCACTACCCTTCACCAGTTGCGTGTTGAAAATGTAAGCATCAATGGAGTAGTTGGTATGGCTGTGCAGGTCGCCGAAGAGAATGTGCGGTGTATCGTCGTAGTTGAGGGGCTGCGTTGGCCCGGCAGCTCGCGGGCCCGCGGCTACGGCAGCCGACTCCCAACCAGCCCCCAACCATCCTTTGCCGACGCTGTAGAACCAGGCAAAAGCAAGCATCATCAGGAGCATTAGTAGCACTAAGCTCAGAAGGGTCTTTTTTAGCACCAAACCTCCTTCATATTATGATCTCAGCCTGCGTACTAAACGCGACAATAGCCAGATAACACACACCAATGTCAGTACGGCACCAATAAGCATGTAGTAAAAAACCGGCGGGATCCAGCGCCATGTGGACTGCAGTTCTCCGGGCATGGCTTCGATGCGCATGTGTAAAGACTGGTAAGCTGCCTTTGCGTCGTCGCCCAAAAACGCTACCGCAAGTGGCGATTGCTCTAGAGGGTCTGATTGCATATCAAAAAAACCGCCCCCTTCATACAGCTTCCAGCGACGGTCAAACGCATAACGGGCTGGGGCTGCGGCGGGCCAACGCGGTTCGTAATGAATAAAAATATTCTCTCGTTCCAGTACGCCGCCATCCGCCAATACCGGTAGCAGGCTCTCTCCGTCGCCCGGATAGCTCACTGGCAATGACACCCCCGCCACGGCTGCGATAGTGGGCAGCACGTCGTTGAGATTAACCAAACTGTCATTCACACCGCCTTCTTCCACGACACCCGGACCCCAGATGATAAACGGCACACGGGAACCCGCGTCAACCGTTTCGCCCTTGGCACCACGAACCTGTCCACCATACTGGCGGCTGAGAATATCGCGGCCCGTGCCGTTGTCCCCGACAAATAAAATGAGTGTTCGATCCGCCAGGCCCACCTCTTCTACCTTATCGATAACCTTACCCACTAATTTGTCCATATACGCCATCATCGCTACGAATTTTTCCTGGTCGCTGGCTGCCTCATCCCGCATATCCGGTGTCGTTGCCCACGGGTCGTGGGCTAAGACCATCGGGTAGTAAATAAAAAACGGGGCGGACTGGTGTTGCGTTATGTAGTCAAGGACATGGTCATTAAAGACATCGGGGCCATACACTGTCTTGTCATATTGGCGCTGGCCATCATTGTCATTTAGCGTTGGGCCCCAGTAGCGAGATGTTTTTGTCGCAGATTTTAATTGCCAGACCAGAAAGTCATCGAACCCCGCATCGGCCGGCAAGGATCCCTGTAAGGTCTCGAACCGGTTATCAAACAACTGCCACTTGCCGACAACAACAGTGCTGTAGCCATCGGCTTTTAGCATGTGTGCAAACGTGGTTTGTTTAGGATCCAAATATCCGAAATGCGTGTAGTTACGAAAGTTGTACTGCCCAGTCATGATCTTCACTCTCGATGGGGTGCACAAGGGTTGAGCATGCGCGAAATTAAAACGCACGCCCTCCCTTGCCATCTGGTCGAGCCGGGGGGTGTCGTAGGATTCACCACCGTAGATACCAACTGTCTCAGCACCGACATCATCACTGAAGATAAGAATGATATTCATGCGCGGCTCGCCGGCTTGCGTCACACTGGCGAGTAAAACCAGCGTAGTCGTCATCAGCGGGACAAAAATCTGATACACAAGCCCGAAAGTGACCCACCGAGCTAGCCGAACATTCGTTTGTTCGTTGCTCACAACCACAACATCAATTTTTCCGCCATCCGCACAAGCGGTCCGTGGTACCAGGCCACGTCCGGATCAGCCTCTGGCACCTGGTACTGAACTTGCAATTTTTGCAGGCGCTTTTTCAGGTCTTGGGTGATTTCGGTATAACCGGGCTTACCGTATAAATTAACCTGGTCTGCCGGGTCCGTCACCAGATCGAACAGCTCCCACTCATCGTTCTGATAGTAGTACAGCAGCTTGTAGCGCTGAGTGCGCACACCGTAGTGGCGCGCCACACCATGGAAGCCTGGGTTTTCATAGAAGTGATAGTACAGGTCGCGATTCCAGGGCGGCGGATCAGCCTTGAACAATGGCAGCAGGCTGACGCCATGCATGGGTTCCTTAGGTGTCACTCCCGCCGCGTCTAAAAGCGTGGGGGCAAAGTCGATGTTCTGCACGAGGGCATCTGACGTTGTACCAGGCTGGATGTGTCCGCGCCACTCCATCAGAAAAGGTACTTGTGATGAGACCTCATCCATCCAGCGCTTGTCGAACCAACCGTTTTCGCCGAGGAAAAAACCCTGGTCCGAACTGTAAAGTACAATGGTGTTCTCCATGAGGTTCTGAGTTTCGAGGTAGTCCAGCAGGCGACCGATTTGACGGTCCATGCTCTGCACCGAGGCAATATAGGTTTTCACATAGCGCTGAAATTTCCAGCGCAGTTCCTCCTCCTCGCTCATAGAGGCTTCTTCAAATTGGCGGTTGCCCTTGGCAAATGCTTGTTCCCATAGAGCCGCCTGTTCTGGTGTTAGCTTGTTCCCCATTTTCAATTTGACATCATTATCAGTGATGTAATCAGCGATGCGCATACGGGCGTCACGGCGCGCCGCAGTAAGGCCGCTCAGGTCGCGAAACAAGGACTCAGGTTCCTCAACCAATGCATCTTCGTCCCAATTGCGCAGCTCCTGCGGACCAGGCATCCAATCCCGATGAGGTGTTTTGTGGTTATAGAGTAAAAAGAAGGGCCTACCCTCCTTTTTTGCATGCTCCAGCCAGGCGATGGATTTCTCGGTTACGAGATCGGCCACGTAGCCTGTTGTTTCCTCGACTCCGGCGGGACTTCTAAAGGCAGGGTTGTAGTAGGTGCCCTGCTCGAACACGTTATCGATAACGTCCCAATGGTCAAAGCCAACCGGGTCGCTGTAAAGGTGCCACTTACCAATCACTGCAGTCTGGTAGCCCGCACCCTGCAGCAAGCTCGACAAGGTCTGCTGCTCGCCATTGAAAGGGCCTGACCATTCATTGCTGTAAAATCCATTGGCATGACTGTGCAACCCGGTGAGAAGCGTCGCCCGGCTGGGACCGCAGATCGCATTGCCAACATAGGCGCGGTCAAAGCGCACCCCTCCCGCTGCGATACGGTCAATGCTGGGCGTCTCGACGAGGCTACTTCCGTAAGCACTTACAGCGCTAACAGCATGGTCATCTGAAAATATGAAAACGATATTGGGGCGCCCTGCGGCGTTGGCAGAAAGAGTCAAGAAACCCAGGAATACGCCTACCGCTGTGCCAAAAAGCTTTGGTTTGCTTCGATTCAACATACATCTCTTCCATTCACCTGCAGTGAAAATCCAATCGCTGCTCAACTGCTTGTATAAAGTGTATCGCTTATACTGGCTCTAAACACCACATACTCTGAGGAGAATTCAGTGAATGACCCACTCAACACGCTACTTGATCGATGTGCTGTCCAGGATGTGCTAAACACCTACGCCCGCACGTGCGATGAACGCCATTGGGAAGAATTCGACAATGTCTTCTGTGAAGAAGTCGCCGTGAACTACGGCGGAGAGTTCAAACTTCAGGGGCGTGCGGCGGTCGTGAACATGATTCAAAGCATGCTGGGGGGATGTGGGCCTACCCAGCATCTACTGGGAAATTTCGACATTAGTATCGAGGGAGATACCGCTCACAGTCGATGCTATGTCCGTGCGGCTCACGCCGGAGTAGGAGAAGAAGAACAGTTATTTTACGAAGTCTGGGCTCAGTACCACGATACGCTGGTAAAGCGGCCAGCCGGATGGCGAATCCTGCAGCGTAGTATGATAGTCAACAAGGAGCTTGGCTCACGCGCCATCCTCAAACCGGCGCCAACTCCCCAAAGCTGAATGAACCGAGTTAATCATTAAAGCCTGCGAGCAGATACGCCCGCGTTCCGCCATCCGAAAACCTTACCCTGCAATGTATCTTTATCGATCGATAGATGGCATTTCGTCACTACGCCCTAAAGATTGATAGTCACTTTAGCGAAGCCCTTTATCCAAAGCCAAAAATACAGCAATACGTATACCGATACTGCTGCGGTGCTGTCGAACTACAGACCCTATCTCGTGCTACATCGTTGCCCGGGGGCACAATACTTGATACTAATTGGCAAGAGTCCACGTACACTCTGGACGATACCTGCAAGCGCCCATTGGGCGTATCACCGACAATAGATTGGTAGCGACTGACTGATGACAAAAGAATTCTGGTTCATACTAATCAGTATAACGCTGCTCCTGGCGTTATTGTTGCTGGTAGCCGCTAAAAAGTGGCATCTCCTGGAGACTCGCCCCGACCAGAAAATAGTTTACAAACTTCTCGCAGAAAAGGATCTCAGCCTCCACGTCTTCAAAGCGCAAAATGAAGCCGATAGCAGCCCCAGCCCCGCAGTATTGTTCTTTCACGGTGGTGGCTGGGTGTTCGGCGGCGCGGAACAGTTCTATCCACAATGTGAGTATCTGTCTAATCACGGCTTTACCTGCCTATCCGCGCAATACCGCCTTGGCCCAAGCCAGCAGCCCGACATTCGCGGTGCCATCGAAGATGCCCGATCCGCTCTGGAGTATCTGACGGAGCACGCGGAGGAACTTCATATCGATCCACAACGCATCGCGGTAGGTGGCGGCTCCGCGGGTGGACATCTGGCCGCCGCACTTGGGACAGCGCTATTACAGCCACTCGACGATACCGCTTCAGATAATGGTCTACGACCTGCCGCGCTGGTGCTGTACAACCCCATTCTTGATTTCGCGCCCGGTACTTTGAGCTATCCGCTCGCAGCACCGTACTGGAAAAAAGTATCACCTGTTGAGCATGTTAACGGCGCAATTCCTCCAACCCTCATTCTGGTAGGCTCACACGATGCAGAAGTGCCTCTGTCTTCGATGGAGAACTTTTGTGACGAGGTGCAGAGCAAGGGAGGTCACTGCGAGATCGAGGTTTATCAAGGGCAGGGTCACGGTTTTTTCAATCAAGCAGTGTACCTGGAAAAAACCAATCATAGAGTTCTTCAGTTTCTTGCAGCTTTATAAGCGGCCTGGCAATTTCACTCGCGACTGCAAGCAACGCAATAATTTCCAAGATTAAAGCTGTATACCGGTATCAATCCAGCGCCCAATGGTTTGGCATTCCTGGGGCGTAGCGCCGGAGTCATGCGCCGGGCCAAAATCGATATCATCACCGTACTGCCTGTCTGTGCGCCCATCCTGCCTGGACCCTACACACTTCCAGTAGAAGAGAGAATCTCGGCCAAATTTGGCAACCCATTTGCTGGTATACGGACGCTGCAATTCGAATTTTCGGGACATTGCAGCAAGTTTTGCACCTGTTCCAGAACCACTTTCTACCGTGACGGGGCTGAACGGCGCGTATTCGGAGCCGCCCGACGTTAGGCGGATTTCCCGTATGCCGCCCATGCCGCCCACAGCAGCAACAGTACCCTGGGCACCACCGGGCTTAAATATCAGCTTATCCCCGACGACATAACCACTGCCTCGTTTCTGAATGACAACATTGCCGACAGACGTATGCGAACGCGGCCCGGGGTGTTTTTTCGCCCATGGCCAGTCATACTGTTCATAGTCCAGAGCCACCCTGGAATATAACAATCCATCTCTATTGTTCATGTCTTTATGACAACCCTGACAACGGTTAGCGAGAATGGGCTGTACATCCTTCAAAAACGTAATGGGTGCCGTTTTCTTAGGGAGCTGGGGGCTGGTGAGGTAGGCGTCGGTGCGCTCGAATCTCGCTAGAGCCGACTCGGAAAACTGTCCGGCCCGCTCCTCTGAATGACCATCGTGGCAACCGTGGCAGGTTCTGGTCTCGCCCTTTCGCAGGGAATGCAGCGTGGAGTCGTGAGCGATGGCCATGCCGTCCTTGTCCGTGCCCGCCATGATGATAGGGGTTTCGCAGGGGACCCGCATTTTTACTGATCCATCCGCCTCCAGCGGCTGAGCGCCCAATATGCCAATGGACTTATAGCCAAAAGTATTCATTGTGTTGGCGTACTCCTCCTGACGCCCTCCGCTATAAGTGTAATCCCACATCTCAGGCAACAGTACCGACAGATTGGCGACATTCCGGGCGTAAAAACCACGGTCTTCCGTATTCACCGCGCAGCCCTGAGATGCACACTGCTCGTATAAATTGTGTAACCAACTGTACTTTTCGGCGCTGGGATAAAGCTCGGCCTGGCGGGCATCCACGACCTGCAGGTAGCACCCATAGTTGGGATTGAGCGGCTCAGGTTGATCTGGCATCGGCTGTCCGAACAAGCTCTGATAGGTGGCTATAGCTCTGCCATCATAGACTTGCCATTTTTCACTGCCCGCCATCAACTCCATCTGATTTTTATCGAACGGGTTAGTAACAATGGGTACCTTAACCCTGTAAAGGGCTTTCTGGCAGGTGGGCTCTCCGCCCATTGCCGCCCTGTTAGCATTATGAATCCGAGTGCCTTCATAACACGAGCCTCTTCCATGCGTTACCAGGAATTCACTATTGGTATTCGGTAAGGGAGCCGCATATCCCGCCTTACCCAATGCCCGGCCCTGCCCATCCCGGCGGACATCAGTATCCTGATCCGTACCATAGGGGGTGGCGGCATAAATGGAACTGGGTAAATACCGCCCGCTTCCAGGCGAGTTGCTGAGATTGCCACTACCGGAGTAGCAACTCGCAGTGGAACAGCCTTCAATGTGCGGATCGTTATAATCCCAGACGTAGATGATACCCATACTGCCGACGTGGTTGGAGCGGTAGTAGTTCGATATCGCCAGCTTGCCTTTGAAAATCTCAGCGACTGAACGAATGGCACGCAGTTGCGATATACCTTCCCCACCAGTAACACTTGGAGGCAGCCAGCCCTTGGTCTTAAGGTAAGTCGATTTGTGGCCGTTCAGAAGTACCGTACCATCGGCGCCATTGCCATCGGTACGACATAACCACCACTTGTTTTTCAACGTGCCGGGGCTACTGGCGTTACTATCAAAGCCTTTATTCTCCTGCACATTCCAACATGAGTACAGGATATCGCCAGTGCTGGTAACTGCCGGTGCCAATGCATTCTGTTCATGTGGAGTAATGTTACGAGCCTCTGTGCCATCGATATTCATCGTCCATAGCTGCATGGACTTTCCGGCGGGACTATAGCCGTATTCCTGAGAAACACAGTACGGTGGGTTGAAACACCGACCCGCGCCGAACTGATTGACACCCCGATGCATAACGAACTGCTGCCTGATCGGGTAGGTGTTTCCCCGATTACTGGCAAACACGATTTTGTTATTTGAGAGCCACTCAGGCTGACGCTCGATAGCGCCGGCAGGATGATGCGGGATGGGGGCGTTCGCGCCCGTTTTGAGGTCATAAACCCAGAGTCGTGCGTGTGTCAGACCGGGGATTTCATAGATCCCCAATTTGACCCCCTCACCCCTGACTTCATTAAGTTCAGCGCCAGTTCCCACCGAGTACACAATTTTGGTTCCGTCTGGACTGACGCGCGCTTCCTGCGCGACACATATCTCCTTTGACGTAGTGCAGTTGTATATAACCTTTACGCGCCCATTGCGATCATCAATCACGACGTCAGCCTCGGCCAGGCCGCCATTTATCCTGCCCACATCGGAGGCGTGCTGCCAATTAGCGGCTTCCTTAACCGGCGTACCGGGCACCGGGGTGTTCGCCCGGGGTTGCCTGGTGTAAACGAGCTTCCACTGTGGCGCAGCCGGCGCCGCCTCCCCAGCTCTGCCGGCACCGGACGCAACCGTGCCTACCCCTTTATCGGCAGCAAAGGCATGCTGCGCAATGGCAGTCATCGACAGGAACACCAGCGCTAGCATTGCCCGGCGCTTAATTACGTGCTCTTTGCCTTTTTTGTTAGTCCTGTATCTCAACGATTGAACAACTTCTTTCGCATAAGGCTCCTATTGTAGCCCGATGGGCGCGACTTGGGTATATTCTCTGCGGGCAACAAGTGCTTTACCTGAAGGGCGCTGTTATCCTTCTGACTGTATATCTCAAAGGTAGTTCTGCATGTCATATCGCTCGGTATGGTTCCTCGCCTGTATGCTGACTCTTGCCGGCTCCGCACTGGCCGAAACCAGCTCATCAAGCAGCCCGACAGCCATCAATCCCCAAAAGCCCTACAGCATCACCGAAGAACGCGAACCGTGCAGCGACTATGACCCACTGCGCAGACCCCATTTTGGCGACTTTCATGTCCACACGGCCTGGTCTTTCGACGCCAACAGCCAAGACACGCGCAATAAACCCGCCGATGCCTATAGTTTTGCCCAGGGCAACCCCTTGGGGATTCAGCCATACGATGAAAACGACAAGCCCACTCGCACCATAAAACTCGATCGGCCGCTGGATTTCACGGCAGTCACCGACCACTCTGAGTTTATGGGTGAGATGCGCATGTGCACCACCAAAGGACTTCCCGGTTACTGGCACCCGGCCTGTGTCGCCCACCGTTACATTCCTCAGATGTCTTTTTTCACCTTCGCCGCATTGGGCATGAGCTATAAAACACGCTGGGGGTTCTGCGGTGACGATAATGAAATTTGCTTCACTGAGGCGGCGGACACCTGGCAAGACATTCAGCGGGATACAGAAGATGCTTATGACCGCAGCAGTAACTGCAGCTTTACCAGCTTCGTCGGTTACGAGTGGACTGCCAGCGCCGAGACGGGTCAGAACCTGCATCACAATGTCATTTTTCGCAATGAAAACGTGCCCGATCGCGCGCTCAGCTGGATAGAAACGCCATCGCAGGTTCAGCTTTGGGACTACCTGGATGAAGAGTGTGTTGGGGCCAAGTCCGGTTGCGATGCCGTAGTGATTCCACACAATTCCAACATTTCCGGTGGGCTGATGTTTGAGACGGCTCGCATTACCAACAAGGATGTACCTCCAGACCCTGTGACTGCCGAGGAAGCGGCACGTCGAGCCCGCTGGAATACCTTGTTTGAAGTGATGCAGCACAAAGGTTCTTCTGAGTGCGACTCGCGACTGCCCGTATGGTCGGAAGACGAGTATTGCGACTTTGAAAAAATGGGTTACGACCGCTTCGGCGGCAAAAATACCGGGCAAGTACGATTCGCTGACTTCGACTGGCTGGCGCCTATCCTTGGAGAGGACAGGATTCCGGTAACCGCACCTCCCGGCGAGAATAACTTCATGCGTTACGCGCTCAAAAAGGGCTTACAGCAGCAGCAGGAGCTCGGCGTTAACAGCTTCAAATTTGGCTTGATCTCCAGCACCGACACACACATCGCGGCACCGGGATTGACCATGGAGAAGAATCACCCCGGCCATGGCGGAGCCGGGATGGGAGCACGAGAGGGTGTGCCGGTAGGCCTGCCAGATGAATTGGAATACGGTCCCGGCGGCCTGGCGGTCTTGTATGCAGAAGAGAATACGCGCGACTCCCTGTTTGCCGCCATGAAACGGCGAGAAGCGTATGCCACTAGTGGCACGCGCCCAACACTGCGCTTTTTCGGGGGCTGGGATTACCCCGACACACTGTGCGAATCAGAAGATATGGTCGCGCAGGGCTATGCTGGTGGTGTGCCCATGGGGGGTGACTTGCCCGTCGCCAAAGATGGCACGCCGCGCTTTCTTGTCTCAGCCAGTATGGACAACGGTACCCGTGAGACTCCAGGAAGCCCATTGCAACGCCTCCAGCTCATCAAGGGCTGGTATGAGGACGGTGAGTTACACGAACAGGTAATGGATGTGGCCGGTGGTGATAACAGCGCGACTGTTGACATTTATTCCTGCGAACAAACCGGTGCCGGTCACAAGCAGCTTTGCAGCGTCTGGGAGGACAGCAACTTCAACCCCAACGCACCGGCCTTCTACTACACCCGGCTACTGGAAAATCCTAGCTGCCGCTGGAGCCAGCGAATCTGTGCGGATGCCGGAGTTCGCTGCGATAATCCGCAGAGCATTCCCAAAGGCATGGAAAACTGCTGCGCGCCGGAGCACAAGAAAGTGATTCAGGAACGTGCCTGGAGTTCACCGATTTGGTATACGCCAGCGGCATAATAGTCTCTGTGTACATCGCGATACCATTGAGTCGATTTTTTGATCGGTAGTAAGCATCTGGCGAGCAGGAAAAATCCACTCTATAATGGCGGCACGCTCTTGGAATCAAGGTGACGCCAGATGCTGGTAACCCGCCGGCCATTCCCGTAAATAGGGCATCACATCCTCAGGAGAGCGCAATGCAAGTCACTAGAATGTTCCCGGCAGTAGCCCTGCTTTTTTGTCTGCCGCTCACTAGCGCCATGGCGCAGTCAGTAGGCAATGTGGTAGGAGAACGGGTTACCTATGACCACGGTGTGGTGCGAGTATGTGGCGAAGGCGAAGGCCTATCACCCTGTCTTGACGCCAACGGACAAACCTACGCTCAGGAAGTCCTGGGACCCAATCTCGACAGCGAAACTGAAAGCGAGATGGCTGCCGGCGCCGCACGTATTCGAGGGGAATCCCCGGAACAACTGGAGCAAACCATCAGCGAAATGGAAAAGGGCTATAACCCTGACACCCGTGCCACCGAAGGCTTGCCGCACTGAGTATGAGAGGCGACATCGCCTGTCCGGGCTGTGACTTGCTGCTCAACATTGGAACACTGAAACACAGTGAGAGCGCGTCGTGCCCACGTTGCGGCAACTTCCTGACAAAACACCGCGAAGACGCTTACGATCGGGTTCTGGCGTTTGCCAGCGCCGCCCTCGCGTTCCTGATTATTGCCAATAGCTACTCGTTTCTTTCTTTCAGCGCGAGCGGTCTGGAAAGCACCATGACGCTCAGGCAAACCCCGGGAGCACTATGGGATTACGGTTTGCCAGCGGTCTCCGTGTTGGTAGCTGCGTTCATCATTGTAATTCCCGCCATCATACTCGTGCTAATGCTCGTGCTGTGCATTCCCCTGAGGCAAGGTCGTCATCACCCCTGGTTGGCGCCCGTTGCAAAGTTCACGTTCCTCGCCCAAAACTGGGCGATGGTAGAAGTCTTTATCATTGGCGTGATCGTATCGCTGGTGAAAATAGCCGCAATGGCAACCGTCGAAATTGGCGAATCCTTTTGGGCGTATGTGGCCTTTACGATTTTTTTCACCGCGGCAGTGGCCAGCCTGGATCGCTACCAATGCTGGGAGCGTATTGAAGCGCTAGGAGCGGGAACACAATGACCACTGCTGCCAGCAAGGGGCTTTCGACCTGCCATTTGTGCTTCAAACTGGCACCGGCTGATGTACACCACTGCCCCCGCTGTGACTCGGCCATGCACCTGCGAAAAAATGACAGCATACAACGGACCCTGGCGCTGCTGATCACTGCCGGCTTGCTCTATATACCAGCCAACTTGTATCCCATTATGTACACCGATCAACTCGGTACAACCGAGGCCAGTACAATAGTGGGCGGCGTTATTCTGTTAATAAATCTAGGGTCTGCGCCTGTTGCACTGGTGATATTCGTGTTCAGCGTAATGGTTCCTTCCGGCAAACTGCTGGCAATGTTTTACCTGGTGTGGACGGTAGAGCGGCACTCACCGCTAGACCCGCGACAACGGTCTATCATGTATCGTGTCACCGAATTTGTCGGCAAATGGTCCATGGTGGACGTGTTCGTGGTGTCCATACTCGTTGCCCTGATACACCTCTCGGGTGTACTCGTAATTCGACCAGGCGTCGCTGCAATCTGCTTTGCCGGAGTGGTGATTATTACCATGATTGCCGCTGAGAGTTTTGACTCCCGACTGATTTGGGACAATATGAGTGATGACATGGACGACGAGAGCAATGAACTTCAAAGCGATGCCCGTCCACCACTTTAACCTTCATCCGCAGAAACAACTTAAACACCAGCAACCAACCAGCGCGCATGCTTAAGATAGCCTTTGGTTGCTATAGACGCAGTACTGGTGCATCGTAGCTAGCACCTCATGGCTAACCTCATTGGGCATGGTGGCTGTCATCATATACGCTCTATAAGAGTTTTTATCAGTGGTAAAACCGAGGCGAAAGGAACACAAGCAAAAGTGACAATAGATAAAGCAACAATAAAACAGAGTCGCTCTTTTTCCGGCATTTGGGTTATCCCGATCATTGCGCTTGCGCTGGGCCTGTACATGGTTGTCAACACCTGGCTAACCCAAGGTCCTGAAATCACCATCGCTTTTGACACTGCCTCTGGCCTGGAGCAGGGCAAGACCAAGATCAAGTATCGCAACGTCGATATGGGTCTCGTGGAGAAAGTCAGCTTAAATGATGACTTCCAAGGCGTTATCGCCACCGTCAAACTGGATCGTCAGGCCGCAGGATTATTGCGCAAGGACACACGCTTCTGGGTAGTCACTGCTCGTGTTGGTGTGGGCAATATCTCTGGCTTGGATACGCTGCTGTCCGGCGCCTATATTCAGCTCTCCCCGGGGCTCGGCGAAGCTGGCGAGCGAAAATTTGTCGGACTGGAAAAGCCGCCTGTGACACCGGCAGATGCGCCGGGACTGCGTCTGACACTGACTACCGATCTCGCTTCATCTGTCAGCGAAGGCGACACAGTGCTCTACAAGGGCTACAAGGTTGGCCGCGTGGAGACCATGACCTTCGACACCACTGAACGTAAAATAGTCTATGGAATTTTTATTGATGCGCCCTTCCATGAACTGGTGGACACCAGTGTCCGGTTCTGGGATGTAAGCGGCATATCGCTCAACGCCGACGCCAGTGGTTTCAGGGTGGAAACTGGCTCGCTCGACACGATTCTCTTCGGTGGCGTTGCGTTTGGCGTACCCCCGGGAATAAAAGATGGCGAAGAAGTAGGGCAAAACTCTACGTTCAAGCTGTACTCTTCCTATAACGATATTCTGGATAACCCTTTCGTGTATGGCACCTATTACGTGGTCTCTTTTGCCCAATCCATAAAGGGACTTGAGCCGGGAGCACCGGTAGAGTATCGCGGAATTCAGATTGGTCGAGTTGAGCGGGTTCTACTGAAGGAGTTTCTTAAACAGACAAATTCCAGTGACAATCAGGGTACCGGTGACCCTATCCCCATCCTGATTTATGTCGAGCCCGGAAGAATGAAATTGCCCGACAGGGAGTCCTCAATTGCCACTATGCGTCGTTCAATCCAAGTGGGAGTCTCCAACGGTATGCGCGCCACACTGGACAGCGGCAATCTGTTAACGGGTGCAAAATATGTGAATATCGACTACTACGCTGACGCCGAAAAGGCCTCAATGGGTGAGTTTCTCGAATACACCACCATTCCCGCTATTGATACCGGGTTAGCGCAACTGGAGCAAAAGGTAAACTCCATCCTCGATACCATCAACGCGTTGCCATTTGAGGACACTGTGGCTGGGGCTAACGCGGCAATCGCAAAACTGAATCAGTCCCTGGCCAGTGTGAACGCCCTGCTGGAAAGCCAGAGCACCAGGGGGCTTCCTGATCAGCTGAACCAGACGCTGCAGGAACTCAACAATACATTAAGCGGTCTCTCCCCCGATTCCGAGGCTTATCAAAGCATCAATTCTAGCTTGCTACGCCTAAGTCGCACGCTGGGCAACCTGGATTCATTAACGCGCACGCTATCTGAGCAACCGAGCGCTCTGATACTGCCAACGGAAGCTGTAACAGACCCCATTCCAGAGGTGACACAATAATGAGAGTGGCTACTTTAGTATTATCAATATTATTGTTTTCCGGCTGCGCCAGTCAGATAGTTGAGCCCAGTTATTACCTCTTGCGGTCGCAACAGAAGTTGCCATCGGGGGAGCTAACGCCTTCCGAAGATTTCTCCCTGGGCAATGTGGTCATTGCATCCTATCTGGATCAGCCTGGCCTAGTGATGGAAACAGAGGGTGGCCAGCTGCGCCCCGCTCGACAAAATCTCTGGGCCGAGCCCGTCTATGAGGGTGTGCGCAATATTATTTTCGTTGAAATCGCGCAGGCCATGGGCGAGGAACTACTGCCGAGTAAACTGAGCAAAGGCACTACTGTGGTCGATATTCGAATCAGCGAACTCCACGGAACTTACGATGGCGAAGCAAAACTGGTTGCGTACTGGTGGCTAGAGCGTGATGGAAAAGTACTCAGCAGTTATCGCTTTACGGAAGTAACGTCCTTGACTGCAAGTGGCTATAGCGCTCTGGTAGATGCCGAGACAGCGCTGTTAAAAGAACTCTCTCAGAAAATTTCTGCGTCTCTGGTGGCCCCCGCGGCCACTGGACCGAAGGCGCAGCCGCTTGGAGTTTTGAGGGTAAACCCCTCTGAGATCTAGTCGCCTATAATTAGTGCCCAGAAAAAAACCCCCGACAGCAAAGCTCTCGGAGGTTCTGGTGAGACATTCAGATCTTAGAAGCTGCGAGCTATACGCCCTACCGCCATCAAGACAGAACTCTGATTAAACTCGATATCAGCATCATTGTCCGCCCACATAACTCCTCCTGTGACTGTCCAGTGCTCCCAACCAAACGGATTCGGAACACGCACCTCACTGGCAAGCAAATAGATGTCTGCATCATTGGTTTTATTAAACAATGGGTTCACCTTGTCACCGTCAAAACTTTGATACACGGCGCGATTCACCCAGCTGAAATCCTTGGCTTTAAACATATAGCTCACTCCCAGTTCATAGCCGTCCTGGGACATGGCACCACCATCAAGGTCGCGATCGACATAGGCAATACTGGGACGAATCATCTGACTTTCGCTAAGATTGAACATATAGCCCACTTCGAAACGGTTCACATCACCTTGACGATCCAACAACTTCTGCTGTTGGGGACTGACTAGCCCCTGTCCACTGAGTTCCTTATTGATGTCAATTTTTCTGGCGCTTGCTATCACTTCCAAGCCCGTGCCAAACATCTTGTCCCAACTAATACGGCCACCGGTGGAAGTATATTCGGTGCTACTGCGTTTTTGATTAATGGCATAGGGATTCTCCCAAACCTTAACAGGCAAAGCACTCGGTAAAAGAGCCGCCACCTCGATATTGCCTATCGAATCGAAGTTGTTACGAACACCCAGGATAGAGTTGGCGGAGAAATCCAGAGAGCTGTCCACGGTAGTGCCCAGATGAACTCGGGTCGTCTTATTGGCAAAGGTGTAACCAACATTAAACTGGAAAACGGGGATTATAACGTCGGTGTCATCAGGGGAACTCTGCTGATTAATCAAATCATCGCCGAGGTCAATACCAACAATCTTTGCCAAAAAATTCGACTCGACCCGCCCTCCGGCAGCACCCAGTGCTACAACGCCTGAAAAGCCGGCTTCCTGTGGCAAGGGATCCAGGGCCAGTGCCGGTGCAGCCAGCGCAGAAATAGTCACCGCAAGTAAGGTTTTTTTCATCTTCATATCTCTCCGAATCACAATATCACAAGGGTCAGATGACGATTATATAGTCTTGAATAGGCAATCACAGGGATAAATCTTGGTAATATTCTAATGCCTATCTCGCCTGTGGCGGTAGGGAGAGGTTCACACTGGATTTCCCCCGCCATAAAGTTGGGCAACAAAGGCTTTTACAGGGGTAGTGGTATAAACACCTTCGAGATCGCATGCACTGCGCTGGTAACAGCGCGGTCACCCGAATCATCAGCAATTTGAGCCATCATCTCCTGCAACACGATGATTTCTCCAAACAGGCGCTCAAAACTCAGGTTATCGACAACGCCCTGATACTCATGAGTGATAATGTAGTGGTGTCCATCGGGCTTGAGTGTATTTTTTAGTTTCCATAACAACACCTCAACATTACGGGCACTGGCCAATAGCACTTCCGATGAAAGTTGATCGGGAAGAAACATTTCCGGCTGGTAACCGTAAGCCTCGCGCAACATACTCCCCAGGCCTACAACCAACGCGAAGACGCGATCACCGTGGAAGTTCGGATCAAAGGCCAGGTTCATGGCGGCCACATCCTGCTTACCATCGAGTTCGGGGAATTCCAATTGATAGCGATGAACCCGCAGCTGAGCCAGGCGGCCCTCGACCGTCATCCCTGGTATTTTGCGCAGCTGATCCGGGTTGCGTTTGTACAACTTAATCACTAACTCGCGAACATCACCGCGAGTTTTGATGATGAACTCATCAGTGACCAGATCTATATCTGTTTTCATCAGATTTTTGATTTCATAGCCGCCGCATGCGCAAAGCAGTAACGGTAGAGCGACAAGTAGCAACGGTAAACGCATGCCGTAATACTATCCGCTGCACCGACCCGCGGCGAGCGAATCGGCTGGTAATAATGGCCCACGCAGTATGGGAGGAACCTATCAATACACCCTGCTTTATCCAAGCGCCCCTACTTTCTGTCGCTTTGACTGTAAAACGTTTTCGCTCAGTAGATGGCCGTGTCAACGGAGCTCACTACCGAGACCTACGCCTCCTATTTGCTGACTGGCTGACTGGCTGACAACTTCGACAATAAAACGGCGCAAAGAGCGTTATATCGAGAAAAACTTGGTACTATCGTTCTTTTGTGAGCAGCGATAATAATTTGACCTGAATGTTGAAAATAGTCGTCCTTTCAATGCTGCTGGGTGCCCTCGCGTTTTTTATAGGGTTATCACAACTCTATTCGGTGGCCGTCCAACCCGGCCCGGCTGCCGAGGAGATCGTCTGGGATCCATCGTCGGCAAAGGTGGCTCAGGGCGGAGGTACACTCATCGATGGTGGTCTGGAAATTCAAATACCTCCATCCGGGTTTACCATAGTTTCGCCATCTGACCGGCGGTTTGCCGCGCAGGCCTACCCATTTATACACGTAGGCATTGAAGATTCTTCACAACATCTAAAAGTAGCTCTCTTCTGGGAAAACACAACAAATGCAAATAAGCTTCAGTCCTACACGCTCGAAAGCGAATTACGCAGTTCTCTATGGCTGGCAACCAATGAGTTGAAAGGTTGGGAGGGAGAAATTCACTCCCTCTCGCTGATGATTTCGGGTGAACCGGGAGAAACTGTAGCCATCACAGATTTCTCTTTTTTCGGGGCATCTGGGTCCCGGCAATTAAGTGCAATATTCTCTGATTTCGCCGCCTATGCACCCTGGCGCCGTGCATCCATGAATAGCTATAGTGGCGTTACCAGCGCCTCTTCGTTTTACCCGGTCCCGCTGGTCGTCGCTTACCTTGCGTTGTCCTTGCTCGCCTATGCTTTACTCCTCTTTTGGAAGACTAAACTACAGTTCGACTGGAGGGTGGTTGCGGTCATTTTTCTCGCCTGTTGGATAGTACTTGACCTATCCTGGCAACATCGACTTCTCCATCAACTGGCAGACACCCACCATACTTTTTCCGGCAAAGACACCGCCGAAAAGCTCGCTGTCGGGCCGGACGGCAAACTGTTTGATTTTGTGTCAGAGGTAAAACGGCGACTGGAAACCGAAGACCCCCGTATATTCGTCGCCTCGAGCGACGAATATACGGGATTGCGCGGCGCCTATTATCTATATCCCTTTAATGTATTCTGGGCACTCCGCGGCCAGGAATTACCTCACAGGGAATTTATGCACAGCGGGGACTATATTGTTGCAATCGAACCGACAGAAACTGTGTTCAGCCCAGTTGTAAACGTAGTTGGCGTAGACGGGGGTGGTTCCGCCCCTGCGGAAATAGTCTTCTCTAATAAATCCGGCACACTGTACCGAGTAAAATAGATGGACTTCCTGACTGCGACTATTGCACTGCTTCTACCGGTTCTTCTGGGTGGACTTTGGTTAAGCCTCTTCGTGCCGCGCGGGATTGTCGCGCGCAGAGCCCTCGTCTGGGGCAATGGCGCTCTCATCGGACTGATGTTGATTCCTCAGATAATGCGCGCACAGGACGCGGTCGGCCTGCCCTTAAATTTTTCTTTTACATATTCCATCGTCTGCACCCTAGTTGTGTTGGCGCTGATCGCACGGGTAGTTATTACGCGGAATTCGCAGGTGGAATACACAAAACCGCGGGCCTTCGCCGCAATGCCTCCCTTGCACCGGTTATTATTTGTTGTTTTTTTGCTGATGATTTTACTTCGTGTCGCGACACTCGGTCTGGAGATTCTGTGGCGTCCGTTGTTCCCATGGGACGCTACGATGCACTGGGCGACCAAGGCACGGGTCTGGTTTGAGTTCCAGGAAATGGTCCCCTTTGTGGATAATTTTACGTGGCTAAATTCACCTGGAGAAGACGTCTTTACCGACAGGCACCCCGGCTATCCCGCAGCAATTCCGCTGTTACAGGTGTGGATGAATTTGGCCATTGGCCGCTGGAACGAAAGCCTGATGAACCTACCCTGGGTGCTCTGCCTACTAGCATTGGGAACCGCACTCTATGGTCAGTTGCGTTTTGCTGGCGTCAACCCACTGCTCGCAATAGTTGCCACATATTTGTTGCAATCGATGCCTCTGATTAATACTCATGTAGCCTTGGCGGGGTACGCTGACCTGTTTCTGGGGGCTGCCTACTGTGGTGCTTTAATGGCTTTTCAGAGCTGGGTCACCACGCAGCAGCGGTGGCAGGGCTTTTTGGTGATACTTTTCGCAGTATTGTGTTCAACCATCAAATCGGAAGGTTTTGTGTGGGCACTCACCCTGATCCCAGCTCTGGCGGTGGCGCTCATGACGCGACGTCAGGCGGCCAAACTCTTTGCCCTGGTCACAGTCATCTTGGTTCTGCTCCTGATTCTGGTGTCAAAGGACACCGTTATCGCCGGTTATACGATTGAGGGACTAGCGCCAAGTCTTCATATCGCTGGACTCGTTGGCACAGTGAAGGTGATCTGGCTACATGACAACTGGCACCTATTTGGCTACCTCCTGCTGGCGATCATTCCACTGGGCTTGCTTCTGCCGGGTACGATGACGAAGAAATTCCTGGGCCTCAGCCTTGCCCTGGGTATTGCTGCCGGTTCCTATATCTATTTGTTTTTGTTCACGGGTTTTGGATGGGGGGCATCAAACTTTGCTGCTGTGGGCAGACTCGGCATACAAATCGTTCCCGGTCTGCTCTTTCTCTGCGTACTGATATTCAACGAGTATCTCGACAGGCGTGAACTGCAATCATCCGCCGAAGCTACCGAATCTTTTGTCTAACAGAAAGCCGCTGATCAAAATATCTTCAGGCAATTGCCTGGTGGTGTCCGCATAAGCGGCTTTAAACACTCAATGATGGGTAATAGCTGCAACATTAAGTACTCGTTACATACACCGTGTTACAGGTTAAAGCGATCGCGCAAAAACCGGGAAATACCGTCTTCATTATGGTGGCCTATCACCGCGGTAGCTTTGGCCTGCACTGTCTCTTTTGCATTGCGCGGCGCATAACTTTCATCTGCCATCGCGAACATGCTCAGGTCATTCTCGCTATCGCCGAAACAAATTACCTTAGTAACACCTAAATCCTGTTTCAGCGTGGCAATAGCATTGCCCTTGCTCGCGGCGCTGTGATGTACGTCTATCCAATACAAGCTATCACCCTCCAGGGCTGCGCCGGCATAGGCCACCAGGTGATCTTCTCCCTGGACCAGTTGCGCCACTGAATCAATTGCTGTGCGTGAGCCCAGCGCACTTATATTGCTTATATCCGCTTGCGCGGGAAGTTCCTCTATTGGCAGCAGCGCCATCCCGCGCTCCTGGGCGAACAGAGTGGACAAACGGCGCTCGGCGGCGTTCTGCAAAGGTGGGTGGTACACCACGTGTTGGTTGCCAGATTCCAGCGTAAAAATGAACGGGGTGACCTCCGCTCGCATGAAGGCCTCCACCACTTGGCGAATCTCCGGGTTGGTGAGTAGATTTCGGTGGCTGAAGCTATCACTTTGGGGCCGCCAGATCATGACGCCATTTTTGTATATGTGCGGCAGCGTAAAGCGGTGCCCAGTCAGCAGATCCCGCGCACCATGGAGTGTTCGGCCAGTGGCGACCGTATAGGCGATGCCGCGTCGATGCAGCTGCTGCAACGTATCACCGGTGTGCGCAGACACCTGGGACTTGCTGTCCAACAGGGTGCCGTCCAGATCGAAAACTATGAGTTCCATCGAATTGCGGGGCTGCATGCTCAAAATCAGTAGTTTACCTTGTGTTTGACGTCGGTAGCTGGCGATTTCCCCTGGAACCCGCATAAATTTTGTAACGCGGCTTAAAAGTATACAGATGTATACCTTTTAAAAAATTGCTACCATGCTCCCCCATCTGAGAAATCACACTGGCAGCATACCTGCCGCAAGTGTTTAGGAGAAAGCCATGACCGAGCCAGCAAAGAATTTACCCCCGATTGGAGAGGTGTTTAATCCCCACTCTGCGGAGTACATGTTGGACCCTGTTTCACAGTGCCTGGCCCTCGCTGAGCGCGGGCCTATGGTCTGGTACGAACCCTGGCAAGCCTGGATGATGACGCGCATGGACGACATCATGGCCTGCTGGAAAACCGAACCCCTGTCCTCCGACTTTTACGATTGGGAGTTTGCACCGCCCAGACCACCTGAGGAGGAGTGGAGTAATTTCGAGCGCGCCCTGATCGGCCACAGTTTGCTGGCTGATCACGATCACCACCGCCTGGTACGCCGTGTCACGGCGCCGGCATTCTCACGCAACGTTGTGGACAAAATTCAGGCGAAGATCGAGCCCGAGATTCGCAAGCTGTTCGAGGATTTGGGTGAGCCTGAGGAATTCGATTACATTGAGAAAATCGCGTTCCACATCCCTTTTATATCCATCACCCGAATGGTGGGAATTCCAGAAAAATACTGGCCGCAGATAAAGCAGGTCATCATGACATTTACAGAAACCTGGAACCCCACCATTTCCGACGAGCAGCGCGAGAGCGCCCGTCAGGACAGCAACCAGGCCATTGATATTATCAAGGAAGTCATTGCTGAACGCCGCAGCGCTCCCGTGCAGGACGATTTTCTCAGCACTTTGTTGCGCATCGAAGCGGAGAATGAAGGGTTTGAAGAAGGGGATATCATCACGCTGATACTGGCCTTGATCGGCGCCGGCGCCGACACTACCCTGGTCGCCCAGCAGTGGTCCGTGTATGCCCTGCTCAAAAATAACAGGGACCAAATCGACAAGGCCCTGGCGACACCAGAAAGCTTTACCAATGCATTTTGCGAGATCAACCGCTGGGGCGTCTCATCCAAAATGGGTTTTGCCCGCTACGCTCCCCGGGACATGGAATTTATGGGTGAGAAACTGCGCAAGGGCGTCATGGTTCTGATGATGCCACACCTTAAAGATCACGATCCAAGCTACTTCGAGAATCCTGAACAATTTGATGTAGAACGAGTTTTCGAACCGGATGCCCTGTTCGGCTACGGCCCACGTTTTTGTATTGGTGCCGCGCTGGCCAAGCGTCAGCTCTATCTCACGATATCTGAACTGTTCAAACGCTTTCCAAATATTGACTTGGCAGAGGAGCCCACGCGCGACGATACCGACCACAACGCGGTGGTGTTTAAGCGGTTGATGTTGAAAACCAACTGCTCGCTGTCCCACCCAAAGTCATAGCATGCATCATCACCCTGTGATGGAGATATCTAGTGCTGGTTCGGCATCTTTAGCACGGTGTATAGACTGAAGGAGGCTGAGGCGGGTACCAGCGATGGTCACACGTCTCTGCCTCCGCCTTGACACGAAATTTTAAACTGCTCTATTGCCCGATTCGTCTACATGTACTTGTAGGCCACCTAGATGGCTATAATGGTACCCACATTTTCTCAAAAAAAACGTAGCATGAAAAAATTCTTCGGCATGGTAATGCTCTTGATTGTCATGACTGTGGCTCTGGCAGCCGCGGGACTGATGTTCATGGATTCACCACAGAAAACGCTGCAGTCACTCGTAATTCGCCACGCCGACAAGCTTCCACTTGAATACTTTGGCGGGCGTTTATTCGACCAGCACTGCGCTAATTGCCACGATAATCCGGCCATGCACGCACCTACCCGAGCGACACTTTCAGGCTTTTCTAAAGAGAGCATCATTGTCGCCATGGAGTTTGGCAAGATGCAGCCCATGGCCGCCCATTTACGCCAGCAGGAGCGCTTCCTCATTGCCACCTATCTCGCCGGCAGCGCTCAGAATACCTATGATTGGATAGCGCAAAACCGTTGCACCGAGCCCGCTGCGGATACCGCCACGGACTACGTAAGTGACTGGGGGCTAGGGCCGCATAATCGACGATTTGTAGACAGCAAGAACGCAGGCATCAACCGCGACAACGTGGGGACATTAAAGCTGGCATGGAGCCTGGCCTTTCCCAGAGTGACGGACATGCGCTCGCAGCCTGCCATTATCGGTGACACGCTGTACTTGGGAGACAAGACCGGCATGCTGTATGCGCTGGACAGGAACTCCGGGTGCATCAGAGCACATACCAAGGTCTTTAGCGGTATCCGATCGGCCATTACCGTGATAACTCTGCCGAGCGGCGATAAGCGCCTGATCTTCGCCGATTCAGTGGCATCTGTTTTTGCAGTCGATCCCGGCAGCCTCGAGATTGTATGGCAACGATCCACCCGACTGTTCGATACCTCCATCATTACCGGTTCAATCAGTTATCACAACAACCGCTTGTTCGTCCCAATCTCCTCTTATGAGGTCGCTGCAGCTGGCAGCCCCAACCATATTTGCTGCACCTCCCACGGCGGCGTCATTGCGCTGGATGCCAGCAGCGGAGAGTCCCTATGGGAATGGCATGCAACCGGCGACGCCGTATTGCAAGGCCTAAACACGGCCGGCCGTGAACAATACGGGCCCTCCGGGGCAGCCGTGTGGACCACCCCGGCAGTCGACGCCAAACGGAATCGAATCTACATCGGCACCGGTGAGAACCTCACACGCCCGGCAACAGATACCTCCGATGCCATCATTGCGCTGAACATGGATAGCGGTGAACGCGTCTGGCGCTTCCAGGCAACCACCGATGATGTTTGGAACGCGGCCTGCCTGAATGGCGGCGCCAACTGCCCAACCGATCCTGGTGAAGATTTTGATTTTGGCGCATCGGTCATCATTGCAAAACAGGCCGATGGATCACAAGTGCTGCTGGCAGGACAAAAGTCCGGTGAGGTGTTTGCACTCAACCCCGATACGGACGACAAAAACGGTCAAGTGCTCTGGCGCCAACGCGTCAGCCTTGGCACTACCAATGGTGGCATCCATTGGGGAATGGCCGTGTCAGGTCAGCGGCTGATAGTACCCGTGGCTGATCCAGAACGGGATAAGCCTGGCTATACACCGCAGCCAGGGCTGTATGCGCTGGACCTTGCCAGTGGCGAAAGGCTCTGGCAACAAACAGTGGAACGCGGTTGCGATATCGAGGATAAAAACAAACCGTTGATCGGCCTCGAAAATCTTCGCGCCAGCGAGTCGCCTGATCTGGCGGACTTATACCGCTGCTCCTTCTACTACGGCTTGTCAGCGGCCGCCATGGCCACCCCGGAACTCGCCTTCAGCGCTGGACTGGACGGCAAACTACGGGCGTACGACATTGAAACTGGTGATATTCTCTGGGAGGTGAATACAGCGCATCCATTTGACGCTGTAAACGGTATTGAAGGCCACGGTGGAGCCATTGATGTCGGTGGACAGGTGTTAGCGGGTGGCTGGCTGTATGTGCAATCGGGCTATTCAATGTTCGGTCAACTACCCGGCAATGTCCTGCTGGCCTATAGAGTAGTCCAGTAACACTCGCCATTATTGTGACAATTTCAAACCGCGCCAACAACAGGGTCCCCGTGACGGCGTCGTGTATTTGACCTAAACTGAGTTTCGCGGCTCAGATGATCAACGCCCCGACAACGCAGTAATACACAGCAAAAGGAACCTGATTATGGATAAACCCAAGCGCGCATCGGACACCCCCTACGGCGTCCAGGTCAAAACAGGGAACGCCTATTTCTGGTGTGCCTGCGGCCTCAGTGCCAGTCAGCCCTTCTGCGATGGCTCGCACATGAACACCGGATTTTCGCCTGTGCGCTTTGAAGCAAAGACGGACGGCAAGATTTTTTTCTGCGGCTGTAAATCCACCGCCGATCAACCACTGTGCGACGGCAGCCACAACTAATTGAAGTCATTCGATTCCATTTATCAACGCGCCTGCGATCGCCATGGTGGAAAATCCCTACTCAATAGTTACCTGCCGCGGGTGCGCAGCGCCAGAGCACTTTCCCAGAGCAAGGACGATCGCTGGCTGGCCCAGATGACCCGCTGTGTCTTTCAGGCGGGCTTCGTGTGGCGCGTGGTGGATAACAAATGGGATGATTTCGAGGACGTCTTCTTCGGTTTCCCGCCACAGAAGATCGTCATGCTCAGCCCCGATCAAATTGATCGATTTGCGCAGAACCCACGCATCATTCGCAATCGACAAAAGGTACTAGGCGTTCAAGCCAACGCGCAGTTCATTCTCGACATCACCCATGAACATGGCAGCTTTGGCAAATTCATTAGCCGCTGGCCCACGCAGGAATTGATCGAACTTTTTTCGCTGTTAAAGAAGCGCGGAAGCCGTCTGGGTGGTATGACCGGACAACGCCTACTGCGTAATATGGGGAAAGATACTTTTATCGTTACCGCTGATGTCGTCCGCTGTCTGCAACACAGTGGCCTGGACATCGCTGACAATCCCACCAGCAAGCGCGATATGCAAAAGATCCAGGCCACTTTCAACCACTGGCATGAAGAGTCGGCCATAGGCTTCAGTCATATGAGCCGAATCTGCGCACTCTCCCTATAGCATCCTTCTGAAGGCCATCCAGTCAGGTCGTGCCGTCCACACAGCGGAGTGCCCATCGACAGCGCCTGTCCGTGATCATCTTCAGGTTACTGACTCCGCACGACGTGGCTTAGATATAGCACAGCAGTCAGTAACACTACCGCGCCGCCCTGGTGCGCGGTAGCAAGCCAAACCGGCACATGCAGCAACAGCGTACTGATGCCCATAGCCACTTGCACAAATAAAGCCGTTATCAATAGACCAACACCCAGTTTTTCTTTCCCCATAGACGCACTGCGATAAACCGCAAAGGCAAAAATATTCAACACCACGAATAGACCATAGGCAAAGAGGCGATGGTTAAACTGGATCGTGGTGACGTCTTCAAACATCGCCAACCAGGCCGGTGAAGTAGCATAGAGACCGGGCGGCACAAAGGAATCACCCATCAGCGGCCAGGTCGGGTAGACAAGACCCGCGCGGGTGCCAGCCACCAGGCCGCCGGAGAGAATCATTAAAAACACCAGGCCCACCAGCACTAGCGCCCAGCGCGCATGAGGGCGACGTCGCGTACCAACCCTTTCTGCCGGCGTAAACAGCAGATCGAAGGCTAACCAAACCATGTAGGCGTAGATGGCCACTGCCACCCCCAAATGCGCCGTCAGTCGGTATTGGCTCACCCGGGGGTTATCCACCAGCCCGCTTTTTACCATGTACCAACCTAACAGGCCCTGAAAACCACCTAAAAATAACAGGGTGACCAGTCCGGGCGCGAGCCCTGGCCGAAGCCGGCCACGCACCGCAAAGTAGAGTAGAGGCACTGCAAAGATAACGCCGATCAAACGCCCCAACAGTCGGTGCAAATACTCATACATAAAGATGGTTTTGAACCCCTCAAGGCTCATTCCCTGGTTAACCTTTTGGTACTCAGGGAACTGTTTGTACTTCTCAAAGGTCTGCAGCCAATCCTGCTCAGTCAATGGCGGGATCGCGCCTACCAGCGGTTTCCACTCCACCATGGATAATCCCGAATGCGTGAGCCGGGTGACCCCGCCAAGCATAATCATGCCAAAGATCACCGCCGCGCAGAATATCAACCATGTTGCTACCTGCCGGTCGTAGTGGTTTCGTTCAGTGTTTGTCATAGTGTCCCGATCTTAACTCGCCATCCCCCTATAATAGCCGAATTGGCGGCAAATTCCGTCGCTACTACCTGCTTATCGTCCGGGTCGCATTGACTACACCGCGTGTCAACTTGTGGCCAAGGTGCGCCATGCTGGCGTAGAATGCGCGTCCACAAACTTGCCGCTACCTACCATGCCACTACTAAAACTTGACTCCGTTCACCTGCAATACGGCACCCAGGTTCTGCTGGACGCCGTGAGTCTTAATATCACACGCGGTGAAAAACTCGGGTTGCTGGGCCGCAACGGCGCCGGGAAGACAACCCTCCTCAAATTGCTCGCAGGAGAGCTTAATCCAGATTCCGGAGAGCGCTGGATTCGCCCCGGAGTCCGCATTGCCAGACTGCAACAAACGCTGCCCGAGGCAGATGAGGTCACCGTTTTTGACGCGGTCGCCGCGGGTCTGGCGGATGCCGGGCGCCTTGTAAGCGAATATCACCATTTACTACAGGCAGATCCGCCGGCGGACCTTGCTGATTTGTCGCGCGTCCAGCAGCAGCTGGAAGCCGCCGATGGCTGGCAGCTGCAGCAACGGGTTGAAACCACCATCAGCCAACTACAGCTGCCCGCAGAAGCCGCCATGGGAGAGCTTTCCGGCGGCTGGCGACGACGTGTCGCCCTGGCGCAGGCACTGGTAAGCCAACCGGATATCCTGTTGCTGGATGAACCCACGAACCATCTGGATATTCCCGCTATTCGTTGGCTGGAAGAACAATTGGCTAATTTCTCAGGCGCAATCATTCTCATCACGCACGATCGGCGCTTTCTGCAAAATGTGGCCAACAGTATTGCTGAACTCGATCGAGGGCACCTCACCCAGTGGCGCGGTGACTACCAGGGATTCCTGCGTCACCGGGAACAACAATTGCTGGCAGAAGATAGGGCCAACGACCTGTTTGACAAAAAACTGGCCCAGGAAGAGGTGTGGATTCGCCAGGGCATTAAAGCCCGGCGCACCCGCAACGAGGGCCGTGTACGTGCGCTCGAGACCATGCGCAACGAACGCCAGAGCCGACGCGAACGCACGGGAAGTGCCAATTTTGGTGTTGAAAGCGCCAGCCGGTCTGGAAAAATTGTCGCCGAGCTCGAGCATGTGGAAAAGCATTTCGGGGATCTGCATGTTCTGGCTGACGTCTCCACCATCATCCAACGGGGTGATCGCGTCGGTATCGTCGGGCCCAACGGTGCCGGAAAATCCACCCTGGTAAAACTCTTGCTGGGCCAGCTTGAGCCCGACGCAGGGAAAATCTCCTTCGGCAGCAAACTGGAAGTTGCCTATTCCGACCAATTGAGAGATCAGCTGGACCCGCAACAAAACCTGATAGACAACGTGTGTGGCGGTCAGGATTTTATCGAAATCAACGGCAAGCGCCGCCACGCGATTTCCTATCTGGGTGATTTCCTGTTCAGCCCCGAGCGAGTGCGCACTCCGGTGAAAGCCCTCTCCGGAGGCGAACAGAACCGCGCCATTCTCGCTCGATTGTTCAGCAAACCTGCCAACCTACTGGTTCTCGACGAGCCCACCAATGATCTGGATATCGAAACGCTGGAACTACTGGAGGAGATTTTGTTGTCCTTTGAGGGTACCGTACTATTGGTAAGCCACGACCGGGATTTTATGGACAACGTGGTCACCAGCCTGCTGATACTGGAAGGCGATGGCGCGGTCAGTGAACAAGCTGGTGGCTATAGCGATTGGGAGGCGCGCGGAGGCAGCCTCGGGGGGGGCACGGCACAAACGACAACACCACCGCACCAGCAGACGAATGCTTCCGTGACGAACACAGCTGTCACCAAAAAGAGCAAGCTATCCTACAAACAGCAGCGCGAGTTGGACAGCTTACCCGCTGTGATTGAAAAACTGGAGCAACGCCAGGGGAAGCTCGAAGAGACCATAGCGCAGCCCGGTTTTTATCAGGGGGACCACGCCCAGGTGCAGGCGATACTGGATGATCTCGCCAGCGTACAAACTGCAATGGAATCAACCTTTGAACGCTGGACGGCGCTCGAGGACGAAACTGATTAGTGACTGTGTGAAACGCAGACCGACGGCAAGCCAGCCTCCGAAAGCCAGAGATTGTCGCTACAATAGCCAAGTGCAACCCAACGAGCTGCGCAGCGAGAATTCGCACAAGCAGCAACGACAGCCACCAACGGAGACACAATGAGCAGCTACCACCAACAGATACACTGTCCAGCGAGTGAAATCGACCTCAATTTCTGGCGCAATCCGCAGGGCGTATCTGTGCCCGATGACGAACTGAGCTTTCTGTTGGTCCCCGATGCCGTTGAGGCGATGGCCGTATTCGCTCTGGCGCAGCAGGTACATCTCTATCAAAACAAACAGATGCCCGCAGGCGAACCCATCACCAAGGCACTGATGGCCACCATGGGTGGTTTACTGCCAGGGATCCTGCTCTACGACCATCTGGTACAAGGAGGTCCACCAGGCACGCCGCAAATCGAATTTGGCAGCGTCGGTATCTCCTTATACAAGGGGCCCAACGAGCGCTACGAAAGTCCCCTGGTCAAACAGGACGTGTCTATCGATATCAACGATCATATTGTACTGATAGTGGACGACCTGGGGGATCGCGGCGGAACCATGCAATTCCTCACTCAATATATTGCGGAGAAAGGTGCGCGCCAGGTATTAACGCTGGCGCTTTATATGAAGCCCCAGGCCATGAGTGTCTGTCCAGCAGATTTCTTTTTCGGGGAAGTAGATCAGGACACCTGGATTATCACGCCGCGGGAAGCCGTTGAAACCATGGTCAAACGTATACCGGTATGGAAGGAACGCGGAGCAGATCAGACTGAATGTTATCGACGGCTGGTTGAACTGATCGGCTACCCGGCTACTGTAGTCGATTACTATTTGGAGACTGTATTTGAGGCTTGTTAGCGTGCGCCGCCCCGAGCGGGGAGATCCAAAGCCCCATCTCGACAGTACCCACCACTCTAAAGCACTTTCGACACTGACTGTGCGACGTAGTCGATATTACGTGCATTGATTCCAGCCACATTAATCCGTGAAGAATCCAACATGTACACGCCAAACTCCTTGCGCAGCCGCACCGCTTGCTCTGCACTAAGACCTAGAAAGGAAAACATCCCCTTTTCCCGCTCGATGAAAGCGAAATCCTGGCCGCAGGCTGCTTCCAGCGCCCGACGCAGATTTGTGCGCAAACCATTAATGCGCTGACACATGGCGGACAATTCAGTGCGCCAGATTACACCCAGATTATCGTCTGTCAGAACGCGACCTGCCACCAGGGCACCGTGGGCCGGCGGCATTGAATACACACGTCGCGCCGCTGCCTGCGCCTGAGTCAAAATAGCACTGGCATTAGCCTCGTCCCGACAAACAAAAATGGTAGCACCGGTGCGCTCCCGATACAGGCCAAGATTTTTGGAACAGGAAGCCGCCACGATCACTTCGGGCAATCGCGAAATGAGCAGACGCAAACCGGCTGCGTCCTCGTCCAAACCATCACCCAAACCCTGGTAGGCGATATCAACAAAGGGTGTGAGGCCTTGTTGCTCGAGCATATCCGCGACGATCGCCCATTGGGCCAATGACAAATCGGCACCACAGGGGTTGTGACAGCAACCGTGCAACAACACCACATCGCCCGCCCTGGCATTTTTCAGGTCTGCCACCATGCCATCGAAGTTCACGCCGTGACTGGCCGGGTCGTAATAGCGGTAGCTCTGGAGTTGTAGCCCGACACTGCCCAGCAGTGGGATATGCACGGGCCAGGTGGGGTCCGAAATCCAGACCGTCGCGCCCGGCGAGGCCGCTTGAATAATCTCGGCGCCGATGCGCAGGCCACCGCAACCACCGGGCGTCTGTATGCTGCTGACTCGGCCATCAGAGAGGGCGGTACTGTCAGCGCCAAGCGTCAGGCGCTGAATACCGGTATTAAACTGTGCATCGCCCGCAGCGGGGAGATAGGCCTTGGTCATCTCCTCGTCTACGATAGCTCGCTGAGCCAGCTGCACGGCCTCAAATACCGGACATACACCCTCTTCATTCATGTAAATACCGACCGTCAGATTCACCTTGTTGGGATTCGGATCGGCGCGACAGGCGTCAGACAATCCGAGAATCAGATCACTCGACAGTCGTTCGAGGCCTTGCAACATGGGTACTTCTCCCTGGATCTACATCTGGCCCAGCAGCGCGCTCAGCAACTGCCAGAATGGTTCAACGGTATCGGTTTGCAACCGCTCTGTTGGTGGAAGCGCGCCACGGCCTCCCGCTCTGATATGGGCTATCTAAATCTGGCTACCACCCCGGGCAACCGGCCATCGGAGTTACTGCCCGCTAATAAGCACATGCCCGTAACAGGCGCCGGATTATAGCCCAGCGTTCACCTCACGGACAAAGTTCACATAATTCTCAGGTACTTTTTACGTCCCATGGTGTCCACAGGCCACTATACTAGGGGTGAGAGACGCACATTAGATGTGAATTTGGATAACCCATGAAAAGATTGGATGAAGGCAAAGCGAGCCTCGTGGATTTTTTACGCAGTATCAAATTTACTCGCGAAACGAGCAACGCTAGCGACAGAAAATCGCAACACTGCGGTGAGCATTTTGCCGGGTTCAACCCCCAGATCCCCACGCCAAAAAACCCTAGCGCGGAAGATTCCAAACTGGTGCGGAGCGCTAACTAGCACACGCCACTGTTACCAAAGGCGCCCTAATACAGCTTTGCTTTCCAAACTGGCACAGCGACGACTATTTTAACTTTCAGCAACCACTCTCACCAGCGGCCGGATATATTGGCTACGGCATAACGCCCAGCGATCCTGGGGTTCCACAAGGTGATTCGCCACCACTGCGAATACCAGTGGATTAAACGGAAAACCCACATGGCTGGCGACCACCGCCATGTTAGTTACATACCGTGGGTCACCCTGACATTTGGCTATGCCCGCTCCGACGATACCGTCTGACTCGCTGTAGAGTGCCAATACGGGAACACGCAGAGTGCCGCCGCTGTAGGTATGCGCAACCCAGCGTTCCAGCGCCTCTTCCTCCACAGCATTGTTATATATCCTCTCCATCACACTGTAAACGGCGGTGCCCCGCGGATCGCCGTAGGGTGTACCCAGAGTGATCACTTGACGAATCCATTGTGGAAATCGATGCGCCAGCGCTACCGCATACAACCCCCCGAGGCTCCAACCAATCAGCGTTAACTTGCGCCCACTGGCGATGAATTCTTGCTCTATGCGCACCGCTATCGCGTCCTCAGTGGCCGCACGATGGGCCAGGAAGTCGTCAATATTTTGGGAACGGACATTTGAAGCGTTACGGCCCAGCCCCCAGGGAATCGCATTGTATCCACGCTTTT